>NZ_CP061292.1:638424-1276848 GCF_018687475.1 Polynucleobacter sp. MWH-UH24A
GTGATTGCCGATGTATTCCGTACCCGTGTGGTCAAGCGCATGGCTGCTGGTAAGAATGCAGGCGCTGATGTATTCGGTTGGGCAACCGCTTACGGTAAACCAAATGCCCCCGCACCTGCTGCTAAACCAGCTGCTGGAGGTAAATCATGAAATTAGCCCTGACTGGCACCCTTGTTGCAGCCTCCCTTTTGGTGGCAGGTTGCAACGAGGCAGCCGTTGGTACCTCAGCATCCAAGCGACCCGATATTGCACCTTACATGGGAGCCGATAACGGGTTTATGGCCAAAGGTTGGAAGCCAGGTGATCAAGCGAGCTGGAATGCCGAGATTACGAAGCGTAATCAGCTTCAATCCGAGTACAGCCGAATCAAATAAAAATTAAAACAATTTGGGGATAAACCAATGAATGTATCGTTTGGCTCTATGCTTCGAACCATCCTTGTGGTTTCAAGCCTTGCCGTCAGCTCTTTCAGTTTTGCTCAGCAGGGAACCGCTCAGTCACCAACCCCGCAAAAAGTGGAATCAGTCAACATCATGGATGTTGGTAGAGCCCCAAATGCGACCTCGCAAGCTGCCATTGAGGCTGGAAATAATCAACCGGGTAACAATGCGCCAATTTGGAGAGCGGTCAATAGTGAAACAGTGAACTATGTCTCTATACCGAATAAAGAGGCTGGTGTATTAATTCAGAAAACAGGTCAAGAATGGCGCTTAATTCGCAATGGCGTAATTACGGTTTATGGAGCTTGGCTATTGACCTTTGCGCTCTGTGGTGTGGTCGCGATGTACGTCCTCAAAGGGACCATCAAGCTCCATGAGCCAATGTCAGGTCGAAAAATTCAGCGCTTCACTTTGTTAGAGCGCATTACCCATTGGACGATGGCCTTTACCTTCGTTGCTCTGGCATTTACAGGCATCATGATTCTTTGGGGCAAATATTTCTTATTGCCATTAACGGGACCAGCATTTTTTGGAGCCTTTTTACTTGTTTGTAAGAATGTGCATAACTTTGTTGGACCCGCATTTACTGTCAGTATTGTGGTGTTCTTCCTTCTATTTGTTCGCCGAAATCTCCCTGAGAAGGGTGATCTTGACTGGGCCTTGGGTTTTGGTGGCCTAATTTCAGGAAAACATATTCCTGCAGGATTTTTCAATTTCGGTGAGAAATTCTGGTTTTGGGTTGGAATGGTGATTTTGGGTTCAGCGGTATCCGCTTCCGGATGGGTACTTGATATGATCGTGCCATTTATTCAAATCGAATACTGGCGCGGTACGATGCAGATTGCAAACATCATTCATGGTGTCGGAGCGATTTTGATGACCGCACTCGCACTCGGACACATCTACATTGGTACGATTGGTATGCAAGGTTCGATCGATGCCATGAAAACAGGGTATTGCGATGAGACCTGGGCCAAAGAGCATCATGAACTTTGGTATAAAAAATTAGGAAAGGGATAAGCACAATGAAACGTTGGTTAGTCAGTATCGCTTGTTTATTTGGTTCATCGGTTGCCTTAGCTGCGTTGCCACCCCCAACTCCACAGCAAGCCGAAGCAGCGGCACTTGCTAAAGCAAAAACGGCCTATGCTGGAACCGTTGCTAACTTTCAGCTTTGCCAATCGATTAATGCGGTTGCGGTGAAATACAAAACGGCTGGCACGCCTGATCCAGCGCCTTGCGCAGCGCCACCCCCATTTGTACCGCCTCCAACAGCCGCAGTTGCGCCAGCGCCTGCAGCGGCACCTGCTAAAAAATAGCCGGGTTACTTTTCAAAGCAATCCCCAAGTTCTCACTTGGGGATTTTTTATTTAACAGCGGGATTAAGGGTGTAACGACCCGTGATCTGAGCGCTAGCCAAAATATGACGTTGTAGAGCCGCAAGAGCGGTTTTGCCATCAAAGGTGGTACCGAGGCCCAACGATGCTGTATTTAGGGCGTAGACCGTGAAAATATAGTGATGCCAGATACTGTCATTCCATGGGGGGCATGGGCCGTCATAGCCAAAGTAATTCCCCTTCATTTCAGCGTCACCTGAGAACCATGCGGTGTAATCATTAATACCGTGCTGGGCTCCATGGTGCGTTCCAGGACCGGGTTTGCCACGGGGGACTACTTCAGTTGAATAGTGACCCGCTGCGATCTCAGTAATCGTTTTAGGGATATCGACCATGACCCAGTGAAAGAAATCAATACGAGGCAGAGAGGCGGGAACCGATTTACCCTCTTGATTGACATCATCGGGTTTTGAAGGAACATCGGGATCATGACAAATCAAAGCGAATGATTGTGTACCAGCGGGAACATCGTCCCAGCGCAAATGGGGGTTGTGATTTGATCCAAGACACACATGCCCACGATCATTGGGGATACAAAACGCATACTGACCAGGAATTACCGCACCATCTTGAAAACTTGAGCTGACAAGTCGCATAAGGTCTCCTAATATTGAATGATTCAGTTATTGTGCAATAAATTCTCGAGCAAGAAACTGGGATCCCTCTTTGGTCTGAGGGTTTTTAAAGAAGACCCCGGGCGAGCTTATTTCAAGGATTTTGCCGTCTTGCATAAAGATTAGATGGGTTGCTAAACGCTTGACCTGAGCCATATTGTGGGAGGCAAATAAAACGGCTTTCCCATCCTTGGCTAATTGAGCAATCATCTGCTCAACATCATCGCTTGCGTTGGGGTCTAGATTGGCGGTTGGCTCATCAAGCAGGACCAATTTTGGGTTTTGTAAGCGAGCACGAGCAAAGCATAACTTTTGACGCTCTCCAGCAGAGAGGCGTTGCGCGGGATTATTGGCTAAATGCGCAATTCCAACCGATTGCAAGGCTTCATCAATTGCCTCATCGCGAATGGTTCGATCGGTATCTCTTAAGAGGGTGAGGTGCTCACGAACGGTTGCCTTGAGCATCGGCGTGTAATGAAAGACCAGGGCGCTCTCATTGGGCGCAAACGGTCGCTCGCATTGACCAATCGAGGGTTCAATTAAGCCATGGATTAAGCGCAACAAGGTCGTTTTACCAGCCCCATTTGGACCAATCAGGGCAGTAATGCCTGTTAATGGAATATGGAGATCATCGGATTGCAAAATGGTGCGCCCATCTCGGATGACCCCAACATTACGCAGGCTTAGTAATTTATCCATACCGCCGCTCCGCAATCTGTCGAACCACAAATATGAATATATTTGCCAATATCACAATACCAAGCAGGACGATACCAAGCGATAAAGCAAATGCAAGATCACCCTTGCTGGTCTCAAGAGCAATCGCAGTGGTCATCGTGCGCGTTACTCGATCAATATTGCCGCCAACAATCATTACCGCCCCGACCTCCGAGATCGCGCGGGCAAAGCCAGCCAGAATGGCGATTGTTAATGAGAAGCGACAATCCCAAATCAACCATTTCAGACGGGAAAAATAAGGTAGGCGCAAGGCCATAAAGGTATCCCGATGAATCTTCCACGAGTCTTCTAGTAATTGGCGGCTAAGGGCTGCAATTAAAGGGGTGGTGATAAAAAACTGTGCCACGATCATCCCTTTAACAGTGAACAACCAGCCCCATTCCCCAAAGGGACCACTTCTTGACAAGATCAAGTACACCAAAACACCCACAATGACCGTCGGTATCCCCATCATGCTATTGAGGATCACAATCGCTACGCGTTTACCTGCAAACTCTTCAGTAGCAAGCCAAGCTCCAAGGGGAAGCCCGACCAGGGTTCCCAGTATCAACGCTGTGATGCTGACCTGTAAGGAGGTGATGACAATACGCACGATGGCCGCATCGAGATGGGCCAAGAGTGCAAAGGCATCCAAAAACGTTGAGCTCATGAGTCACTATTGATAAGAAGATTCTATGGATTCTAACAATCAATCCCACTTGGGTCACAGTGGCACAATGATGCGATGTCAATCACCATTTGCGTCTTTTGTGGATCTCGAACTGGATCAAATCCAGGATGGTCAACTGCGAGTAAGCAATTGGGTTCTGAAATCGCTAAGCATGGCTGGAGACTTGTCTTTGGGGGCGGCGGTGGAGGGTTAATGGGCGAGCTCGCTCGAGGAGCAATCGCATCGCATGGAACGGTAATCGGGATTATTCCCAACTTCCTTACGGAGGCCGAACCCGTCATTCAAGATCTATCCGAGCTTTATGTGGTTGAAAGTATGATCGAGCGTAAAGAGATGATGGTTGATCTCTCGGATATCTTTATTGTTTTGCCTGGCGGGATTGGCACGATCGAGGAGCTCTTTGAGGTTTGGACCGGCAATCATGTGAAGGCCTACTCCAAGCCGATTTTGATCGTGAATCTTGATGGCTTCTTCGATGACCTACTTTCCTTTGCTAAGAAGCAATACGAGAATGGGTTTTTAATTGAGCGTCATTTTTCCCATATTACTGTTGTTACCACAATCCCCGAGGCAATTGCATTTCTGCAATTGAAGGCACGGTAATTCAGTATCATGCACACTATGGCTGACGTCATATGTCTATGTAATCAAATTTGGGATGAGGATTTGCGAGAGTATCTAGCAACTCATGAAATTAACTCCATTGAGGAGTTGCGCCAAGAGGCATCAATTTGCAATAAATGCATGCAATGCGAAGAGCTTGTTCAAACTGAAATTTATCATGCGCGCATTCGACGTCAGCAACAATCATCCTAGTGCGATTCTGCCTGCCTCAGGCTTGCGAGTTATCACGATTAATATGCACAAAGGGATGTCCCCACTAAAAATTGACTCGACTGTCTATCGTTTGCGCCAGCGTTTGAGGTCTCATCATCCCGACTTAATCTTTATTCAAGAGTTGCAGCAGGAAAACTTACGTCGGCAGAAACGGTTAGTTGCCTGGCCTAAGCATGAGATTACTCATTTTCTGGCCGATGGATTTTATGCGGACTGGCATTATGGAAAAAATGCCGAATATCGACATGGCCATCACGGTAATGCCATTCTCTCTAAATTTCCACTGCACAAAGGACATAATTACGATATCTCAGCCTATCGGTTTGAACGCCGTGGCCTTTTGCATTCCACCATTCAATTAGCAGAAGGCCCATTAATTCATTGTTTTTGTGTCCATCTTGCCTTGCTACAACGTGGGCGAGAGCGCCAAGTGGACGCTATCTTACAGCATATTGAGACCCTATCGAAGCATGAACCCAGCATTATTGCGGGCGACTTTAATGACTGGCGTAATTCAGCGAGTGAGCCGATGAGCGAAGCAGGCTTTGTGGACGCGTTTGAGAGTTTGTATGGCGTACCGGCTAAAACTTTTCCAAGTGCTAAGCCAATGTTAGCGATGGATCGAATCTACGTACGCGGTCTGAAGATTCATAAAGCGCAAGTATTGACCGAATGGTCCAAACTATCGGATCATTTGGCGATATACGCAGAATTAGGTCACTAACATGATGCACCTGTTCACCGGCACTATTTTTGGGTATCACGTTCCGTGGTTTGTGATCCTGCATGTGGTGATTGCAATCCTATTTTTCTTGCGGATTATCTGGGTTCGGCGCCCAGTAGGCGTGGCAGTTTCGTGGTTACTGATTATTGTTTCCTTTCCTATTGTTGGACTGATTCTCTATTTGACGATTGGTGAGCGGCCAGTTGGCCGAACGCTAACGAGCAAGATCATTCGAATGGAAAAGGAATATGCCAAGATTAGTAAGGCAATGCGACAACTGCATGAGCCTGATCGATCTCTTCTGCATGCCGATGCGCATGCAATTAGTTTGCTTGCGCAAGCTAAGAATGGCACACCAGTAGCCGCTGGGAACCGTATTGAACTCTTTACGAACTCGCTTGAAATCTTGCAGCACTTCATTGATGAGATCAATCGTGCCCAACAATCGATCCACATGGAGTTTTATATTTGGTCATTGGGCGGTGATGCCGATCGAGTCGGCGAGGCCCTGATTGCAGCATCCAAGCGCGGAGTGAAGTGCCGCGTTTTGCTTGATTCTTTGGGAAGTTCTAGCTGGTTTAAATCTGCCTGGCCCGATCGCTTTGCGAAAGCCAAGATTGAGGTGACTGAGGCCTTACCAATTCAGTTTGGTCGTTTTCAGTTTCGGCGTGCTGATCTACGTTTGCATCGCAAGATATTCATCATTGACGGCGAGATTGCATGGACCGGAAGTATGAACTTGGTTGATCCCCGAACCTTTAAACAGGATTCCGGGGTGGGGGAGTGGGTTGATGCCATGGTCCGAATCCAGGGACCAGTTGTTTCACAGTTTGAGCTCACCTTTTCGTACGATTGGAGCGTTGATAACCCACGAGTGATGCATTTTCATGATCGCGATGGTCTTCATAAGAAGCCAGCTGGTAACGCTTTGGCTCAGGAGTTCTCATCGGGACCAGTCTATCGAGACGACATCCTCTATCAAGTCTTGCTTTCTGCCATATTAGACGCTCGTCAAGAGCTTGTCATTACCACCCCGTACTTTGTCCCGGATGAAGGCTTGGTGCAGGCCTTAATGGCCGCGGCTCACCGAGGAGTGAAGGTCAAGTTAATCGTGCCACGCTTAAATGATTCAACCTTAGTTGCATGGAGTAGTCGCAGTTTCTATAGTGCTTTACTGGGCGCCGGAGTCGAAATTGCAGAATTCAAAGGCGGTTTACTACACACCAAGAGTCTTTTAATTGACGAACGCACTGCTATTTTTGGTTCAGTCAATTTTGATCAACGTAGCTTGCGCCTTAATTTTGAGATCAGCCTCATTGTGTACGACCAAACCTTCTGTACTCAACTCAAACAATTAACGACCAGCTATCTAAAACGCTCACAGATTATTAATCGGATCGGGTGGGAACGACGACCACGGTGGCGCAGACTGCTGGAGAACACTGCGCACCTGGCATCGCCCCTACTTTAATACCCTAGCGAATGAGGACTTGCTAGGGTTTACTTGGATTAGTACGTTTTGTAAGCCAGGTATTTCCCGGATAGGACAACCTGAACACGATCACCTTTTGGATCGGGTTCCCGTTGAATATCCATCGAGAAATCAATTGCACTCATAATGCCATCGCCAAATTCTTCATGAATTAATTCTTTGATGGTTGTGCCGTAGACGCTCACAATTTCATACCAGCGGTAAATAAGTGGGTCAGTTGGTACGGCCGTTGGTAACGACCCTTTGTATGGAACAATTTGTAACCACGCCATCTCTTCATCGGTTAGATCAAATAATTTTCCAGCGGCTTCTGCTTGAGCCTTAGTAAAAGTCATTTGACCTAAGCATCCTGCGGTAACCCACTCTTTGGATTCCCCAATCGATTTGGCAATATCGGCCCACTTTAATTTCTTCTTAACTTTGGCCTCAATAATTTTTTGAGTGACAACTTCACGATTCATCATTTTTTGAATGCTCCTTAGTTCATTTGAGTTGATTGATTTGAAACCATTTGTTCTTTTCCTGGCCTTACAAGTCGAGGCTTTAAGCGCTGGGTTATATCCCGAACATTATTTTGGTTATGAGTGGCATGCGAGCTTTGCTGCACCAATTTTGAGCGATGTACTAGGAAGTCAACGAGATGATTTCGCATCGGGTAGTACATGGGATCGTGGTGCATGGTGGCGCGCTCACGATTTTTGGGAAGCGTGTTCTCAACAATTTCGGCGATCCGCGCATTTGGACCATTGCTCATGAGCATAATTTTGTCGGATAACAAAATCGCTTCGTCCACATCATGCGTAATCATGAATACGGTTTGCTTGGTTGAAGCACAAATCTTGAGTAGCTCGTCTTGAATGACTCCACGGGTTAGGGCATCCAGCGCGCCAAACGGTTCATCCAATAACAGCATTTTTGGTTCAATGGCAAATGCACGGGCAATGCCAACGCGTTGTTTCATACCTCCTGATAATTCAGAAGGCCTTTTTTGCTTTGCGGCACCTAAGCCAACTAATTCAATGTATTTCTCGGAATGGGCCGTAATTTTTGCTTTGGGCCAGTCTGGGTATTTCGATTTCACTGCAAAATTAATGTTTTGCAATACAGTCATCCAAGGCATCAACGCATGACCTTGAAACACCACACCACGTTCTAGACTGGGCCCTTTAATTTCTCGACCCAACATATAGGTGTATCCTGAGCTTGCTTCTTCTAAGCCAGCTAAGACATTCAAAATAGTCGTCTTGCCACAGCCCGAGTGGCCAATGATGCAAACAAATTCACCTTGTTGGATGTCGAAATTGACATTCTCAAAAACAGGAGGAGATCCAGCGACATACGTTTTGGAGAGATTTTCAACCTTCAAGAAATCAATATTAGTCTGCATAAGTCACCATCTTTTGTAATTTGGCGAACAACATGTCGAGGAGCATGCCCACAAAACCAATCACCACAATGGCAAAAAGCACACTTGAAATTGCTAAGTTGTTCCATTCGTTCCAGAGGAAATAGCCAATCCCAGTCCCGCCAACGAGCATTTCAGCAGCAACAATCACTAGCCAGGCAATTCCCATAGAAATCCGCATTCCTGTGAGAATGGTTGGTGCTGCCGCCGGCAGAATCACTTTAAATGCTTTACGGATCGGATTGACTTCAAGAGTTTTGGCAACATTGAGCAATTCCTTGCGAACGCTGGCAACCCCGAAGGCTGTGTTAATTAACATCGGCCAGATTGAGCAGATGAAAATCACAAAAACACCAGATATCGATGAGTCCTTGATCGTATAGAGTGCGATTGGCATCCAGGCAAGGGGAGAGATTGGTTTTAATATCTGAATGAATGGATTAAGCGCCGCCGAAAGTAGTGGGGACATGCCAATTAGAAAGCCAACTGGCAACGCCACAACAAGCGCTAATAAAAAACCAAGACTAACGCGGGCTAATGAATACGCCAGCTGAATCCCAATCCCTTTATCGTTTGGACCTTTGTCATAAAAGGGATCAGAAAGTTGTTTGTAAAAAGTCTCCCCCATTTGCGTTAAGGTTGGAAATCCAGATTTCTGAGCAGGGGCTACATCCTTGCTGCCCTTACCCATTAGTAGGTCATATTCAGAATTCCCACTCGATGCGGTCGTGGTCGATGCCCGATCTGGTTGATTAATACCTGACTTAGGAGCCGTGGCTAGATGCCATACTGCCAACATCATTAAAAATAGAATGACGGACAGCAGGGCACCTTTTAGCTTGATGGAGTTCATCATTGATCCTATGTTTTTGAGATCGCAAACGACTTGCTGTAGGTAGCCGCAGTAGCAGGATCAAATTCACGACCCATAATCTTGAACTTTGGATTTCCAGTACTAGCCTTCGCTTGCGCAGTAATCGGCGCATTCGTTTCTTGCATGTACTTTCTCGCATCGGTGAGTAGGAATACCTTCTCCGAAATATCCTTGTAGTTCACATCACCTTTGACATATCCCCACCGCTGCATTTGGGTGAGCATCCATGTAGCCATCGAGTACCAAGGAATCGGATTGAAATCGATTCGATCTGGTACGTTTTGTACGTTACCTAGTCCATCAGCAAACTTACCAGTCAATACTTGCATAACGACTGTTTCGGGTTGATTGAGGTAGTTTTGCGGAGAGATCACTTTGGCAATCAATGGACGGTTTTCGGGGTTGCGAGCCATTGTGGATGCGTTGATGACGGCGCGATACAACGCTGCAAAGGTATTGGGGTTCTTCCGAATAAACTCCTCAGAGGTACCAAATGCACAGCAAGGATGACCGTCCCAAATATCTTTCGTCAGAATGGTAATAAATCCTACTTCGTCATATACGGCACGCTGATTAAATGGATCGGGCCCAAGGAAACCATCAATATTGCCCGCGCGTAAATTGGCAACCATCTCAGGTGGTGGCGTTACCCGAATCTGGATATCTTTATCGGGATCAAGTCCAGCCTGGGCTACGTAATAGCGAAGTAAGAAGTTGTGCATGGAATATTCAAAGGGCACAGCAAACTTCATGCCTTTCCACATCTTCGGGTCGCGCTTGTCTTTATGTTTATTAGCTAAAGTAATCGCTTGACCGTTAGTGTTTTGGATGGTTGCAACACGCATTTGACTTGGATCGGAGCCGAGTCCCATCGACATGGCGATTGGCATTGGCGAGAGAAAATGCGATGCATCATGTTCTTTGCTCAGCATTTTGTCGCGAATTAATGCCCAACCAGCAGTCTTATTTAATGTGACATTTAATCCTTGTTTTTTGTAAAAACCCAGAGGGTCGGCCATGATGAGTGGTGTGGCGCAGGTGATCGCAATAAATCCAATCTTGAGATCCCTTTTTTCTAAGGGTGCTTTTTCTTGAGCCATGGCCTGTAACGCACCTACTGGAAGAAATCCCGAAAGGGCACCCATTGCACCGCCAGTTCCTACGGCTCTTAAAAATGCACGCCGGCGAGCCTCTTGAGGAAAAAGAGCTTTGACAAGACTTGCTTCAATGAAATTAGCACTTTCTTGCTCTTCATTGATCTTTTGTAATTTAGCGGCCTCGTGCTCTGCAGCTGATGCGTGCATGCCGCAACTGCAGCGGCTACTAAATAGAGGACGATCAGGATCAAATGGCTTATGAATACTCATTGCTGGCTCCTTATAGAAATGTCTATAGGAGCTACTGCAAGAAGCATGCCAATCATTAATCCCTGAAGGATCAAGGATTTGTGAGGCAGCAGTAAATTGCTGCAATCACACAATGGTAATGAATACACCAAAAAGGTGCAAAAATGCACCAAAATGTTAAATACTGCCTTTTTCCTTGAACTGACTGATCTGTTCCTGTGAATACCCCAGCTCTTTTAGGATTGCCTCGGTGTGTTCACCAACTCCCGGAATTTTGTCCATCCGATACTCATAGGCAGTATTGATACCTGGAGGTAATAAGGCAGGGATGAGGCCATTCGGTGATTCCACCGAATGCCAACGTTCGCGCGCACGCAATTGTGGGTGATCCCAAAACTGATGCATATCATTTAAAGAGGCATTGGCAATCTGCGCCTCCTCGAGTTTGGCTAAAACCTGTTCGCTCGTCATTGCAGAGAAGATCTTCAAGATAATCGCATTGAGTTCCACGCGGTTCTCATTGCGTTTGAAGTTTTTATCAAAGCGCACATCGGTCGCGAGCTCGGGCTGTAAAAGTACTTTCTCGCAAAACAATGCCCACTCCCGCTCATTCTGAAGGCCCAACATAATCGTTTTGCCATCACCAGCCAAATAAGGACCATAAGGAAAGATGGTGGCATGCGAAGCACCGGTACGCGGTGGAGGGGTAGCACCATCCATACTGTAGTACATCGGATAGCCCATCCACTCCCCAAGTGCTTCGAGCATGGAAATATCAATGACCGATCCTTTACCCGTCTTTTGTCGCTGCAATAGGGCAGCCAAAATATTGGTGTATGTGTACATACCCGCGGCAATATCCGCAATGGAAATACCAACCTTACTGGGGGTCTCAGGGGTGCCAGTGATGGATAAGAGTCCCGCCTCACTCTGAATTAGAAGGTCATAGGCTTTTTTATCCCGATACGGCCCATTCTCACCATAGCCAGAGAGATTGCAATAAATTAATTTAGGATTGCTTGCCTGTAATGTTTGAGGAGTTAAACCCATCCGAGCCGCTGCACCGGGGGCGAGGTTTTGGACAAACACATCGGCCGTCTCAAGGAGTTTTCGTAGAATTTCTAGGGCAGATTCGTGTTTGAGATCGAGGGTTAAGCTTTCTTTGGAGCGATTTACCCAAGTGAAATGCGAAGACATCCCCTTGGCACGTTGATCGTAGTTACGTGCAAAGTCACCTGCACCGGGACGCTCAATCTTAATAACACGTGCGCCAAGATCGGCTAATTGACGCGTGGCAAAAGGTGCTGCGATGACGTGCTCGAGAGCAACGACTGTAATACCGTCCAAAGGTCGCATGACTAAAAAGAGCGCGGTAAGCCAAGCAAGTGCTCGGCCACATAGGAGTAGATCAGATTAGTCGAGATTGGGGCAACTTGATAGAGCCTGGTCTCTCTGAACTTGCGTTCGACATCGTATTCGCAGGCAAAGCCAAAACCTCCATGCGTTTGTAAGCAAACGTTGGCTGCTTCCCAGGATGCCTTCGCTGCTAAATACTTGGCCATATTGGATTCAGCCCCACAGGGTTCTTGGCGATCAAATAACTCACAGGCCTTAAAGCGCATTAAGTTCGCCGCCTCGGTCTCAATGTAGCTATCCGCAATCGGGAACTGAATCCCTTGGTTCATTCCAATCGGACGATCAAAGACCACGCGCTCAGTGGCATAGCGACGCGCGCGCTCAATAAACCAGTAAGCATCACCAATGCATTCCGCAGCAATTAGCGTTCGCTCGGCATTTAAGCCATCCAAAATGTACTTAAAGCCCTGACCCTCGGCGCCAATTAAATTCTCTGCCGGGATTTCTAATTGATCAAAGAAAACCTCATTGGTTTCGTGATTGACCATATTCGCGATGGGGCGCACTTCCATCCCTTTGCCAATCGCTTCATGGAGATTAACGATAAAAATCGACATTCCCTCAGACTTCTTTTTAACCTCCGCAAGGGGGGTGGTGCGCGCTAGCAAAATCATTAAATCGGAATGCTGAATACGTGAGATCCAAACCTTCTGGCCATTAATGATGTAGCGATCACCTTTTTTAGTCGCGGTGGTCTTCAACTTGGTCGTATCGGTTCCGGTAGTGGGCTCGGTGACCGCCATGCTTTGTAGTCGCCATTCACCGGAGGCAATTTTGGGGAGGTAGAGTTGCTTCTGTTGGTCTGAGCCGTGGCGCAGCAAAGTGCCCATGTTGTACATCTGTCCATGGCAAGACCCAGCATTGCCTCCTGAGAGATTAATTTCTTCCATGATGACGGAGGCTTCGGCAAGACCCAGTCCAGAGCCACCATATTGCTCCGGAATTAACGCCGCTAACCATCCTGCATCGGTCATCGCCTTCACAAACGCTTCGGGGTAACCACGTTCATGATCAATTTTTTGCCAATACGCAGAGTCATAACGCGAGCAGAGGTCACGCAGCGCTTCGCGCATCTCTTGGTATTGATCCGGTTTTGGAATGCTGAGTGGCATGATTAATTGAGGATTTTGTTGGTGATGTCGATGCTTTGATAGGGGAGCTGATCGACTGGCCAGGTGCCTGACTTATTACTATCAAAAATCTTTTTTAGGTCTAAAGTGACATAGCTGGTGCGATTTGCATAGTTCGAGATATGCCATTGCTGATTATTGAGATCTTTGATATTGACCCACTGGGTGTAATCGGAGATCACCTTATCACCATCTTTTGTGGCAGCTACACCAATTGGGATATCGACATTATTCAGAATATGTCCGGTGAGTTGCACACCCTCAGCCCGATTGTTCGGGGCAGTTGCAAGTTGGCGTAAATACGCCGCCCGAATAAATCGGGAGGGCGGAGTGTAATCGGCTGGCAAACCCATGAGGCCACCACCTTGACCAAGCTCTGTGACGTTTTGCCCATTCACCGTTACTGAGCTTCGAGCAAAGTTAGTAAGGTTTAGATAGTTTCTTGCATTGAGAAGATGCCAATCGTAGGTGGGTGAGTTGGTTAATACCTGCGCCACATTGTCATGAATGCGCATTTGACCCTTCACAAATTCCACCACAATGCTGGCACCAGTGCGATCGGTAAACACAAAATGCAACCAAGGTGGCGTAGGCCCTGCCTGAAGGCTTGAGTCATACCAAACCTTGTAACGGGGCAAGTCTTTGCGTAATTCGGCAACATTGGCAAACAGACCTAAAGCAAGCGTCCCAAAATCCAGAATCGAGACGTAATCCAAATCTTTTGCGGTAACGGTTTGGTATTCGGTGAAGCCTGGCAAGAAGTTGCCGCTCATGCCTAAGCCCGCGCTGTTTTGTCCTTCGAGAAGAGCCGGTGCACCTGGCAAGATTCCTGGGGAGATTCCTACTACGGCATATTTGGTGATGAACTGAATTGGAGGCAACTTGAGATTCTCAGGGGCCGTGGTGCGAAATTTAGTTCCCTGGGGAATACTATTGATAGTCCATTTCATATCAAAGGCCCATTCCATGGTTCGACCGGCAATCACCGTACCATCTTTGGCCTGAATATTGACTGCTGTGCAAGCCAATGAGCTGTGGAAAAAACTGAGCAGCGTAAGGCTAAGCAACCATTGTTTCATTGAGATTCTCCAACTCAGGATCTGTAATCTTGTAGTTTAATCTAGATACTTTCTTGATTGATGGGGCTGATTGCCATGCAACAAATCCTCTCCGGTATTCGTGTTCTAGAGCTTGGCCAATTGATTGCGGGCCCCTTTGCAGCCAAGACACTAGCAGACTTTGGGGCGGAGATTATTAAAGTCGAGTCACCCCAAGAGGGGGATCCCTTGCGTAAATGGCGTATGCTGCATGAGGGTACTTCTGTCTGGTGGCAGGCTCAGTCGCGGAACAAGCAATCCATTTGCATTGATTTACGCCAACCCGAGGGCCAGGATATTGTGCGACGTTTAGCCCAAGACGCTGATGTTCTGATCGAAAACTTTCGACCTGGAACGATGGAGAAATGGGGCATGGGTTGGGAAGCATTGCATGCCTTAAATCCAAAGTTAATCATGTTGCGCGTTTCTGGCTATGGCCAAGATGGACCGCGTCGGGATGAGCCTGGCTTTGCGGCGATTGCGGAGGCAACCGCTGGATTGCGTTACTTAACCGGGCATCCTGGACAGGTACCCGCACGTGCGGGCTTATCGCTTGGGGACACCATCGCTGGTTTACATGGTGCTCTTGGTGTTTTGCTCGCACTCTATGAGCGTGATGCCAGAGGTGGTCAAGGGCAAATGATCGATGTAGCACTCTACGAAGCAGTCTTTAATTTGACCGAGAGTCTTTTACCGGAGTACCACGTCTTCGGAGCAATCCGTCAACCCGCTGGCGGTGCTTTGCCTGGTATTGCACCATCAAACGCCTATCCATGTAGCGATGGCCAATACGTATTAATTGCTGCCAATGGGGATTCTTTGTTCAAACGTCTAATGGAGTTAATTGGCCGGGCAGACCTAGCAAATGATCCCGATCTCGCCAGAAATGATGGGCGAGCAAAACGTGCAGAAGAAATTGATCAAATTATTGGGGGGTGGAGTAAGCAAAGAACTCTTGAAGATATCCTAAGTGCTTTGCAAAGTATTGCTGTCCCAGCTGGTCGTATTTATACCGCTAAAGATATTGCTGAGGATCCGCATTACCGCGCACGTGGTGTGATTGAAACCATTGAGAGTGCAGAGGGTTTGAAGGTGGAGATGCCAGGCATTATTCCGAAGCTCTCCCAAAATCCTGGGGAAATTCGGCATCGTGCCCCAACACTTGGCGAGCATACTGAATCCATTCTCAAACAACATGGATTTACTGTCGAGCAGATTCGGACCTTGAAGGACGCTGGCGTCCTACAGTAATGGAAGCTTTTATTCATTCGGTAATGGATTGGTTTGGTATGCCCACCGTGGGCTTGCCAGCAATCTTTATTGTGGCAGCGGTATCCGCTACGCTAATCCCGATGGGTTCAGAGCCCGTTTTGTTTGCTTATGTCAGCTTAAATCCGGATGATTATTGGTTGGCGATTGGAGTTGCCACCCTAGGCAATACCTTGGGCGGGATGATTAATTGGGGTTTGGGATTACTTGCCCGGAATACCTATGAGTCATTGCGGGGCGAAACCCATTCACGCGCACAAGCTTGGCTTGAAAAACGCGGGCCACCGATGTTGTTGCTCTCGTGGCTGCCAATCATTGGTGACCCTTTGTGTTTGGTTGCAGGTTGGCTTCGACTGAAATGGCTGCCTTGCCTGATTTATACGGCGATTGGTAAGCTACTGCGGTACATCACTCTGACGTGGTTACTGACTTCGATACCAAAGTCCTTTTGGCAAGAATTGGGACGCTTAGTGGGTCTATGAGAAGATAATTGTTTTATTGCTTTATACGAGGGTTCTCAGGATGGTTCTAAAAGGTAAAACCGCTTTAGTCACGGGCTCAACGAGTGGTATTGGTCTAGCGATGGCCAAAGCCATGGCCGCTCATGGTGCTAATGTGATGATGAATGGGTTTGGCGAGAAGGATGCAGCGATCGCCGAGGTTAAGGCTTATGGAGTAGAGGTCGATTATCACGGCGCTGATATGAGTAAGCCCGATGAGATCGCACAGATGATTGCTGCTACCGAAAAACGTTTTGGAGCAATTGATGTGCTCATTAATAATGCTGGGATTCAGCATGTTGCGAGCGTAGAAGATTTCCCTGTAGAGCGCTGGGATGCAGTGATTGCAATTAACCTGAGTTCGGCATTTCATGCAACCCGCTTGGCGCTTCCTGGAATGAAAAAACGCAATTGGGGCCGCATTATTAATATTGCTTCCGTTCATGGACTCGTGGCCTCGATACAAAAAGCAGCGTATGTCGCAGCGAAGCACGGCATCATCGGCTTAACGAAGGTGGTTGCACTAGAGACCGCCCGTACCGGAGTGACTTGTAATGCAATTTGCCCAGGCTGGGTGTTAACTCCCTTGGTACAAAAGCAAGTCGATGCACGTGCACAGCGCGAGACGATTTCTAATGATGCAGCCAAATTAGCGCTGGTCTCCGAGAAGCAACCCTCGGGCGAGTTTGTAAAGCCGGAGCAACTGGCTGCACTGGCAGTATTTCTGTGCGGATCGGATGCATCGGAAGTCCGTGGTGCGGCTTGGAATATGGACGGCGGTTGGACAGCACAATAAATCACGAGCCAAATCAGAATAAGAAGAATTTCGTAATGCATCGAATCGTCATCGTGGGTGGTGGAGCAGGTGGGCTGGAACTGGCTACTCGTTTGGGGGACCGTTATGGCTCTCGCAAAGGAAAGCCGGGAAAGCTATCCGTTACGCTGATTGATAAAAATCGCACCCATATATGGAAACCCAAGCTGCACGAGATTGCAGCGGGCAGTATGGATCTCGGTGACCATGAAGTGGACTACATTGCTCAAGCGCACTGGCATCACTTTACCTATCGCATTGGCGAAATGATTGGTTTGGATCGTGAACGTAAAGAGGTCATTGTTGCACCGTATCGGGATCACCTTGGTACTGAAATTACTCCGCAACGCTCAATTCCTTACGACATTCTTGTCATGAGTATTGGCAGCCTCAGCAATGATTTTGCGACCCCTGGCGTTGAAGAATATGCCTTGCGCCTAGAGTCTCAAGATGATGCCAAAAACTTTCATCATCAAATGCTCAATGCAATTATTCGGGCGCAGGCACAAAGTAATCCTCTCTCACCCGATCAACTGCATGTGGCCATTATTGGCGCAGGGGCAACTGGTGTTGAGCTCGCTGCCGAACTGCATCGCACTACCCGCGAAGTTGTCTCGTATGGGCTTGATCGCGTAGACCCCAATAAAGATTTGAAGGTCAGTGTGATTGAAGCCGCCCCCCGAATCTTGCCAGCACTTCCAGCACGTCTATCCACTGCAACGGAAGCCTTACTGCAAAAAATGGGTGTTGAGGTGATTACGAATAAGAAAGTGGCGCGGGTGTTTCCGAAAGAGGTGCAATTTAGTGATAACACGAGCTTGCCTGCAGAGTTAATTGTTTGGGCAGCCGGGGTCAAGGCACCTGATTTCTTGAAAGATATTGGCGGTTTAGAAACAAACCGGATTAATCAACTCGTGGTGCTGCCTACACTTCAAACCACGCGTGATCCCGATATCTTCGCCATGGGTGATTGTGCAGCTTGCCCTTGGCCAGAAGCGAACGAGGGGCAGGGTGGCTTTGTGCCACCCCGTGCACAGGCAGCCCATCAACAAGCCTCTCATTTATTCAAACAAATTCAGTTACGCCTAGAAAATAAGCCCCTAAAGCCCTATCACTACCGCGATTTTGGTTCGTTAGTCTCACTTGGAAAGTACAGCACCGTTGGCAATATGATGGGCGGCCTTATTGGTGGCAGCCTGATGATTGAAGGTGTTTTTGCCAAACTGATGTATTTATCCTTGTACAAAATGCATGAGCTGGCATTGCATGGTTGGGCAAAGGTGAGTCTTGATACCTTGGCGCGCATGATTACGCGTCGCACCGAGCCCCACGTGAAGTTGCACTAATTTAGTTCGGCGCGAATTTGAGCTGAGCGATCCCAAAGATTGGGAATTTGCGGTGAGGAGTAGCCTGAGACAAAGTTTTTGACGGATCCAGTTTGTGGGTCGTAGACATGGCGCTTCACGGCCCCAATGTTGCCGCCATAGACATGAATGCTAATCGAGGGCTGATCGTCAAAGGCATTCTTCACAATATGAATATCCCCGATGGTTGGGCTAACCTCATCCACGTCACCAGGTAATAAGGTTTCTTCGTGACCAATGGGCTCTAGTTGACCGGCAGCATTGCAGGCATAACGCTGCCCTTTTTCTGAACCTCGCAGCATACCAATGAGGCCCCAAACCATATGATCATGAATTGGAGTGGCCTGGCCAGGCCCCCAAACAAAACTGACAACCGAGAAGCGCTCGAGTGGATCAGCATGTAATAAATACTGCTGGTAATACTGGGGGTGGGGAACCGTACAAAAATCGGGCAACCAACCATCGGTCTTGATTAACTCGTGTAATAAAGCCTTGGCTTTGGGCCGCACAATCTCCTCAGCTTGGCTCTGACTGACCAATTGGGTCATTTGAGCCACAAAGTGCCGTAGCGGGGCGATTTGATCGGTTGCAGCAAGGTTTGTCATATGACCATTATATGAACACTTTGATCATTTCTCTAGCAAGCAAATATTAGCGAAGACCCTTAAAATTAGATAATTCCATTCATTAAATGCTAGGGGATTGTCATGTTTGACCCCATTATGTTGAGCCGGATCCAGTTTGCCGCCAACATCACCTTTCATATCTTATTTCCCACCATCACGATTGCTTTAGGCTGGGTTCTGTTTTATTTCAAGATGAAGTTCAATCGCACTGGTGAAGTCTATTGGCAAGAGGCGTATCAATTTTGGGTCAAGGTATTTGCACTTACCTTCGCTTTAGGGGTTGTCAGTGGCATCACGATGAGTTTTCAGTTTGGCACAAACTGGCCAGGCTATATGGAGACGGTCGGTAATATTGCCGGGCCACTGCTTGCGTACGAAGTACTTACCGCTTTCTTTCTTGAGGCCACTTTTCTTGGCATCATGTTATTTGGTGCAAAGCGTGTTTCGCCGCGCGTTCATACCCTAG
Source organism: Polynucleobacter sp. MWH-UH24A (assembly GCF_018687475.1). Classification (NCBI taxonomy): domain Bacteria; kingdom Pseudomonadati; phylum Pseudomonadota; class Betaproteobacteria; order Burkholderiales; family Burkholderiaceae; genus Polynucleobacter; species Polynucleobacter sp. MWH-UH24A. The sequence goes on from NZ_CP061292.1 coordinate 657,644, forward strand.
CGACCTTCTTGGTGGCCTTTGGCACGACCTTATCGGCATTCTGGATTATCGTGCTCAATTCTTGGATGCAAACCCCACAAGGCTTTGAGATGATCGACGGTCAGGCCCATGCGGTAAGTTGGATGGAAATCGTGTTTAACCCATCGATGCCATATCGTTTTGCACACATGATGACCGCTTCATTCCTAACGGTATTTTTCTTATTAGCCGGTTTATCGGCCTATCGTTATTTGCAAGGCAGTCGTACTCAAGCCAATAAGGCCATTCTTAAGTTTGGCATCGTAGCAGCTGCAATTGTGACCCCCATCCAGATTTTCTTGGGGGATATGCACGGACTCAATACTCTTAAGCATCAACCGGCTAAGTTAGCAGCAATGGAAGGAATCTGGGAGACCGGTAATGGCGTTCCTGCTGTTTTATTTGCCATCCCCGATGAAAAAACCCAATCCAATAAGTTTGAAATTGCGATTCCGAAGCTCGCTTCGTTTTATTTAACCCACGATTGGAACGGTGAGGTTAAGGGCCTAAAAGATTTTGATAAGACACCACCAGTCAAACCAGTCTTCTTTGCCTTTCGCATCATGGTTGGAATTGGAATGCTGATGTTGGCTTTATCTTGGTATGGGTGGTGGCGGATGCGGCATGGTCAAGATTTGCCAAATTGGTTAGCTCGCGCTTTTGTCTGGATGACTTTCTCAGGTTGGATAGCGGTCGTTGCTGGTTGGTATGTGACTGAAATTGGACGTCAGCCGTATTTAGTACACGGTGTGCTCACTACAGCGCAAGCGGCCACTAAGTTACCAGGCGGTATGGTCTTTAGTAGTTTGATGATGTATCTCTTCCTTTACGTCACCTTAATCATTGCTTACATTTGGGCAATCTTCTACATGGCAAGGCAAGCAGATAAAAAGAGCGCAGAGGCAGGAGTGACAGTTCCCATGCAACCCCCATCAACCTCCTTGCAAACCTAAATGATCCCATCAGACTGGTCGCAAGCCTCCGTATGGCTTCCCCTGTTTTTCTTGGGGGCGATGGGCTTTGCCATGTTGTCGTATGTGGTGTTGGATGGCTACGATCTCGGGGTTGGTATTTTGCTTAAACGTGCTGGAGATGCCGACAAAGATGTGATGATCTCTTCGATCGGACCTTTTTGGGATGCGAATGAGACCTGGCTGGTGCTTGGTGTTGGTATTTTGCTAGTTGCCTTTCCCTTTGCACACGGCATTGTCCTCACTGAGCTTTATTTACCTGTGGCAATCATGTTGGCTGGATTAATTCTGCGCGGAGTGTCATTTGATTTTCGGGCTAAGGTCAACTTAGCGCAAAAGCCGCTTTGGAACTTCTTATTCTATTTTGGTAGCTTAGTAACCGCGGTCTCGCAAGGTGTAATGATTGGGCGTCACATTATTGGGTATGAATCCGGGGTATTGGGTTGGGTCTTTGCTGCCCTCGTCGGAATTTGCTTGCCTGCAGGGTATGCCTTGCTGGGCGCAACGTGGCTCATCATGAAAACCGAAGGGTCCTTGCAATTACGCGCGATTTCGTGGGCACGGGCGAGTTTATGGTTAACTGGATTAGGTATTGCCTTGATCTCAGCTGCAACACCGTACTTCAGTCCAGAAATTATGAGCCGTTGGTTTAGTTATCCGAATATTCTTTGGTTGGCACCGATTCCGATTGCGACCGCGTTCTTATTTCTAATCACGGATCGCGCACTGCATCAACTCAAAGCTAACCCAAGTCAGAGGGAGTGGTTGCCGTTCACAGCGACGGTTGCGATCTTTTGGTTGTCGTTTTTTGGTATTGCTTACAGTTTATTTCCCTATTTGATTGTCGATCGCATGACCGTGTGGCAAGCGGCGGCATCCACTCAATCCCTTTGGGTTATCTTCTGGGGAGCTATCGTGGTGTTACCAACCATCTTGGCATATACCTTGTTCTCATACCGCATCTTTAAGGGCAAGACGCAACCACTGAGCTATTACTAAAGAGGTCGTTAGAATAGGGTATTCCTTTTAAAGGGTGCCCATGAACACCGCTGATCTCTCTGCTTTAAAACCGCTTGCTGGAATTCGCGTTCTCGAAATTTGTAACGTTGCTGCTGGACCATTTTGTGCTTTGTTACTCGCCGATCTTGGTGCCGATGTCATCAAATTAGAAAACCCCGGTGCAGGAGATACGCTCCGCGCGTGGCCTCCCCATACCGGCCCTGAGAATGATCGCTTAAGCGAGAACTTTGCTTCCTTAAATCGCAATAAACGCTCTGTTACCCTAGACTTAAAAAATCCCGACGATAACGCAAAAGCTAAATCTTTAATCACAAATGCAGATGTATTAATTGAGAACAATCGCCCCGGCGTCATGAAACGCCTCGGCCTAGATTTTGATTCAGCCCTTGCCATCAATCCAAAACTGATTTACTGCTCGATCTCGGCCTATGGTCAAACTGGACCACGTGCCAACGAAGGTGGCTTTGATGTCACGATTCAGGCAATGAGCGGCATCATGAGTGTGACCGGAGAGCCCGATGGAGCACCTGTGAAGTGCGGCGTACCGGTTGCCGATTTCACGGCTGGTTTGTATGGTGCCATGAGTATCTGTGCGCAATTGCGGGCCGTGGCGCAAACGGGTAAGGGTGTTCATATTGATGTACCGATGATGGGTACATCATTAGCAATTGCTGCCTTGCAAACCTCGGAGTATTTTGGGGTTGGCAAAGATCCAGTTAAATTAGGTTCAGCCCATCCTCGTAACGCCCCGTATCAGGCATTTAAGGCCAAAGACGACTATCTGGTAATGGCAGCCGGTACACAAGCGCTATGGGAAACCGTTTGTCAGATTTTGAAGAGCCCCGAGCTTTTAAAAGACGAACGTTTTACTAGCACAGCATTACGGGCAAAAAATCAAATCGCTTTAAAAGAGTTGATCGAAGTGATCTTACAAAAAGATACGGCTGCTAATTGGATTGCACAATTTAGCCAAGCAGGTGTGCCATGCTGTCCAATCAATCAATATTCCGCCGTATTAAACGATCCTCAAACCCTTGCGATGGGCTGGGTGCAGCCCATGGTGATGGCCAATGGCCAACAAACTAAAACCGTGATTAATCCCATTAAATTTAATGGTACAACGGCTCCCATCGAGCGCAGACCACCGCGCTTGGGTGAGCATAATTCAGAGATCGTGGAGTGAACATGAACACCATACGCGTAGAACATTCGGGGCACATTAAACGAGTCACCCTCAATCGTCCTGAGAAGCGCAATGCGATCAGTTACGAGTTAGCCTCTGAGCTACTCGCTGTCACTAAGGAGGCGGAGTCCGATGGCACTCGCTTGCTGATAATTCGAGGCGAGGGTCAGGGCTTCTGTGCTGGATTTGATTTCTCAAACTTTGATGATGCGAGCCCTGGCGATCTGCTTCTGCATTTTGTGCGGATTGAGCAAATGCTTCAAGCCATTGCCCATGCGCCATTTGACACGATGGCATTAGCCCATGGACAGACGATTGGGGCGGGGGCGGACTTGCTCTTGGCATGTCGTCACCGTGCTGGTTCGGAAGATATGCGCATGATGTTTCCTGGGGCCCGTTTTGGTCTGATCTTGGGTTCCCGTCGATTAGCCGAGTGTGTTGGTCCTGATCGAGCGCAACAGTTGATTGGAAATCCGCGCCGTATTGATGCGCATCAAGCGAAAGATTTTGGGATCCTGACCGCCGTCTTGGAGGCGACCGATTGGCATGCCTATGAGGCACAGGTTCTTGAGCACATTCTGGAGATTCCGGCGGATGCTCGAGCCATGGCACTGCAAGCGTGTAAGCGAGATACTCGCACGGTCGATCTTTATGATCTGGTGCAATCCGGATCGGTGCCTGACATTAAACACCGTGTTGCTGAGTATTTAGCTAAAGTGAAAGCTGCAGCGAAGAAGTAGCCAAGAAGTAATTTAGCTCTGACAAATCTTGTCGTAGAGTCGATCAACCTTGCCTGCAAGTAGAACTTGGCTTGGCAAGGGGCGATCAACCAGTGTGCGTAAGTCTGCTGCGCACTCGAGTAATAAATCCAGGTTCATGTGTGTCTCAAACCCCATTAGATCTAGCATGTGTACCAGTTCTTCGGTGCAGATATTCCCTGTAGCTCCTGGGGCATAAGGGCAGCCACCCAAACCGCCCAAGGACGAATCAAAGCGCACAATCCCGGCCTGAACAGCAGCTAAAGCATTGGCTAGGCCCATGCCACGCGTATTATGAAAATGCAACGTCCACTGTGTATCGGGATGCTTGGATTGCGCTTGCTCGCAAATTTCAGCGACTTGCCGAGGATTGGCCATACCGGTGGTGTCGCAAATGCTAATACCCCGCACGCCTTGATCAACAAAGTGATCAATCCAATGCATTAGTTCATGCGTTGGGGTCATACCACTCATTGGACAACCAAAGCTAGTCGAGAGAGAGATATTGACGGCTACTTTGGTTTGATGTGCCAAGGAAATGACTTCACCAAGAGCTTTAGCTGAATCGGCACGGGACATTCGTAGATTGGACTGATTATGGGTCTCGCTGACCGACATCACGAGATTGAATTCATCAACGCCAACTGCAAGGGCGCGCTCAGCACCACGTAGGTTTGGAATTAAGACCGTGTACTCGACCCCTGGAACACGATCAATGCCACGCATTACTGCTTCTGCATCAGCGAGCATTGGAATGGCTTTGGGGCTTGTAAAAGAAGTCACCTCAATCTTGGCATAGCCAGCATGACTTAAGCGATTAATTAAGCGGATTTTGTCTTCTGTGGGAATAAAGCGCGGCTCTGCCTGAAAGCCATCACGAGTAACCACTTCTTGGATAAAAACTCTCTTCATTAATAAATCTTATACCGATTTAATAACTACCAATCAGGATCAAGGCAAAAGCCATGACTTTGGTATATAGTTGCAGGGTTTGTTCCTTTAGGAGACTATTAAATGGCATCAATCTTGACCTCCCTTGGCCGCACCGTTCTAGCAGGTTTTGTGCTCTTGGTGCTGATCATTATTCTATTCGGCAGCTCTAATATCGGTAATCCAGGTTGGATTTCTTTTGTATTCCGTTACCTGCATGTGATATCAGGCGTGATGTGGATTGGCTTGTTGTGGTACTTTAATTTTGTACAAATTCCATCGATGCCTAAGATTCCGGATGAACAAAAACCAGCGATTGGTAAAGTAATTGCTCCGACCGCACTCTTTTGGTTTCGATTCGCCGCCATGGCTACGGTGTTAACCGGAATTATCCTGGCGATTCTGAACGGCTACGCCCATCAAGCTTTTACCTTGCAACAGCCTTTCCTTGCAATTGGTCTTGGCATGTGGATTGCTCTCATCATGGCATTTAACGTTTGGTTCATTATTTGGCCCAATCAAAAACGGGCTCTCGGCATTGTGACTGTTGACGCAGACACGAAAGCTAAATCTGCACGTACTGCAATGTTGACTTCACGTATTAATACCGTTTTATCGATCCCCATGTTGTATTTAATGGTGGCTCAGCAGAATATGGGTCTTTAAAAATCCATCGATATTAAAATTCAGCCCGCACTGCGGGCTGTTTTTTTAGGCATCGCCTTCAAATTGATACAAACGCTCTGGGTTCTCACTAAGAACCTGCCTGCGTAACGTTGGGTCTGGTACCCACTCTTGAAGTAAATCGACAAGATCCGCATCATTAGGCATTACCCCCTTGACCATCACATGGGGCCAGTCTGTACCCCACACCACTTGCCTTGGATTGGCTGCGATTAAGGCATGCGCAAATGGATTGGTATCGGCATAGGGGACTCTTGCTTCCGATGTGATTCGGTAGGGGCCTGTTAGTTTGACCCAAGCACGCTCCTCACGCATCAGCGATAACAAGTTTTGAAATCCACGATCTTTGACACCGAGATTTGTTTTTAAATACCCAAGATGTCCTAGAACGACTGGGACAGGGAAATTCGATAAGAGTTGTGCGAGATCTGGGAACTCATTAACGTGCATCAGAAATTCTAAATGCCAGCCAAAGGGTGCAATCTTATTTGCTAATGCGGACAATTGGCTAATTGGTAGAACACCTTTAGCCTCAGCAAGATCCACAATATTACAGCGCACTCCACGAATTCCCGCAAGATGAAGATCTTCTAATGCTGTATCGCTAATATCCCAATCCACCACTGCGACTCCCCGAAAGCGCGATGGATTTTTTTGTATCGCTGCAAGCAGTGCGCGATTATCCGTTCCATAAATACTGGGCTGGACCAATACCGAGCGTTGAACCCCAAGACTATCCAGTAGTGCCTCATAGTGGGGAAGTAAGGCATCTGGTGGGGTATAGATCCGATTTGCTATGTAGGGATACAGCGATTGAGGCCCACAGATGTGCGCATGGCAATCGGTTGCATTCTTACAAAGAACGAGACCAGGCTTTTTGAGGGCCTGGTCTGGAGCTTGGCAAAGGGGTGCGTTATTGAGGTTCAATCCCAGCGTCTTTGGCAATCTTGGTGTACTTGCTGATTTCACTACGAACAAACTTTTCAGTTTCGGCAAGATTCATTGGTTTAATGGTGATGCCTGCTTTGGCATATGCCGATTTCACTTCAGAGTCCCCTAGGGCACGATTGATATCGGCATTGAGCTTTTGCAAGATCGCTGGTGGTGTGGCCGATGGAGCCCAGACGCCAACCCATAAACCAATATCAAAACCCGAGAATCCTTGTTCGGCAATGGTTGGGATCGTAGGAGCCGCCTCGGCACGGCTCGCGCTTGTTACGCCTAAGGCACGAACTTTGCCACCCTGAATCTGTGAAATGGCAGTTTGTAAAGGAGCCATGTAGAAGGCGGTACGACCAGCAATGGTTTCTTGAATCGCCTCAGGAGATCCCTTGAAGGGGACGTGCAGCATCTTAATGCCAGCGGTTTGATTGAAATACTCGGCGGCTAAATGGGTTGAACTACCGACCCCAGCGCTCGCAAATGGAATATCACCTGGTTTCGCTTTGGCGGCATTGATTAAATCTTTGAGAGTTTTGTAAGGACTCTCAGCAGACACAATCAGCGCATAGGGGCTACTGCCCAAAATATTGACATCGGTCAGACTCTTTAGGTCATAGGGCAGTTTTTTATAAATCGCAGGATTGGCGGCATAGGATGCCGATTGAACCAAAAGGGTGTAACCATCGGGTTCAGAGTTCACCACCACACCAGTACCTAGCAAGCCACCAGCACCGGGACGGTTTTCAATAATGACGGGCTGCTTCCAAGTTTCTGCAAGACTCTTGGCAACAATGCGACCAGCAATGTCAGCGCCCGATCCAGGCGTGAGAGGCACAACCATTTTGACGGTTTTATTGGGGTAACTGGCTGCGGCGCTTTGTGCTTGAATTGGCAGACTCAATGTCCCAGTAAATGCAAGCGCTGTGGCAGCAATGAGGTATTTTTTAATACGAATTTGCATGATGTCTCCTTTTTATTATGACTGCTTGAGTACTATGCCACAGAATCTAAGAATCCCCGTAAGGCATTATTAAATTCAGCGGGTTTCTCAATGTTTGATAGGTGCGCAGCTTGATCAATGGTGACTAGCGAGGACTGAGCAATTAATCGATGCAATACGGTAGATTGCTCATAGGTACAAGCCGGATCTTGCATGCCCAATAAAATTAATGTTGGGGCTTTTATTTTTAAGAGCATCGTCGATTGCGCCATATCCCGAACCGCACTGGCGCAGCCCAAATAGCCTTCCACGGGTGTCGCCAGAATCATTTTTCTTACTCGTTCAATCTGATCTGGTTCGCGTTCAATAAAGTCGTTTAAGAACCAACGTTTGATGGTTCCATCCACGAGGCCAGCAATCCCTTGTGATCTCGCAATGGCAAAACGCTCCTCCCACATACTGCGCGGAGGCATCTCGCTGGCGGTATCGCAAAGACTGAGTGATAAAACATTTTCCGGGTAATTAGCACCAATGTATTGGCAAATCATGCCCCCCATGGAGAGGCCTGCAAAATGCGCCTTCTTAATTCCCAGAGCGCGCATCAGGGAAATTAAGTCTTCCGCTAGAAGGGCGATGCTGTAGGGACCTGGGGTTACTTCACTTTGCCCATGACCGCGAGTGTCGTAACGGATCACTCGATAACGGTCAGTGAGCGCAGGCAGGGTGCGATCCCACATTTCGATGCTTGACATCAGACTATTGCTTAAAAAAATCGTTGGACCATTTTCTGGGCCGTCAATTTGATAAGCCATCTTCATTTGGTTAGCGCTAATAAACTGTCTCATCTCGATATCTCCTTGAGATGCTATTTTTACACTAATAAATCCGAACTTCTCCAGTAGGGCGATTTTTAAAGCGTTTATGAACCCAATAGTATTCAGCGGGACGCAGACGAATTGCATTTTCAAAGCATTGATTGAGACGAGCGGTATCAGCTTCTTCATCATCACTTGGAAATGACTCAAGAGCTTTACCGATATGGCAAACATATCCAGAGCAATCAGGATTAAGAGTGGTTTGCATAATGCAAACTTCGGCACCGCTGAGTTTGGCTAAACGTGAAATCGCGGTAATCGTATTGGTTTGAACTCCAAAGAATGGGACAAATACCGAGTCTTTGATGCCAAGATCAATGTCAGGTGCGATGAAAACAAAATTGCCATTTTTAATTTCTCGAACCGTTTCGATGAGATGCCCTTGCCTTGGAATGGATCGTCCACCGAAGCGGCCGCGCCACTCGATGATCTTTTGATCAAAAAATGGATTTTTCATCTTTTGATAGAGCGTCACTCCGCGCGGCCAATCCATTTTCTCGGCTAGGGCACACAAAGCAATACCACCTTCAATGCCTACAAAATGGGGGTTGACCAAAATACGGGGCTTTCGATCCCCTAATTCAATTTCAGAATCAATCTGAATCATTTCATTGATCTGAGCGGGGGTGCCAAGCCAAATCCGACTGCGTTCCAAAATACTGCGCCCAAATAACTGCCAATGTTGCAAAGCCAACACCTCAATTTCTTTAGCAGATAGTTTTGGAAAACAAAGACGTAAGTTAATTAAGACCACGCGCTGACGATCGCTTGGTATATGGGCGACGATCCATCCTAAACCACGACCCAGTTGAATAATCCATGCATATGGAAGAATTAGGACAAAGCGTAACAGTGATACGGAGAGGTGGTTAAGAAAGGTTTGCAAATAAGTCCTCGTGAGGTATCACTATATACCTCAATAAAGACCCTACAAACTATGGCGTAAACTGCGTACATGAAACAAACCATTTTGCGGATCCTCTGGGTTTTGGGTGGGGCAAGTGTGGCGTTGTTTTTGGCCTTGCATGTGGTTCGTCCACAAGATTCCACCTTGTTACTCGCATCATTAGGTGGTTCCACCTTGTTCCTATTTGGTCTAACAACCTTGCCGCCAACTCAGCCTAGAGCTCTATTTGGTGGACATCTACTATCTGCCCTCATTGGAGTGATCTGTTATCAAGTCTTTGGCGATTCAACTTGGGTGTTGGTCGTATCGGTACTTATTACGATCGCGGTGTTATTGCTAACGAAGACAGTGCATCCGCCCGCAGGAGCCAACCCCTTGATCATGATTCATGCGCATGCTGGTTTTATGGATATTTGGACCCATGTTCTGCTGGGCGTCATCGTATTGGCTGCCACCACATTTGTTTGGTCACGACTTGGTATCGGCACTGCAAGGTACCCTGTCAAATGGAATCAAGAGTCTCCGCCCGGACCCCATTGGGGTCCCTGGGGATCAACGTAAGCTTGATTGATCAATGATCCAACGGCCCGCGCTGGAATTGAATACGTATAAAAACCGGTTGTATTTGATATAGATCAAAAAGATAGTTAACCAAAACAATACACTGGACTTATTAAATCAAATAGCGAAAGAGAGCATATGAAAATACTACTACCAATTGATGGCTCAAAGACTTCATTGAGTGCCGCTAAGTATGTTGCTCAACTGGTTGCAAATATACGTAGTAAGTGTTCTGTCACTTTAATTAGTGTTCATGATGATTTTGGCCTTAATCACGTTAAGCAATTTGTCAGCAAAAGCGTAGTGGATGACTATTTACGTGAAATTAGTGAAAAAGAGTTAAAACCTGCCCAGAAAGCTCTAGATGCAGCAGGCGTTAAGCACAATATGATTATCAAGCGCGGTCATGTTGCTCAAGAAATTCTACAAACTGCCACAAAAGAAAAGTTTGACATGATTGTAATGGGCGCTAAGGGTCGTGGCGGTATGCTCGATCTCTTGATTGGATCGGTTGCTCAACGGGTTGTGTCGTCAGCCAAGCAGCCTGTTCTCTTGGTTAAATAATTTGGTATTGATCTACTGGGAGGGCTGCCTTGGCAGCCCTTTGTTTTTGTAGGCTCGTATGACTACTTCATCGATACCGTGCTACCACTGCGGCAGTGATACTGAGGCTAAAAGCGCCTTGCATGCAGACTTAGGCGGTACATCGCGCCCATTTTGTTGTGCTGGCTGCATGGCGGTCGCTCAAACCATTTATGGGGAAGGTCTTGAGAGTTTTTATCAGCGTCAGGTACCGGCTGGCGAACGTCCTGACTATTTACTAGCTGGTAATGAATTACCTGAAACACTCGAAGTCTATAACGATCCGACCCTGCAAGCGCGCTTTGTGAAGGTTTTGGATTCCGGCTTTGCTGAATCGATCTTGTCCCTCGAAAAAATCCGTTGTGCAGCATGTGTTTGGCTTTGTGATCATCATTTGCAGCGCGTCTTTGGAATTGATGATGTCCAAATTAATTACGTCACGTTAAAAGCCATTGTGCGCTTTGATCCTCAGAAAATTACCTTACCAAAAATATTGTATGAGGTGCAGCGCATTGGATATCTAGCCTGGCCTTATGAGCCCTCGGAGTTGGCTCTACGCAGTAAGCGCGAGCGCAGAAATTTATTGTTTCGTTTGGGGGTTGCGCTCTTAGGCATGATGCAAGTCATGATGTATGCCTGGCCGATTTATACCGACTCTGTTGATCTGTCTCCAGAAAATAATCTCTTACTGAACTGGACAAGTTGGCTATTAACTGTTCCTGTTGTTCTCTACTCCGCAGCCCCAATCTTTAGTTCAGCATGGCGCAGTATGCGCTCTTTTGCGCAAACGCGATCCTTGGGGATGGATGTGCCAATTGCCTTAGCACTGGGGATGGCCTTTACAGTAGGCACCGTCAATTTAGTAGTGGGGGATGGTCCGAGTTATTTTGATTCGATCACAATGTTTGTGGCATTTACTCTTGGGGCACGTTACATCGAATTGATTGCCAGGCAGGATGCTCAAAGTGGTTCAGAGGCCTTAGCCAAACAGCTTCCGGCTAGCTGTGAGCGCTACCTGGATTATCCCAAGAGTACTGCGGTTGAGCGCATACCGGTGGTGCGTTGTCTCGTCGGCGATCGAGTTCGGGTGGGCCCTGGTGAGATTATTCCGGCGGATGGCGTACTAATCGATTCATATACCAGCGTGAGTGAAGCGTTATTGACTGGCGAGTCAAGGCCGATACAAAAGTCTCGTGGTGATCACTTGTTTGCGGGTACGCATAACATTCAAAATAGTATTGCGATGGAGATTACGGCGGTGGGCCAGACTACCCGCTTGGCTGGCATTGCAATCTTGTTAGATCGTGCTCTCCAAGCGAAGCCACCCCTGTTGGGATTGGCCGAAATCTGGGCCGGTCGATTTGTGATTCTTCTAATCATCGCAGCGATCATCAGTAGCGCAACTTGGTTACTGGTAGATCCAAGTAGGGCTTGGCCTGTGATGCTTGGTGTATTGGTGGCAAGTTGTCCTTGTGCATTGTCATTAGCAATTCCTACTGCATTAGCAGCTGCTCAGGGTGCGCTAACCAAGATTGGTTTATTAGTGATTCATGGTCGCGCCCTTGAAGGTTTGAGTAAAGCAAACACCTTGGTCATGGATAAAACCGGAACGCTAACGATCGGTGAGCCTCGTATACAAACCATCACCGTATTTCGCAATGGCATGACTGAAGGTGAGGTGTTAGCGCTGGCAGTTGGCATGGAAGAGGGACAGAACCATCCTTTGGGCTTGGCATTTGGTCTTGCACTCCGAGAGCGTGGCTTAATGCCTCATCATTTTTTAGAGCGAAGCGCCAATCACTTGGGTAAAGGGTTATCCAATGGCAACTACCGACTTGGTAAGGCCGACTGGGTGGGTGTGCAATCGTTACCCACCCCATTTGATGTGCTCTATAGTCATGTTTACTTAGGGGATGATCAAGGGCTCATCGCTCAATTCAGCTTTTTAGATCGCCCCAGAGAGGGCGTTGCAACTTTATTGCAATATGCACATGCCCATGGGATTGCGGTTCATCTATTGTCGGGTGATACGCCTGCAACCGTTGAGGCCTGGGCGCACCATCACGGAATTGCACATTACCGGGGTGGTGCTAGCCCTGAAGAAAAATACGAGTTTATTCGTCAACTGCAAGCCGATGGCGCCAAAGTGTGTGCGATTGGTGATGGGGTTAATGATGCGCCGTTCCTAGCAAAAGCCGATGTGTCAATCGCAATGGGAAGCGGCGCTCCATTGGCAGCTGCCGGTGCAGACGCTGTATTGATCAGTCCTCATTTTGAGACCTTGGTGAAGGCATTTTCCTTAGCGCATCGTACCCAAAAAATTATTCGGCAAAATCTTCTATGGGCGTTCTTGTATAACGTGACGGTTATTCCGGTAGCAATGATGGCGTGGATTAATCCTTGGGTGGCTGGTATTGGAATGGCATCCTCATCGCTTTTAGTAACGCTTAATGCATGGCGTTTACGTAAGGTCTAGATTAGACTAATTGCATGGAAAGCTTGTATTTACTAATTCCCTTATCGCTTTTGCTGGTCGCGGGCCTTGCCTATTTGTTGTATTGGTCGATTCAGGGTGGTCAGTTCGACGACCTCCAGGGCCCCGGCGAGTCAATCTTGCTTGATGATGATGGCCCCCAGCGCAAAGACCCCCCTAATATTTGATCTACATCAAAATACGGATGTTCCCCTAACTCGATAATTTCCCAAAGCTTTTAGCCCAGTCATTTTGCTTAGGGAGGTTGTATGGCGTTAGCCATCAGTGGGTCGCAAGACACAAACTTTAATTACAAGGTCGTTAGTCAATTTGCCATCATTACGGTGTTATGGGGCATTGTCGGCATGTTTGTCGGGGTGGTTCTGGCAGCTCAGCTGATTTGGCCAGAGATCACAATGAACATTCCTTGGTTAAGCTATGGTCGCTTAAGACCCCTGCATACCAACGCGGTGATTTTTGCCTTCGGGGGTAGTGCTTTATTTGCAACCTCCTATTACATCGTGCAACGCACCTGTCAGGTCCGACTATTCAGTGACAAATTGGCTGCATTTACCTTTTGGGGTTGGCAGCTCGTGATCGTGGCAGCTGCGATTACCTTACCACTTGGGATTACCACCTCAAAAGAGTATGCCGAATTGGAGTGGCCCATCGATATTCTGATTACGGTTGTTTGGGTTGCTTATGCGATTGTGTTTTTTGGCACCATCATGAAGCGCAAGACCAAGCATATTTATGTATCGAACTGGTTCTTTGGCGCCTATATTCTGACCATTGCCATTTTGCATATTGTGAACAATATTGAGATGCCAGCAAGTTTGTGGAAGTCCTACTCGGCATACTCTGGTGCACAAGATGCCATGATTCAATGGTGGTATGGTCACAATGCCGTAGGCTTTTTCTTGACCACTAGCTTCTTGGGCATGATGTATTACTTCATTCCTAAGCAGGCCGATCGCCCAATTTATTCCTATCGTTTATCGATCGTGCATTTCTGGGCCCTTAACTTTACCTATATGTGGGCAGGCCCCCATCATTTGCAGTACACCTCATTGCCTGATTGGACCCAATCGCTAGGCATGGTGTTCTCATTAATTTTGTTAGCACCCTCGTGGGGCGGCATGATCAACGGCATCATGACCCTATCTGGGGCTTGGTACAAATTACGCAGTGACCCCATCCTCAAATTCTTAATCGTGGCGCTGTCGTTCTACGGTATGTCAACCTTTGAGGGTTCAATGATGTCGATTAAGACCGTTAATGGCTTGTCGCACTACACCGATTGGACTATCGGCCACGTTCATTCTGGCGCTTTGGGCTGGGTTGCCATGATCACAATCGGTTCTTTGTACTACCTGATTCCTCGTTTAGTTGGTAAGAAGGAGATGTATAGCACTCGTCTCATTGAGTTGCATTTCTGGATTGCTACCATTGGCGTGGTTCTCTATATTGCTGCGATGTGGATTGCAGGTGTGATGCAGGGCTTGATGTGGAGAGCTTTTGAGGCTGATGGCACATTGACCTATAGCTTTGTTGAATCGGTTAAGGCCAGTTATCCCTTCTACGTGATTCGACTCTTAGGCGGTATTTGTTACTTGGGCGGCATGTTCTTGATGGCGTACAACGTTTTCAAGACTTTATATGGCGAACGCTTTGTGGACGCACGGATTCCAACAAACCTTCAAGTTGCTCATTAATCCGGAGAAAAAAATGTCAGATCAACATAAATTTTTCTCTCACGCCACCCTCGAAAAGAACGTCGGTTGGCTCATCATCACCACCATTTTCGTAGTTAGCGTGGCTGGCCTCGTACAAATTGTGCCGCTCTTTTTCCAGCACTCAACCACCGAGCCAAGCCCTGGAATCAAGCCGTTCACAGCATTGCAATTGGCTGGACGTGACATTTACCAGCGCGAAGGTTGCGTTGGCTGCCATTCCCAGCAAATTCGTACTTTGCGTTCGGAGACCGAGCGCTATGGTCCATATTCTGTCGCTGGCGAATCGGTTTTTGATCACCCATTCCTATGGGGTAGCAAACGAACAGGACCTGACCTTGCTCGTGTGGGCGGTCGCTACTCCGATGATTGGCAGCGTATCCATTTGCGTAATCCTCGAGATGTCGTTCCAGAATCGAATATGCCAGCTTATCCATACTTGCAAAATGCACCAGCGAATGTTTCGAGCATTCAAAAACACATGCGTGCATTAAAGCGTCTGGGGGTTCCATATACCGATGACGAAATTGCAAATGCCCCGAAAGAGCTTGAAGGGAAAACGGAAGAGGATGCCTTAGTCGCCTATTTGCAGGGCTTGGGTCTTAATCGCCGCGCTACTACTAAAACTGCCAGCCAATAAAGGAGATCAGCATGCAAGCATTTACCGCTTATCTATCGGCAATATCGAGCACTTTTGGCTTGTTTGTGTTTCTAGGAATTATTTGGTGGGCTTGGTCGAAGCATCGCAAGGCTGCTAATGAGGAGTCAGCAAATTTACCATTTGCACTTCCGGATGAGTTTCAGAAGGATCAATCATGAGTGATTTTTTTAGTCCCGGTTGGAGTATTTTTATTGCGATCGTTACGATCGTTGGCATTATTTGGTGTTTATGGTTATTGATGTCACAACGTAAAACTAAGGTACCAACCGATTCTTCGGGTAACGTAACCGATACGGGTCATGTCTGGGATGATGATCTACGTGAACTGAATAATCCATTACCACGCTGGTGGATGTGGATGTTCATTATCTCATGCATCTTCGGAGCTATTTATCTGGTTCTTTATCCCGGTTTGGGCGCCTATCAAGGTATCTTGGGATACAGTACTCAAGCAGAGCATGATCAATCCGTGCAGACCGCAAATAAAGATCTGCAACCGGTTTATGCCAAATACATGCAAATGAGTATTGAGCAAGTTGCGGCCGATCCCAAAGCCAACGAAATGGGGCAGCGCTTATTTTTAAACTATTGCGCACAATGCCATGGCTCAGATGCCGGGGGCTCCAAGGGTTTTCCAAACTTGCATGACAAAGATTATTTGTATGGTGGTGAACCCGAGTTGATTCGGACATCGATTGTGCAAGGCCGCGCAGGTGTTATGCCTGCTTTTGGACATCTAAGTTCTGCCCAAATTAGTGAGGTGGTCGCCTATGTCCGCAGTCTCTCGAATTTGCCCGCAAACGATTTGCGAGTTGCTCAGGGTGAGGCTGTCTACAAATCCAACTGTGCTGCTTGCCACGGCCCTGATGGTAAAGGCAATATCATTCTGGGGGCACCCAATTTAACCGACAGGGTGTGGCTCTATGGTAGTTCAGAGAAAGCGATTACTGAGACTGTGCAAAAGGGTCGAAATGGGGTCATGCCAGGCCATGAGGCAATTCTTACTCCCGAAAAGATTCAGATTCTGACGGCGTATGTTTGGGGTTTATCGCATCAGCCAATGAGTACAAAGAAGTAAAGCCATGAATCAAACTTCAGCGACACAGACTGCTGTCGACAGCAAGCCTGTGATCGAGATCGTAGAGCAGTCGCTTTACGAAGTTCGTAAACATATTTATCCGCGCTCAGTTAGTGGACCGTTTGCAAGCTGGCGGTTGGTCTTTGTGGTGCTTACCCAGTTGTTGTACTACGGACTACCGTGGCTCAGCTGGAATGATCGTCAGGCTGTTTTATTTGATTTAGTACAGCGTAAGTTTTACATCTTTGGTTTGGTATTGTGGCCGCAGGATGTGATTTATCTCACGCTACTGCTGATTTTATCGGCGCTTAGCCTATTTCTATTTACTGCTGTCGCAGGCCGTTTATTTTGTGGCTACGCTTGTCCGCAAACGGTCTACACCGAAATCTTCATGTGGATTGAGCGCAAAGTGGAGGGCGATCGGTTTGCCCGCATTCGCTTGGATGGAGAAGAGTGGCCTTGGAGTTTTAAAAAGTGGCGACTGAAAATCACGAAACATGCATTGTGGCTTCTCATTGCCCTGTGGACTGGTTTTACCTTTATTGGGTATTTCACGCCCATTAAAGAACTAAGCGCCAACATCTTGGCTTTTTCTTTGGGTCCATGGCAAACGTTCTGGCTGTTTTTCTATAGCTTTGCAACATGGGGCAATGCAGGGTTTATGCGCGAGCAGGTTTGTAAATATATGTGCCCCTATGCACGATTTCAAAGTGTGATGGTCGATAAAGACACCTTTGTCGTGACCTACGACAAGATGCGCGGTGAGCCGCGTGGTAGTCGCAACAAGTCAGAAAATCAAGTTCAAAAGGGCTTGGGTGATTGCGTCGATTGCAGTATCTGTGTTCAAGTATGCCCCACAGGGATTGATATTCGTGATGGTTTGCAATACATGTGCATTGGCTGCGGTGCTTGTATCGATGCTTGTAATCAAGTGATGAATAAGATGCGTTACCCCAAGGGCTTGGTGCGTTATACCACCGAGCGCGCCATGCTAAATCGTGAATCGAATCAATCGGCACGCAGCCATTTATTTCGTCCACGCATCTTGATTTATTCCTCAATTATTTTTGTATTGACCTCGGTTTTCTTATTCTCACTCTTTACACGTAATCCACTTCGTGTTGATGTGATGCGCGATCGCGGAGCCTTGGCTCGAGAAGTTGACGGTCGCTATATTGAGAACGTCTATCGAATTCAACTCATGAACTCTTCAGAGTCGCCAATGCGGGTGGCTGTTAAAGCTACTGGTTTGCCAGATATTGCAGTGCTTGATGCTGGTGGTAAGGTTATTCACAGTGTGGTGATTGCGCCAGCCAGTAATTTATTGATTCCTGTGAAGGTGAGTGTGGCGATCAATGAGGCGATATCGGGATCGCACCCCATCCAATTCGAGTTTCGTGGTCTGGAGGGTGAGCAAATCCGTTCGCGAGATGAAAAATCAAGTTTTATTGTGCCCCGATAATGAAAGGGAGAGACATTATGAAAGCAGAACCGCAAAGTTCAAAACCATGGTGGAAACAGCTTTGGCCCTGGTTATTAATTCTGGGACCTGCGTTGGCAGCCATTGGTTGTGCAATTACTATTTACTTAGCCTTTACCGTACATGCCGATGAACCCGTTCGGGATGGCGTTAAGCGGGGACTTAAGGTTGAACAGGTGCAACCGTGAAACTGAAGACAGCCATTTGGATTCTTTGGCCTTCTTTTTTGGCAGCAATCATTGCGGAAGGCTTGGTATTTAGTTTATTTAAGCCTGAAGATTTGTTGCTGTTTGGTCAGCCGCATCAGTTATCCAATGAAGCGATCTACTCAATTGGTTTTTTTGCCTTTTGGTCCATCTGCGCCATTTCAAGCGCGATCTCATTATTTATCGTACGCGACTGTTTTTTAGATTCAAAGTCATCGGATGATGACTTGCTCAACTAAGTCGCACAGGCGATGAACAGTTGGTTTTATCATTCGCGTTTGGCACTCCAGCGAGCTGGTAGAGTCCCTCAATGTCGATTAGCTTGACATGGCGTTGCTTAATCTGCAATAAGCCAGACTCGGTAAAACGTGACAACATCCTACTCACTGTTTCAATTTGAATCCCTAGGTAACTACCAATGTCCTCGCGACTCATCTTTAAATCGAATTCAGTAAATTCGTATCCACGCGCAGCATACCGTTGGGAGAGATTAATTAAAAATCCAGCAAGTCGTTCTTCGGCTCTGAGAGTTCCCAATGACAGTAAATGACGTTGGTCTTGAGTTAATTCGCGACTTAAAATACGGTGAAATTGATGTTGCAAACTGGGTATTTGTGACGCAAGGTTTTCAAATTCGGAGAAGCGAATGATGCAAACCTCACTTTCTTCGAGCGCAATTGCATTGGCCTGGTATTGGTGCTCGCCAATACCGTCCAAACCCAAAATCTCACCAGGCATATGAAAGCCAATGATTTGTGCTCGACCATCCGGTAATGAATGCTCTGTTTTTAGGGTACCAAAACGAACGCTGTATATGGCGTTGAGCGGTTCACCGTGCCGGTATAAGGTATCGCCCTTGTGGAGATGGACTCGATCTTTGACGAGAGTGTCCACTTGCGTCACTTCATTGGCAGAAAGGCCCAGTGGCAAACAAAATTGCCCCAAAACGCAGGTGGAGCATTTGTTCAGAATTTCTTTACTGGAAGAAATATTCATGATGATGCATATTTTAGTCGAGTGTCCAAAAAACTTCTATTTCACGCCCCATGCTCAGTAGCACATTATTTATTGGAATTCTTCTAGCCACAATGGCTAGCAGTTGGCATTGTGCTCTGATGTGTGGGGGAATTGCGGCCTCGATCGATCAATCAGTAGCAAAAATTAAGGTTTACCCCAATCGGTCGAAGGTTGTTTGGGATCAAATGGTGGTTCATTTGGCAAGGATTGCCAGTTACATGACTTTGGGAGTAGGGGCTGCTTGGCTGGGAGTTGCTTTTTGGAGGCAAGAAGTGATTCCAATTCAGCGAGCATTATTTGGAATTACAGCGGGGATTCTCTTCTATCAAGCCTATCGGTTGATCAATCCAAGCGGTAAGAGAATTACCCATCTTTTTGGTCAAACAATTGCACAGGCCTTATCGCAATGGTGGGCAAAACACTTTGCAAAATCTCGAACTGGGCTAGCGCGTTGGATCACGGGAATGCTTTGGGGCTTGGTACCGTGCAGTTTAGTTTATGGAGTGCTGGCTCTTGCATTCTTGTCGGGCGATCCAATCGTGGGCGCATTACTGATGCTGGCAATGGGATTAGGTACTTTGCCTAGCCTATTGATATTGACCAAGGTCAGTGGTGCCTTGATGCAGTTCGGACAGAAGGCTTGGGTACGATACCTTGCCGCACTCTTATTGATAGTAACTGCTGTTTATGGGTTTTATCGTGGTATGACCTTGCCGGCCGAGTTATTAAAGGGCGGATTTTGTTTGACCTAAAGCGCTTTCATTATCAAACCAATCGCAACGAGCCCTGAGAACCCAGCAAAGATGAGTTGAGTCCATTGACTGCTGATCTTCGGAGCAATCAGGCGACCAGTCATCATCCCGGTAATCGCACCAAATGCAAATGGGATCGCAACTAGCCAGTTCATGGTTCCGGCAAGCCCAGAGCCTGCGACGCCCCCCAATGAAATTAGAGACAGTACACCCAAGGAGGTGGCAACGATCGATTGCATTGGCAGATCACTAATGCGTTTGAGTGCGGGAACAATCACAAAGCCACCCCCAACACCTAAAAGCCCGGATAAAAATCCAGCCAATGCTCCAGAGCCAATCAGTGCTCGCGCACAAGGGACGGTCCAAATTAAGCGACCAATCGATAAATCGAGAGAGCAGGGTACTGCTTTTGGCTCTTTAAAAATCCCCTTTGATTGTTGATAGGCTTCTACAAAAATACGTCCTGCTACGTAGAGGAGCACGATCGCAAAAATCAGCATCAAGGGTTGATTCGGAATTTGGTGCGCCAGCCAAAGCCCCACGGGTGACAATAGCAAGCCCGCAAAGGCCAATAGAGTGGCAGCACGATACCTTAACAATCCAGTTCGCAATGCCAAGATGGCGCCGAGTGCCGATGATATGGTTACCGCCAATAGTCCAATAGGACTTGCCTCAACCATGGGTAGGTTGAGAATAAAAATAAGTAAGGGAACCGACAAGATCCCACCGCCGGCGCCCGTTAGCGCCATGATGAGGCCAACGAACACGCCAAGCCCTGCAGGGATGAGATGGGGTTGTAAAAGACCGATTAAATCCATCAAGATAGTATGAACGACTTACCTTTAATTAAATCAAAATATATTATATAATTAAATATATTGTAATTCACCTTGGATAAGGAGTAAAGCATGCAAAAGCCAATCGTTAAAGCCTTTTTCGATCAGGGAACATGGACCTTTACCTACGTGGTTTATGAAAAACCGAATACGCCATGCGTGGTGATTGATTCGGTGCTGAACTATGACCCAAAATCTGGCCGTACTAAGACGAAGTCTGCCGATGAGGTCATTGCCTTCGTCAAAGAACAGGGGCTCACGGTGGATTGGATTTTAGAGACCCATGCGCATGCGGATCACCTCAGTGCTGCGCCGTATCTTCAAAAGCATCTTGGTGGCAAGATCGCCATTGGTTCGCATATTCAGGATGTGCAAAAAGTATTTAAAGGAATTTTTAATCTTGAGAGTGAGTTTCCAACCAATGGCTCGCAATTTGATTACTTGATCGAAGAGGGCCAGGACATATATGCGGGTAACTTAACCATCCATCCCCTATTTGTTCCTGGCCATACGCCTGCATGCATGGCCTATGCGATTGGTGATGCGATCTTTGTTGGCGATACGATCTTTATGCCGGATGTTGGGACTGCGCGTTGTGATTTTCCGGGCGGCAATGCCAAAACACTCTATCAGTCAGTGCAAAAGATTTTGTCTTACCCAGATGACACGCGATTATTCATGTGCCATGATTACCCGCCCACCGATCGCCCGATCGCCTATGAAGCTACGGTGGGCGAGGAGAAGCGGAAAAACATTCATGTTCATCAGGGGGTCACCGAAGCTCAGTTTGTGGAGATGCGTAATCAGCGTGATCAGACCTTGGAGATGCCAGTTTTGATCTTGCCCTCGATTCAGGTCAATATTCGTGCCGGTCACCCACCACCTGCTGAAGCAAATGGTAAGACCTATCTCAAAATCCCGTTCAATGTCCTCTAATTGGTGAATCGATGGCTATCAATATCAATTTAAAGAAAATGCGCCAGTCGGCTGATAAAGCGGTTGATTTAATGAAGGTTCTAGGAAATCGAGACCGAATGATGTTGTTGTGTGAAATTAGTCAAGGTGAAAAATGCGTGGGTGAGTTAGAAGATTCTTTGGATATTCATCAACCAACCCTCTCACAGCAATTAACTGTTTTGCGCAAGAAAAAGCTGGTTAAAACCCGTCGCGAGGGGAAGCAAATTTATTACTCTGGCGCCAACCCTGTAGCGATGTCGGTGATGAACTTGCTCTATCAAAATTACTGTAAATAACTAATTGATTAAAAAGGAGGTTTATGATGCAATGTAATGTCGGCCATACGGATCGAGTCCTGCGAATTACCGCAGGAAGTTTATTAATTCTTTTATCGTTAAGCGGAGTGATTGGAGCATGGGGATGGATCGGGCTTGTGCCATTAGCAACTGGCATCTTTCGTTTCTGTCCAGCGTATCCGCTCTTAGGGATGAATACCGCCAAGAAGAAGTAACGCATTAATTATGGGCAGTTTCAAGGAAGACTTCAAAGATACTGCTGTTGCTGTTCTTGAAACCGCTCAGGATCAGTTCCGAGATGCCATCAGTTTCATTAAAGAAACCTGGCCTCTGCTACTCCTTTTGCTTGTTATTCTGATTGGTCTGCTTGCCTATTGGAATCCGCCCCCACCGCGCTACATCATGATGGCATCTGGTATCGAAGGCGGTTCGTATGAGCAGTTAGCGTCTAAGTATGTAGACTTCTTTGCAAAAAGAGGTGTGACCATTGAATTGGTCCGCACTCAGGGTTCGCAAGAAAACATTACTCGTCTTGCTGATCGCAAAGATCCCATCCAGGCTGCTTTTGTTCAGGGCGGCTCCTTGCATACTAAACAAGTTCCCGGTGTTGAGTCCCTCGGAAGTGTCGACTATGAGCCGATTTGGGTTTTCTATAAAGGATCATTTGTAAAAAACGGCTTATTGGATCTTGATAAATTCGCTAAAGCACGCGTCGCAATAGGACCCGAGGGCAGCGGCACCCATGTGCAAGCCATGAATATTTTGCGAGTTAGTGAAGTCGATCGACTGCCAAAACTATTACCAATCAAAAATGATGAAGCTGTGACCGCGTTAAAAAACGGTGAAGTTGATATTGTCTTGATGGTTGATGGCTTACGCGCTAAAAATGTCCAGGCTCTATTAAACGATCCAACGGTTAATTTATTGAGCTTTAATCGAGCTGCAGCATATACCAAGAACATCCATTATCTTGAGGAGCTCGAGATACCTATGGGTGGCTTTAATATTGCGCGTAATTTCCCACCTAATGACACCAAAATGCTTTCTACCGTCACTAACTTACTGATTGACGATCGGATGCACCCAGCGATTCAGTTTCTGTTTCTTATGGCAGCCCAAGAAATCAATGGCAAGGAATCTTTTTTTACTAAGCGCGGAGAGTTTCCTGCATTTATGAACTCGGAGTTTCCAGAAAGCCCGATAGCGCAACAGTTTCATCAACGTGGCTTACCAGTCTTGATGGACTTCTTACCATTTTGGGTGGCTGAATTTGTGCATCGGATGTTCTTTACATTATTACCATTTTTTGCGATTGCGTATCCAATCATCCTATCATTACCTAGTTATCGACTAAGACGGGTGCAATCAAAACTCAATCGTATTTATGGGGAGCTAAAGTTTTTTGAGAATGATCTCTTAGTGAGCTACGATCCCAAGAAGTTGCCGGACTATTTAGAAACGTTAGCTGGAATGGAAAGACGCGCCCTCGCGCTGAAAGTGCCTAAGCGCGCTTCAAGTGATTTCTATACCTTAAGAAGTAGTATTGATTATGTGCGCAACGCGCTGAATCGAGGCGATCACCAAATTCTGGGTCGAGAAAGCGCCATTTGATTTGGGATGCCATCATTATCGGTGGTGGTGCTGCCGGACTTTTTTGTGCAGGAATTGCAGGTCAACTTGGTAAAAAGGTTTTAGTACTCGATCACGCGCCAGTTTTAGGTGAGAAGATCCGCATTAGTGGTGGAGGGCGATGTAATTTCACTAATCTTCATTCGGCCCCTGAACACTTTTTATCGCTCAATCCCCATTTTGTAAAGAGTCCGCTAGCACGGTATTCAGCAAAAGATTTCATCAATTTAGTGCGCGAGTACCGCATTCCGTTTCATGAGAAACATCGCGGTCAACTATTTTGTGACAACTCCGCAAAAGATATTATTCAGATGCTGCTGACTGAGTGCCAGAAGGGCGATGTCACGGTTCATCATCCAGTATCGGTTACCCATATCAGCCAAACGCAATCGCATTGGTCTTTAGAAACGACAGATGGAATTAAAAAAGCGACTCATCTAATCATTGCAACCGGTGGCTTACCGGTACCAGCGATTGGCGCGAGTGATTTTGGGTTACAAATTGCCAAGCAGTTTGAAATCCCAACCACATCGGTACGGCCAGCACTGGTACCGCTTTCGTTTACTTCCAATGAGTTTTCAGCATTCACCAGCTTGGCTGGAATCAGCATAGAGGCGAGCGTCCAGGCGGGACAGCGTAATCAAAGTTACGGAACCTACCGTTTTGACGAGGATTTATTGATTACTCATAAAGGTCTCTCTGGCCCAGCTATTTTGCAAGCCAGTAGTTATTGGCAAGAAGGCGAAGCCATTCATATCAATTGGTTGGGTAAGGCTGATTTTGATGCGCTCTTTTCAGAGGCCGACAAAAAAAATGTAGATACGATCCTCGCAGAAGCGCTACCGCAACGCGTTGCACAATTATTAACTGAGCAACTTAAGCTCACTAAACGCAATTGGGCAGAAGTGTCTAAGAAAGATCGAGAGGTCTTGCGCACTCATTTAACTAAAGCACAAATGAAGCCTGCAGGAACCTTGGGTTGGAAAAAAGCGGAGGTGATGTTAGGCGGGATTGATACAAAGGCCTTAGATGGGAAGACCATGATGGCCAAAAACCTTAAGAATCTCTACTTCATTGGCGAGTGCGTGGATATCACCGGCCACCTCGGAGGGCATAATTTCCAGTGGGCTTGGTCCTCAGCCTTTGTTTGTGCGAATGCGATAGCGCATCTCAAAAGTTAACAAAATTAAGGGTTTTTACTGACCCAAGAGGAAGTTACTTGTTCTTGGCATGGCTTGTCCTTAATATTGAGCAATATAAGCAAAATTATCATTTACACGATGGGGATACTCTCATGCAGAAATCACTACTCATTAATGCGGATAAATGCACTGGCTGTTTGCAATGTGAAATGGCGTGTAGTTACGAAAATTACGGCGTATTTAATACCGCCAAATCTCGGATCAAGGTTTTTGATTTTCATACCACAGGAAAAAAGGTTCCTTATACATGCACGCAATGCGATGAAGCCTGGTGTTTAAAAGCATGCCCGGTTGATGCAATTCGGATTGATGCAAATACTGGCGCAAAAGTAGTGATTGAAGATGTGTGCGTAGGTTGCAAAGTCTGTACGATCTCATGTCCTTTTGGAACAATTAATTATGTGCAGGATTCTGGCAAAGTCCAGAAATGCGATTTGTGTGGAGGCGATCCCGCTTGTGCCACTTCGTGTCCAACCGGCGCCATTACCTACGTTGATGCCGATTGGACCGGCTTGGATCGAATGAGAGCTTGGGCAGACAAGCTTGGCAACCAACCCGCTGCTTAAGAGGAGATCATTATGTCTTGGTCAGGAAAAATTCTTCGTGTTAATTTAACTAAGGGTACTTGCCAGTCTGAGCCTCTTAATATGGCATGGGCTAAGGAGTACTTAGGTTCCCGTGGTCTCGCTTCGAAATACCTTGTCGAAGAAATTGACCCTAAGGTGGATCCCTTATCGCCTGATAACAAAATCATCTGGGCTACCGGACCGTTAACGGGAACAATGGCATCGACCGGCGGGCGCTACACCGTTGTAACCAAAGGCCCACTAACTGGGGCGATTGCGTGCTCGAATTCGGGAGGATATTGGGGGGCCGAACTCAAAATGGCAGGTTGGGACATGATTATTTTTGAAGGTAAATCGCCCAAACCTGTTTATTTATTTATCCAAGATGACAATGCGCAATTATTAGACGCCAGTTCCCTTTGGGGTCAATCGGTTTGGGAAACAGAGCCAAGTATTAAAGCTAAACATCAAGATCCGCAAATTCGTGTTTCATGCATTGGTAAGGCTGGTGAGAACCAGGTTTTATTTGCATCCGTCGTCAATGATTTACATCGAGCCGCAGGCCGCTCTGGAGTTGGCGCTGTGATGGGAAGTAAAAATCTGAAGGCGATTGCTGTTCGGGGAACCAAGGGGGTTGGTAATTTGAAAGACCCCAAAGGCTTTATGAAAGCGACTGCAGCTGCAAAGGCTGTTTTAGCTGGGCATGCTGTGACTGGACAAGGATTGCCGACCTATGGCACACAAGTGCTGATGAATGTGATTAATGAAGTTGGCGCTTTGCCAACGCGCAATCACAAAGATGTTCAGTTTGAGGGCGCTAAAGATATTTCGGCAGAAGCCATGGCCACCCCGCGTGAAACCGATGGTAAGCCTCATCTAGTAACAAACCAAGCCTGTTTTGGTTGCACGATTGCTTGTGGACGAATTTCAAAAATTGACGAGACTCATTTTTCAATTCAGAACCGCCCTCAATACATTAATGCCTCGGGAGGCTTAGAGTATGAAGCTGCATGGGCTCTTGGCGCTGCCAATGGAGTGAATGACCTTGAGGCTTTGCAATTTGCCAATATGGTTTGTAATGAAGAGGGCATGGACCCAATCAGTTTTGGCGCAACGATTGGCGCTGTAATGGAAATGTACGAAATGGGAGTGCTTAAAAAAGAACAATTAGGCATTGAAGCCCCATTTGGTTCAGCGAAAGCGCTTTGCTATTTTGCTGAGATCACTGCAAAAGGCGAGGGCTTTGGAAAAGAGATTGGACTTGGTTCAGCAAAGTTAACCAAGAAATATGGTCAGCCCGATTTATCGATGAGTGTGAAGGGTCAAGAGTTTCCCGCCTATGATGGCCGAGTTGTTCAGGGTATTGGTTTAGCCTATGCAACATCGAATCGAGGCGCATGCCATCTTCGTGGCTACACCATTGCGTCGGAGGTCTTAGGTATTCCGGTCAAAACAGAGCCTACTGAAACGAATGGCAAGCCCGAGCTGGTGAAGGCATTTCAGGATGCTACCGCCGCTTTTGACTCAGCTGGTATTTGTATTTTCACGAGTTTTGCTTGGACCCTTGCGGACGTGGCTCCTCAGGTGCAAGCTGCCTGCGGTGAAGAGTTTACGGTCGAAAATTTAAATACGATTGGCGAACGAATTTGGAATATGGAGCGCGACTTTAATAATCGTGCTGGCTTTACGAGTAAAGATGACAATTTACCGAAGCGTTTGATGACCGAACCTGCAAAAACAGGACCCGGTAAGGGTACCGTTAGCGGTCTCGATAAGATGCTCCCCGAGTATTACAAAGTTCGTGGCTGGGATAGCGAAGGTCGTCTAAATTCCGAAACTCGCAAACGTTTAGGTCTTTGAGTAATGATGAAGCATGTCATTCTGGGCAATGGCCCAGCGGGAGTGTTGGCTGCTGAGCAGATTCGTCGTCTCAAGCCAAATGATTCGATTGTTCTGATTGGATCAGAGGACTCCCCGCCGTATTCACGGATGGCCATACCTTATTTGTTAGTTGGAAATATTTCTGAAGAAGGCACATTCCTACGAAAAGATGCCAATCATTTCTCCAATTTAAAGATTGAGCAAAAAAAAGCGCATGCAACACGGGTGGAGCCTGGGAGTAGACGCGTCACCCTTGATTCGGGTGAGATTATTTCTTACGATCGATTGCTAATTGCCACAGGATCTAAACCGATTCGACCGAATATTCCAGGAATTGATCTGCCTGGCGTGCATCCCTGTTGGACGCTTGAGGATGCTCGTGCGATTCAAAAGATTGCGAAGCCAGGCGCACGGGTGCTCCAGATGGGTGCAGGGTTTATTGGTTGCATCATTTTGGAAGCACTTGCAAGCCAGGGCGTCAAGCTTACGGTAGTAGAGATGGGCGATCGGATGGTGCCGCGCATGATGACCGAAAAAGCGGGAGGACTCATTAAGCAATGGGTTGAGCAAAAAGGAATCACGGTTTATACGAAGACGAAGGTGGAGGCTATTGCGCAAGGAGGCTCTGGTCTGCAGGTGAGCCTGTCCAATGGCGAGCGTATCGAAGTTGATCTTGTGAT
The DNA here is from genome assembly GCF_018687475.1 of Polynucleobacter sp. MWH-UH24A. Classification (NCBI taxonomy): domain Bacteria; kingdom Pseudomonadati; phylum Pseudomonadota; class Betaproteobacteria; order Burkholderiales; family Burkholderiaceae; genus Polynucleobacter; species Polynucleobacter sp. MWH-UH24A. Next base: position 685,462 of record NZ_CP061292.1, read on the forward strand.
ATCGGCCACAGGTGTAAAACCAAATATTGAATTCTTAAAAGATTCAAAGCTAAGTATTCATACAGGAATTACTGTCGATGATTGTATGCAAACCTCGGACCCTAATATCTATGCCGCTGGAGATGTCACCGAATCAACTGATTTCTGCACCGGCAAACCTATCGTTAATGCCATTCAGCCCAATGCTGCAGATCAAGCCATGATTGCAGCAACCAATATGGCGGGTGGTCATGCGCAAACCCGAGGCGCTTTACAAGTCAACGTTCTCGATACCCTAGGGCTTATTTCAAGTTCATTTGGTCAATGGGCTGGTGTTGAGGGAGGGCAGTACGTTGAACATACCAACCCGGATCAATATCAATATATTCGCCTGGAATTTGATCGCGATCGCTTAATCGGCGCGACCAGTTTAGGTTTAACAGATCACATCGGAGCGCTCCGTGGTTTGATTCAGACCCGCGTTGCTCTTGGGGAATGGAAAGATAAATTGCTCGAGGATCCGACCCAAATTATGGCTGCGTATCTAGCCAAGGGGCAATCTCAAGCAGCTTGGATTGCTTAAAATTTAGTGATGCAGGTAACCCTCAAGCTTTTTGCAAGCCTTACCCCGTATTTGCCAAAACATGCCAAGCGCAATGAAGTGCAATTGGATGTACCAGAGGGTATTACGGTTGCCCAAATGATTGAAATGCAAAATTTACCAAATCAATTAGTGCATTTGGTTTTACTAAATGGCCACTTTGTTGCCCCAGATCAAAGGGCTACTACGATCATTCAAGAAAATGACGCCCTTGCACTATGCCCACCCGTTGCGGGCGGATAATGCAGTTTGAATGTTTGATGGGTTGTACAACTGAGGATCTATTACGATGGTTACCAGATGCGCTTGGCGACTATTATGGAGATTGTTCTTTAGAAATTGATGGCAAGATATGGTTGCAATCAGCTCATGCAAAGGTACGGATGATTGGATTTACGAGGGATGACCGTCAGATTTCTTTGCTGCGGATACCCCAGTTAGATCTTCAATTATGCTTTTTCAATTTAACTATTGATCAAGTTCAGGTGATCTTAGAGCGATTTGACCTATACACAAGAAGGGGCGGAGGTTGAGAATATTGCAGGCTAGTAAAAATAACTTTAAATGGCTTTAATTTGCGCAAACAACCGATCCTTTTAACAAGTCTTCTTGCTTTTCAATTCGCTTACGCCAAAGAGCCCGAGTACGAGGCTCCGCCATTGGATGAGGTGGTCATCTCCGTCAGTGGCTATGAGCAAAAAATATTGGATACAGCTGCTTCAGTTAATGTCGTCACTAGCAGTCAGATCCACAATGGACAGGCAGAAAATAATCTCTCTGAGCCCTTAAATCGTGTACCAGGCATTTTTGCTCTAAATCGCCAAAATTATGCGCAAGATTTACAGATTTCATCGCGTGGCTTTGGCGCAAATTCAACATTTGGTACGCGAGGCATCAGATTGTATGTTGATAATATCCCCGGAACTGTTGCGGATGGACAGGGTCAAATTTCGCACATTGATTTGCCATCCACAGAGCGTATCGAAGTAATTCGAGGCCCATTTTCAGTTTTGTACGGAAATTCATCTGGCGGTGTTATCAGTGTTTTCTCAGAAGATGGCGGCCCTAAAAATAATATTCAACCTTATTTTGAATTAGGTTCATATTCGCAGCGTAAGGCTGGCATTAAGGCAAGCGGATTATATAAAAACACAAACTACTTATTTGATGTTGGCGATTTTCATACCGATGGCTATCGCGTTCATAGTGCGGCCGACCGATTTAACGCCAATTCAAAGATTAAATTTAGACCAGTGAGTGATTCCGTGATCACTTTCGTTGCCAATAATGTCAACCTCAGTGCCCAAGACCCTTTAGGTTTAACAGCGGCGCAGTTGGTTGCAAACCCCAAACAGGCTGGTAATAACGCGATTTCTCAAAATACTCGCAAGACAGTTCTACAAACCCAAACTGGATTCACAATTGATACTCGCATTGATCAAAAAAATCAGCTGCTATTTACCCCTTATTATGGGCAGCGTCATGTGACCCAATTTCTTGCTGCAACCAACAATGGAGTTATTGATTTAAAGCGAGATTTTTATGGAATGGATAGTAAGTGGATTCATAAAGATCAATTGATTGGGATGCCATTGACATTCGTTGGGGGAGTTGATTTCAACGAAAATGATGATCAGCGTCAAACTTATCAAAATAATGGTGGTATTCAGGGAGCGCTAGGGCAAACGTATCGGATGAGCGCTAAAAACTTTGATCAATATGCTCATATTGATTGGCGTTTATTAGAGCGCCTAGCTTTAAATTTTGGAGCGCGTAATTCGCAAACAAATTTGAGCTCGATTAGTAATAATCCCAGTCTTAACAATACAAGTAGCGGATCTCATGCGTATCAAGCCCTGACGAGTATGGTTTCGTTGCAATATTACTTATCCGAAGTTTCGAACGTTTATGTGTCGTATGGTTCAAGCTTTGATACACCAACCTTAAATCAAGTGACCTATAACTCATCCTTTACAGGATCTAATTTTGGTTTAAATGCCGCAACGACTAAACAGGTTGAGATTGGTTTTAAGTCTAAATTGTCTAAATCAGCGCAAATTATCCTTGCTCTATTTAATGCGAATACAAGCAACGATATTGTGGTTGGTGCCTCAAGCTTTGGACGAACATCCTTCACGAATGCCCCAAAAACTAATCGTCAGGGTATCGAAGCAAGCGCCCAATTAATTTTGCCCCATCAATTTGAGCTGAATATGGCGTACACCTTGTTAAATGCAACGGTTAAGGAAGCTTATTTAAATAATAATGCTTACGTATTAAGTGGCAATCGAATACCGGGCGTGCCAAATCAAGGATTGTTCTCCGAGTTATTGTGGGTGAAACCGAATAAATCCATTGAAGCTGCTGTTGAGGCGCGAGTGAATGGTTCGATGGCTGTTAATGACATCAATAGTCCCAGCATGGCCACTGGATATGCTGTTCTGAATCTTAGAACAATGTTTCGACAAGAAATCGCTGGGGGGTGGTCGTTGTCCCAGTTTTTTAGGATTAACAATATCTTGAATCGATCCTATGTGGGGTCTGTAATTGTTAATCAAACGAGTAGCCAATTTTATGAACCTGCCCCAACTCGCAACTGGTTAGTGGGCGCCAAGGCAAATTATCAGTTCTGAGGGCATTTGCTTTGGGGCTAATGAAATGCCATCTATCAGGCAAAACCCTTATTAACTGTTATATCCATTACGGTAAAAAGGGATTACATTTAAGTACTAACCTAGTTTAATAGTACTCCAACAAAAAGGGGAAATAACCATGATCCATCGATCGATTTCAATTGCTTCAATGGCTGCGTTTGCTTCATCACTCTTGGTTTTGCAAGGCTGTGCAACCGCTCCGGCCCCTAAGGCTGAGGCGCCTGCTCCAGCCCCAGCTGCTGCTGCGCCCGCTCCGGCATGGAAGCAGGGTATGGGCCCTGATATGGCTAATTCCAAGTTGGCCCCACTGCCTGGAAAGATGACGGTGACCCCTGTTAGCGATATTCCGATTGATAAGTTGAAATTACCACCCGGTTTCAAGATTGAGGTGTGGGCAACGGGGATGCCTGGTGCTCGAGCGATGGCACGCGGTGATAACGGCAAAATCTATATTGGTACTCGAGCAATTGGTCGAGTCTATGAGTTGAGCGACAACGGTAAAGAGCGAACCAGCCGTGTGGTGGTAGATAAACTCGTTCAGCCCGCAGGAGTGGCTTTCAAGAATGGCTCTTTATATGTAATGGCAATCAATAAAGTACTTCGTTACGACGGGATCGAAAAAAATCCAAACGTCACACCGGTTGATCTAACAGCGAAGTTCAATTTACCCCCGGAGCAACATCACAACTGGAAATACATCGCCTTTGGCCCAGATGGTAAGTTGTATGTACCTTTTGGAGCCCCTTGCAATATTTGTGAGCTGCCAACTCCGGAATATGCTCAGATTCGTCGGTATAACCCAGATGGATCAGGTATGGAAGTGTTGGCAACGGGCGTGCGGAATACGGTTGGCTTTGATTGGCATCCCACCACCAAGCAACTCTGGTTCACCAATCATGGGCGCGACTGGATGGGAGACGATAAGCCAAATGACACCTTAAGCCGCATGCAAAAAACGGGGTTGAATTACGGCTTTCCCTATTGCCATCAAGGGAATTTACCCGATGACGTTGTGAAGAAGGCTAATCCTTGCGCTGGAGTCGAGCAGCCTGTTGCCTTAATGGGCCCTCATAGTGCCGTGATGGGCCTAAAGTTCTATACCGGCAACATGTTTCCTGCCGAATATAAAAATGCTGCCTTTATCGCACGTAAGGGTTCATGGAACCGTAATCAAAAAATTGGTTATGACGTTGTGATGGTAAAGTCTAGCGCGGATGGTAAAAACGCTAAGATCACCCCATTCATCACTGGCTTTATGAACCCTGCTGACCAATCCTTTTGGGGACGTCCTGCATATTTATTACAGATGCCAGATGGCTCGATGTTGGTCTCTGACGAGCAATTGGGTGCAATTTATCGCGTGACTTACAAAAAGCAACAAGTAGCAGCTAAGTAATCCGCAGTATTGATGTGCAGTATCTACGAATAGCGACGTTAGCCTTAGGACTTATCTGTTCTAGTGCAACGTCGCTTTCTTTTGCCCAAGATATTAGCGCTAAGTTACAAGTCTGTGGTGCTTGCCATGGCCCAGATGGCAATTCAAAGATTGCGGGCACTCCGTCTTTAGCGGGTCAGCCCAAGACCTTTCTAGAAAATCAGTTGGTGATGATTCGGGAGGGACTGCGCGATATACCCGCCATGAAAGGTCAGCTCGACGGTGTAAGTGATGCCGCAATTGTGGCTATTGCTAAGTTTTACTCAAACAGCCCCGCAATATCCCAAGCAGGACCTCGCAATGTAACTTTGTTTGAAAAGGGTCAAACTATTTCAAAAGAGGCTTTGTGTGGAACATGCCATTTGCCAAATTATGTTGGTAGAGATCAGATGCCACGTATTGCTGCTCAACGCGAAGATTATCTTCTCTATAGCATGAGGCAGTTTCGTTCTAATCAGGCTATTGGTAGAGATACAATCATGGCAGCATCACTTTATGGCATGAGCGATGATGATCTAAAAGCCATTGCTCACTATCTTTCTCAATTAAAGTAAGCCCATGACTCTTCTTATTGACCGCGTTGATCACCTCGTTCTTACTGTGACGGATATTGAGAAGACCACCCAGTTTTACGAAAGGGCACTCGGTTTTGAGCGGGAGTTCTTTAAGGGGCCGGAAGGGCAGCCACGCTATGCCTTATTGTTTGGCTCCTACAAGATCAATCTTCAAGATAAAAATACCGAGACCCCAACGAAGGCAAAAGTTCCAACCATTGGTGCGGGGGATTTTTGCTTGATCTCAAAGGTGCCACTCGATGACTTTATTGCGCATCTTCAAAAAGTTGGTGTGGCGATTGATACCGGGCCGGTGCAACGGCGTGGAGCGCTGGGGCCAATTCGCTCGGTGTATTTCAGGGATCCGGACGGAAACCTGGTCGAAGTGGCCGAATACATCTAAATTTCACTGGAAAGCACCACAAAAGCCCCAAAAAGGGACTTTTTTCTATTTCTTTAAATCACTGATTTAACTCAGTAATTTCCTTATTTTTCCATGGGTGGGCATTTAGACGCCCATATATGTATATTTTTATTGACAAAGATATATGTAAAATTAGAATTACACTTAGGAAAAGTAGGTTATTTCGATTTTGTGGCAGAGGGTGTCATAAAACCCGCGTGCGGGTGGAGCACGAGCAGTAGGGTGTCTTTCAAAGGGAGAAAACTATGTCAGACCCAAACAAGGTATGGCCCACCGGCTTAACGGAGGCTGAATCTGAAGAGTTACACCGTAATCTGATTCAAGGCACGCAGTTTTTTGGCATGATCGCAGCTCTTGCCCATTTGCTTGCGTACATTTATTCGCCTTGGCTGAAATAAGGAGATTAAAAAATGATTTACGGAAAAATGTGGTGTGTCGTAAAACCATCCGTCGGGATCCCATTGTTTTTGGGCGCCTGTGCAGTTGGTTCATTCGCTGTTCATACAATGATTCTCAACAATACAACGTGGGTTAAAGCATTTTTGAATGGCAACGCTGATAAAGTCGCAAGCGCTTCGGGCTCATCAGCGGGAGCACCTGCAGCACCTGCAGTGAAGAAGTAAAGTACTTTAATTTTTCACTAGTCCGAGGTCGGCGGGCCTCGGACTTTTTGCATTTTGATAGTGAGTCTTGACGCCGGTTGATCCTGATGGTGAGATAGCTATACATGAAACGCTTAAGCGAGAAACTAGTGCAATCCTGGGCCAGTCTTGGTCCTAAGTTTCTGCCGTTTGCGGATGCCGCTACCCCCGACTTACCTCTCTCGCGTCTTCTGCGACTATCCTTATTTCAGGTTTCGGTTGGCATGGCCTTAGTGCTATTAATCGGGACACTCAATCGTGTCATGATCGTCGAGCTAGGTGTACCCGCCTCCTTGGTCGCAATCATGGTTTCCTTGCCATTGGTGTTTGCGCCATTTCGAGCATTAATTGGTTTTCGCTCGGATACCCATCGCTCTGAACTTGGGTGGCGACGTGTTCCCTATATTTGGCTCGGAACCTTAGTTCAGTTTGGCGGTCTTGCAGTCATGCCATTTGCCCTATTGGTTTTGTCCGGCGGTGGAAATTCGGCCAGCGCCCCAGCTTGGATTGGTCAGGCCTCTGCCGCCCTTGCTTTCTTATTCGTGGGGGCCGGTATCCACATTACCCAAACCGTTGGCTTGGCACTCGCAACCGATTTAGCCCCTCAAGAGTCGCAACCCAAAGTAGTTGGACTGATGTATGTCATGTTGCTCCTCGGAATGATTGTGAGCGCATTTGTATTTGCCGCGGTCTTGGAGGATTTTTCACCAGGCCGTTTAATTCAAGTGATTCAGGGGTGCGCAATTACGACGATGATTTTGAATGTGATTGCGCTATGGAAGCAGGAGACCCGTGATCGAAGTCGTCGTTTTAAGAATCCCGACCAACCCACATTTAAACAATCTTGGGAGCTCTTTTGCAAAGGCGATCACGCTATTCGTCGCTTAACCGCAGTTGGTTTGGGAACCATGGCATTCACCATGGAGGATGTTCTGTTGGAGCCCTATGGCGGTGAAATTCTTAAACTTAGTGTTAGCTCCACGACATTCTTGACTGCAACCTTGGCAATCGGTGGCTTAATCGGATTTGGCCTTGCATCGCGGGTTCTAAGCCGTGGGGCTGATCCATTTCGGATGGCCAGTATGGGGGCATTGCTTGGCTTACCTGCATTTATGGCGGTGATTCTGGCGGCCCCGTTAGCCTCCGCATCACTCTTTAGCTTCGGGGTCTTTCTCATCGGTTTTGGAGGCGGTTTATTTGGTCACGGTACATTAACCGCCACCATGAACCTTGCACCACCGGAGCAGCGCGGCTTAGCCTTAGGTGCCTGGGGTGCCGTGCAGGCTACTGGGGCGGGTATTGCGATGGCCTTGGGTGGAGTGATTCGTGATCTTGTTAATTATTTCGCGATGAACAGTTATTTCGGTCCTGCTTTGATCGACCCGAGTACAGGCTATATTGCTGTTTATGCACTCGAGATCGTGCTCTTAATTGCGACGATCATTGCCATGGCCCCATTAATCAAGCAACGGGTATTACCGCAACCCTTGCAAACAAGTTCGAGCGGTATGGGTCGTAGTTCTTAATCAAGGAGAAAGCAATGGAAGCTGGTTATGTTGTTGCGATTTTGATTGTTGCCATCGGCGCCATGGTCGCCATCCGGAATATGAATCGCCGGAAATAAGTGTTACCTAGGAATCGCTTTTGCGTTTTTTACCCAAAAACGATTCCACGATGATGGAGCAAAATACTGCCCCGAGAAGGGCGGTAATCACGGCCATGATCGGCCCACTGATTTGCAAGCCAAACTCGTAACCAAATTTTAGGCCAACGCCCACCGCAACTAGGTAGGGGATCAAAAAGAGGTAGTTGCGAAGATTCTTCATAGGCATCATCTTAGCGGGAGACGTTCTGATCAGCAATTTTGATGGAGTTGGATCATAATGATTCATCATTTGGAGGATCCATCATGGCGATCAAACGTTTTGCTATTACTGTTTTCTCAATCGTGTTTTCATTGGGCGCGATCGCAGCAGATACGACCCCAAGTGAGTCAGCTCCCTCTTGGCAAGCGGATGCGCAAAAAGAGATTAAGGCAAATAATTATGATGCTGCCATCAAAACACTACTTGCAGCCAATCAACCCAATTCAGCGGATTGGAATAACCTGCTCGGTTATGCGCAACGCAAAAAGACCCCGCCGGATTTAGCCGCTGCGGAGCGCTACTATCAGGCGGCGTTGAAGATTGATCCAAAACATCGTGGCGCCTTGGAGTATTACGGTGAGTTGTTTTTAATGAAAAACGATTTAGCCGGTGCCGAACAAATGCTGGCAAGACTCAATAAGGCCTGTTTCTTACCTTGTGAGGAGTACCGAGATCTTAAGGACGCAATCGCAAAGTACAAGGCAAAAAAATAATTTCCCTATTTAATCATTCCAGCATTCTTTGCATCCTCCATCGCTAGAGGAGTTTTCTCCTTCATAAAGGCAGGAATTTTATTAACTGGGATATCCACCACAACAAATCCCATATCCTCCAGCCGTTTTTTAGCTTCAGGATCAGCATTGAGTTTGCCGATAAAGTCTGACATTTTTTCTTGAAGAGCGAGAGGCGTTGATTTAGGCATGGCCACTCCTCGATACGCACCGTCAACCCAATTAAGCCCCAACTCTTTAAAGGTTGGAACATCGGGTAGTGCGGGATGCCTTTTCTCGGTAGCAATTGCAAGAGTTCTAACCTTACCTTTTTGCTGAATCGCTAAAGGAAGATAGCCCATGGCTCCGCTAACATGCATTCCGATCAGAGAAGAGACCAAATCACCAGTCCCTTTAAATGGAACATATTCCACTTTGATACCAGCTAATTTATTGAAACGTTCGGTTGCCATGTGATTTGCAGAGAATTGAGCTGATCCTGCAAGGGTTAATTTCCCCGGATTTTTCTTGGCTGCTGCAACAAAATCTTGAAAGGTTTTGTAGGGACTATCGGCAGAAACCATTAGGGCATCAGGCGTAAAGTGGTAATAGTAAATTGCATTAATGTCAGCAGTTTTATATTGAATACCCTCTTGCAATGGTTGCAAAATAGTATGCGGAATATTGACACCGATGATGTTTGTGCCATCCGCAGGGTAGGTGTTTAACTGACTCCAAACCATCGCACCACCAGCGCCAGAGCGATTAATCACAATCATTGGCTGATTATATTTTTTGATCGCAATATCAGCCTGAATTCGGGCCACTATGTCAGATTCCCCACCCGCCGGAAATGGAATAATGTATTGAATTTGTTTGTCGATAATAGGTTGCGCGTGCGCACCACCAAAACCGAACACAAAAAAGATCAAAGCAAGTTGCTTAAAAATACCGATCGTTTTATTCATGACATTCTCCTTAGGTTTTATCAAGTATTCACGATAAAGATCAAATTTCGTCTTGGTATGAACCCTAAGCACTCAAGAATGAATAGCTTTTATCACTGCATTACTGACGTCAATCATTTTGGCTTGCCCACCTAAATCGCGAGTATGAAGTATTGGATTGGCAGTGACCCCTTCGATCGCCTGCATGAGTAGCTTTGACGCTTCATTTTCACCAAGATGGTCAAGCATCAAGACAATCGACCAAAAAGTACCAATAGGGTTTGCTAAACCTTGTCCCATAATGTCAAAGGCAGATCCATGAATAGGTTCAAACATCGATGGATAGCGGCGCTGGGGATCAATATTACCGGTTGGGGCAATTCCCAAACTGCCTGCTAATGCAGCAGCTAAATCGCTTAAAACATCAGCATGTAAGTTACTTGCCACAATCGTATCTAGAGAGCTCGGTTTATTAATCATGCGGGCGGTTGCGGCGTCTACCAATTCTTTATCCCATTGCACATCTGGGAAATCACGGGCTACCTCACAAGCAATTTCATCCCACATTACCATTGCATGGCGTTGAGCATTTGATTTCGTTATCAGTGTTAATTTTTTTCTTGGTCGTGATCGCGCTAAAGCAAAAGCAAAACGTTGAATGCGTTCGACTCCAACACGAGTCATGATGCTAATATCGGAGGCAACTTCAATGGGGTGACCTTGATGAGCCCGTCCTCCAAGACCAGAATATTCACCTTCTGAATTTTCGCGGACGATCATCCAATTAAGATCTTCGGGTTGACAATTTCTTAATGGCGTTTGAATTCCAGGCAATATACGGGTTGGGCGAATATTGGCATATTGGTCAAAGCCTTGACAAATTTTGAGGCGTAGGCCCCACAAAGTAATGTGATCTGCAATCTTTGGATCCCCAGCCGAACCAAATAAGATGGCATCTTTGTTACGTAAATGATTTAGACCATCCTCAGGCATCATGATTCCATGTTTGCGGTAATAGTCACCTCCCCAATCAAAACGTTCGAAGTCAAACTTCATCTGAGGAAAGCGCTTTTCAAGGGCAGCTAGAATTTTTTCGCCTTCGGGGATCACCTCTTTTCCGATTCCGTCACCGGGAATGGATGCAATTTTGTATGTTTTCATGCGCACTAAATCGTTTGTTCTAGAAGGTTTGAGGTTAACAGAAACCGATTTATCAAAAAAGGTGCGCTAACCAAAATATCTGAGAAAATAGAGTTTTAATTAATGAGTCAAAAGACCCGCCACCATGCCAGCAGGGAGAATCACGCTTTTAGAGTATCTACGCCAGCAATCGGCCCAGCATCAATCTCTTCACCCTGATCTTGGTAAGCTTGTTTTAGAAATTTCTAAAGCAGTTCAAGAAATTTCAGTATTGACTTCCCAAGGAGCACTCGCTGGGGTGCTGGGTAGCTTAGAAAGTCAGAACGTTCAGGGTGAGACCCAAAAGAAATTGGATGTTCTCTCCGATGAGATTCTGATTCAGACCTTTCAATCCGGTAATTTAGTTGCCGGAATTGCATCCGAAGAAAACGATGAACCACTGAGTAATCCTAAGGGCGGCTCTTTTCTATGTCTCTTTGATCCACTCGATGGCTCATCCAATATTGATGTCAATGTTTCAGTCGGAACTATTTTTTCAATACTGCCTGCAACCCCGAACACCACGCTTACAGTGAGTGATTATTTGCAAGTGGGGCGCAAACAGATCGCAGCAGGGTATGCGATTTATGGGCCAGCAACGATGCTAGTTTTTAGTTTGGGTCGCGGTACACACGGCTTCACCTTGGATGCAGTATCGAGTGAATTCATACTGACACATCCTGATATTCAGGTTCCTGCGGATACTAGTGAGTTTGCCATTAACGCTAGCAATGAGCGCTTTTGGGAGCCACCCGTGAGTCGCTACATCAGTGAATGCAAGCAAGGTAAAACCAGCCTGCGGGGGCGTGACTTTAATATGCGCTGGATTGCGAGTATGGTGGCAGATGTGCATCGGATCTTGATGCGCGGTGGGGTATTTATGTATCCAAAGGATACGAAGGATCCAAGCAAGCCAGGGCGCCTGCGTCTCATGTACGAGGCCAATCCCATGACCTTTGTGGTGGAGCAGGCAGGCGGCCTCGGTTCCACTGGACGTCAACGCATCTTGGACGTTCAACCGGAAAGCATTCATCAGCGGATCCCAGTAATTCTTGGGTCTAAAAATGAAGTAGAGCGTATTGAGAACTATCACCGCGATCATGATCGCGCGTAACACCAACAACACGAATGGATATGAGTACATCATCACTTAATCGTCGCGAACTGGCCAACGCCATTCGCTTTTTGGCCATCGATGCCGTTGAAAAATCCAAGTCGGGTCATCCTGGCGCACCGATGGGAATGGCAGACATTGCCGAGGTGTTATGGCGTGATCACTTGCAGCATAATCCTGCCGATCCAGCATGGATTAATCGGGATCGCTTTGTGCTTTCCAATGGCCATGGATCGATGCTGATCTATGCCTTACTGCATCTCACCGGTTATGCCGTCAGTATTGACGATATTCAGAAGTTCCGACAGTTGCATAGCATCACGGCTGGCCACCCCGAAGTCGGCATCACGCCCGGCGTAGAAACCACCACTGGTCCACTTGGTCAAGGCCTTGCCAATGCGGTGGGGATGGCTCTGGCCGAATCGCTACTCGCCAAGCGCTTTAATCGCCCTGGCCACTCCATCATCAATCATCACACCTATACCTTCTTAGGAGATGGTTGCCTAATGGAGGGCGTGAGTCATGAGGCCTGCTCACTGGCAGGAGTCTGGGGCTTAAATAAACTAATTTGCTTTTATGACGACAACGGCATCTCGATTGATGGGCATGTCGATGGTTGGTTTAGAGACGATACTGCCAAGCGGTTTGAGGCCTACGGTTGGAATGTCATTGGCCCGATTGATGGTCACGACACTAACGCAATTACACAAGCCATCGGGCAAGTAAAGAGCGAGTCCAAGCGCCCCAGCCTGATTATTTGTAAGACGACGATTGGATGGGGAGCCCCCAATATGGCGGGCACCCATGATGTACATGGTGCGCCCTTGGGTGAGAAGGAAGCCCAAGCAACCCGCCAAGCACTAGGCTGGACCCACGCGCCGTTTGTGATCCCTGCATCCATCAAAGAGGCATGGAGTGCGCTTGCAGCGGGCAAAGCCAAACAAGCTGCTTGGAATGAAGCGTTTGCCAACTACCAGCGTGAGTTCCCTGAGCTTGCTAAAGACTTACTGCGCCGCGTTGGCGAGATCTTCCCTGAGGGTTGGGCGAACACCAAATCACAACTCTTTGCCAGCATGAAAGCCATCGAGGCACCAACCGCCAGTCGTAAGTCATCGCAACAGGCCTTAGAGGTTTTGGTCCCAGCCTTGCCTGAGCTCTTGGGTGGTTCAGCTGATCTCACCGGTTCCAACCTAACCGCTGCGAAAGCCAGTGTCACCTGGCACCAAAAGCCCGATCAAGTGGCCAACTACCTGTCATACGGCGTTCGTGAATTTGGTATGAGCGCCATCATGAATGGCATTGCATTGCATAAAGGCTTCATTCCTTATGGTGGCACCTTCGCGGTGTTTTCGGATTACGCCCGTAATGCCATGCGCATGAGTGCTCTCATGCACCAGCGTGTCATTTATGTGCTCACGCACGACTCCATTGGTTTGGGTGAGGATGGGCCGACCCATCAACCGATTGAACATGCCTCTAGCTTGCGATTGATCCCGAATCTTGATCTCTGGCGCCCTTGCGATGGATTTGAAACCGCTGTTGCATGGACTGCTGCCATTGAGCGTACCGATGGACCCAGCGCACTCTTTTTATCTCGCCAAAATTTACCCCAGCTCACCCAAGCAATTACGGAGGCCCAGGTATTAAAGGGTGCTTATGTCTTATCCGACTCCCCCAATCCTGAGGCAGTGCTAATTGCAACCGGCTCCGAAGTGAGTCTGGCGATGCAAGCCCAAGCGCTCTTACGCACTAAGGGTAAGTCGGTGCGCGTGGTATCCATGCCGTGCACCTCGGCCTTTGATCGTCAGTCTCGAGAGTGGCAAGACGAGGTCTTACTCAAGGGTGTGCGACGAATTGCGATTGAAGCCGGGCAGGGCGATCTCTGGTGGAAGTATGTTGGCTTAGATGGCGCCGTCGTTGGTATCAATCGGTTTGGAGAATCCGCACCTGCACCGGCGGTTTATCAAGCCTTGGGAATCACCGTTGACCGTATTGTTGAACTTGTTTTGTCCTAGAGGAAAAAATGGCATTAATTTCATTAAGACAGCTTTTAGATCACGCCGCTGAGCATCATTACGGATTGCCAGCATTTAATGTGAACAATATGGAGCAGATCCATGCCATCATGCAGGCCGCTGAGCAGGTTGATAGCCCGGTCATTTTGCAGGCCTCGGCAGGTGCGCGGAAATACGCAGGGGAGCCATTCCTTCGTATGCTGGTGCATGCAGCGGTTGAGCAATACCCCCATATCCCAATTTGTATGCATCAAGACCACGGCGCCTCGCCTGCAGTCTGCCAAGCCTCGATTCGCAGTGGCTTTTCTAGTGTGATGATGGATGGCTCACTAAAAGAAGATGCTAAGACCCCGGCTGACTTTGCCTATAACGTGGATGTAACCCGTCGGGTTGTGGATATGGCGCATGCTGTTGGTGTTTCAGTGGAAGGTGAGCTGGGTTGCTTGGGTTCTTTGGAAACTGGACAAGCAGGTGACGAGGATGGCAGTGGCGCAGAGGGTGTGCTTGATCACTCGCAGCTCCTCACCGATCCCGATGAGGCAGCTGAGTTCGTTGCTAAGACTCAAGTGGATGCGCTAGCGATTGCCATTGGTACCAGTCATGGAGCGTATAAGTTCACCAGACCCCCCACTGGTGATATTTTGGCAATTGATCGTATTAAAGCGATTAATCAACGCATACCCAATACGCATTTAGTGATGCATGGATCGTCAAGCGTACCGCAAGAGTGGTTAGCAATTATTCGTCAGCATGGCGGCACTATTAAAGAGACCTATGGTGTGCCAGTGGAAGAGATTGTTGAAGGGATTAAGCATGGCGTGCGCAAGATTAATATCGACACTGATATTCGTTTAGCGATGACCGGTGCAATACGGAAATTTTTCTCAGAGCATCCAGAAGAATTTGATCCTCGCGCTTTTTTGAAAGTTGCCACAGCCGCTGCCAAAGGAATTTGTGAGGCGCGCTTCAAATCGTTTGGATGTGCTGGGCAAGCCAGCAAGATTAAGGTGATCCCTTTGGAAAAGATGGCAGTGCGCTACGCCAAGGGAGAACTAAAAGCGATTGTGCAGTAATGATTGAGTAAAAGGAATAAAGAGGAAAACATGACGATCCGAGTTGCAATTAATGGATATGGCCGGATTGGCCGGATGGTATTGCGTGCGCTCTACGAAGAGGCGATGCAGAATAAAAAACGCGATATCCAAATCGTCGCAATTAATGCGATGGGTGATATTGATATCAACGCACATCTCACCCAATACGACTCTGCCCATGGTCGTTTTCCTGGAACAGTGAGCATCGATGGCGATTACATGGTGGTCAATGGCGATCGAATTCGGATGTATTCGACCCGTAATCCCCTCGAAACCCCATGGGGCAAAGAGGGTGTTGATCTGGTGCTTGAGTGTTCTGGTAAGTTCACCTCCAAAGAAAAGGCAATGGTCCATATCCAGCAGGGCGCCAAGAAGGTGTTGATCTCAGCCCCCGGTGAAAAGGATGTGGATGCCACGATTGTGTATGGCGTCAATGAGAAGGTCTTAAAACCCACCGATGTGGTGGTCTCTAATGCAAGTTGCACCACCAATTGCTTGGCACCCCTCGTTAAGCCGCTGCTGGAGAAGATTGGAATTGAATCTGGCCTCATGACCACGATTCATGCGTTTACCAATGATCAAGTACTCACCGATGTGTATCACAAGGATAAACGTCGGGCACGCTCAGCGGTGAGTAGCATGATCCCTACCAAAACCGGTGCTGCAAAAGCGGTTGGTCTAGTGCTACCAGAATTGGCTGGCCGCTTTGATGGCTTTGCGATGCGCGTACCTACTATTAATGTCTCGGTCGTTGATCTCACCTTTATTGCCAAGCGTCCTACCTCGGTCGATGAAGTTCATCAAATACTCAAGGCGGCCAGTGAGCATGAGCTCAAAGGCATTCTGGGCTTTAATACCTTACCGCTGGTATCAATTGATTTCAATCACGATCCCCGACCCAGTATTTATGACGCCTCGCAAACGCGGGTCTCGAGCGATGGCAAGTTGGTCAAGGTCTTGGCGTGGTACGACAATGAATGGGGCTACTCCGTGCAAATGCTCAATGCGGCACAAGCCCTGATGGCGGTATAAGGCATTGGTCAGTCGACCCTCTACCCGAAAACAAGACCCCGACTCGGCCTTGGTTGACGATATTCGTCTACTAGGGCGCATCTTAGGGGACGTGATTCGGGAGCAAGAGGGCGTTGCAATATTCAATTTGATTGAGCAGATCCGGGTCTTATCGGTCCGGTTTCATCGCCATGGTGATGAGAATGCCAATAAAGAGCTTAAGAAGCTTTTAAAAGGATTAAGTGCCGATGATGCAGTGAAGGTCATCCGAGCCTTTACCTATTTCAGTCACTTAGCAAATTTAGCAGAGGACCGGCATCAGCTACGCCGACAAGCTGCTCAAGAGCGCATTGCTGGCCAACAGCCCGGCAGTATTGATTTAGCTATAGAGCGGATTCATGCAGCAGGGATTAGTAAGGCAACCATTGTTAAAACCCTCGCTGATAGTTATTTATCACCCGTGTTGACCGCACACCCAACCGAGGTGCAGCGTAAAAGTATTTTGGATGCGGAGCGGAGCATTGCCCAACTCTTGCTTACCCGTGATCAGATTAAAGATCGAGCGAAAGCCTATCAGCTAAAAAAAGATCTGCTGTGTGAGCGCGAGCTTGCAAATAATGAATTACAAATTAAAGCGCGTGTAATTCAGTTATGGCAAACCCGTTTATTGCGCTATACCAAACTGAAGGTTGCGGATGAAATTGAAAACGCCTTGAGTTACTACGAGGCCACTTTTTTACGAGAGATTCCAAAGCTCTATGCTGAGCTAGAAGATCGCCTTGGACAATCCCATATCGCATCGTTTTTACGCATGGGTCAGTGGACTGGTGGCGATCGGGACGGCAATCCGAATGTCACTGCCCAAACCTTGGAATATGCTTTAAAGCGCCAGGCCGAGATGATTTTGCGGCACTACTTAACCGAAGTTCATTACCTAGGAACGGAGCTCTCGCTCTCTGCACTCTTGGTGGGATTTCCTAAGGCGATGCAAGCCTTAGCGAATTGCTCTCCCGATGAGAATGAGCATCGGATGGATGAGCCCTATCGACGAGCCTTAACTGGCATTTACTCGCGACTCGCGGCCACATTAAAAGATCTGACTGGCGGTGATGCAGCAAGGCACGCTGTGCCTCCTCAAAATCCATACCAAAGTGCTCAAGAATTCTTAGGTGATTTACAGATCATTGAGAGCTCACTGCGATCCCACTCTGCTGAGGCGCTCATTAATCAACGCCTTCGAGCACTTATCCGTGCAGTTGAAGTGTTTGGATTTCATTTGGCCACTGTGGACTTGCGCCAAAGCTCAGATCAGCATGAGGAAGTATTACAAGAGTTACTCGCTGTTGCCAAGATAGAAAAAAACTACCGAGCTTTAGATGAGCCTGCTAAACAGGCTTTATTGATTCGCTTGCTGAATGAGGCACGGCCCTTGCAGGTAGTTGGCGCAGAATACTCCCCGCACACCATCAGTGAGCTTGCTATTTTTGCGCTTGCCAAACGTTTGCGTGAGCACTTTGGCGCCGATGCGATTCGGCACTACATCATTAGTCATACGGAGACCGTCAGCGATTTACTAGAGGTTATGTTGTTGCAAAAAGAGCTTGGTCTCATGCATGGCACCTTGGATTCGAAAGCAACTATTGACCTGATTACTGTGCCTCTATTTGAGACCATTGAAGATTTGCGCAATGCCGCACCCATCATGCGGGACTTTTATGCCTTGCCGGGCATCGCCAATCTAGTGAAACGGTCGGGTGCCGAGCAAGACATTATGTTGGGCTATTCGGATAGCAACAAAGACGGCGGGATCTTTACCAGCAATTGGGAGTTGTACCGCGCCGAGATTGCCTTGGTGGAGCTCTTTGAGCGCTTAGCGAATAGCCACAATATTCAGCTGCGTTTATTTCATGGGCGTGGTGGAACGGTTGGGCGTGGCGGTGGTCCGAGTTATGAAGCCATTCTCGCGCAGCCACCGGGGACGGTCAGAGGCCAAATTCGCTTGACGGAGCAAGGCGAGGTGATCGGCTCCAAATACGCCAATCCAGCGATTGGCAGGCAAAATTTGGAGGCATTGATTGCAGCAACCCTTGAGGCAACTCTATTGCAGCCAACCAAGCCAGCGACCTCATTATTTCTAAAAACAGCTGCACAGATTTCAGAGTCCAGCATGCGGGCCTACCGCCAATTGATCTATGAAACTGAGGGCTTTGCAGAATACTTTTTCCAGGCCACGCCGATTCGTGAGATTGCCGAACTCAACATTGGTTCACGACCTGCATCCCGTAAAGCGACGCAGCGTATTGAGGATCTTCGAGCCATTCCATGGGGCTTCAGTTGGGGGCAGTGTCGCTTAACACTGCCTGGATGGTTTGGCTTTGGATCTGCCATCTACGCGTTATTGCATGATGGTAAACCAAAGGAGCGAGCTACAAACTTAGCCCTATTAAAACGCATGTATCGACAGTGGCCATTTTTTCGAACCCTCTTGTCGAATATGGATATGGCTTTATCTAAAGCAGATCTTGACCTTGCAGCACTTTACAGTGAGCTCGTTGCTGATGCGCGCTTACGCAAAAAAATCTATACAGCCATGTGTGCAGAGTGGGATAAGACAGTTGCGGCACTCGAGCAAATCACCGGGGAGAAGCAGCGTTTGGCAAATAATCCGATCTTGGCCAGGTCCATTCGCCATCGCTTTCCTTACATTGACCCATTGCATCATATTCAGGTTGAGTTAGTCAGACGTTATCGTGCCGGGCAAAGCGACGAGCGGGTCAAGCGTGGTATCCACTTATCGATTAATGGAATTGCTTCAGGTTTGCGCAACACAGGATAAATGAAGCGAATTACTTGTGGTGGTCGGAGGGAAGCTCAACCCCGCACGCTCGACAGTATTTATCGCTTGCATTGAGGTCATCGGCTAAACAGTTCGGACAGGTTCGAGGATCCAAATCTGGCCGATGACGACGCAACGCCATTTCGCTGGTCACAATTCCAGTTGGAACAGCTAATGTACCCCAGCCCATCAGCATCATGGCCGAGGCAATCAATTTCCCCAAATCGGTTTTTGGGGTGATGTCACCGAAACCAACGGTGGTCATGGTTGTAATCGCCCAATAAATGCTAATTGGAATACTAGTGAACCCATGCTCTGGACCTTCAACCACATACATCAGCGTTCCCATCACCATCACAATCATCAGCACAACCGATAGAAACACCATGATTTTGCGCCGACTGGCAGCTAGGGCATTTGCTAGGTGGGTGTATTCAACCAAGAAACTTGTGAGCTTGAAGATTCGGAATATGCGCAGCAGGCGCAAGATGCGAACATCGATTAGCGAATGCAACTCGGGAAAGAAGAGCGCGAGGTAGGTGGGTAGAAATGCCACAAGATCAATGATTCCAAAAAAGCTTAGCGCATACTTGCGTCGATCAGGAGCGCAGTAGAGTCGTGCAATGTATTCAATGGTGAAGATGAAGGTAAAAAACCATTCCAAGGAAAAGAGGATGGTATGAAATTTTGCCGATATGCTTTGTACACTATCGAGCACCACTACCAAAATTGAGAACAGAATGACAAAGATCAGAATCCGGTCAAACAGTCGACCGGCACGGGTATCGGACTCAAAAATAACCCGATACAAAGTCTCTTTGAGACTCTGAGGTTCGTGGTTCCGAGGCTTGGCGGTCATATCGGCCCTAGTGGTTTAAAACAATTAGAATAACGGTTTAACACGTAATCATTAATTTAGCCTAAATAAGAAGGAATTTGCATGCCAGGCCTTTTGCCCAATGTAGACCCGGATGGTCTATTGGAATTCTCGGTGGTGTACACCGACCGTTCTTTAAATCACATGTCGGCGGAATTCAAAAAAGTGATCACCGACATTTCTGCAATTCTTAAGGATGTTTATAAAGCGCATTCAACCATTGTGATTCCTGGAAGTGGGACCTACGGCATGGAAGCAGTAGCTAGGCAATTTGCTCCTGGCAAAAAATGTTTGATTATTCGTAATGGTTGGTTCAGTTATCGCTGGACGCAAATTTTTGATCTCGAACAGTTCACCCAAGATGTACACGTTATTAAGGGTCGCCAAGTTGAGCATACTGCTCAGGGTGCGTTTGCACCTCCTCCGATTGAGGAGGTTGTTGCCTTTATTCAAAAAGAAAAGCCTGATGTCGTATTCGCTCCCCATGTTGAAACCTCTGCTGGGATTATCTTGCCACCCGAGTATTTAAGAGCCATTGGTGACGCAGTGGAATCGGTCGATGGACTATTTGTATTGGATTGCATTGCTTCTGGTGCGATGTGGGTTGATATGAAAGCCAGTAAGGTTGATGTCTTAATTAGTGCCCCACAAAAAGGGTGGAGTAGTTCCCCATGTTGTGCCTTGATTGGTCTTTCTGAGCGCGCACGGCAAAAAATTGAGCAAACCCAAAGTAATAGTTTCTCGATTGATCTTAAAAAGTGGTTGCAGATCATGGAAACCTATGAAAAGGGCGCACACGTTTATCACACCACGATGCCAACGGATGCGCTAAAGATTTTGCGTAATGCCATGAAGGAGACTCAGTCCCATGGATTTGATTACCTCAAGCAGCAACAGATTGAGTTAGGTAACCGGGTAAGAGCCTTAATGGTTAGTAAGGGTTTTCCGAGCGTAGCCGCGGCTGGATATCAAGCGCCATGTGTTGTGGTCAGCTACACCACTGATCCAGATATGCAATCCGGTAAGAAGTTTATGGAAGTTGGTTTGCAAACTGCTGCGGGTGTTCCGTTGCAAGTCGGCGAGGGTCCCGAGTTTAGAACCTTCCGACTTGGATTATTTGGCCTTGAGAAGCTTTTGCATATTGAGCGTGCCATCACACACCTCGAAGCTGCGATGGATAAGATCACGGCAAAGTAATTATTTTTCAATCTTTAAGACAGCAAAGGCAGCTTGCAGGCGCTTGGAGTAAACCTCCTTTAGCGCCTTTACTTTTTCTGGGGTCCACGACCAAAAGCCAGCAAGATTTTTAGTTCCCGTTTTGCCACTTTTAACCATGTTTAGGATTGTTGCAGGCATGGTGGAGTCATTGCATAGTGCTGGATAAATCTCCTTGGCTGCGTTACAGTTAACATCCCACCCCGATAGTTCTTTCTGGGTGATTGGTCCCACCGCAGCATATCGAAAGCCAAAGCTATAGCGAACTGCATCATCCACATCCTCCGGCGTGGCGATGCCACGATCAATTAAATACAGGGCTTCCCGCATTAAGGCATGTTGAATACGATTCGCTAAGAATCCAGGGATATCTTTTTTAACAAGAACCGGCTTCTTATCAATGGATTGATAGAAGTCATAAACCCTTTTTGCAATGATTGGATCAGTTTTCTCACCCAAGACAATTTCAACTAAGGGCACTAATTCAGCAGGCATGAAGTAATGAGCCCCCATCATGCGATGGGCTGTCTTTAAATCCTGTGCGATTTTACTAATTGGATAGGCTGAGCTATTGCTCCCAATTGGTATATCTTCAGGAACACGTTCGTCGAGAGCGCAAAACAAGGCTTGCTTACTTGGTAAGTCTTCAATAATGGTTTCTACAATCCAGCGGCAGTTAGCCCAATTGCTCCATGTATCAATTTCGTCAGCATGGGATGATTCTGTGGTGATTGATTTTGTCTCCGAGCATAATGCGATTGCGTCAGTAAGACATTGTTGCGCCTTTTTCTGGGTCCTCCCCAAGACCACCACAGGAACATTAGCTTCCAGGAATCCAGCTGTGATCCCAGTCGCCATGGTTCCGGTTCCAATTACAGTTACATAAGCCATCAAAAGTCCTTATCAAACGCTCTAAATAAGCTAGAGTCTAATTCAGTTTTATTCTCTGTCAGCCTGGATTGACAGGCTATTGCATCCAATTGGCTTGATAGCCAATGTCCTATACAGGTCAAGGCAAAACAGCGCTGAAACTGGTATAAATGGGGCTTCGCTTTTTAAAGCCATTGCCAACTAAAACGACAACGACAGACAAAATATGCTGAAACTTGACCAACATCCATCGGGTAGACATTTTTTACACATTCCAGGACCCAGTCCGGTTCCCTCGCGGATTTTGCGTGCCATCAGTTATCAAACCATTGATCATCGCGGCCCTGAGTTTGGTGAGTTAGGTCTTCAGTTATTGGCTGGTATGCAAACCATTTTTAAGACGAAGCATCCAGTGATTATTTATCCCAGCTCAGGTACTGGTGCGTGGGAGGGTGCTCTTGTGAACACCTTGTCTCCGGGTGACCTCGTTCTCATGTATGAGACTGGTCATTTTGCAACCCTTTGGAATAAGTTAGCTCAACGTTTAGGAATTAAAACGGAGTTCATTGGCTTACCAGGTGCAGAGGGTTGGCGTCATGGAGTTGACGCTGCAAAAATTGAAGAGCGCTTAAAGGCAGATACAGGCCATCAAATTAAAGCAGTTTGTGTGGTTCATAACGAGACCTCAACAGGGGTTACATCCAATATCGCCGCTGTGCGCAAGGCCATTGATGCAGCAAAACATCCTGCACTCTTAATGGTCGATACGATCTCCGGCCTTGCCTCGGCAGATTTTCGTCATGATGAGTGGGGCGTTGATGTAACTGTAAGCGGCTCACAAAAGGGCTTGATGCTTCCCCCTGGCATTGGATTTAATGCGATTTCACCAAAAGCGCTAGAAGCCAGTAAGCGCGCAACCTTGCCAAAAGCCTATTGGGCTTGGGATGAAATTCTGGAGTCCAATAAGACGGGTTATTGGCCCTCGACGCCTGCGACCAATTTACTTTATGGCTTACACGAAGCGATCGAGATGATTTTGAATGAAGGCATGGACAATGTGTTCGCTCGCCATCAGCGTCTTGCAAAAGCTTGTCGCGCAGCAGTGGAGGCATGGGGAATGGAAGTGCAGTGTAAGGACCCAGCGGTTTACTCGCCTGTATTAACTGGCGTGCGCACCCCAGAGGGTGTGGATGCTGATGCCTTGCGAAAATTAATCTTTGAGCGCTATAACCTGTCCCTTGGAACGGGCCTAGGTAAGGTGAAGGGTCAATTATTCCGCATTGGGCATTTGGGTGACTGCAATGAGTTATCTTTGCTTGCTGCCATCAGTGGATGCGAAATGGGCATGAACCGTTTTGGTATCAAGCTCAAGGGTAGTGGCGTTCTTGCTGCCCAAGAAGCCTTGCAATAACTACGGCTGATTGAGTTGTTTGCGAAGCGTTTCGATTTCCTCTAAGAGATCAAGCGCTAAAGCAACGCCCGGTGTATTTACCTCGAGGTCTCGGACTAAGCGACTAGCAATCTTGGCGCGTCGTAAGGAGTGACCGGTAAAGCGCCAATCACTCTGATTCGAACCTTGTGGCTGCAAAACACCTTCGGCCACCCATTCTTCAATATGCGTATGAGTGATTGAACATGCTTGACAGATTTCAGTAACACTTAGATGCAGATGCTCTTCAACCACCACCCCCTCTAGCAATACAGAATGATTGGTATTCATATGGATAGCTCCTATACGTTTGCACGTGGATTAAATGCGGCAAAGGACTTTGCCATCGCCTGGTAGGACTCTTTATCGGCATCGGTGGTTACTGGTGGGGTAACCAATCGAATGGTTGCATAAAGGTCACCTGGTTCTTGGCTCGGAATGCCTTTGCCCTTAAGGCGTAATTTCTTACCCGCCATGGTGTTGGCAGGTATGTTCAGTTCAACTTTGCCAGTTGGAATAAGGAGGTCTACCGTTGCCCCCAATGCCGCCTCCCAGGGAGCAAGGCTTAACTCCACCGTAACGTCTTTACCATCAACCTTGAAGTAGGGGTTCGGTTTAATCACAATCTCTAAATAGAGGTCACCCGCTTTGCCATTGCCAAACCCAGGACTTCCTTGACCAGCAAGGCGCAAATGTTGACCGCTTCGAATACCCTTGGGGATCTTGACCTCTAAAGTATGCTCTTGCATGCGAAGATGACCTTGATCGTCGAGTGTGGGCATTTTGAGTCCAATGCTCCGCTGCGCACCTAGATAGGAATCAACTAAATCAATCTCAATCTTGGCATGGTGATCTTCACCCGGAATATTGAGTTGAGCACTTTGTTGATTGGCTTGTTGGGCGCGGCGCCCAAAAATGGACTCAAAGAACTCGCTATGGTCAGGATTGGCATGATCACCCCAACCATTACCTCGAAACTCGTATCCAGAATCCCAGTTGGGTGGTGGATTAAAACCTTGACCTCCCGACCAGTTATTACCCATTTGATCGTAGGCAGATTTTTTCTCTGGATCTTTTAGAACTGCATAAGCCTCACCAATTTCTTTGAAGCGTTTTTCGGCATCCGTCTCTTTACTCACATCGGGATGGTATTTGCGAGCTAGTTTGCGATAGGCCTGTTTGATCTGATCAGGCGTCGCATCCCGTTCCAGGCCGAGTATTTTGTAATAGTCTTGATATTCCATGAAGGCAAAAGGGGGAGTCAATCAATAATGCTCGATTTTAATCGGATTGAACCATTCAGTAGAATGGGACATGGCTGAAATTGATCCTTTAATCGCAAACGATGATTTACCACCCAGTAAATCAGAGCTCAAACGTCAAATGGCCGAGCGCCAAAAATTAGCTGAGGCTTTAAGCGCCCTCACAAGTGATGCGTTAAAGTCTATTCCAATCGATGAAGATTTGCGCGATGCGATTGCACAGACCTCAAAGGTTCGGTCCTTTGAGGGGATTCGGCGCCATAAGCAATACCTTGGTAAACGGATGCGCACATTATCCGATGAGGATATTGCTGCCATTAAGAATCAACTTGAAGTCATTGAAGGGCCTGGTCGGGTCGAAACTGCCAAGTTACATCGTTTAGAGCGTTTGCGCGAACGCTTGCTACAAAGTGATGAGGCCTTACAGGAGTTAATTACTAAGTATCCTGCACTCGATATTCAGAGTATTCGTACTCTGATTCGAAATGCCAAAAAGGAACGCGAGACCAATAAACCTCCGAAAGCCTATCGTGAGATTTTCCAATACCTTAGAGAGCTTGAGACTTAGATGAGTAAAACCAAGCACGATCGTGGCGCGATCTACGTATTCATTCAAGCAGTTTTATTAATCGCACTATTCTTTGGTCCGGCCGATCTGCTTGGTAAGCCAGAGACAATCCATTACCCCTTGTGGCTGATTGGTAGGGCTTTTTTCTACCTCGGTCTTGGAATTGCTATATGGGCTGCCATTTCTTTAGGTCCCAATTTGACCCCACTACCAAAACCCAAGCAAAACGGCGAATTAATTCAGACAGGAATTTACAAGATGGTGCGCCACCCCATTTATTTTGGGGTGATTATTCTGGGTTTTGGATGGGCAGCAACTGTGCAAAATTGGTATACCTTTATTGTGGCGCTCGCATTACTACTCTTCTTTGACATGAAGTCCCGCAAAGAAGAAGAGTGGCTGTTGGAAAAGTTTCCAGACTATAAGGACTATCAACGGCGTACCAAGAAACTGATCCCACTAATCTATTAATCGATTACCTGAAAATAATTAGCCGATTCATTTAAGCGCTTTATACCCCGGAGTTTTATTGGAACGATTCTTGATGGCTTTAATGAATGCGATCAAGGTTTTATTACGCCTGAACTCTGGTTTCATGGCGAGGTAAAACGTTTCAGTCTCAAGTGGAATGAAGTGTAACTTGTACTCTTTGGCGATGTATTGCAACCCAATTCCGACATCGGCTTGTTCAGCTAAGATGCTGGTCGCAACGGCGCTATGGGTAAACTCCTCGTGCCCATATCCTTTAATTAGTTTGGTCTTTAGGCCTTCACGCTCTAAGAGTCGATCAAGTAATAGACGTGTACCCGCCCCCTTTTGTCGATTAATCATCCGTACCTCGGGCCGAGCGAGATCTCGGATGGATTGAATCTTCAGCGGATTGCCTTTTGCTAACAATAATCCTTGAACGCGCTGCATTAAGGGGACGGTCACCAGACCAGCACGGCGGAGGTGGTCTTCGATCGCTTTAATTTCAGCAGGATCCGATACATGAAAACCTGCAATGCTCGCTTTATTTTCGATCAGTCGATCCAGCGCATGTCCAGACCCCATCGTTTTATAGTCAATTTCATCAAATTTTGAATGAATTTGCTCAATGAGTGGGTCGTTACTAGTGCAAAAAATATAGCGATCAAGGATTTTTTCAAGATGCTTGGAGAGCTTCTCGCCAATATCCGTAGCTAAGCGCTGAGCCTCATTTGAAAGCTGTAAATCCAAGCGATCGAGCGAATGAATCAGTAATTGACCGGCGGGAGTAATTTTTGAGCCGTGCCCCTTAATTCGCTCTAATAGCTTACAGCCCAGTTCTTGCTCAGCCTCTCGCAGTTCATTCCAAACCGTTCGATAGGAGACATTGAGATCCTTTGCAGCAGCTGCAAGGGTACGCCCCTGATCCACACTGCGCAACAAATTACCAATATGCGTTAAGTCGAGGCTACGCTGATGGTAGTTTGGGGTCTTCAGGAGGAGGGTGGGTTGGATCACGAGCTTCATATGAATATTTTTGCATATTGATTATTTAAATCGATCTCTTGATGATAAAACGTTTTCAACTCACTATTAATCACCATGAAAAATATTCGCTCCATTGTTTCGGCATTCACTCTCTCATTCTTACTTTCAACGGCCGCTTATGCACAAAAAAGTATTGTGCTTTCATCGACAACTTCGACGGAGCAATCGGGTTTATTTGGGCACATCCTGCCACCGTTTGAGAAGAAAACAGGTATTCAGGTGAAAGTTGTTGCCGTTGGCACAGGACAGGCCTTAGATATTGGCCGTCGAGGAGACGCTGATGTGGTATTCGTTCACGACAAGGTCGCTGAAGAAAAATTTGTTGCCGAAGGCTTTGCCGATAAACGGATTGAAGTGATGTACAACGATTTTGTACTGATTGGCCCAAAAAGTGATCCAGCGAAAGTTGCCGGTGGCAAAGATATTCAAGCAGCGCTCAAGAAAATCGCCGATAGTAAGTCAACCTTTGTCTCTCGAGGCGATAAGAGTGGTACCCATGCCGCCGAGTTGCGGTATTGGAAGGGTGCGGACATTACAGTGTCAGCGAATCTACCTTGGTATAAAGAAACTGGCTCTGGAATGGGTCCTGCATTAAATACAGCATCCGGTATGAATGGTTATATCTTGTCGGACCGGGCAACGTGGCTTACTTTTAAGAACCGCGGTGATCTAGCTATTCTGGTGCAAGGCGATCCAAAGCTCTTTAATCAGTATGGCGTGATGTTGGTGAGCTCCGCCAAGCACCCCAATGTGAAAAAAGCCGAAGGCCAGGCATTTGTGGACTGGATTACCTCAAAAGAAGGCCAAGATACGATTGCCTCCTACAAAGTAGGCGGTGAGCAGCTCTTTTTTCCAAACGCGAAGAAATAACTTAGTAGGTACCAGGCACCAAAATATCGTTGGTGACATTATGGATATCACGGTGGCCAGTAAATGCCATCGTGAGATCCAACTCCTTATGAATAATCTCTAAACATTTTGTAACGCCAGGCCCACCCATGGCGCCAAGACCATAGAGGAAGGAGCGACCAATCATCGTACCGCGGGCACCTAAGGCCCATGCTTTAAGAACGTCTTGACCAGAACGAATGCCGCCATCCATCCAAACCTCGATATCCTTACCAACCGCATCGACAATTGGTGGTAGTGCCTGAATACTCGACATTGCACCATCGAGCTGTCGGCCACCGTGATTCGAGACCACAATCGCATCCGCCCCTGATCCAACGGCTGCCCGCGCATCCTCTGGATCCAAAATACCTTTAATGATCAATTTGCCGTCCCAGTGTTTTTTAATCCACTCAACGTCACCCCAATTGAGGCC
The DNA here is from genome assembly GCF_018687475.1 of Polynucleobacter sp. MWH-UH24A. Lineage (NCBI taxonomy): Bacteria > Pseudomonadati > Pseudomonadota > Betaproteobacteria > Burkholderiales > Burkholderiaceae > Polynucleobacter > Polynucleobacter sp. MWH-UH24A. The sequence goes on from NZ_CP061292.1 coordinate 713,362, forward strand.
AGGATCAAATTGTTCGGCAGTCCATGATGATAGGGAGGACATATTCCCTACGCCGGTGGCATGACCAACAATATTTCGGAAGGTGCGACGTGGCGTTTGCAGCATCCCCATGCACCAACGCGGTTTGGTCATCATATTGATCATGTTTGGAATTGTGAGTTTCGGTGGCGCGCTTAAACCATTTTTAATATCTTTGTGACGCTGACCTAAAATTTGCAAGTCCAAGGTGAGTACGAGTGCCGAACATTTAGCAGCCTTAGCCCGTTCAATTAAGCGTTCAATAAAACCACGATCTTTCATGACGTAGAGTTGAAACCAAAATGGTTTAGTGGTTCGTTCGGCCACATCTTCAATCGAGCAAATGCTCATGGTTGATAAGCAGAAGGGGACCCCAAATTTCTCAGCAGCCTGTGCAGCCAAAATTTCCCCATCGGGGTATTGCATACCGGTTAAGCCAGTGGGTGCCAGAGCAACTGGCATTGCTACCTCTTGGCCGACCATCGTCGTTTTGGTGGTGCGATTTTGCATATTGACAGCCACCCGTTGACGTAATTTAATTTTCTGAAAGTCGGATTCATTGGCGCGATAGGTGGACTCGGTCCAAGAACCCGAGTCTGCGTAGTCATAAAACATTTTGGGAGTGCGTTTTTGATGGAGAACGCGCAAGTCTTCAATATTGGTAATAATGGGCATGATGTATTTTTAAAGGTTAATACGATTGACTGTATCGGAGAGGCTTGGTATTTGTCTATTATGAATGATCCTAATCAAACCCAAACCCAAACCCAAACCCAAACCCCAAGATGAAACCAACTGTACTGGCTTTTGATGTATTTGGAACCGTAGTGGATTGGCATGGCTCAATTGCGGCTGAGGTTACCCAACTCTTGCCCCAAGCTGACCCTATTGCTTTTGCCAGTGCCTGGCGGTCTGGCTATAAGCCTGCCATGGCTCGAGTTCGTAGTGGGGAGCTCGGCTGGACTCGGATTGATGATCTACATCGAATGATCTTGGATCAAGTGCTGACTGAGCTAAAAATTGATCATCTGACGGAAGCCCAAAAGAAGCATCTTAATCTCGCCTGGCACCGATTAAAACCATGGCCGGATACGGTGCGTGGTTTAACACTCCTAAAACAAGACTTTACGATCGTCACTCTGTCCAATGGTAATTTAGGCCTACTTGCTAATATGGCAAAAAATGGCGGCTTACCTTGGGATCTAATTCTTTCGGCCGAAGTATTTCGCCACTACAAGCCAGATCCTCAGACCTATTTAGGCGTTTGCCAAACATTTGATTTAAAGCCGCACGAGGTGATGTTGGTGGCTGCCCATAAAGACGATTTAGAAGCGGCTCATGCATGCGGTCTCCAAACGGCATTTATTGAACGCCCTAATGAGTTTGGACCAAAGGTAACCCGAACAGACCTTGGGCAAGAGTCCTGGACGACCTACCATGCCAAAGACTTTATTGATCTAGCAGCGCAACTCAAGGCCGCCTCATAAATAATGATCTAGATCAAACCAAAACCCAAAAAAAAGATCATACTTAGAGAAATTATCGGAGGATTCTATGGCAAATCTAACCATTGAAATTGAGAACCTAAAATGCGGCGGTTGTGAGAACACCATCGTCAAAGGCTTAAAAGCGATTTCTGGAGTTCAAGCAGTCACGGTCGATCATGCAAACCGAGCCGTTGTTCTGGATGCCGACTCTAATTTGCGCCAGCAGATTGTCGATAAGTTGCTGAGTATGGGCTACCCTGAAAAGGGTTCTGTAGCGGGTCTTGATAAAGGAATTGCGACCGCTAAATCATTTGTGAGTTGCGCAATCGGCCGTATCAGCTAAGCCATTCATCAATCGGCTAAGATGCCAAGATGTTTCATATTGACATCATTGGCTACTTCGCTGCTTTACTGACCACCTTTTCCTTTCTTGTTCAGGCCATTCAATCCTGGCGAACAAGAGACCTCTCAGGCATCTCGGTGGGCATGTACAGCATGTTTACCCTTGGGGTTGGACTGTGGCTTATTTATGGGATTGTGATTGAGAGTTGGCCCTTAATTGTGACCAATGCGTTGACTTTCCTGTTTGCCCTGAGCATCTTGCTCATGAAATTAAAACAAATGTCAAAATAACAGAGTACGCACTGTTATGACTCAATTCTGATAATGAAAATTCTCAAAATGCTTGTCCTCTTGATCGTATTAGCTATAGCAATTGCCATTGGTGTTGCGTATTACACGGTTAGTAAATTAGATGGCTATGTGAAGAGCTCAATTGAGAACTACGCCACGCAATCCCTGGGAACAAAGGTAACCGTTGGCGAGGTCAATATTAGCTTGCGTCAAACCCGTGCAAGCATCACTAATCTTGAAGTAGCAAATCCCCCGGGTTTTGCAGGGACTCATGCATTTAAAGCAGGGTTGATCGAGATTCAACTTAATCCGAAGGAGTCTAAACTCGATTGGGTTGTCATTGATCGAGTGCTCTTGAGTCAGCCTAGTGTGCAGTATGTCAAAACCAAAGATTCTGACAATCTATCGGTTTTGCAAAATAACGCAAAGCAATACAGTTCAACCAATCAAAAAGAAGATGCTCAAAGCAAAGCTGGTAAAGCTGGTGATTCTAAGCAGCCACGCATCCTAATTAAGCAGTTTGATATTCAGGGGGCGGATCTAATTTATCAGGATATGAGAATCTTAGGCACAAGCGTAAACCTTAAGTTAGATGACATTCAAATCACTAATATTGATACTGGTAAGGATGGCGCGGGAACTAAAGAAGCGGTTGGAAAAATTATCGATGCCATTATTCCCGTGGTGAAGAATGCTGCGCTCAAAAGTATCAACACCTATTTGAATATCGCGACGGATACATTACGGAATGTCACCGACAATGCGCAGCAATACGGTAAGGATGCCATTACCAATATCAAAAAGTTGTTTCAAAAATAATTCATGAATAACTCATGACTCTCAATGCATATAACGGCCGCCTGACCTCACTCTCCCACGGAGGGGGATGTGGCTGCAAAATTGCACCTGGTGTCTTAAGTGATATTTTGCGTGCCTCACCCCTCAAAATGATTCCACCGGCTTTGTTAGCGGGCTCAGAAAATAATGAGGATGCCGCGGTTTATCAAATCAATGATCACCAAGCGATTGTGGCCACTACGGATTTCTTTATGCCAATCGTCGATGATCCCTATGATTTTGGTCGAATTGCGGCCACCAATGCGATCTCAGATATCTATGCAATGGGCGCTCAACCCTTATTTGCACTGGCATTACTTGGTATGCCAATTAATGTATTACCTCTAGAGGTGATTCAAAAGATCATCGCGGGTGGGGAATCGGTTTGCCAAGCGGCGGGTATTCCGATTGCTGGTGGGCATTCCATTGATACCGTTGAGCCCATCTATGGCTTGGTGGCGATTGGCATTGTTGATCCAGCCAACTTAAAACGCAATAGCGGTGCGCAAGCAGGAGACGTGATTATTTTGAGTAAACCCCTCGGAGTCGGTATTTTGAGCGCCGCACTAAAGAAAGAACGTCTTTCCGCTAAAGGGTACGAGGCGATGATTACCTATACAACGCAGCTAAATCAGCCAGGCATTGCACTCTCGAAAATGCCAGAGGTTCATGCCTTGACGGATGTCACGGGCTTTGGCTTAGCAGGGCATCTTTTGGAGATGAGTCGCGGAGCTAATCTTCAAGCTAACTTGACTTGGCATGATATTCCAGTCATTGCCGAAGCTTTAGAGTTTGTTAAAGAAGATATCTATACCGGAGCGTCCACACGTAATTGGCAAGGCTATGGGGGCGAGGTTTCGTTTGGTCCGGCTATCGAAGTGTGGCAACAGCATTTAATGACCGATCCGCAAACCAGCGGCGGTCTCTTGATTGCCTGCGCACCTAAAGCTAAAGAACAAGTTCTGAATTTACTCCACCACTCGGGGTTTCATGAGGCGAAAGCGATCGGCCACTTTGGAAGTGGTCAAGGCCTTGCGATGACTTAGGAATAAAGCTGAGTCGTTGCGTTGGTCAATTATCTTAAAACTAGCTACAATCAAATTATTATTTAATCAAAGTAAAGGTTTCGCTATGAAAAACCAGAATTTTGCAGCCTGTTTTCAGTCGTTCATACAAAATATGATGGCTTCCCCCATGAAGCGAGGAGAGTGGTTTTTACAGTTGATGATTGAAAAGCGTGATCAGCGCTTGAGTAAAAAGATCTATTAATGTTGCTCTGATCGAATGCGATCAATCATGACCCGATGGGGCACACACCTGGCTGTGTGCCTTTTTGTTTTACCCATCGGCGTATCAGCAGCGGGTCTTGCCGATGTGGTTGGTGAGGGACAGATCCGTTTTCTGAAAACCAAGCCAGATCCCAATTCATATACCTATGAATCGAAGGTAACGATCCTAGAGACCAGTCTTGATTCTGGTTTGGTACAAATTCAGACCTGCCATAAAAAATTAGATCCAATTCGTAAGGTGGTCATTCTGTTTAACAAAGACCGAATCCGGGATATTCAAGTGCGGACCATGGATGGCATCGCAATGGCTGAGGTCAGAGACAATCGCGTGACCTTAAGTGAGGTACAAAAAGGTGGATCGATTTGTATTGATTTGCAGTCAAAAGCGCTGGATTCTCTTGGTAATGGTCTTTATCAACTCAATGCTGGTCCCTTGATGCGCAGACTCTTTGATGGTTATTTACCGATGACCGCGAACATGAGGTTCTCATGGCCAGATAAGCTGCTTGCCGTTCAAGAAACTAAACCAGCGAGTCAAGATGGCGTTGATATTAAGTCCGCTAATGATGGTCTGGAGATGGACTTAGTGTTTGCCGGAAAAATGACTGCGCAGATCTTGCTAAAGCGCTCCGATTAAAGCTTAGAGCTTTTCACAGCGATACTGCTTGGAGCCAATGGCTAAGCGCGATTCGCTCTGAATCAATTGCGCGATAGACGCTTTGACGTCACCAACCTTGCAGTTTTCATCAAAATAGCTGACTAGCCCGAGACTGCCACAAAAGCGCAACTGCCGATCGTCAATCTTCATGGTCGATTGCTGCAAGACCATGACTACTTTTTTGCTAGGGTCATTCTCGGGAATGCAGTTCCAGGTGGTGTAGTCGGCTTGGCCACATGCCGAAAGCATAAGAAGTAGGGGTAGAAAGTAAAAAACGCGCATTTACAGGACAATGGAATCTAGATTCGATCTATTGTATGAGCCAAACCCTATTGCCGTTGACCCTGTTCTATGATGGTGCCTGCCCACTGTGTCAGGCAGAGATTCTTTATTTGCAAACCCGCAATCAACAGCAATTGCTTCAATTTGTCGATGTCAACAGCAGTGCATTCGACCCAGAGCGCGTCGGCGTTTCGTGCCAGGCGGCGCTCAATCAGATGGTTGGGCAAATTGAGGGGCAGGCCCTGATCCATGGTGTCCCTGTCTTTGCAGAGGCCTATCGGCGCGCTAATCTCCCCATCCTGGCTTGGCTATTTTCAAGAAAAATACTGAGACCCATCTTGAATCTTGCATATCGAATTTTTGCAAAGAATCGCCATGCGATATCAGGCGCCATCGGACCCTTCGCATTAAAACTGGTCAAACGGATAACTCAATCACCCCGATGACGTAGCGCATGATTTTGTTGGGCGATTGAGCATTCGCGAGGCCCGGGAATGACCGTAATCGCATCACCGGCTTTTAGGAATCCAGCCTGAAGGACTCGAAGGTACCAACCGCTGCGAGCACCTTGGATCATTGCCTTGGCCGCTGTTGCAACACCCGTCTTCGCTGTGAACTTATAGCAGGGCTCGCGTAATTTCGTAACAGCGCATTCAACAGCTCCAATACGAAGGCGATCACCAACGTAGATATCGTGCTCGCTTAATCCGCTAATCGTTAGATTTTCACCAAGGTAGCCGTGCTCTAAATGGATGGATTGGCCTTTAGCTTCTGAAAAAAGCGAGGACCAAAATGGATAGTGTTCTTGCGGATACATATAAAGGGCTTTTTCAGTCCCACCATGAGCTTGGGGATCAGCTTGTTCATCGCCAACAATTCCAGCTCTTGTTACTTCGATTAGTTGAGGATTAGTCAGTGTACTAATCGGCGTTTTGTAAATACCTGACATGATTGTGCGAAGCTCATTGTCATCGCGAACCCATATGGGTTTTACCAGTCCAGCACTAATGGTTTCTAGACGAATTGTCATAAGCCATTATGCCGAAGAAAGCCCCAAGCTCAAACTCGGGGCTACAGGGATTGACTTACTTCTTCTCGGCGCGAATCGATTGATCGCACTCGCGAATGCTATGGTTATAGCGCGGATGGTGATTATTTTTGTCGAGTGACGCTTTGCAATCGGCGATGGAATAACGCACATTCGCTGGATTGGAATTTGACATAAAGACTCCTTTATTGATGATTAAAAAAGTCAGGAAAAGTCCTGCGAAAGGAATATAGGGCTCTGCCTGTGAAAATTCAAGGGCGATCGATTAATATCAAACGATGAACTGGTTAAAGAAGCTTCCCCTAACACGTCGAGAACCGCCTGGCTTTGAGTGGGTCATTTTGCGCTATACGCCAAAGCTGATGTTCTATGGCACCAGCATATTGGTTATACCGCTTGCCATTTTGCAATACGGCATAGAGCCTAGCGGATCATCCAAGCTCTGGGAGCTCTATTTAATAGCGGGACTCATCTTCTTCTGGACGATGCTTTTCACTGCCGCTTTATGTGCCTTTATCGTGTATTTAATGAAAGGCCCAGCATTTGTTGCCGATGCGTACTACCTAGAGGATTCTGATTTATCAAAATGAAGGGTAGCGCAGGGGTCGGCGCGATCGATACTAGGTGTAATCCAGACAAAATCGTATAGTTTGGCGAGCTCTGCAAATGCTGTAGAGTCGCGCTGCGCCTCTTCAATCAAGCCAACACTCACTCGTTTCTTGGAAGGCTCAAGAGATCTTAAAACTTGGGGCACCCCATAATCATTGCGAACATGACCATTACCGGCAAACAGAATGGCGGGGGAATGACGCATCATGACCTGCGCCATCGAGATGTCCGTCAAGCGCTGTACCCGAAACATGGGTTCTAAATACTGGGCGGGAAGCTTGCCACAATGCCCGTCGATCAAATCGTTCTCAAGACTGCGTTTTGCCTCACCTGTCAAAGCACTTTTTTGGTAATCCGATTCCATTGCAGCGGGGATGGGTCCACCAGAGAAGATGGTTTTAGAAATTGAACGATCTAGATTGGAGCCGTAGAGCGGTAATTCAGATACCCGAATCGCTTCAAATAGGGGTTGATAGAGCTTCCATGGCCACGCCTTTGGGGAGAACCCTGCTTGCTCCAGCGACTGTAGAGTCGATCCAGTCCATCGGACTAATGGACCGGTTGGCAGATACTCAACAACCGCTGCATATTTTTTGCTAGCAATTGCAGCAATCAATCGACCACGTGCTTCATGGTGATGGGGGTTATCGTGTAGCTCACCCAGCAAAATATAGTCAGCGCTGATTAGCTCAGCAATCAATCGCTCCTGATTAATGGTGGTCTGATTACGCAAATCAACGATTGAGTTTGCGCTTGCAGCACTGCTAAAAACAAGAAGAATCCAACTTAGATAAATTTTCTTAATAGTATTCATTAAGAATATTTCTCGAGTGCAGCAAAAAAGCGCTGCCCCATGGGGGATACTGGCTCATGGGGGAGGCCCACTTTGCCTGTGATGCGCTGGACTTCTTCTACTAACTTGCGACCAAACCCCATTAGCCGGTACATGGGTTGAACATAAATGTACTCAATATCACCGTCATTGGAATATCGGCAGTAAGCGATCGTGGTGTTTGGGTTTTTAATCCAGATCGTTTGTTGCTCAACTTCCATTGAGTAGTCCATAGGATTGAGTAATTGCATTTTTTCCTAAATCGCCTGTAGAATGAATTTGGGTATTTTATGTTTAGTTTTGAATTCTAGTATTACAAGCTTGTTTGTATTGCCTAGTGTTTATGTACCGAATAATAAAAATCGATCCCGTCAAAGAACTGGCCTACGTTGCTGACGAACCAAAGGGCAAGTCGTTTGAATTTTATTTCCCAAAACTCAGTGATGCTGTTTTCATTGAGGAGTACACCTTAAAGCTTATTAGTAGTGACGGCCGCTACAAAATTATTTCACTGCTCGGCCGATAAGGCTTGGCATGCCATTCTCCCGCATTGAACCAGGCCCGAATAATCAATTTATGCCCATCGAGGCTCGGTTGATATTGGATAGCTATCAGCATTTTCTGGGTAAGTCTTGCATTGAATTAACCAGTTCAAAGAATGCAGCGCAAATGCTCTATGAAGCCCCTTTTGCGGTGGTGGCGCATGATACCTTCGCAGACCCAATTTTTGCCTATGCCAATCGGATGGCCCAGAATGCATTTGAGATGAATTGGGCAGAAATCACCTCGATTCCATCGCGTCAATCGGCGGAGCCGGTCTTGCAAGACGAGCGCCAATCCTTATTGCAGCGTGTGCAACAGTTTGGTTTTATCGATGATTACTCTGGTATTCGGATATCTAAGGGCGGTAAACGGTTTTGGATCCGTAATGCAACGGTATGGAATTTAATCGATGCGAATGGAGCGAGGGTGGGCCAAGCCGCCCGATTTGATCGCTGGGATTATTTACCAGCCTGACTGTCTCGAAGTTCTGAAGCCTTGTCTTGAATTGCCAACTTGGCTTCATCGGTCATGCGTGCGAGATTGCGAACCTGCATGAGCATGCGTGGATTTTTGCTCATGGCGCTCTCATGGCGAATCAGAAAATCCCAATACAGCGTGGTAAATGGACAGGCATTGGGACCGGTAGATTGATCGGGCTTAAAGACACAGTGCTTGCAATAGTTACTCATGCGATCAATGTATTTACCCGTTGCAATATATGGCTTACTGGCCATTAATCCGCCATCGGCAAATTGGCTCATACCAATGACATTGGGGAGCTCTACCCACTCGACAGCATCCACATACATACTTAAATACCAAGCATGAATTTCCTTTGGCTTGACACCAAGAAGGAGGGCGTAGAGACCGGTGACCATGAGGCGTTGAATATGGTGCGCATAGCCGGTTCGCAAACTCTGAGTAATCGTTTGCGATAAACAATGCATTGGGGTGTTACCGTCCCAGAAGAATGCCGGTAGAGCTTGATTGGCGTTTAACGCATTGAGTTCAAGGTACTTTGGCATGTTCATCCAATAGATACCGCGGACATATTCACGCCAGCCTAAGATTTGACGAATAAATCCCTCAACCGCGGCAATTGGTGCCCGACCTTGACGATAGGTTTCTTCTGTAGCCTTCACCACCTCTTGAGCGGATAGTAATTTCAGATTTAGGGCACTTGCAATATGCGAATGAAATAACCATGGCTCATCAGTCCACATGGCATCTTGATACACGCCAAACTCAGGTAGACGATGTTGAATAAAGTCATCCAAGGCACGCAGAGCCTCTTGCCGATTGACCGGCCACCCAAAGCCAGAAGCGCTTGCAGTTACTGAACCGGGATGCGATGCAAACCGACTCTCAACCAGTTCGATCACCTCTTGGGTAATGCGATCGGGCTTGAGGCGCAGTGGTGGTGGTATAGGTGGAGGACCCTCTTTACCAAAGGAGGAGCGATTTTCGGAGTCAAAGTTCCATTCGCTACCGGCAGGGGAATCGCCATCCATGAGGACACGATGCTTTTTGCGAAGCTCGCGATACCAATACTCCAGACGCAGTTGCTTGCGACCTTTGGCATGTTCAAAAAACTCCCGAACGGTCGAGAAAAAATACCGATCCTCACGGATTTCTAGTTCAATGCCGGTTTGCAATGCCAGCTGTTTGATTTTCTCAAGAACCCGCCAATCCCCAGGGGCAGTCATAATGAGTCGGCTTGGATTGCATAGGGCAATGGTTCTGGCAAGCTCACCCTCAATGCTTTGGGTATTGTTCGGGTCATCGAGTTCACTGTAATGCAATGCAATCTTTTCTTGACGCAACGATTGCGCAAAATGACGCATCGCACTAATAAATAAAGCAATCCGTTGCTTTGAAGACCAAATGTGGGTGGATTCTTCATCCACTTCTGCCATCCATACTGCGTCTTGCTTCACATCAAAGCCGTCAAATGCGCTCGCATCCCGGTTGAGCTGATCGCCAAGGATAACGACTAAGGATCGAGTTTGGGCCATGAATTTAGGTAAATTGATTGGGGGTTCAGATCGTTGATGACCCGTATTGGAATTTTATGATGAAACAGAAAATTTTATTGAATTCAATGCGTTATCAAATCCATTGATCAAAACCGATTTTCCCAATTAACCCCCATTTATTTTTTTACTATTTGGTATATGATTCTTAAAACCCTCTGATCTAAGAGGAATTTCAATAAGTCAAACTAAATGCAAGGAGACCTGCATGGTAAAGCTAACCGTGAACGGCAAGGCAAGATCGGTTGATGTCGATCCTAACACCCCATTATTGTGGGTGATTCGTGAGCAAATCGGATTAACTGGAACGAAGTATGGTTGCGGTATCGCGGCCTGCGGTTCCTGTACCGTACTATTGGACGGTGCAGCGGTCCGTTCCTGCGCCTTGCCCGTTAGTGCTGCAGCAGGTAAAAAGATTGAGACGGTTGAGAGTTTGGCCCAAGGCGGCAAGCTCAGCAAAGTTCAGCAGGCATTTGTTGAAAAACAAGCCCCGCAATGCGGCTATTGCCAGACCGGCATGGTGATGGCAGTCACCGCTTTACTACGAAGCAATCCAAAGCCAAGCGATGCCGATATTGATGCGGCAGTGACCAATATTTGTCGCTGTGGAACCTTTCAAGAAGTTCGGGCTGCGGTTCATGCCGCCGCTAAGGCTTAAGGAGAATACGATGAATGCACCTGTACCAAATTTATCTCGCCGCCAATTCATTGTCGGATCCAGTGCAGTTTCTGCTGGATTAGCAATCGGTTTGGAGTTCCCAGCCGTGATTGGAAGTGCTCAAGCCTCCACAGCGCAAGCGGCAATGCCCCCTGAAATCGGGGTCTGGGTGATGATTCAGCCAAATGACACCGTGATTATTCGTGTAGTTCGCTCTGAAATGGGTCAGGGCACCATTACTGGCTTAGCTCAATTAGTCGCCGAGGAGTTGGAGTGCGATTGGAGGAAAATTACGATTGATTATCCGACTCCAGGAGAGAGCCTAAAGCGTAAAGGTGTTTGGGGATCATTCTCCACTGGTGGCAGTCGCGGCATTCGTACCTCTGAAGATTATGTTCGCAAAGGCGGTGCTGCAGCGCGCATCATGCTAGTTCAAGCAGCAGCAAATCAATGGGGTGTTCCTGCTGCAGAATGCTTGGCATCCAATAGCGTCATTTCCCATCAGGCAAGCGGTCGAACCATCAGTTATGGAAAAGTTGCTGCTGCTGCAGCGAAATTGCCTGTGCCTGACGCTAAGAATATTGAACTGAAAGATCCCAAGCGCTGGAAGGTGATTGGTAAGTCGATGGACCGCATTGATAGCTTGGCCGATAAAGTGACCGGCAAACAAGTCTATGCAATCGATCTGCAAATGCCTGGCATGCTAGTTGCTACGATTAAGCAATGCCCGGTATTTGGCGGTAAGTTAAAAAGCTTTGATGCTAGCAAAGTAGCCAGCATGAAGGGTGTAAAAAAGGTAGTGCAGGTTAGCGATACGTCCGTCGCTGTTGTTGCAGATACCTTCTGGCAGGCTAAGGTTGCTATGGATCAGTTGCCCATCGTTTGGGACGAAGGCGCCAATGCCAATGTTCAACAGGCTGATATTCTGAAGCGTCTTGAGGAGGGATTAAATGCCAACGAAACCTTTGTTGGTAATGCCAATGGCGACTTTAAAAATGCAGCATCGGATGCCTCAAAGAAAATTGAAGCCAAATTCTTTTATCCATTCTTAAACCACGCTCCGATGGAGCCCATGAATGCAACTGCGTTGTGGACTGCGGATAAATGCCGTGCCTGGGTCCCCACACAAGATGGTGAGGCATCTCTTGCAGCCGTGATCGCAGCTTCTGGTCTAACAGCAGATAAATGCGATGTAATCAAAGTTAATCTTGGTGGTGGATTTGGACGACGCGGGGCGTTTCAGGATTACACAACTCAAGTGGTCAATATTGCAAAACAAATGCCTGGTACTCCCATTAAGCTCATTTGGACTCGTGAAGAGGATATGACCCAGGGTCGTTACCATCCCATCATGATGTGCAAGATGACCGGAACGTTTGATGATAAGAAAAACCTAACCGGTGTTCATATGCGCCTCTCAGGTCAGTCCATCTTGACGGCCGTTCGTCCTGCGGTGGTTGCCCAAAATAAAGGAATGGATCCATTGGTTTTCCAGGGGGTAGCAAAAGGTGGAGAGCATGGCATTAGCTATGATTTTCCTAACTTGACGATTGACCATGCCATGCGGAACACGCATGTGCCACCGGGTTTCTGGCGGGGCGTCAATATCAATCAGAATGCTGTCTTTATGGAATGCTTCATGGACGAACTGGCAGAATATGCCGGAATGGATCCAGTCGAATTCAGACGCAAGTATTCAGCCAATTACCCACGCAATTTGGCCGTTCTCAATGCGGTGGCCGATCGAATTGGTTGGACAAAACCTGCGCCCGCTGGTGTATTCCGAGGAATAGCGCAGCAAAAATCATTTGGTAGTTTTGTGGCGGCTGCTTGTGAAATCTCGGTCACCGATGGCAATAAGATCAAGATACATCGGATCGTTGCTGCTACGGATCCTGGTTATGCGGTTAATCCGGCGCAAATTGAGCGTCAGGTTTCTGGATCCTTTGTTTATGGCCTCTCGGCATTGTTTGAAGAAGAGTGTACCGTCAAAAATGGGCGCATCGAGCAAACCAATTTTGATACCTTTGGGTCGATTCGTTTGCGGCAAATGCCAAAAGTAGAAACGATCATTATTCAAGGTGGTGGAAAAGAGTGGGGTGGAATTGGTGAACCCACTATTTCTGTTGCTGCTCCAGCCGTACTCAATGCCTATTACCGTGCAACCGGTAAGCGCGTTCGTACCGTACCACTTAAGAATAGCGGTATCACCCTTGTGTAATTGATGCGTGTTGGATTTAAGCTAGTCGTTTGTGCGTTACTAGCTTTTCCACACCCACTGTATGCACAACTGATTTGGGATGGCGATGCCATCCCAAATTCATTAAGTGGGCAGCCTGGTGATCCCACTCGAGGAAAATCCATTGTCGTAAGTCGTCAAACGGGTTTGTGTATTTTGTGCCACAGCGTGCCATCTACCGAGGAGCGATTTCAGGGAAATTTAGCACCCGATTTGCGCATCAGTGTAGGTAATTTAAATGCCGCTCAACTTCGTGCGCGTCTAGTCGATGCCTCACGTTTTCAACCCAACACGATTATGCCGTCTTACTATAGAATCGATCATCTTCATCGTGTTGCACCATCATTTGCAGGTAAAACGGTATTAAGTGGTCAAGACATTGAGGATGTGGTTGCCTATTTGCTAACAATCAAAACACCATGAGTTCACGTCGTTTATTTATTTCCTCCATGACGGCCATTTGTCTGAGCCCTTGGCATCGAGCACAAGCATCGACAAGCGATGCTCAGCAAGTTATTTCAAAAATCATTGGAAATCAGTCGGTCAAAACTGGAAGAATTTATTTTGAGCTTCCGCCTTTGGTTGAGAATGGCAATTTAGTTGCCGTGAAGTGTGCAGTCCAAAGCCCAATGACCGCCAATGATTATGTAAAAGTTATTCATATGATTGCTGAGGGCAATCCACTTCCCAATGTCGTGAGTTGCTATTTCACACCGCTATCAGGAAAGGCAGAATTTAGTACGCGGATTCGACTAGCAGATTCGCAGCGAGTATGGGTCTTGGCTCAAATGAGTAATGGTGATTTCTGGCGAACTTCTGCTGACACGGTAGTCACTTTATCGGCTTGTACGGAGATGATATGAGTCGCTCTTCACGTGCCGTTGTTACCTTTTCAAATCAAGTAAAGCGTGGCGAATTATTTTCAATTCGGGCCATTGTTCAACACGATATGGAATCCGGCTTTCGTCATACCGAACAGGGTGTGCGGGTACCACGCGATATCATTCGGGAGTTTGTTTGTACCTACAATGGCCGACTCGTTTTTCGGGCCGATCTTCATCCAGGAATAGGATCAAACCCGATTTTTATCTTTGATGCAAAGGCCGATCAATCTGGGATGATCGAGTGTAAATGGTCAGGGGATAACGGTTATTTAACCGTACTACAACAGCCAATTACCGTACTATGATTCAAGCGTTTGGTTCGCTTGCCATCAGTTTTTTTCTTTTCACCCATTCGGCACTCGCAGATTCTCGCCAATCGGCATACCAGCTTCTATCCCCAACCAATCAAGCGATGCAAAATGATATGAATCTCAATCCAGCACTTTTTGCAGTGATGGATGGTGAAGCTCTTTGGCAAGAAAAATCCCAGGCCAATGGCAAATCGTGTGCATCTTGTCATGGGGATGTCAAACAATCGATGCGGGGCGTTTTTGCAACCTACCCAAAAATCATGCATCAGAAATTACAAAATATGGAGGGTCAGATCAATGCTTGTCGTACCCGCCATCAGCACTTACCTGCGTTTGCATACGAAAGTAAGCCGATGCTAGCGCTTAGTACTTTGATCGCTTTGCAGTCACGCGGCTCGCCGATTCAGGCTACACCGCTGGGAGATGTTAAAAAAGAGTATGAGTCCGGTAAGAGCCTATATTTTCAACGGATTGGTCAGCTTAATTTGTCTTGTGCGCAGTGTCATGATGATCGGGCTGGTTTAAAACTTGGTGGGAGTGTTATTCCCCAGGCGCATCCTACCGGTTATCCCATTTATCGGATTGAATGGCAAGGAATGGGATCGTTGCAACGCCGCTTAAGAAACTGCCTGTCGGGAGTACGTGCCCAAACCTATGCCTATGGGTCGAACGAGCTAATGCAAATTGAGCTCTATTTAATGCATCGTGCAAATGGCATGATCATAGAAAGCCCGGGAATTCGTCCTTAGGAAGCATTCTTTCCGTATTTAACAGCGATTACCTCTGCCATGATCGAAACTGCGATTTCGGGTGGGGTTAAAGCCCCAATCGCTAGGCCTACAGGGCCATGCAGTCGCTCTAGCTGTTCGGTAGAGAGGTTAAATTCTCTTAGCCGCTCTTTGCGTTTTTGGGTATTGGTATGACTGCCCAATGCTCCAACGTAGAAGGCTTCAGATTGGAGGGCATCAATCAGGGCTAAATCATCAATTTTTGGATCATGCGTGAGCGCCACAATGGCAGTATGCGAGTCCACCCCTAACTCTTGCATCACATCGTCTGGCATTCCTTGAATAAACTGAATTCCCTCGGATCCGATTCCCTCCGCGTACTCTTCGCGTGGATCAATGATGGTGATGTCAAAGTCTGAGGTTAAGGCAAAACTGGCTAAACAAAGAGAGAGTTGACCGGCTCCAATAATGAACATCCGCCAGCGGGGACCATAAATAGTCTGCATTTTCTCATTCGAAAATTGGAACTGTGTAGAGCGATTTCCGATACTTAGGGTTGATTGACCAGTTAGTACGTCCACTTCGCGTAATACGATGGAACGTTTTTTAATACCGCTCATGATCGCCTCAAGAATCGCAAGCTCGGGCCGCGGTTCAACTAAGAGCTGGAGCGTTCCTCCGCAAGGAAGCCCAAAGCGAACCGCCTCATCCTTGCTAACCCCATATTTAACTAATTCAGGTGATGTTCGAGTCAAAATCTCCGTTTGCACACGCCGAATTAAATCATCTTCTACACAACCTCCGGAGACGGATCCAACAACCTGTCCATCTTCTCGTATGGCAAGCCATGAGCCAACTGGCCGAGGAGAGGATCCCCAGGTTTGGACAACCGTAGCTAACGCAACACGCTTTCCATCCTGCAACCAACTAATGGCGGATTGGAGGACTTGATAATCAGTACTATTCATGTACTAGAGTTTAATGGTAGTGTTTAATGCCTATTTGAATTGATCAAAACCCTGATTTTCTATATGCCCAAAATTGCCATTCTTCTTCTTGCTGCTGGTCAGGGGGCTCGATTAGGTGGTTATCCCAAAGGGCTGCTAATGAAAGATGGGGTGCCCTTACTGAGTCGATTTTGGCTTGAGGCTTCCCAATTGCAGCCGTGCGAAGCCATTACTGTCTTGGGTTTTTACGCAGATCGTTTAAGACCCTTGGCTTTGCAATACTCCAAGACAATCACGAATGATCAACCGGAACGAGGCCAATCCTCCTCGGTCCGAATTGGTCTTGCCGCCTTGCAATCAAATTACGAATATCTATTGATCGGTCTGGTGGATCAACCTCAGATCACCTTACGCGAGCTACAAGCCCTCATGACCCACGCAGAGCATGTTCGAGGTCAAGTAAGAGCGATTGTTCCTTGTTATCAGGGTCAACGAGGTAATCCAGTTGTATTAACTCGGAGCGCAGTAGAGGCTGTGTTAGCAACCCCAAATCAAGGATGTCGAGAGTGGTTGGATCAAAATCCTGATCATGTTTTATTTATCGACATGCCTCACGAATCATATATTCGAGATGTCGATACGATGACCGATCTTGAGTATGAGAATCTTTCTATGAGTCACTCATAATCCAATGAAAAAAACACATTTCGCAGATGATGCAGCCCAATTTTGGGATAAGCGATTTTCGAGGGATGAGTATGTATTTGGCAAAGACCCAAATGCTTACTTAAAAGATCAGGTAACAAGCCGCATGAAATCAGGTGGGAATGCTCTCTGCATCGCTGATGGCGAGGGGCGAAATAGCGTCTGGCTAGCTCAGCAGGGAATGATTGTGGAGGCCTTTGATATATCGCCAGTGGCCGTAGAAAAGGCAAGGCAATTAGCCAAGCACCAATTGGTATCGGTTGCATTAAATGTTGCTAGCACCGATTCTTGGACGTGGAAACTGAATCACTACGATTTAATCGCAGCCATATTTATTCAGTTTGCGACCCCCAATATGCGTGTTGACCTCTTTGCCCACATACGCCAATCCCTAAAACCCGGTGGATATCTAATCCTTCAGGGGTATACGCCCAAGCAATTGGAATATAAGACGGGTGGCCCACCGAGTATTGATCATCTCTACACCACTGAATTAATTCAGGATCTCTTAAGAGGAATGGAAATCTGTGATTGGCAAGAGTACGAAGCAGAAATTCATGAGGGTGAAGGACATCGTGGCATGTCTGCCTTGATGGGCGTGGTTGCTCGTAAACTCTAAGCTCTCAAGCGGCCAAGTGGTTGTGTGATTTACTGACCCAAAGAGCGAGGTGGAATTCGCCTCCAAAGATAGACTACCCAGATGCTGCAAAGAAGGTAGAGTCCCACAAAGAAAGAGGGTGGTAAATCCCAGTAAAGGAGTTGATTAAGCTGATAAGCCCAGAATGATTGTGGGGCAGTTGTCTGTCGAAGCTGAGCTTCCAATACTGTCAGTGGGCAGGTGATGGCAAATACTGCCTCGATAGCAACAAAGAGCATGAGGCCGGCATGTATCTGACGAAAGCGGCGATTACGAATCCAGGACCAGGAATAAATAAATCCAAGCGGAATGAGCAGCAAGCCCAGCGTAATAAAGAGGGCGATACTAAAGTGAAAAGCCAAGACAATATCCGCAAGCGATGTCATAAAAATATTTTTATTTATTAGATCGTATTGATTGGAATAGCTTGGCGCATAGTTTTTGAATAGCAGCTTTTTCTTGAACTGGCTTTATGAATTTTCGCAATTGTTTAATTTGATCTTGAAGTTTCTTATAGAACAATTGATCGGTTTCTGCACGGAGCAGAAGTCTGGCTAAAGCTTTTTCATTACCAACCGGAAAATATCCCAAATAATCTTTTCCGAGTAACCCACAATTGCCCGCTATCTTTGAGGCAAGGACTGGAATACCTGCGGCAATTGCTTCAGAAACCACATGAGCGCCACCCTCCATGCGACTAGAAATAACCATGACGTGACTGCGCGCCAGGGTTCTTAGTGTTTTCTGATGACTCACCATGCCTTGCCAGGTATAGCGACCATATTGTTTGGTCGCTTGCAATGCTGATTTCTTCATCTCAACACTCATCGCCATCCCCAAGTGTTGAATAGTGATTTGACTGTCGCTGCGCAAATAGGGTAAGGCGCGGATGATACAAAAAGGATCTTTTTCAGGGCGAAGATGCCCAATCACACTCACACTGAATTGCCCTTTGGGCTTTTGCTGCTTTGGTATCTGCGGTACCGACTGATGAATGACCGTTGTCTTATGACGCCATTTTGCGGGGATGATTTGTAATGCCTCTGCCTGTAAAACCACCAATGTATCTGCTAATGCCATCGATATATGAACCTCTGGGTGGTTTGCCATATCCCGATATAAGTCAGTACCGGTCAGAATCAGAATTAAAAGACGATTAGGGTATGCGCGCTTAAACGCATCAATTGACGCATGACTTCGATAGGCATGCAAGGCAATCAGAAGGTCGGTGTCTTTTTTAGACCAAGATTCAGTGATGGGGACTCGGTAGCCAAGCTGTCTTAAAAAACCTTGCCATCGTTTGGCGGTCACACGATTACCGTGGAGGCTCCCAGGAGGGGCTGGGGTGACGATTTCGATACGGCGCATATTTAAGAACTATTCTTTGAAATGCGATTCAAAAAAATAAGTCCCAATACAGGGCCAGGTAGTAATAGCCAGGTAATGTAGTGATCCACGAGGGGCAAGACCAAGGTACTGATTTGAATTGAGATTATCGTAATGGTGAAGCCAATCGCATTTTGAATTGTCAGTGCCGTACCGACAATTTCGGGTGGGCAAGCTTGGGCCGATAGGGCCGAGAACTGTGGTGAGTCAGCGACGACACTCATGCCCCAAATAAGCCAAAACAAAATTTGCGCCCACAGTGGCAAACCAGTCAGCCATGGATAGAGAAGACAGCAGATACCCGATAGCGCTAAAGCGGTTGAGGCAACCTTGACCCCACCCATTGATTTGCTAAGTTGCCCTCCAAGAAAACATCCGAGCGCACCGACCCCGATGACCGAAAATGCCAATCCAGATAAATTCAAGGGATTTTGAACGGGATACGTACTGGCAATCAGAAATGGCACCAATGCCCAGAAGGCGTAGAGCTCCCACATATGACCGAAATAACCTAATGCAGAGCGACGATATGCTGGGATAGCAAAAAGTTGTCGAAAGCCACTTAGCTTCACCCGTGAGGCGGTGCCTAATTTGAGGTGGGGGCCGTCGCCAAGCCAAAAAATAATTCCCATCGCAATGATAGCCAGGAAGGAGGAGAACAGAATCACCTCTTGCCAAGGCCAATCAACGCCGAAGTAGCGTGTGGCATGGGGGATGGCGGTTCCCAGAGTAAGCATGCCAACCAATTGCGCGATACGAGAGGATGCCTTTTGAGGATCCCAAGTCATGATGAGTTTCATACCGATGGGGTAGATGCCTGCTAAACAAATTCCAACCAAGAAACGCAGTGCAGAGCCCATCCAGATGCTATCGGCCCATATCGCAAATGCGGTATTGAACAGAGCCCCAAGTAGGGCACAAGCGGCAAATAAATGACTGGGTTTAAACCGATCCGCAATACCGCTTAAGGCAAATACTAAGGTGCCCGCTACAAAACCCAATTGCACGGCATTGGTTAAAACACCAATGCCTGCAAGATTGATATTCCAGGAACCAATTAAATTGTCAGCCACGCCATTGATCGAGAACCACAAGGAGGTTCCCATGAGCTCCGCAATCACAATCAATAACGAAGCTACATTTGGGCTAATGGTTCGAGAGGGTTTCGAAGTAATCAATTGAATAAATAATAGGACTAACTTTAGTTGCTTCTATTATGGTACTTCTTCAATGCCATGCAGCTCTTGCAAAGGCTTGCACTCCATTTAAGTGCCGCTCCTGCGGTATCCCAAAAACCTAAAGGACTAAAGAATGTATTTAACTACGAACAGTTATTGATAATCATTCTCATTTGTAGTAGCATTTGTTAATGTTCATAAAAAATAAAGACGATGAATAAATCAAATTGCATTCGGATATACCGAAGTGAGGAGTTGTTTGGTTTGGAAAGCGCGATTCAGATTAATCATCGTGGAGTGATCTACACCTTACGCATTACCCAATTCGGTAAATTGATCTTAACCAAGTAATATGGATTCAGGGCAGTTGCTGCGTTCGCCTTCATTCAAAATTACTCTAGCGGTATGCGTGGGGCATGCATTGCTAATTGGATGGATCATGACTGCCATAAGCAATCATCAACCTGAGACGCCTGCCATCCTCTATGGTCAATTAGTTGAGCGAGAGTCAAATACGATTCAAAAAAAAGTAACTTCGCCAATTCATGCAAAACAATATCCGATTAACCAACCAAATGCAACGACCATTGAGAGTAGCCAGGGCCCCATAACCAGTCAACAGCCAGAGAGCAGAGACACAAACGTTTCATCTGCACCCATAGTATTGCCGTCCGCTGCTGACTCAAGGTTCAATAATCCAAAGCCAGCGTATCCAATTGCTAGTCGAGAAAATGGGGAGGAGGGCAGGGTATGGCTTTCATTATGTGTATCTGAGTATGGGTTGATTGATCGCTTGCAATTGGCTCAATCCTCAGGACATCCAGCACTCGATCGTTCGGCCTTGAATACGGTGACGCACTGGAAATTTCATCCGGCGCGCAAAAATGGTGCTGCGATTCCGTACTGCTATCGATTACCGATTGTCTTTGTATTAACTTAATTTCCATACACTGAATATTGTCAATATTACTTGACAATGAGAATCATTCTCATTAAAGTAAGGATTCGTTTTAACCAAAAAACGATTGTGTAAACGTCACAGCCCGCCGTCGCTAGCTAGTGTCATCAAATTCTAGCGAGCATGAATCTAAGAAAACTTCCATGGAAGGCTATTGCAGCAATCACTTTGGCGGGTATTGCCATGAGTACCCATAGTCAGACAGTCATCACGGAAGATGGAAGGCCCATTGAACAATCCCGTGGTGAGCGGGGCGAGGTGGATGTCATTCTGAAAGAGGTTACCGTAACATCGACTCGGTCCCTTCGTAAGGTCGATAACGTACCCAATGTCGTGACAGTGACAACGGCCGAAGAAATCCAAGAAAGGGGTGACCGCAACATTAAAGACTTATTCAATAACTCGGTAGACGTCACGGTTCCCCAGCAAACGCAACGATTTAGTCTAGCTGTCGGAGCCCAGGGCCGGGGGGGGGAATGAAAGTGTCAATATTCGTGGGCTACAGGGAAATAATGTCTTACTCCTAGTGGATGGGATTCGGGTACCCAATGCGTTCTCATTTGGGGCCCTATCGGTTGGGCGAGGAAACTTTTTGGATGTTGATGGGTTTCGTCGTGTCGAGGTGGTACGCGGCCCATCCTCAACTCAGTATGGTAGCGATGGCCTTGCTGGGATCGTGAACTTTCAGACCTTTAATCCAAGTGATTTCATCAAAAAGGGTGAGACTCACGGCGGATTTGCTCGCACCGGTTACTCAAGCGTCGATACATCTTCGAATACAACATTTGGCTATGGTGGTATTCAAGACCACTTGCAAGGGATGGTCCTTGGAAACTTTCAAGCCGGTCACCAATATCAAAACCAGGGATCAATTGACTCAACCGGCATCACCAGGACGGCGCCCAATCCAGCGGATTACAGCAATTGGTATGTTCTGACTAAGGGATTTGCCCAAATCGATCGCAATCAAAAACTGGGCATTACCTATGAGTCTCAAAATGTGACACAAAACGTGAGTAATTTATCCGATCTGGGAGTTAGTGGCGGTTGGATATCCTTTGGCCCAACGACCTATAACAATGTCGTGACATCCACCACTCAAGATAAAACGACGCGTAATCGCGTATCGGGTGAATACGACTTTAAAGACAGTGGAGCACTGTTCGTTCAAAAAGCCAATGTCATGGTGTATTACCAAGATGCAGATGTCACTCAAAATGCCTACCAGCAGCAAGTTGGCAATTCAAGTCTTTCATCATGGCGCAGTCGCAACAACACCTATAGCCAAGACACCTACGGCATCAATACCACTCTGGAGAGTAACCTTTCCAGCGTTGTGAATCAGCGACTCACCTATGGATTTGATTGGAGTTCCTCGCAGATATCCAGTCAGCTCAATGCAGCTGGTAATGGGAGTTCAATTACACCCGCACCTAAATCGACCTACAACCTAGCAGGCGCGTTTTTGCAAAGTGAAATGGAGTTCAATCAAGTGAGTGTGATTCCAGCACTTCGCTTTGACAGTTACTCGATTACACCAGTCACTGGTTCATTGCCATCGAACTCCGGATCAGCAGTATCCCCTCGAATTGGGGCTATTTGGAATATAGCCCGCGAGTTTCGTCCGTTTGCAAACTGGGGAACTGGATTTACGGCACCTACACCGGATCAAACATTGTCTTATTTTGCGGGAAGTGGGTATACCAACATCCCAAATCCCAAGTTGAAACCGCAAACTGGCAATGGCTTTGAGGTCGGCGCTCGCGGCCAGCTTCAGCAGTTTCGTTATCAAGTATCGGGGTATGCAAACTCTTACAAAGACTTTATTTCTCAGGTTAGTTCCGGCGAACGACCTAACCAAATCTTTCAATATCAAAACTTATCCAAGGTCAATATTTGGGGTTGGGATGTCCGAACGGATTGGGCGTTTGCTCAGGGTTGGCAGGCGAATTCAGCAATGGCCTATAGCGATGGTGAGCAAACCCAACATGGGATTTCAGCACCGCTAAATACGATTCAACCTTTGCGCGCCATTGCAGGATTGCGGTATGACGCTACTACTTGGGGAGCATTTGCCAATGTTATTTGGAATCAGGGTAAATCCGCTGATCGTGTGAACTTTAATAATGCTACCGGTGGTACAGCCAATCAATTCTTATCACCCGCATCCATCGTTCTTAATCTGACGGGCTACTGGAAACCCCTCAAAAAACTAACGATCAATGCCAATCTCAATAATGTGTTCAACACCACCTATTGGAACTGGTCAGATGTTCAAGGTTCTGTTCTAACTCAAAACCGAGCGGCTGCTGGTGGATTTTCAGAGTACAACGCCCAAGCTACTCAACAATCAGCCACGGCAGCGCTGCGGAACTGGCAAATCTCAGCTCGCTACGACTTTTAAGGAGGCCTTATGAAACCGACGATTCATCGTATTTGTCAATCGTTTATCACGCTACGCAAAGAAGGACGCTTACGGCATCGTGATATTGCTATGAAGCTCGATATCTCGGAAGGGGAGTTGATTGCTGCTCATGTTGGACTTGGTACAGCGATTCGAAATGGCTTAAGAGCAATTCGTCTGAATACGGAGTGGCCAAAGCTACTTGCCTCAGTCGAGACGCTTGGGGAGGTCATGGCGCTTACTCGAAATGAAGCGTGTGTTCATGAAAAAATTGGCCAATACCGTCACGTTAGTCATGATGGGTCAGTGGGCCTCGTCGTGGGTGAGATTGACTTGCGGATCTTTTATCAACAGTGGTTTGCTGGATTTGCGGTTACTGAAAGTAGTTCTCAGGGAGAGCAGCATAGCTTGCAATTTTTTGATGCCCAGGGCCAGGCCATTCATAAGATTTATCTGAAACCACAGAGTGATGTGTCGGCTTTTGATGGAATCGTTTCATTATTCGCAGCCAGTCAACAAGAGCCTGGCCTTGAGGTTTTAAAGCCCAAGATAAAGTCAGATCCCATTCCAGACGAAGAGATTGATCGCGCCGGATTTTGGCAGGCATGGAGAGAACTCAAGGATACCCATGATTTTTATCCACTCTTACGAAAATACACGCTTACCCGTACTCAGGCACTTCGTTTGGCAGAGCCAGAGTTTGTTCGTGAGCTTTCTAAAGACTGCCTACGATCGATGTTGCAGCGTGCAGCTCAGACCCAAACACCCATCATGGTTTTTGTTGGTAATCCTGGAATGATTCAGATTCATTCGGGACCCATTGATCGGATCATTGAGCAGGGGTCTTGGATCAATGTGATGGATCCCCGATTTAATCTGCATGTCCGCCACGATCTTATTGCGCATGCCTGGATTGTTCGTAAGCCAACTGTGGATGGCATTGTCACTTCGATCGAGTTTTTTGATCACAGCGGTGAGGCTATTGCAATGTTTTTTGGAGAGCGCAAGCCCGGCAGCGCTGAGCTTGAATCCTGGCGAGACCTAGTAATCGATATTGAGGGTGAACATGGATTGATGGAGGTCTGCCAATGAGTGATCTTTGTCATACAGGGCGTCGTCGTGCGCTATGCACAATCGCTACTATCCCTGTGGCTTGGTTTGGGAAGTCCACTTGGGCAGCACGAACTCAATCCATTTCAAGTCGCCAACGTCTGATTTGTATTGGATCCGCTGTTACAGAAATTGTGTATGCACTCGAAGCAAACGATTTGATTGTGGGTGTTGATACGACCTCCATTTATCCAGATGCAGCCCGCTCATTGCCCAGCATTGGCTACTCGAGAACCCTATCGGCGGAGGGCGTTTTATCCCTATCCCCAAGCCAAATCTTATGTACCGAGGATGCGGGTCCTCCAGTAGTACTTCAGCAGATCCAAGATGCCGGTATTCGGATACAACGGATACCTGCCCACCACACCTTTACCGGAGTTTGCGATCGGGTGATTGCGATTGGTCAGGCGATTCATCAACCAACTCGAGCTGATCAATTGAAGTTTCAGTTGCAGCAGCAGTGGGCTCGTATAGAAGATGCGATGAAAGCTAAACCCTTTCCAAGTGCAGCTCCTCGTGTGCTCTATATTCATTCAATGAACCCATCCCAAGTGATGGTCTCTGGCCAAGAAACCAATGCCAATGCCATGATTCGTTACGCTGGTCTGCGAAATGCGATGGATGGATTTCGGGGCTATAAGCCACTTACTCCAGAAGCAGTGATTGTGGCCAATCCCGATTTAATTTTGGTCACCGACCAAGGGCTGCAAGCGATTGGCGGACGTAGTCAGCTTGCGCGTTTGCCCGGTATGGAAAGAACGAAAGCGATTCTTAGTCAGAAGGTTATTTCGATGGATGCCGTTTATTTATTGGGGTTTGGTCCACGAATGCCTGAGGCGGTCATAACTCTGTATCGTCAAGCACGAGCATTATTCGGATGAGGCAGGCTGTCAGTCATTTTGATTACTCAACCTGGATTATAAGACTCGGGATATTTTTTATAGGATTGTTTGCATTTCTAATTGCAGTGAACTTCGGTGCCGTGGATATTCAAAGCGCTGATTGGTTACACCTATTTAGTCAGCAGAATGGTTATGAGGGTGCCAGTTATGTGCTTTGGACCATTCGGATCCCACGTGTCTTATTAGCTATTACGGTTGGCGCGGCTCTAGGCATTGCAGGCGCTCTCGCACAAAGCTTATTTCGTAATCCTTTAGCTGATCCTGGTCTATTGGGAGTCTCTGCGGGCGCCAGTTGCAGCGTGGCGATCGGTATCGTGATGTTGGATGGCTTTCGTTTTATTCCAACCGAAGAACTTCGGGTTTGGGCCATCCCATTTTTTGCATTCTTGGGTGCTATAGCGGTTTGTTTCTGTCTTGATTATGTTGCCCGTGTTGTATCTCCGGGATCGATTACTGGTTTGCTATTAACCGGCATTGCATTGAATGCCTTAGCAGGTGCCGTGATCGGCCTGTGCACTTATCTAGCTAACGATGAACAATTGCGTAGCTTTACTTTCTGGACCCTTGGGTCTCTCGCAAGCGCGCGATGGTTAATGGTCGGGATGCTGATTGGAGTCTTGGTCATCGGATGGGCCTGGATTCGAACTCTTTTACAGGATCTGAATGCTTTGACATTGGGTGAGAGCATTGCGAATCATCTCGGGGTAGACATTTTGCGGCTACGAACGAAGGCCATCGTTTTGGTCGCCACTCTTTCTGGATTGGCGGTTGCGTGGTGCGGCATGATTGGCTTTATTGGTTTAATGGCACCCAACCTTGTGCGGATTTATTTAGGGTCTGATCAAAAGAGGGTGATTCCTTATTCAGCGGGTGTTGGGGCGATCCTGCTGGTGATTGCTGACACCATTGCCAGGACCATTGCAATCCCCGCAGAGCTTCCTGTCGGTATTTTTACAGCCCTACTGGGTGGACCATTATTTTTGATCCTATTGCGGCAATATCGATCAAGGCTTGATTGATATGCAATTGCGGCTTGATCACGCTTCTTTGCAGCTTGGAAAAAAACTCTT
Source organism: Polynucleobacter sp. MWH-UH24A (assembly GCF_018687475.1). Taxonomy (NCBI): domain Bacteria; kingdom Pseudomonadati; phylum Pseudomonadota; class Betaproteobacteria; order Burkholderiales; family Burkholderiaceae; genus Polynucleobacter; species Polynucleobacter sp. MWH-UH24A. The sequence goes on from NZ_CP061292.1 coordinate 739,748, forward strand.
CGGACCCTTTAATTTCTCGATCAAGGCAGGTGAGCGTATTGCGATCTTGGGAAAAAGCGGTGCCGGTAAGTCAACGATTGTGCGGTTGATTGCGCGAGAGCATCAACTAAAAAGTGGCTCGATTTTGATCAACGGCACTTCGATGAATCAGTACTCATCGGCGCAACTGAGTCGAATTCGCGGGGTTCTGCCTCAGAACACCCAAATTGCCTTTGGACTCATGACCGATCTTGTGATTGAGCTGGGGCGGGTGAGCGCCCCAAATAAGGTCAACCAAGAAACGATTGTTATGCAAGCAGCCCAGATGGCGTGTGCGGAGCATCTTTTAGGACGCACTTTTAATACGCTATCTGGCGGTGAGCAAGCACGAGTTCATCTGGCACGGGTCTTTGCTCAACTATGGGATGCATATGATGGTCTGATATTGGTAGACGAACCAGTGGCGGCATTAGACCCAGGGCTGCAGTACCAATTACTGAGTACGATCGATCACTTTGCCAGCGAGAGAAACCATGCGGTACTAGCCGTTTTGCATGACATCAATCATGCCTTGGATTTTGAGCGTTTACTGCTTGTTGAGCAGGGACGCATTATTCAGGATCGTCCAGCCGATCATGGTGCACCAGTGGACTTAGAGCGCTTATATGGTATTCAGTTAGAGCATCTTCGCGATAGCCTGGGGAGAAGTGTGCTGATTCAGATTCACCCATCCGGTATTTAACCGTAACTGAACACTTTAAATTATGGGTTGGATGCCATATGATCTATTCATTAGCAACTGTGATGGAGGGGACATGATTGATCATTTGGATCATTTGGTTTTAACAACTGCACACGAGGAACAGTGCATCCATTTCTATACACGCATTCTTGGGATGAAACTTGAGTCATTTATTGGGGGAACACCACCGGTTGAGCGTAAAGCATTCAAGTTTGGTCAGCAAAAGATTAATCTTCATATCAAAGGTAAAGAATTTGAACCCAAGGCGGATGTTCCAACACCTGGTTCGCTTGATTTATGTTTTATTGCAGACCGTCCATTGAAGGAGGTGATTGAGCAATTAAAAATTCTAAATTGGCCAATCATCGAAGGGCCGGTTGTTCGGACTGGAGCAACGACGAAAATAAATTCAGTTTATGTACGCGACCCCGACCAAAATCTAATCGAGATCAGTGAATTGCTCTAAGAGCTTAACTTTAGATGGCCTTTGTGTCCTTCAGCCGGTCTTCGACAAAGTAATACCAATTGGCTTGACGTTGCCAATATTCCTTCCATAGGGATCGCCAGCTGGGTTTGGGTAGGTCCATATGACCTTCAACATCGCCGTAGATATTCCTGGATTGCAAGCCGTGCTTATCGCATAAATGTCGAATTGCTTGATTCTCGATGACGCAATGCATATAGAGCGTATGGTAGCCACGGTTTTGAGCCCAAGTGATTGCTTCGCTCAATAGTTGATCGGCAATGCCATGTCGACGAAACTCTTTTTTCACAATCACGCCAAATTCCACTGCATCATCAAGACAGGCAATATGAATTACACCAGCCCAGTGTCCATCGTGATGAGCAATTAAAAAATGATGATTTGCCTTGTCCTGTTTAAATTTGCGGATGAGGCGGTTGATGCCCTCAGCACTTAAGCTAATCCCAAAGTAGTTCCTTAGCGTCTGGGGGTCCAAGGTTTTTAGCCACGAGCCGTACCGACTGATTTGAGTTTCGGGCAGGAAGTGAGTGAAAACCGTCATTTCATGACCCCATGGGGTAATTTTTTCGGTTCCTTGCGAGATACGCAAGGCGTGCCTCAGACCAAGCTTCAATGCTATTTTTGAGTAATTTGATTAGATTTTTCATGCATTTTCCTCTTGTAAAGGTATGATTTAAATAGGAATTAACTCTTTTTAAGGGTTAACCCTAAATCTACTATACGCTTAATTTAAGAATGTTGCATGACAGCATTTGTAAGCGTGGCTTTATCCCAACTCTCCACATTTGCCATTGCAGGAGACATTCCTCAACAACGACTAAGAAAAAACGGGGAATGCTGATGGAGTATGGTTTTTTGCTGGAGCGTATAAAAACAAAACTGATACTATCGAATGGTTTATATCGATAACGAATAACTATTCCGATCTATGCCACATGACGTTACTCTGATTGCTACTCTAGCTGGAGGTTTTGGATTGGCTCTGATCTTTGGCTTGGCTGCCTCATATTTGAAAATGCCGCCATTGCTCGGCTATTTAATTGCTGGGGTCATGATTGGACCTGCAACTCCTGGATTCGTGGCAGACATTGGGCTATCGCAGCAGTTAGCAGAGATTGGTGTAATGCTCTTGATGTTTGGTGTCGGACTGCATTTTTCATTTGACGATTTGATGGCCGTCAAAAAAATTGCCGTACCTGGTGCATTACTCCAGATTATTGTGGTTACCGCACTTGGTTTTATGGTTGCAAGCTATTGGGATTTATCAACCATTGGTGCCATTGTTTTTGGCCTCAGCTTGTCTGTTGCAAGTACCGTTGTTCTTTTGCGAGTACTTGAATCAAAAGGCTTGTTGGAAACAGCGAATGGCCAAATTGCAGTTGGTTGGCTCGTAGTTGAGGACCTCGTCATGGTCTTAGCCCTGGTTTTATTGCCTGTATTGGCTGGTATCTATGGGGATAACGCAGCCACTACTCAGCAGGCGAGTTCTGGCGATTTACTGTCTATGATTGGTTTAACCCTTGCAAAAGTTGCCGCATTTATCGCACTGATGCTAGTGGTTGGGAAGCGTTTATTACCCAAGATGTTATGGTTGGTGGCAAAGAGTGGCTCGCGAGAGCTGTTTACTTTGGCTGTCATTGCTACCGCAATTGGGGTTGCCTTCTTTTCGGCTGAATTATTTGATGTATCTTTTGCGCTCGGCGCATTCTTTGCGGGCATGATGCTTGGTGAGTCCGAGCTAAGTAAACGTGCTGCTGATGAATCTTTACCCTTACGCGATGCCTTTGCTGTTTTATTCTTTGTATCGGTTGGAATGGTTTTTAACCCGGAGATCGTTTGGCAAGAGCCGCTTAAATTGTTAATCGTTGTTTCAATCATTCTGATTGGAAATATGGCAGTGGGTATTGTTCTGGTTCTCCTATTTAATTACCCACTTGGAACCGCTTTAACAGTCGGTGTGAGCTTGGCACAAATTGGTGAGTTCTCATTCATTCTCGCTGGCATGGGCCTTGCCATGAATCTAATCCCGAATGAGGCTTATAGCTTGATACTGGCGGGCGCAATTTTATCGATCGCCTTAAACTCCTTCTTATTTAATGGCATTGAACCTGCCCTTGTATGGGCTCGAAAACGCTCTCATCTGGCGCGTAAGCTTGATGAGCGACTCGACCCCCTTTCTTTATTGCCAAGTACTGTCAATCAATCGCTCTTACATAAGCAGGTGGTCATTGTTGGTTATGGTCGAGTGGGTAAAAAAGTCTTTGAGAACCTTAAATCACATAATATTAATTGCGTGATTGCTGAAAAAGATCGCGGTCTTGTTGAGAACTTACGAAACCAAAATATTCCTGCCGTAACCGGTGACGCAGCTGATCCTTTTGTGTTGATTCAAGCACATATCGCCCGCGCCGCAATCTTGGTCATTGCAACGAAAGATTCGATTGATATTAGCAAGATGGTTGAGACTGCCCGAACCCTTAATCCGGAAGTAAAAATATTTATTCGAGCACGAAACCCTGAAGAGGTTGAGCTTTATGAAAAAGAGGGTTGGGGCAAATCCTTTACCCCCGAGGACGAGTTAGCAGCACGCATCACTGGCGAGGTTGTGGCGGAGATGGCAAAATAATTCATTCTTTTGTGTATCGCTGAAATTAATGAACCCCAAGATCGTGATGGCTAAATCAAAGAAGCCTATTTGTATTGCGGTGAGTGTCGCCACGATGCTCTTATTAGGTGCTTGCGCAGGTGGGCAATCAAATACTGGCTCTGGAAGCTCTGTCTCGGCCAGTGCCAGCCCCCAAACATTATCAAATGCGCAACTGGAGTCCTTGGTTTCTCCTATTGCTTTGTACCCCGATTCATTACTCTCCATCATGCTGTTGGCTTCAACTTATCCACTCGAGGTTGCTGAAGCCTATAACTGGCGCTCGAGCAATGCGAGTTTGCAAGGCAGTGCGCTCACCAATGCGCTAAATGCCCAATCGTGGAACGATAGTGTGAAGTCATTAATGACATTTCCCCAGGCGTTAACCATGATGGGTAAGCAATTGCAGTGGACGCAAAATCTCGGAAATGCCTATAAATTACAACCGGCAGATACGATGAAAGCTATTCAGGCACTGCGTAAGAAAGCGCAAGCCGCCGGTACATTAAAAACGAATGCTCAAATGACCGTGAGTACCGATGCAAGCGGAAACATCATGATTGCGCCACCCAATACGCAAATTGTGTATGTACCAACTTATAACCCAACCCAGATGTATGGCCCATGGCCCTATCCCGATTACCCACCTTATCCAGCATACGATCCAGCTTGGGGTGCAATGTCTTTTGGGGTAGGTTTAGCAGTCGGAGGAGCATTATGGGCAACGCCAGCTTGGTCAAGTGGCACGATTAATGTCAACAATAATGAGCAACGTCCAAATCGTGGTCTTATTGGTCCTAGCAGCATTGCAAATCAGCAGCGCTTGTTAAATGACTGGAAAAATAACGCAACCCCACAAGAGCGTCAAGATGCGCGCAATGCCGCGCAACGTGCTGATAGTTCATTTCAGAAAGATGCCACTCCAGAGGAGAAAGCACAAGCGAATCGACTTAACCAAGAGGGGCGCCGAGCGATTTCCGAGGATCGTGCAAACCCCAATGCAACTCGGGAAGCTGCTCAAGAAAATGCGATGCGGGAGCAAGCTCGCTTTGATGAGAATCGAGATCGTTTTGGGGGTTTTCGTGGAGGCGGTTTTGGAGCAGGTCGTATGGGAGGCTTTAGACGTTAATGGTACGAATAATGAAAACACTGAGGGTAAGCATTGGATTGGTGATCAGCTTTTTGGTCTTACTTCCCGTTACCAGTTTTGCTCAAGTAAAGCCGCATGATGCATCAACGGCTGCGATGGTGGAGCTTTGTAAGTCGCGAAATGACATCGATGCCCAAAACTTTTGCTTCGGGTTTGGTGAGGGGGTTTATCAAGCCTATTTAGCTAGTCGGCCAGCGGGCTCAAAACCCAGTATTTGCTTTGCAGCAATTAATCACACGCGTGAGCAAATATTGGATGATTTTTTAAAGTGGAATCAGCAAAATCCGCAATTTAACCTAGAGCAAGCTGCCAAAACCTTGATCCGTTTTTTTAAACAACGCTACCCCTGTAAGTGATGGCTTAATCGTTATACAATAATTCTAGTCCCGCCGATTCTTTTTGCTGAAAGGAAAAAAATGCTCCAGATGCTAATTAATGATTCAATGAGTACAAAAGACAAGGTCATGAAAATCGCTGGTTTTGTTGGTATGGTTGTTAGCATTACCCTAGCGTTTTACTTGATCTTCTCAGCAAGTGCCCCTGACTCCAAAACTGCTGTATTCATATTCTCCCTGGGGTCCGGTCTTGCTCTTGGCTACTTGTCATTTGCTATTAAACAAAAATCCCGAAATTAATTCAATTAATTTGTTCCCACATGGCTCCATCGCGGAGCCATTTTATTTTCTTGAGAGCCATCGATGAAGCATGAAACCAAAGGCATGTTAGTTGGTTTCATTGGTATTTTTATCTTCAGCCTGACCCTGCCGGTTACCAAAATAGCCGTTGAGACCCTTAATCCCTATTTCTTATGTTTTGCCCGCGCATTACTCGCTGGGATTTTGGCTGGAGCCTATCTGATCTACACCAAGGCACCGATTCCAGATGCTAAACAAATTCGACAATTTGCGATTGTGGCGCTCGGGGTGGTCTTTGTCTTTCCGTTATTTATCAATATTGCGATGACCACGGGCGAGGCCTCTCATGCCGGTGTTATTTTGGGGATCATGCCGTTGGCTACCGTGGTTGCGGGGGTTTTGCTGTTCCACGAGAGACCTTCTTTTGGCTTTTGGATGAGCGCCCTGACAGGCTGCGCCTTGGTTTGTACCTATGCCTATTTAAATAGTGAAGGGGGGTTTCGCTATACCGATCTCTTGCTATTGATTGCCTGCGCGGCAAACGGAATTGCCTATGCGATTGGCGGTAACTTATCGCGGACAATGAATGCGAAACAAGTCATCTCGTGGACTTTAGTACTCTCACTACCGATCAATCTGCTTGGTAGCGCCTTTACATTTCAAGAATCCTATTTCATGGCTGGCACCACGATTTGGATTAGCTTTTTATATCTGGGAATTTTTTCAATGTTTGTTGGGTTCTTCTTTTGGTATGGCGGTATGGCCATTGGCGGAATTTCTCGCGTGAGTCAAGTGCAGCTACTGCAACCATTTTGTACCTTGTTGGCTTCTGCCATTTTGGTCTCTGAGCCTATTACATTGATGAATATTCTTTTTGCTGGACTTGTGATTACAACTGTCATGATAGGGCGCCAGATGCTCGTTCGTCGGGCACAGACTGTCTAATTTTATAGACGGGCAGGTGGATTCAGATTATGAAATTAACCGCTAAATCAAGCCAGTAAAGGGTCTGATGGCGGTCTAGATCTCCAAAAAATGCGGGATTATCCCTAGAGTTATCCCCTTGTATTCAAGCAATCCCTGTTGCAAACTCTTGAACATTATCAGTTGCGAATCGCTAAGGAATTGATAATGTATATTTAGGAGACTTCTATTTTGGGTTGCTACTGCAAGCCATTCTCTAAAGTTTGTTAATTGTTTGTTTAAAGGAAAAATATGAATAAAGCTGAACTCGTAGAAAAAATTGCTGATGATGCTGAACTTTCAAAAGCAAGTGCTGAGCGTGCTCTGAACTCCGCAATTGAAAATATTATCAAGGCAGTAACAAAAGGTGAATCTGTTCAGTTAGTTGGTTTTGGAACCTTTAGTCAAGGTAAGCGTTCGGCACGTACTGGTCGTAATCCAAAGACTGGTGAAGCCATTAAGATTGCTGCTTCAAAAACCGCCAAGTTTTCTGCTGGTAAAGCGTTTAAAGACGCTGTTAACAAGCGCAAATAATACCGATTCGGTATTACCAAAGAAGCCGCCCACGAGGCGGCTTTTTGTTGCCCCGCAACAATTTCAAAGCCGCAAAGCCTTGTAATTCAAGCCCAATACGCTAGAATCCACACATGCTTGAATCAATTGGCAAAAAATTTATCCATTCGTTTGTAATTGCATCCATTGTCTTTGGGTGCTCTGTCCAAGCTGCGACCCCATCCTTTCAGGAAGATCTCGATGATTTTGAAGAGATGCACCATGTCGCAGACGGCAATTCCATAACACCAATTTTTGAGCCGCCTTTAATCCTTTGGCAAAATGAAAATCTTGCGCAAACGGTTACCTCATCGCATGGGACAACCGATGATTTTGAAAAATACGTTATTCAAGCAAGCGCAGCTACTTGCATCGATTTTTTAAAATATGCACTTCATACTGTGCAAGCAGCATTTTTTGAGCAACACCTTTTAGGATTTCATCAAGCCCGAGCACCGCCGCCCCTGATTGGATGATGTTTTTTAGGGGGTAGAGCGTATCTCTACATCAACTTAACCCTTGCTCGGGGATCGTTACTTGTTTTTTGTTAGATCGTTTTTTTGTTTACTAATCCTATGCTCGTCGATTGGGCAGGCTGTTGCGCAAACTCCTCCACGAGAAATGGATTTGCGGCAGCTATGGAATGAGTTGAAGCTTAATAATCCGCAACTGACCGCCTTACGGGAAAATTACCTTTCGGCAAAAGCTACCGTACCGCAGATAGCGGCGCCAGCTAATCCACAGCTTGGGCTAGTTTGGTCAGGTATGCCGCCGAACTCTCCGCTGGCATTAGGAAGTGCTGGTAATACCGGTGCGGCCAACAACTCTATTTCAATTGCTCAACCTTTTCAATTCCCAGGCAAGAGGGGGCTTGCTTCGGAGATTGCCGACGCATCGGCAGAGTCGCTCTTAGCGCAAAGTGAATCTAGTTATTTACAACTCGGCGCACAATTATCAACCCTCTATTACAACGCTCTATCTGCACAAAAACAATTGCAAGTATCGAAAGAGATGGTGACACGTTTTGAATTAATCAAAAACGTTTCACGTGCCCGCTATGCAAACAATGCAACCGCTTACGTTGAGTTTCTAAATGCTCAGGTAGCCCAGAGTGCAGCAGTTGCAGACCAGTTTAATTTGGATAAGCAGTTACAACTTGCGTACCGTAATATTAATCAACTGATTGGACGCGATCCTCGCGAAAAAATTGTTTTATCAGGAAATGTGCAACAAGCAATTCGTTCCGTTCCCACATTAATTGAGTTGGAGAATTATGCGGAGACGAGTCACCCATTATTGCGCAGCTCACAATTTGAGGTGGATGCAGCTCGCAAAGGGGTTAGCCTAGCTAAAAAAGCCTACTTACCAGACTTTCAGGTCATCGGCTCGTCTTATACGCCACGAGGCCCTTTTGCATCCAATAATGGCGCACTTTTTTATCAGTTGGAATTTGATATTGTGATTCCTTTGTATTTTTTTATGAAGGAAAAGTATGGAGTTGAGCAAGCAGTTCGTAAGCAGGCAGCAGTAGAAGCTAGTAACGTTGCAAATCGTCAGCAAATTATTTTGGGTGTAGCAAATGCCTATACCGTATTTGAACAAACTAAAAATCGAGTGCAATTTATTCGAGACAGTCAATTACCTCAAGCGGATGCAGCTTATAAGGTGGCATTGACTCAATATTCTAATAATGGTCAAGGATTTAATGATCTATTAACTGCACAAAATCAATTACGTCTGATTCAAAATCAACTCACTATTGCTGAAAGTGATTTATTGCAGGCATATGCCGTATTAATGGTTGCAGCTGGACGTGAACCATTTTAGGAATAACTATGAAAAAACACCTTAATCCAAAATTGATCGAGCATATTAAAACTTTTGTAAAGCTCGTACAGCACAAGTTAGGTGCCGTATCAAAAGCCTATTGGGAATTAAGTCCTGAGAAACGCTACCGAATTCGCTTGGCATTATTTGCTTTTGGAATTCTGGTCCTTGGATTTATCGCGGGACGTCTAACAACCGTTCATCGCATCATTAAGACAGAGCAGCAAGAAAAGGAAATAGTAGTTGATAGGTCGGGAATTATTTCGTTAAGTATGCCCGGAATTAACCTTAATCCAGAAATTTATCGCTTTGAAAAAGCAATCCTACAAAAGGTTCCAGAAGAAATTAAGGTGCCTGGACGACTTGTATTTAATGCAGAAAAAGGGAAACTATTAAGTGCTCGAGTATCTGGCAGGGTAGAGCGCATCTTTTCTTTTGAGGGCGCGTCAATTGATGTTGGTAGCCCGGTTATTGAGTTATACAGTCCGGAGTTTAATTCAGCTCAACAAGAGTTCTTATTAACCCATCAAACAGTCAAAATTCTTACTCAGAATAGTTCATTAACAAATCTTTTGGCTGATGCCAAAATTACACAAGATGCTGCCGCAAACCGTCTGCGTAATTTGGGGTTTGCAGATTCTGACATTCTGTCTCTTGAACGTTCTGGAAAAACTAGCCCCAATCTTCTTATGCGCTCACCTCTCAAGGGGGTGGTGGTTAAACGAAATGTAGAACCAGGAGCGATTGTTGGTAGCGGTGAACCATTGGTATTTTTAGCTGATCCTAAAGCACTTTGGTTCACTGGCAATGTATTCGAACAGGATGCGCGCTTGATTGAACGGGGTCAGCGAATGCGAATTCATTTAGAAGCGTATCCTGATCGTGAGATTATTGTTCAGGTAAATTATGTTTCGCCAACAGTTGATGCTCAATCAAGAGGAATAATGATTCGAGCCGATATTAACAATACTGATGGTAGTTTACGGCCTGACATGTATGCTAATGCCAAATTACAAATCGGCACAACACAAGCAATAGTAGTTCCCCAAACAGCGATCGTACGTGATAAAGAGGCAATTTATGCCTTTGTACGTACTGGACCTGAAAACTATCGACGTATTATTGTGAAGGGATTTGATTTTGATGGAAAACGTTTTGCAATTACGGATGGAATAGAGCCAAATACAGAGATTTTAGTTAAAGGCGCAGTGCTCTTAAACGAACGTTTTACTAAACAGGAGTAGTCAGTGAGTCTGCTTAGTTCTTTTGTTCGTAGTGTTATTCATAAGCGCATTATTGTTCTAGCTTGTTGCATTTTGTTGCTCATTCTGGGTGGAATGGCACTTCGAGCACTACCAATTCAGCCTTATCCAGGAGTTGCACCGCTTACCATTCAAGCTATTTCACAATGGCCTGGGAGAGGAACCACAGAGGTTGAGCAACAAATTACGATCCCTGTGGAGAATGCCTTGGCTGGCATTCCTGGTGTACAGACTTTCCGTTCTGTGTCTTTATTTGGTTTATCAGTTGTTACCCTAAAATTTAATAACCTTGCCGATCCCTTTAAGGCTCGACAAACATTTATTGCGAATCTATCTAAAGTAGATTTCCCACCAGGGGTTATTTCAAGTGTTAGCCCTGATTCGGATGCGACCGGGGAAATTATGCGTTATCAGGTGGTTTCAGAATATGCCGACTCAACACGTCGAAAAACACTTCAAAACTACGAAATTTATAAAGAGTTAAAACAAACTCCAGGCGTTGCAGAGGTGTCCTCCTTTGGCGGTAAAGTAAGGCAATATCAGGTAGTTATCCTGCCCGAAAAAATGCAGGCAAAAGGCGTAACGCTTTCACAATTAGTGAATGCATTATCAACCTCTAATGCAAATACTGGCGGTGGATTGTTACCAAGCGGCGAACAACAATTTGTAGTGCGTGGCGTTGGCTTACTTAAGAATATTTTTGACATTAAACAAGTTGTAGTTGCCACAAATAACGGCATTCCAATCCGTATTGGTGATATTGCCGAAGTGAAGATTGGTCATGCGCCACGTCTTGGCGTTTTTCAGTTTGATGACAAACCCGATGAGGTCGAAGGAATTGTGTTTTTAAGACGCGGTGAAAATGCTACCGAAGTGTTAGCTAGAGTCCGTCAAAAAATTAATCACCTAAATGCCCACGTGTTGCCGCCAGGAATTGAAATCAAACCCTTTTATGATCGCCAAAATTTACTTGATATTACGATTGGCACAGTTAAGCACACTCTATTTTTTGGGATATCTCTTGTTCTTGTAGTGCTCTATGTATTTTTAGGAAATTTTCGAGCCGCAGCGGTTGTTGCTGCCGTAATTCCTTTGGCGTTGTGTTTTTCCTTTATCCAAATGGATTTATTTGATGTACCTGCTAATTTGATATCTCTTGGGGCAATCGATTTTGGTGTGATTGTGGATGCCGCAGTAATCGTTACTGAAAACGTGATGCGGCATTTAGAGGATGGGAAGAAGCGTCTCAATCAAAGTATTGTGGTGGCCATTAGCGAAGTTCAGCGGGCGATGATTTATTCAGTCTGCATCATTATTGTGGCGTATTCCCCCCTGTTCCTGATGGGTGGTGTCGAGGGTATTATTTTCAAGCCGATGGCATTTACTATGGGTTTTGCATTGATTGCCGCAATGATTCTGAGCTTGACCTTCTTACCGGCAATGATGTCATTCATTTTTAGTGAAAATTTTCACCACAAACCCCCAGGGTTTATTACTGCATTACTAGCTTGGTATCGACCAGTGTTACGTCGCTGGATGGATCGGCCGCGAACGATCGCTGCTACCTCAGTATTTATTTTAGGACTAGCACTTTTAAGTACCACCCGATTAGGGACTGCATTTCTGCCCACACTTGAGGAAAACAATATTTGGTTGCGAGTGACTTTACCCAATACGGTTGATTTAGATTACTCGGTTAAGATTTCTAATGAACTGCGTGAACTATTTCGCAAGCAACCTGAGATTGAAAAAGTTGCGGTTCAAATAGGGCGCCCTGACGACGGCACGGATCCAACAGGAGTGTTTAATCAAGAATATGGGTTATATCTTAAGGCTCCGGACAAAATGCCTGCCGGTACTAATAAGAAAATCCTGATTCAGAATCTGGAGGAGGAGCTTAAGAAAATTCCTGGATTAACGTACAGTTTCTCTCAATATATTCAAGATAATGTCAATGAGGCCTTGTCCGGCGTGAAGGGAGAGAACTCCATTAAGATCTACGGCCCTGATCTTGAGGTATTGGATGAGAAGGCGCATGAGGTCCTCAAGCTTCTCAAAAATGTCCGCGGGATTGCAGATGAAGGCATCCTTAAAGAATTAGGTCAACCAACACTTAATATTGAAATTGATCGTGAGCGGGCCGCTCGTTATAACCTAGAAATGGATGAAATTCAAATACTGGTTGCTGATGCGATTGGAGGTACTCCTATTACCCAGTTGTTAGAAGATGAAAAGAGTTTTGGTATTGCTATTCGTCTTCAAGAAGATCACCGTAACGACATATCAGATATCAAGGCGTTGTTAATTGATGTCCCTGGTGGCGGTCGAATTCCATTATCGATGGTTGCGAAAGTTAAGATTGGAGATGGACCATTTTTTATCTACCGCGAATATGGCAAGCGCTATATTGCGATTAAATTTAGTGTTCGTGGTAGAGATCTTGGTAGCGCTGTTGAGGATGCAAAATTTTTAATCGAAAAATCTGTACGTCTTCCCCCAAATTATTCGATTGCCTGGGATGGTCAGTTTAATCAGATGAAAGAGGCTCAGCGTCGCCTCATGATTATTGTGCCTCTTGCGCTTTTAGGAATTTTCTTCTTGCTATTGAGCGTGTTCGGGAATATTCGCGATGCCTCGATTGTCTTAATTAATGTCCCCTTTGCGGCCATTGGCGGCATCGTCGCCCTTCACTTAGCGGGTGAGACCTTAAGTATTTCAGCGCTCTTTGGATTCTTATCCCTTTTTGGAATCGCAGTGTTGGATGGCGTGATTTTAATTTCCTTTATTAATAAAGTAAGCTCAGAGGACGAATCGCAGATGAAGGATGCGATGGTTGAAGGGGCGAGCTTACGGGTTCGCCCGGTTCTCATGACGGCTCTGTTGTCTGGCCTAGGTTTACTCCCCGCAGCCTTATCGCACGCGATTGGATCGGAGGCTCAACGACCCTTAGCGCTAGTCATCGTGGGCGGTATGATCACTGCAACGATTCTGACCCTGTTTGTCTTACCGGTCTTTTATGCATGGTTACGGTCTCGTAAAGGAGGTAATCTCTATACTGTATAGATTCAATTGATAAAGTATAGAAATTGACTATTAAGGACTTACTGATTATTGGTGACGGTTTTTCAGCCGCTGTCGCCTTGGTTCATCTGCTACGTCAAGGGATTGATTCACAATCCATTTCGATTCTTGGTAAACGTACTTTAGGGCGGGGTAATGCGTATGACTGCGTTAGTCCTGCATTTCGGCTCAATGTGCGTGAGGATCTCCCGATAATCTTCTCCGAGGATCCATTGCATTTTGCGAGCTGGGCTAAAGAGCACATTAATGACCCCCAAGCCAAAACAAGCGCCGGTTATTTCTATCGACGCAGCGATTTTGGGGCATACATGAGTGGATTGGTTCATCATCAACTTAGTGGAAGAAATATCAATCAGATTCAAGGCGAGGCACAGCGCATCACTGGGTCTGATGGCCAGTGGAGAGTGGAACTCAAGACTGGTGAACGGATCGATGCAAAAGCAATTATTCTGGCAACTGGTAATGCTACCCCGACCTGGCCCTGCACACTGCGTGTGGAAGAGACCTTAAACCATCTCACCTTGACTGAGAACCCGTGGCTAGGAGATTATCTTCATCGAATACCAGCAAAGGATTCTGTTCTTTTGCTTGGTGGCGGATTGACGGCGCTTGATGCCATCAATGGTTTTGTGGAACAGGGTCATCAAGGTAAAGTCTTCGTGATTTCTCCTCGAGCCATTTTTCCGCCTTCCCAGGCGCCATGGATTCGAACTAAGGAGCCAGAATGGCCAAATCCGATGAATCCAGCCCGATTGGTGCGCTTTATGCGCCACTATCTCCCCAATACCCCAAGCGATCAATCGGAATGGCAATGCGCGTGGGAGGAGTTACGACCCGATCTCAATCGCATTTGGCAGGGGTTTAATCCGCACCAACGTCGTATTTTGATAAAACGCTTTGGATGGCTTTGGAATCTCTATCGATTCCGGGCTTCACCACAAACCATTGCGGCATATCATCAATTGCGTGATCTGCAACAAATCGAGTTTCGCTGTGGTCGTGCCAATCAAATTGCGGTGCGGGATGGAGCGATTCATGTAACCCTATGTCAGGGTGAGGTAGTCCGCGGTCAACACCTAATTAATTGCACCGGTGTGGCACGTGACCCATTGCTTGATCAAATGACGCATACCATTGCTAACCCTGATGCACTTAAACGTTCGATTGCAATCGATTCACAGCTTGCCATTCTTGATCAAAACGGCAGGGCCTATCAAAGCCTTTGGATGATTGGGCCAGCGACCATGGGAAGCTTAGGAGACGTGATTGCGGCAAGTGCGATTGCCAAACAAGCTGAGCAGCTCGCGAAATCAATCCGATTAAACTGGATGGTAAATTACCATGTCTAATATTTAATCATGAATCAACTTACAAAGTTTATCCAGGAAAAACTCATCCTAGCAGCTGTTTTAATATTGCTTCATGGCTGTGCCGCTGTGTTTACTGATGCATCAGACGCTAACCATGTCACGTTTTTGAATAGTGCAGACGAGTCACTTTCGCAGCTTACCGATAAAGCGAATGCTTACTGTCAACAGTACGGCAAGCGTGCCGTGTATCGAAAGGGCGATAATTTGCTAGTGGCTGTATTCGATTGCCGTTAAGCTTACTTCGTTTTCTTTTGAACGGGCTTGGTATTTAAAAGCTCGGGTTGCATGGTTGTATCTTCCTCAATGGACTTACGGTATCCCGGAGGGTATTTGCTCCAGTCATAGCCTTTGCGAGCCCGCTGATAGCCATAGTCATATAGTGCCTGCATGTATTTCGTATCAAATTCTTCAACATGTGGAAAATTGAAGTCTGAGCCGATATACGCTAAATTAAATCCCACCCGATCATCCTGCGTAATGTTATAGATGCGGTAAAGATCCCCAATTCCTTGGGATTGAATCAATTGTGAAATCGCACGTCCAGCGATACTCAAGGTACGACGCTCGGTTTGCTGCCAGTCGATATCCAAGCGGGCGTTACGAATGATGTAGGCCTGACGATTGGTAATGCGCTTCACGCCAATTTCCTTTGCTCGGTTCGCTGCGGCTCCTGGATAAAGAAAAACCTGGGTTGTCGCGCCACCGTCAACGTGCATTTCTTGAAATTCTTTGCCATCGATCATGAAATCAAACATTACGGGAGGAAAGGCTGCTGGAATTGATGCCGATGCCAACAAGATCTTGCGAAACAGCTCTAAGGATTCGGGGGAGCCGACGCTTGCGATTTGCCCCATGTTCCAGATCACTGGTGTGCCAGCATCAATATTCGTGGTGCCGATTAAAAGCCAGCGACCCCGTTGGTTGTATTCATGGGCTACTTTTTTTAAAAAGTCATCGGTGACATGTTTTGATATCAATTGAAACAAAGGTGAGGTATCCGCTAACCCATCGCCAAAGAACCCTGACAAAAAGCCGCGCGATTTAAAAATATCACTCGGTTTTACTTGGGTGTATACCTCCGTGAGAACGCGATCGTAGTCTTTACCTAAGTAGGCAAACGGTGCAATGAGGGCCCCGGTACTAATTCCAGTGACCAAATTAAACTCGGGGCGCGTGCCTTGCTCGGTCCAACCAACCAAGAGACCTGCACCAAATGCACCATTGTCACCACCTCCCGATAATGACAGGTAGTTACTCTTGTCACCCAGAATAGTTTTACTCAAGCGCCGATTAAGAGTGTTGACATCATCTACAAAGCTATTAATTCCGGCGGAAGTGGCTATTAAATATCGAGTACTTTGCATGCCGGCGATTTGCGCACGGGTTAAATCAGAGGCCGGCACTGCAGCTTTGCGCTCCAAGGTGCTGCAGGCACTTAGCGCTAGGACACTGAGGATTAATGCGATGTTACGAATCAATAGGTTGCGCATAAGTTATTTCGATCTAAAAAAAGTAAATGGATCTTGGGATTAAGGAGTCGGTGAGCCGCCAAGCGCAAGGTAAAGATTAACTCGTTGAGTAAGTGCATCAACTTGGCCTTGGCGGACATTGATTTCAGTGGTATTGGTTTTGATCTTCTGTTGCTGAATCTGACGCTGATCAATCCGCCCAATTGAAAATTCTTGTTCGGTATTTCGAAGGATTTGCTTTTGTTCCTTCAATTGGGTTTGGAGTGCGATGGTGCGCTCGCGCCAAGTCATTTCGCCATTAAGAGCATTCTCGACGTCTCCAAATGCATTGAGTACTACTTTGCCATAGTTGGCTAGGGCTGCTTGTGCCTCTGCATTCTGATACGCAATTTGTGCTTCTATGGCGCCGCCCTGAAAAAGGGGCATCATCACATTCGCCCCAACACCCAAACTGCTACTTGGCCCATTGACTAAACTAAAAACCTGGCTATTGATGTAACCAAACCCAGCGGTCAGGCTAATTTTGGGAAGACGCGCCATGCGTTTCTCAGCTGCGGCATAAAAGGCACTATTAACGCGAGCCTCAGCCGCCATGATGTCGGGGCGGCGCTCCAAAATATCCGTTGGAATACCGGGTGCAACTGGGGGTGGCAAGGCAGGAAGCTCGGTGCTCTTGAGTGGTTTAGCATGGGGATAACGCCCAACTAAGATTTCTACGGCGCGCAGGGCTTGGTCGCGCGATTGCTTAATAACGAATTCTGCCTCTTTGCTCTGAGCAGCCATCGCTCTTGCTGTAGAGACTTCAGACTTAGATGATGCCCCAATTTTTTCCCGAATAGCAGTGAGCTCTGCATAACGAGCTGCGGCATTGGCATTATCTTCACTCAGCCGTGCCTGATCCTGTAAGCCTCGGGCGAGCCAAACTGTTTTAGTCAGGGTGCCCACAAGCGACAGTTGAGCCGCCTCTTGTTCTGCATTGAGCGCACGCGCATTCTCGCGCGCACCAGCAACTTGATTGCGTACTCGTCCCCAGAGGTCTAACTCCCAATTTGCACCAATGTAATAGCCGGTTAAACCACTGCCACTCGAGCCAATACGACCACCTGTATTACCAACTACGCCTAAACCTGGATACTGTGCACCACCCGCCGCATCAATTAAAGCTTGGGCTTGCAAACGTCGCGCAGCCATTACTCGAATATCCGGATGATTTTGGAGAGCCTCAGCCACTAAGTCATTCAGTTCTGGATCATTAAATTGCTTAAGCCAGGCTTGATCGAGAATCGGACCGCTTACGCGTGAGGCACTGAATTGAGTAGGGATTGCAAGCTTTGGTAGCGATTGATCACGCAGTGCTTGGCCGCTTAGTGGATCTTGAATTGCGCAGCCGCTTAGCAATACCATCATCCAGCTTGATCCATTGATTAAACCTTTGCGTAAAGAATCGGTATTCATGTCAATGCAACTTCGGAACGATGTAATTGAGCTTGGTACCTACTCGCAACATGACCTTACGAATAATGTGTAAGAAGGCCAAATGATTGGTGTATACCGCACCCTCGCCCACAGCGCCCGCAGGCAGTAGGGGGTAGTTCTTGGTCTCATCCAAAACCAACTTAACAGCAAAACGATTCGCCGTCATATCTCTTAAGCCAATGGTGGGTAGGTTACCGCTGACATTGAGTTGCCCCTGGCCCTCAGCATAAATGACCGACTCAACTTTGGCCTTGAGGATCTCGCCTGGAAGGCTCGGAATAAAGAACTCCGCTTCATTGCCAGGCTCAATTTGATGCAACTCATTTTGTTTAAAGAGGGCATAAATTTGTGGCGTATCTTCCATGAAGGTCATGACCGAGGAAATTGGAAAGGCAGCCACATAAGCGCCGGGACGAAGTTGTACGTTCACGATGATGCCGTCCGATGGAGCGCGCATGACCGTTTGCTCGAGATCGTACTGCGCGTGTTTGAATTGTTCTTGAAGATCGAGCAAATCGGCTTGTGCCTTCTCAAGATCGAAACGATTTCCAGCGCCAGCAGCAACCAATTGTTGATTCTCGGAGACTCGCAAGGTTGCTAAATCCAATTTAGCTTTGATCGAGTTCACCTGCGCTTTATATTGAGTCGCATCAATCTTAAACAATACATCCCCTTGTTTGACACGCTGATTAATGCGCACTGGAACGTCGATGACACGTCCTTTTACCTGACTCACAATGCCCACGCTGTTGCGGACCACAATGACATCTCCAGACGATGGGGCAAAAACATTGAGTAACAGAATGAGCGTAATCATCCCAACCACGGGGATTGTGACTACGATTACCTTGGCCGAGGTAGTCCAAGGTAAGAGTTTGAACTTAAAAAAGATTAGCCAAACAATCGTGGCATAGATAGCAAGGAGGAGAGCTTCCATTAGGGGTTGCTCGACTCTGGTTTGGATTTTGGATCTGTTTCATGAATCGGTGAGTACTGATCTGTACTATAGGCAAGTTTGTACATGGTTGGTCGGGTATACGCCCATAAGTAGGCAAAGGGCCACAGAAGACCGCCAAAAAATAGCGAAAGAACGCATAAAGCATGAATGGCATCGCGTTGCGGATGTTGACGGCGTTTTGCAACCGTATCTGGCCAAATGTGGACAAACCAAAAGAGTGCGATTAAGGCAATCGGCAAAACAATAATCACAACCCACGAAACGAGATTTGCAAACCCATCAATTAAATGAGCGGGCATGAATGAAGCATGGGCAGGCAAAGGGAGGAGTAATGCAGATACCATCACAAGAAGGAGGGCGCTTGTATTCATTGGCTATTCCTTAAGTTGGTATGAATTTGGCTAGACAAATCATACATTGCCAAGAGTATGATCGATAGCCTATGGAGAAGGCTATTTGCCATAAAGCTAATATTCCCTAGAAAGCCTCTTTCTCCGCTTCTAAATAGGCAAGGCTTGTGTATTTACCAATATTGCCGTCAAAGCCTTGCATCGTTTTGGCTCGTTTGCTAACCCGTGGGTCCTTCAGGACTAATGATTTGGCGACGCTTAGATCTTGACCATCTTTTACGGCTTTGACACAGGTATCGTAAATGCCTGCTAAGAACTCACCATATTCATTGAGGAGCTGTTTGCTCGGCTCCCCATGACCCGGGACCCAAAGTTGATCCCCCTCAGTGGCTTGTAAATTCTTATAGGTCTTAAATGTCCCCACATACGATCCATCATCAATATTGGCGATGCGATTACCCATGGCAATATCACCAACATAGGTCACCTTGTCTTCAATGACCTGCATGCAAATATCGCCCGGTGTATGCGCAGTGCCATGGTGATGAACCTTAATGCGCACATCACCAAAATGAAATACATCACCGTGATTTGCGTCATGGGTTGGTGGAATTACTTTGGTGCCTGCAGTTGCTTGATTGGTCCAGCGCTCCATCAAATTGCGCCATGCATTGCCTTCAATGCCTTTGATCTGTTTAATGGAGTAAGGATGGGCATAAATGGGCATGACCTTACTGTAGGTCTCAATAAATGCTTGATTTCCTAAAAAATGATCGCCATGGTAATGCGAATTAAAAATCGCAATCACCGGCTTATCAGTTACCTTCTTGATCATCCGGATTGCCATTTCACCAATTTGCAAGGAGGCACCGGTATCTAAAATAACCACGCCTTTGCTGGTGACCACAAAGGTGACATTGGCCATCATGCCGCGATTTTCAGGTGTTGGAAAACCATCGGGCGAATAAATTAGCCATACATGCTTACTAATTTGCTTTGCAGGAATATCCTTGACTGGCGGCCCTTTAAAAAAATCCTCAGCCGCACTCGCAAACTGCATGGCTTGCGGGGCAAGCATGATCCCGCTCGCTCCAGCGATCCATTTGAGTGCCTGACGACGCGAACGAGCAGCCATTGAATACCCCCATTGATATATTCAGTTTAGCGAATATTTACCCAGCCCCATCAAAATGAGTGATTACCTGAGTAATTTATTCATCCTTGGGGAAGCTACCCCATCACTAATTTGGCAATCTGAGTGTAAAGAGGGATTCCGATGATTAAATTAAGAGGAAAGGTAATACCTAAGGACATACCCATATATAAAGCGGGACTCACCTCGGGTAAGGCGTGCCGCAATACCGCTGGAACCGCGATGTAAGACGCGCTAGCGGCTAACACCATCAATAGAATCGTGTTGCCCAATTCCACCTTGAAGAGGTAGCAGAGCAATAACGCAAAGAGCGAGTGACAAAGCGGTGCGATAAAAGCGTACACAATCAAACGTCTGGGTTTGCCCTTGAGATCCACAAAACTCTTCGCACTCATTAAACCCATATCCAGTAAAAAGAATGCCAGCATGCCTTTGAACAAGTCCACCGAGAACGGTGCCATCACCTTTTGTCCATCCGGACCTGAAATGATGCCAATCAACATGGCACCGAGAAGCAATAACTGTGCACCATCGGTAAATGACTCGTGCAGTAGTTTGCCCACTTTCATGGGTTGCTTGGATTGCGACATCGAGGATTTCGCACGATTGGCGAGGAAGATCGCCAAAATAATGGCCGGGGATTCCATGAGTGCCATCGCAGCGGCCATGTGACCACCATACTCAATCTGAACATGATTAAGGTATTGGGTGGCAGTAATGAAGGTGACCGCACTAACGGATCCATACGTCGCTGCAATTGCTGCGGAATCCAAGGCATTGAGTTTGGTCTTTAAAAAGTAATAACTAACGAGCGGAATAATGCAGGCAAGGGCAATCGCAATTCCTAAACTGGTAGTAATTGCAAAGGTAAGTCCAGATTGGTGCAAAGCGAACCCACCTTTTAGTCCCAAAGCCATTAAAAGGTAAAGAGACAGAAAGCGGG
The DNA here is from genome assembly GCF_018687475.1 of Polynucleobacter sp. MWH-UH24A. NCBI lineage: Bacteria > Pseudomonadati > Pseudomonadota > Betaproteobacteria > Burkholderiales > Burkholderiaceae > Polynucleobacter > Polynucleobacter sp. MWH-UH24A. The sequence continues at coordinate 760,786 of NZ_CP061292.1, forward strand.
TGATGGGTTGCGGGATCTCGAGGTTGGAACGAACCAATCCTGCAAATACGCCAAAGATAAAAAACAGGATGGCGGGATCAATAATCGTGCTCATGAATTGTTATTTTCTCATTTTTGTAACCTAGGATTCGAAAAGTGCAACGCACCGCTGTATATGGGCCATCGCAGAATAGGCCTAAATTTATTAGGGAAATCACTAATTCGTAATCTATGGTCAAATCCATTCATCGATTTTGGGGAGTAGCCTGCCTAGCAATAGGTCTTGCGCATCGACATTCCGGAAAGCCGTGAAGAGCTGACCCGGTGCGTGAGGGGAATCAGTCCTTGGCCAGACCAGTTTTTAGTATTGGAAAACTGTGGACCCCTTTATAAACGTGATTCGTCGACTATCGTATGTCGCTCTGATTTGGGCAAGTATCGGTCTACCCGTTTGGGCACAAACGCAATCGAGCAAAACGATCTTTACACTGGATCAACTAATCCAACTGGCATTGGAAAGCAATCCACAGGTGATGGCCGCGCGCGATCAGACGCGCGCAATCGGCGGTCAATTGCGAAGTGCGCGGGCAATTCCAAATCCTGAGTTTGAGGTCAATACGGGCCAGCAACGCGGAACCTCGGGTGGTTTAAGTACTGGTAACCTCTCGCAATGGGTTGTCACCCAGCCACTCGACATGCCATATACCCGTTTTCCACGCGTCAATGCGGCCGAGGCGAGCATGCGTGCAGCAGAGGCAAATCGAGTCGCGTTTGAAGTTGAAACCATTGCTCGCGTACGCCAAAGTTTTTATGAGCTTGTGCGCCGCGAAGCCGAATCACGCGCTGCTGATGAAGACCTTGATCTCACTAAGCAAATCCGCGATCGGATGCAGTTACGGTATGACGTCGGGGAGACCGCACGCTTTGAGCTCATTCGTGCGCAAACCGAGTTTCTCAATGCTGAGATCGTTGCCCAGGGAAACAAATTACGAATTGAACAGGCCCGCAGTCAATTGCGAAAAGTTGTTGGCTTTAATCTGCCCGCAAACTTCGAGATCCAAGCTAAGGTTGCATCCATTCCAACTTTACCCGAGCTTAAGGTTTTGCTCGATAACCTCCGTCATCAAAGCCCGGAGTTAAAGCGTGCTAAGGCGGAGGTGGAGGCAAGTGAATCACGTCTGAGTTTTGAACAAAACTCACGCTTACCGCAACTGGCAATCAAGGCTCAACAATATAACGACCCTAACTTTACCGATCGCCTATACGGTTTAGTGGTCAGCATTCCAATTTGGGATTTTCGTCAGGGTCAAATTACCGAAGCCGAGGCGAATGCCTCAAAAGCCCGCAATCAATTGAATGCGCAGATGCAAAACCTCGAGACTCAGTTGGAGTCGGCCTACAAACTCTATGAAATCACCCGCTTTCAGGTCAAAACCTTGGATGAGCGGGTCGTGCAACTTGCTGCTAGTGCTCGCAAGATTGCCGAGACCTCCTATCGCTTTGGTGAGCGTGGCATGTTGGAGTTTTTGGATGCTCAGCGTACGTTTCGGGCTGCACGAAATGATTTGATTCGAGCCCGTTTCGAGTTGGCATCGATTGTGAATGAAATTGAACGTTTGAGTGCTTCTCCTGAGTGGGTGGCCATGATTGAAGGTAAAAAATAATGAGCGCTGAACCTAAATTCAGAAAAAAATTAGCAGATCAAATTCAGAAGGGGCGTGCCCTAATTTTGGAGCAAACCACTGCTGCCATTCATGCAATACGGGATTGGCAAAAGCAAGGTTACGGCCAGATTCGCGAGTTTGCAAATCAAAAAGCTCCAGCGGTCTTGCAAAAGTATGACGCTAGTCCAGCTTGGGTCAAGTCTGGATTCTTTATTTTGCCTTGGGTAGTCGTTGTTTTGTTAACCCTTTATTATTTTGATGTATTTGATTCCAAGCCGACCCCTCGCTTAATTCAAGATCCAAGCATCGTTTATGTGAATGATGACCTCAGTAAATTAATTAAGAATGGGCAGGTCAAATTAGCCCCGTTTGTTGAGGAGTTGAGGGTCTCTGGCCGCATTGATTTCAATGAACGGTTCTTAGCCCGCATTGGGGCTAATGTGACAGGTCGCGTATCCGAAATATTGGGTGTGCCTGGTCAGGAAGTGACTCAAGGAGAAGTTTTGGCCAAGATTACTTCAACCGAACTCACTCAGTCACAGCTCGCTTACTTAAAAGCCCGAACCGCCAGTCAGCTCGCGGAACAAGCGGCCAATCGTGCGCGCATTCTCTATAAAGAAGATGTGATTGCGCTTGCAGAGTTACAGCGCCGTGAAGCGGAAGCAATGACTGCAAAAGCCGAGTTGCGAGCAGCCAATGATCAATTGCGTGTCCAGGGTATGGATCAGAAAAGTATTGATCGTCTTGCCAAAAGCGGTGTCATTGAATCCATTAATAACGTGATTGCCACGATTCCGGGCCAAATTGTGGAGCGCAAAATTAATCGTGGACAAGTGGTTCAGCCAGCTGAATCGCTTTTTACAATTGCAGACCTCAGTACTCTATGGGCAGTTGCTGAAGTCCCGGAGGGAAATTCATCATTGCTACAAAAGGGGCAAAAATCCTCGGTGATTATTCCTGCTTTACGTAATCGCGTGATCGAAGGTGTAATCTCGCACGTGGATGCGATCGTTAATCCACAAACCCGAACTGTGGTTGTGCGGATGGACATTTCAAACACAACCGGGCAGATTCGTCCAGGCATGCTAGCCACGATGTTGATTGATAGTGAACCGGTTGAGCGACTTGTGGTGCCAAGTTCTGCAGTGATTCGTGAAGATAACCAAGATTACGTATTTATTCGTAGCGACGATGATCGTTACCGAATGGTTGCTGTCAAGGCCGGCCCTGAGGGTAAAGGCATGCGCGCGATCCTATCTGGCCTCAAAGAGGGCGAAGAGATTGCCATTGAAGGCGCGTTTCATTTAAATGCCGAGCGCAAGCGTCAGCTTAGTGGTGGTGGTTAAGGCGATTCAATATGATTGAGCGCATTGTCCGGTTTGCCCTTCAACAACGCCTATTGGTGGTGGTGATCTGCGTTTGCTTGTTCTTTGTAGGCCTCTTTGCCACCAAGCGCTTATCGGTCGATGCCTTTCCGGACGTCACAAACATTCAGGTGCAAATCGCCACCGAGGCTCCCGGTAAATCACCGGAAGAGGTTGAGCGCTTTGTCACCATTCCGATTGAGTTAGGGATGACGGGATTACCAGGGCTTGTGGAAATGCGCTCACTCAATCGCAACGGCATATCAATTGTGACCCTGGTATTTACGGACAAGACCAGTATCTACTTTGCGCGCCAACTCGTTCTTGAACGCTTAATTGAGGTTGCGTCCCGTATGCCCGATGGGATCACTCCCGTCTTGGCACCCCCGACCACTGGATTGGGTGAGGTGTATCAGTACACCTTAGAGCATCCATCGGATCGAGATCGTCCGCTCACCGAAGATGAATTACAAGAGCGTCGAACGATTCAGGATTGGGTTGTACGTCCCATGCTTCGCTCGATTCCAGGTGTTGCTGAGATTAATACCCAAGGCGGCTTCGCTAAAGAGTATCAAGTGTTGGTCAACCCTGAGCGTTTGCGTCACTATGGGATTACTTTGCAGGATGTGTATGTGGCGCTGGCTCGGAACAATGCCAATTCGGGTGGCGGTCAATTACCGACCTATGCAGAACGTTATTTGATCCGCGGGGTAGGCCTGGTGGCAAAGCCAGAGGACATTAGCAAGATTATTCTGAAGGAGGTGAAGGGTACCCCCGTTTATGTCCGTAATGTGGCTGAGGTCATGATTGGTAATGAGATTCGGCAAGGGGCGATTATTAAAAATGGTGTAACCGAGGGTGTAGCCGGCATCATTCAAATGAATCGTGGCGCCAATGCCCGAGAAGTGGTCAACCGCATTAAGACCAAGGTTGCCGAAATTAACGAGCGCAAATTACTGCCAGAGGGCTTACAAATCGTACCGTTCTACGATCGGACCGATCTTGTAAACGCTGCAATGTTCAACGTCGCCAAGGTCTTGGTTGAGGGCATCATCTTGGTGATTGTGCTGCTCTTCTTATTCTTGGGTGATGTTCGGTCATCCATCATTGTGGTCGCTACTCTTATCTTGACTCCGCTACTCACATTTTTTGTGATGAATCGCTATGGCATCTCGGCCAACTTGATGTCTTTGGGAGGTCTTGCAATTGCAATCGGCATCATGGTCGATGGATCCGTGGTGGTAGTTGAAAATACCTTTGCTAAATTGGGCGCACGCCTAAAAATGGGCGAATCTCGAAACCGAATTATCTTGGAGGCAGCCACCGAAGTTGGTAAGCCCGTGCTTTTTGGAGTGGGCATCATCATTTTGGTGTTTATGCCCTTGCTCGCACTTGAGGGAATGGAGGGCAAGATGTTTGCGCCCATGGCAATCACCATTGCGATTGCGCTCACCATCTCACTGATCCTATCGTTTGTGCTATCCCCGGTACTGTGTTCCTATGTCCTAAAAGGTGGAAGTGAGGACGATACAAAAATTGTGGCTCGATTACGCAAACCCTATAACTTTATGCTCGATTGGTGTTTAAAGAATCCTCGTTTAGTGGTGAAACGGGCTTTGATCACTCTGGGTGCAAGTGTTGTTCTCTTTATCTTCTTAGGGAAATCGTTTATCCCAGTGATGCAAGAAGGCTCAATTACGCCGGTGATTGTGCGCTCTGCCAATATTGCACTGGATGAGTCGATCAAACTCGAGTTTGAGGCCTTAAAGCGAATCATGACCATTCCCGGTGTTGAAATGGCAGTATCCCGTCTAGGGCGCGGTGAATCCCCAGCGGACCCTGGCCAGCCATTTGAGTCCGATCCGATCGTAACTTTAAAACCCTTAGGTGATCGGGATTTAAGCCAAGAAGAGATTGCCAATCAAATCCGCGATAAATTAAAGACCTTACCTGGTGTGGAGTTAGTCATTTCTCAACCCATCGCAGCTCGTGTTGATGAAATGGTCTCGGGTGTGCGTTCACAAGTCGCGATTAAGATCTTTGGTGATGATATCCAAACCCTAATTAAATTAGGAACGCAGATCAGTCAGATTCTGTCACGCATGAAGGGCAGTACCGATTTGCGAATTGAGCAAGCCTCCGGTCAAAATTATCTGAACATCAATATTGATCGAGCTGCGATTGCACGCTATGGCATTAATGTTGCCGATGTCAATGACGTCATCGAAACTGCAATCGGCGGCAAACAAGCCTCAACGGTTTACGAAGGTGAGCGCCGCTTCCCCATGGTATTGCGCTATCCAGCCCCGTACCGCGACAAGATTGACGCCATCGAGAACATCATTTTGTTATCCCCGAATGGTGCTCAGGTGTTGATGAAAGATTTAGCTAAGATCGAATTACTCGATGGACCACCGCAAATCTCACGCGAGTCGGGTAAACGTCGTTTAGTGATTGGTGTGAACGTTCAAGGCCGTGACTTGGGTGGTTTTGTGGACGAAGCCCAAAAGAAAATTGCACAGGATGTGAAGTTGCCCGAGGGCTACACCTTAGTGTGGGGCGGTCAGTTTGAGAACATGGAACGTGCGATGGCGCGTCTCATGATCATTATTCCGCTAACGATTGCAGCGATTTTCTTCTTACTCTTTATGCTATTTCAATCCATTCGTTTGGCTGGACTAATTATTTTGGTTCTACCATTCGCATCGATTGGTGGCATCTTCGGCTTATTTATTACTGGCGAGTATTTATCGGTACCCGCTGCGGTCGGCTTTATTAATCTCTGGGGAATTGCAGTATTAAATGGCGTGGTGTTAATTTCCTTTATCAAACAGCTGCGCGACGATGGTATGCCTTTGCATGAGGCTCTCATTGATGGGTGCGCACATCGCTTTAGACCAGTGATGATGACTGCCTCGGTAGCGATGTTGGCCTTGATCCCCATGCTATTTTCTGGAGGCCCCGGATCTGAGGTTACAAGACCTCTTGCCATTGTGGTTATTTCAGGTTTAATTACTTCAACCGGCTTAACATTATTAGTGTTACCCGTCTTGTACGGTTGGTTTGAAGAGAAAAAGGTTGAAGCGTGATCGAGATTAAGGCAGTGATTCGTCCTAATAAATTACCCATGGTGCGATCCGCACTTATGGATACCCCAGGCTTTCCGGGCATGACGGTAACCAAGGTGGAGGGTTGTAGCGCACCCTCGCGCGTTGAAAAGACTACGATTAAGGACGAACTCACCGATTACTCGGCAAAGGTTCGGATTGAGATCGTTTGCAGTGATGAAGTGGCCGATGCCATCATGGATCGATTAGTTCAGGCCTGTCAGACCGGGCAAGTGGGTGATGGTATTGTGTGGAAGGTGAACGTCGACCGCGCCTTCTTTATTGCAAAGAACTATCCCAACCCCATTAGTTGAGTGCGCGACTACTGATCACCTTTCCTTGCGCATTCACTTTCACAAGCAGCATTTGACCGACGCTGACTGATTTTCCAGTATAGGCATACGTGTTGACTTGGTGGGTTACCAAAATTAATGGCAACTTAGTTGGTTTAGAAAGTTGCTGCTGAACAAATGCCTCCAGCTCTCGAGTCTGTTTACCGCTCTCACTCATTTCATTAAAGAAGGAACCGAGCGAGCGCTCCGAAGTCACTGGACCTTTATTCAGCAAAACCGCCGTATCGAAGCAGCGGCACCAAGGGCTACTGAACATGCGGGCTTCTCGAACTCCTTGCTGACTCAACCATGCACCAATCTCTTTGGCTTGCTGACGACCATACTCGCCAAGATTACGCTGGGTCGAGCAATCGCCCAGTCGATACCCAGATGGATCACCAATTCCCGGGGCATCGGCATGGCGCATCACAATCAGCGTTGAGCCAGACTGCAATTCGGAGAGTAAATTCGCATTGGCAACTGGAGAGATGCAGAAAAATCCCCAGAGAACCAGCAGTAGACGTTTCACGGTAACACCTTACCTGGGTTCATGATGTTCTTGGGATCTAAGGCAGTTTTAATGGAGCGCATGAGTTGGTGCGCCACCGATCCACGATGCGCTTCAAGGTCAGGGAGCTTGAGTTGCCCAATACCATGTTCAGCAGAGATGGAGCCGTGGTGTTTCTCGACCTGGGAATAGACCACATCATGAATCGCTTCCTCATGAACGCGATTGAATTCGCTAGCATTGACTCCAAGCGGCGGTGCAATGTTGTAATGCAAATTGCCGTCACCCAAATGCCCAAAGTTAATGATACGGACCCCAGTAAATTGATCCCGAATCAATTGATCGGTCTCGGTGATAAAGGTATCTAGCTCTGAGATTGGGAGCGAGATATCGTGTTTTAGATTGGCGCCTTCTTGCGCTTGTGCCATGGTGATGTGCTCACGCATGGTCCAAAACGATTGGGCCTGAGAGAGATTGCTCGCAATCACGGCATCATTTGCAATACCCGCTTCAAACGCAGCCTCAAGCACCTGTTCCATTAAATTACGCGCATGCTCTTCACCTTCATGATCGGATAGTTCAACTAAGACCGTATAAAAGGGATCATTGGTCAAGGGATTTTTCATATGAGGAAACTGTTTGGCAGTCAGGTCTAACGAATCCTTTGACATCATTTCAAAGCCAGAGAGTAAGGCAGCAGTACGCTTTTGAAAAAGACTCAGTAATTCAATCGTTGCCGGAATATTGGGTACCGCTACTAAAGCAGTCCATTTGGTCTGAGGCAAGGGATACAACTTGATGACCGCTGCAGTAATAATACCAAGACACCCCTCGGAGCCAATATATAAATCCCGCAGATCAAAGCCGGTATTATCTTTGCGCAAGCTGCGTAGGCCATGCAGAATTTCACCTTGTGCAGTAACGACCTCAAGACCTAAACACAGTTCACGGGCATTGCCGTAGCGCAGAACATTGGTGCCGCCGGCATTGGTCGCTAAGTTGCCGCCTATCTGACAGCTCCCCTGAGCACCAAGGCTGAGTGGAAACAGAAATCCTTGTGTCTTGGCAGCCTCTTGCACGGTTTGCAAAATACAACCGGACTCCACCACCATGGTTTGGTTGCTCGGATTAATCTCGCGAATAGCATTCATGCGCTTAAGATTAAGAACAATCTGCTGGCCCGAGTCATTGGGCGTTGCGGCCCCACACATGCTGGTATTACCGCCTTGCGGAACGATGGAGATTAACGCTTGATCGCACGCCTTCACAATCTTGGCAACCTCTTGGGTTGTTTTGGGAAGTAAAACGGCTAGCGCTTTGCCGTGATAGCGATTGCGCCAATCGCTGAGATAGGGCACTTGATCTTTGGATTCCACCAATACATAGGCATCACCTAATTCCGATTGGCAGTAGGAAATGAAATCACGTTGATTCATGAAAGCATTCTAGTGCTTGGATTCGTCTTTTGCTTTCGCCTTAGCCTCTGCTTTGATCGGCTTGAGATACATCAGTAAGGCAACAAAAACAGTGACGGATAGGATCAGTTCGAGAATGGCCATCCACACATTCCAACCCGACTCGGTGATGCGCGTTAATGCTTCGGTGGTGTAGATGAGGATCGCCATGCTACTCCATTGCATGGTGTACACATTCGCGCGCCAGACACCTGGCAACATGATGATCAAAGGCACTGCCTTTAGGATTAACCAAGAACCACCAGGCCGAAGCGGTGCAATTAACCATTCCCAAGCCACACACAACACGATTAAATCAACGATGGCGGCACTGGCAATCAGCACATACTTATCTTTTTTCAGTAATCCACTGAGCATGATTTATTTGCCACCATGAAGACGTAAAGCAACTTCAGCCAAACGCTTACCTTGTGCAATGGCTAAGCGAGATTCTTCTGCACTAATCGGTGCGCTGCCATCGGCATGCGCAAGATGCGATACCCCATAGGGCGTGCCGCCAGTGGTCGTATTCATGAGCTCAGGGTTGCTATACGGTACACCAAGCACCACCATGCCATGATGAAAAAGTGGGATCATCATCGAGAGCAGGGTGGTTTCTTGACCGCCATGTAAGCTACCGGTGCTGGTAAAAACACATGCAGGCTTCCCTTGCAGTGCACCGCTTAACCATTGTGAGGTACTGCCGTCTAGAAAAAATTTCAGGGGTGCGGCCATATTGCCAAAGCGTGTGGGTGATCCTAGAGCCAGGCCAATGCATTCCTCTAAATCGGAATACTCTACATAAGGAGGACCATCTTTGGGAACGGGTGGCTCGCTCGCTTCGCAAACGGTTGATACCGCAGGTACGGTTCGCAAACGCGCACTAACCCCAGCCACGCTCTCAATCCCTTGCCCAATAAAACGAGCGAGGGCATCGGTTGCACCATGGCGGGAGTAGTACAACACCAGAATCTCGGATGAACCCATAGACTGCACTTTCTTTGGAATTTCAGATAGATCCCCTATGATACGGTCATGCCATTATCTTTTCTGATCAAGCGTTGGTTGCCCATGGGTAAAGCGCTCTGGCAGCGGAATCAACATTTGCGATTAAGCCAAGTATCGGCCAGTTTGTCGTTTACTACCATTTTGTCTTTGGTGCCGATGCTGACCATTGGATCCATCTTGCTGAGTCAATTCCCTGCGGTCGTTGATTTGCGTAATGCCTTTCAGGCTTGGCTTCTGAAGAACTATTTCCCAGGCGGCATTAGTCAACAGGTATTTACTTACCTCAACCAGTTCTCTGCTAAAGCAAAGGGATTAACCATCGTCGGTTCCTTGGGGCTTCTGATTACAACGATTTTGACCATGGTGGTGATTGAGCGTGCCTTTAATGAAATTTGGAGGGTAAGCGAGCGCCGACCTTTTCTCAAGAAGCTTGCAATTTATTTAGCAGCGACCATCATCGGCCCCATACTTTTGGGCCTTGGCATTTACTTAAGTAGTTTATTACTGGGCTCAGCGAGTGGCTGGTTCCCCACCTTATCGGTAGGATTTAAGTTCATTAGCACGATTATTCCCAGCTTATTGGCCTTGATTGTTTTTGCTCTGGCCTATCGGATCTTGCCCTACGCACCTGTAAGCTGGCGGGATGCGTTTATTGGTGCTGCTTTTGTGGCCGTCGCTTACGAGATCACCAAGTTTGGTTTTGCCTACTTCATGACCCAGACCGCCTTTTATAAAACGGTCTATGGCACCTTTGCGATCCTACCCCTCATGTTAATTTGGATCTACATCACGTGGTGGCTTACGCTTGCCGGCGCCGTGATCGTTGCCAACTTGCCAACGATTCGGCAAAACCGCCCGCCGGAACAGGCCTCTGCCTAATGCCATAATGATGGTATGTCTGGAAATACCTTAGGCCTTCTATTTACGGTAACCACCTTTGGTGAGTCGCACGGTCCTGCGATTGGTGCAGTGGTCGATGGTTGTCCGCCGGGGATGGAGTTATCGGTCGACGATATTCAGGTGGATCTGGATCGACGCAAACCTGGAACCTCCCGCCATGTGACCCAACGTAAAGAAGAAGATAAGGTCGAGATTTTGTCTGGCGTCTTCGAGGATAAAACCACTGGCACCCCAATTTGTTTATTGATTCGCAATACCGATCAACGCAGTCAAGATTACAGTGAGATCTTGCAAACCTTTCGTCCGGGTCACGCTGATTACAGCTATCACTATAAATATGGGTTTCGTGATCCACGCGGTGGCGGACGCTCCTCAGCGCGTTTAACCGCTCCAGTGGTTGCTGCCGCAGCGATTGCCAAAAAATGGTTGCGTGAGCACTATGGAACAGAGATCGTTGCTCATATGAGTCAACTCGGTGAGATAGCTATTCCTTTTGAGGATGCTCAATACATTTCACAAAACCCATTCTTCGCCGCAAATGCCAGCATCATTACGAAGCTTGAAGAGTACATGGATCAACTGCGCAAAGCGGGTGACTCGTGCGGTGCCAAGATTGAGGTGATGGCCCGCCAGGTACCGATCGGTTTGGGTGAACCCCTTTTTGATAAGTTAGATGCAGATATTGCGCATGTGATGATGGGCATTAATGCGGTGAAGGGCGTTGAGATTGGAAAAGGATTTGGTGTGGTAGCCCAAAAGGGAAGTGCTCACGGTGATGAGATGCATCCGGACGGCTTTGCCACAAATAATGCTGGCGGTGTGTTGGGTGGTATTAGTACTGGCCAAGATATACGTGTGGCGATCGCCATCAAACCAACTTCAAGCATCATGAGCCCGAAACAGACAATTGATTTGCACGGTAAGTCAACCACGATTCAGACCAAGGGGCGTCACGATCCCTGCGTCGGCATTCGGGCGGCGCCGATTGCAGAGGCCATGTTGGCCCTTGTCCTCATGGACCACGCCTTGCGTCATCGGGCGCAGTGTGGCGATGTTTCAGTACAACCACCCGCAATTCCGGCTGCGCGCACCAGCTAAGGATTCATGACAGCATCCTCGCGTTGGGCCTTCGCGGCCTTTTTCTTTTTGTACTTCGCCTACATTGGCCTCATGTCACCCTATGCAAGCTTGTATTTTGCGGAGCTCGGATTTGGTGCGATCGAGATTGCTGCGTTGATGTCGATGTTGCAAGTGACACGTATCCTAGGCCCTTTTTCTTGGGGTTGGCTCTCCGATTATTTATCCAACCGAGTGGGCATCATGCGCTTTTGTGGTGTTCTGGCGGTTTTGTGTTTTTGCGTCATCTTTTACTTAGAGCACTACATTCCATTTTTAATCTGGATGTTTATTCTGCATACTATTTTGAGTAGCATGATTCCGCTCGGGGAAGCGGCAACAGTCCATGCTTTATTTAAAGACAATTCGTTTGATCATCGCTATGGTCGTCTGCGCTTATGGGGATCCATTGGTTTTGTTGCCATGGTGTTACTCGCTGGCGAAGTATTTCAATGGTGGGGAATTGAGGTCCTGCCATGGTTGGGTCTGGGCGTATTGATTGCATTGGCGATTGATACCTTTTTGCTACGTGAGCCTAAGATTGAGCGTCACCCCTTAGTACGCGGAGAACTGCGTGCCGTATTGCAACGCCTAGAAGTGCGTTGGTTTTTAGTTTCGGCCTTTGCCATGATCTTTGGTCACGCGGCCCTGTATGTGTTTTATTCCCTTTATCTTGCCGATCTGGGATACAGCAAATCCGAGATCGGATTTTTCTGGACATTGGGTGTGACCGCAGAGGTAATCTTCTTTTACTTCCAAAGTAAAGTCATGTTGCGATATTCCCCAACGAGGGTATTGCAAGCAACATTCATGATTGCAGTGATCCGCTTTGTGTTGATCGGTTACTTTGCGACCACCAGTCTTCTGATTCTGGCACAGTTAATGCATGCTGCCACCTTTGCAGCCCACCATAGTGCGAGTACCAAATTAATTCAGGGTTGGTTTAGTGGGCCTTTGCAAGCTCGTGGCCAAGCACTTTTCACAACCGTCGCCTATGGCTTTGGCGGCACTCTAGGCGGCTTATGCGCAGGTTGGATTTGGGATCATTGGGGCCCCAATCAAGTCTTTGGTATGGCAGCGGTGGCGTGCGCCTTAGCTGGTGTTGCAATCGCTCAAGTGAAAACCAATCCGAAAGCCTTACATTCCTGAGTAGTTAGGACCACCGCCCCCTTCAGGGGTGACCCACACAATGTTTTGTGTGGGATCTTTGATGTCACAGGTTTTGCAATGCACGCAATTTTGGGCATTAATTTGTAATTTGGGTTTACCTTCTACCTCGATGTACTCATAAACACCGGCAGGGCAATACCGTTGCTCAGGACCCGCGTAAATATCAAGATTAATGGCCACAGGCACGCTTTCATCTTTGAGTGTGAGATGCGCCGGTTGATTCTCTTCATGATTGGTATTGGAGATAAATACCGAGGAGAGTCGATCAAAAGTAATTCTGCCATCGGGCTTTGGGTACTCAATCACTTGATGCAAGCGAGCTGGTTCGAGGTATTCGTAATCGGCTTTTTTTTGATGAATGGTCCACGGCATATTGCCACCAAACACCTTTTGTTCAATACCAACCATCAAGGTACCCAGATATAAACCTTTGGACATCCACGCTTTAAAGTTACGCGCCTGTCTGAGTTCGGTATAAAGCCAGCTATTTTTAAAGGCACTCGGGTAGGCCGAGAGAATGTCATTGGCTCGGTTTTCTGAAAGTGCAGACATGGCTGCCTGAGCAGCCAACATACCGGATTTAATGGCTGCATGGCTGCCCTTAATGCGGGAGGCGTTGAGGTAGCCCGCATCGCAGCCAATCAGAGCGCCGCCAGGGAATACGGTTTGCGGCAAACTATTTAGGCCACCGGCGGTAATGGCGCGCGCACCATAGGCCAAGCGCTTACCACCTTCAAACGTTGGTCGAATCGCAGGATGCAATTTATAACGCTGGAACTCATCAAAGGGGCTAAGGTAAGGGTTTCGATAAGAGAGACCAACGACCATCCCCACCGCAACCTTGTTTTCGCCAAAGTGATACAAAAATGATCCACCATAGGTTTGACTGTCCAATGGCCAACCTGCGGTATGAATTACAAGACCTGGGCGATGGCTCTCCGGAGTCACTTCCCAGAGCTCTTTAATGCCAATGCCATAACTCTGAGGATCGGATTCACGATCGAGTCGGTATTTGGTGATGAGTTGCTTGCCAAGATGACCGCGTGAGCCCTCTGCAAATAAGGTGTACTTCGCTCGTAATTCCATCCCAAGTTGGAATTGCTCGGAAACATTTCCATCCTTGTGGATACCCAAATTACCAGTGGCGACTCCACAGACTGCACCCTGGGCGTTGAACAAAATTTCAGCGGCAGCAAACCCAGGGAAAATATCAACACCCAGTTGCTCGGCTTGACCGCCTAACCAGCGAGTGAAGTTACTTAAGCTCAATATGTAATTACCGCGATTACTAAAACAATTCGGTAGCAGAAGGTGGGGTACTGTGAAGGAGCTCGATTCGGTCAGAAAAATGAATTCATCTTTACTAACTGGCGTCTCGAGTGGAGCCCCCATTGATTGCCAATCTGGGAATAATTCATTGAGAGCGCGCGGATCCATGATGGCGCCTGACAAAATATGAGCACCGACCTCAGAACCCTTTTCTAGGACACAAACGGAGATCTCGCGACCCTCGCGCTGGGCAATTTGTTTGGCATGGATTGCCGCGGACAAGCCTGCAGGGCCACCCCCGACGATCACGAGGTCATAGTCCATGGCCTCGCGTGGGCCATATTGCGCAAGTAATTCCTCGGTATTCATAGCCCTAGTTTAGTGCTTTTGAGCCACGAATCAGTCATGCAGAGCGGTTATCATTTGAGCTTATTAGGAATTGATTGAAGAACGTGAAAGAAAGTTAGGCGAATGAATAAGATATTTCCCAATGCCCGCGCTGCTCTTGAGGACATTATGAAAGATGGGCAGACCATCGCGGTTGGTGGTTTTGGTTTATGCGGCATCCCCGAAGCCCTGATTGCAGCAGTCAAAGAGTTAGGGACTAAAAACCTAACTGCAATATCGAACAATGCCGGCGTCGATGATTTTGGTTTAGGGATTCTCTTGGCCACTCGGCAAGTCAAAAAAATGATTTCATCCTATGTTGGAGAAAACAAAGAGTTTGAGCGCCAATATTTAGCTGGTGAACTCGAGCTGGAATTTACTCCGCAAGGTACCCTCGCAGAAAAATTGCGCGCAGGTGGTTGCGGTATTCCTGCGTTTTATACCAAAACGGGTGTTGGAACGATTGTTGCTGAAGGTAAAGATGTTCGTGAGTTTGATGGCGAGCAGTACATCTTGGAGCGCTCATTGGTTGCCGATGTCTCGCTCGTTAAAGCATGGAAAGCCGACAAGGCAGGTAATTTGCTATATCGCTTAACCGCCCGTAACTTTAATCCAGTGGTGGCGATGGCAGGAAAAATCACCGTGGTGGAAGTTGAAGAGATTGTGGAGAACGGAGAGCTTATCCCGGATCAAATCCATACCCCTGGTATTTATGCCCATCGGATTGTGCTCAATCCGCATCCTGAAAAACGGATCGAGCAACGCACACTCTCACAGTAACCATTCACTTGAAAAGATTAAACAGAGGAAATTGCAATGCCTTGGAATCGCGATGAAATGGCAGCCCGTGCTGCAAAAGAATTACACGATGGTGACTACGTTAATTTAGGAATTGGGATGCCCACCTTGGTCGCCAACCACGTTCCTAAGGGAATGGAAGTTTGGCTCCAGTCTGAGAATGGTTTGTTGGGGATTGGTCCTTTTCCTACCGAAGCACAAGTCGATGCCGACATGATTAATGCGGGTAAACAAACCGTCACGACCTTACCAGGATCAGCCATTTTTTCATCGGCTGATTCATTTGGAATGATTCGGGGTGGCAAGATCAATATTGCGATCTTGGGCGCAATGCAGGTGAGTGAGCACGGTGATTTAGCCAACTGGATGATCCCTGGAAAGATGGTGAAGGGGATGGGTGGTGCGATGGATTTGGTTGCGGGTGTCAAGCATGTTGTGGTGCTGATGGAGCACGTTGCCAAGAAAAAAGATGGCACAGAAGAAATCAAAATTCTGCCCAAGTGCACGCTGCCATTGACTGGATTAGGCGTAATTAATCGCATCATTACCGACTTGGGTGTGCTTGATATTACCCCCAAGGGATTGAAGTTAGTTGAGTTAGCGCCGGGCGTGACCAAGGAAGAGATTCAGGCGAAGACGGGCGCTCCGATCGATATTAGCGCGGTGCATTGAAAAGCGATCAACTCCATGCTCATAAACGTGGGGATGCACGTCACACCCACGCGGTAGCGGATCGCAAGCAATCCTTATTGTGGATTGCCATGTTCTTTACCTTAGGCTTTGCGTTTGTTGAGTTCTTTGCAGGCCTGATTTCTGGTTCCTTGGCACTGATGTCCGATGCTGGGCATATGGTGACCGACTCTGCGGCGCTTGGTCTGGCTATTCTGGCGCAGTACATTGCCAGACGCCCCCCATCAGCAAAGCATTCCTTTGGCTTTGGTCGAGCCGAAGCACTTGCTGCTTTTGTGAACAGCTTGGTGATGGTAGGTTTAGTCATTTGGATTGCAATTGAGGCCGTGAGTCGGATACAGGATCCGCATCCAGTATCAGGAATGACCGTGACCATCGTGGCCGCACTCGGATTAGCGGTGAACCTCATTGTTGCCTGGGTCTTGTCACGCGATCAAAAGAGTGTCAATACCCGTGCTGCTCTGGTGCACGTCATGGGCGATCTCTTGGGATCGATCGCCGCTTTGGTATCAGGGGTTGTGATTCAGTTAACGGGATGGATGCCAATTGATCCGATTCTATCGATCTTTGTAGCGCTCTTAATCCTCAAATCCACCACAGCCATCCTCAAAGAGTCGTACCACTTCTTGATGGAAGGTGTACCGCTGCACATTGACTATGTGAAAGTGGGTGAAGATTTATCCCGTATTGAGGGAGTGATGGCGATCCACGATTTGCATGTCTGGGAGATGAGTCCTGGTCATCCTGCATTGATCGCCCACGTTGAGATTAAACAGTTTAAGCACTGGCCGCGGATTCTTGCAAACCTAACCACCATGTTGCGTGAGTCGTACGGTATTGATCACATTACATTGCAACCCGAAGAGGCCGGCAAGCAAGAGCTTGAATCGCCCCCAGCCAGCGTTGAGCAGGCGCGTCATACCGCCTTACTCAATCGGGATCATCACGGGCATACCGATTATGTGGAATGTTCAAGTCCTGCCGGCTCCCATCGCATGGCCTTTCATAGCTGGGGTGATCCTCGCAATCCGAGTGTGCTGTATTGCGTTCATGGCTTATCTCGACGTGGCAGCGATTTTCGGGCAATGGCTGAGGCCTTATGCGATCGCCATTTCGTAGTTTGTCCAGATATCGTTGGCCGTGGCGAATCTGATTTTCTGAGTAATCCGATGTTCTATACCGTTCCGCAATACGTGACGGATATGAAGACCTTAAGCACTAAATTAGGTGTTCACTCAGTCAATTGGTTTGGAACCTCGATGGGCGGTTTAATTGGTATGGTGTATGCGGCAATGCCTGGCAATGGCATCAAGCGACTATTGCTCAATGATGTCGGACCGCGGATTGAGCCAGCGGCATTAATTCGGTTAGCAAGCTACGTGGGTAAACCATTTTCTTATGTGAATCGCGATGTAGCAATGGACAAACTCAAATCGATTTGCGCTCCCTTTGGCAAGCACACGGATGCCGAGTGGGAGCTTCTCAATGGACCCATACTGATTCAGAAAGATCAGCAGTGGATCTTGCACTATGACCCAGACATTTCAGTGCCATTTGCCTCGGTGACCCCAGCTCTGGCTCAAGCGGGCGAGTTGGCCATGTGGCAAAGTTTTCAGAGCATTGAGTGCCCCATTTTGATTGTGCGCGGCGCGGACTCGGATTTGCTATCGAGGCAAACGGTTGAAGAAATGTGTCAACTCAATTCGCATGCGAAGAGTGTTGAGATCGCCAATACTGGACATGCTCCTGCCTTTGTTAAAAAAGAGCAAATTGACATTGCACGCCAATTCTTTCTATAGTGTTTTATCAGCAATCCATCATTTATCGCTGTGAGTCTTAACGAGTCAACACTGCCCTTATCGACAAATCCCATCGAAGGGTTTGAGGGTGATACCTGGTTTGGCGAGCCCGAAGAGGCGCACTCCCACTCGGTATCCGAGATTTTGCAAGCGCTGCGTTTGGATGAGGCAAGCGTCACAGCCGCCCGTCATTTACATAGCAGCCTTGGAAAAGAACCCTTAACAAAACAACTTGGACCCGATGCCGCTACTTTATTGATTGGGTACCGAGGTCTACGTCAGGCCCAAGCAAAACTGATTAAGCATGACGGACAGTCGCGGGTAGCAGGTCAAGAGGAGATCTTGCGCAAAATGCTCTTGGCATTTGGGAACGATCTTCGTGTGGTACTGATTTATTTAGCCTCGCGCTTACAAACCTTACGCTGGATTGCTAAGCATCGCATCAAAGTAAAGCCATCTTGGGCTCAGGAGATTTTAGATATTGATGCGAGCCTAGCCAATCGCTTAGGTATATGGCAAATGAAATGGGAGATGGAGGATCTTGCATTTCGGGTATTAGCAGCAGACACCTATAAAGAAATTGCGGGGCTATTGGATGCCAAACGGACGGAGCGTGAGCGGTTCATTGCTGATGTGATCGGGCAACTCAATCATGAACTATCGATGACGAATATCAAGGCCGATGTGCAAGGTCGACCCAAACACATTTACAGCATCTGGAAAAAAATGCAGGGCAAATCCTTAGAGTTTGCCAATCTCTATGATGTGCGCGCATTTCGGGTACTCGTTGACGACGTTAAAGCGTGCTATGCCACTCTAGGCTTAGTTCACAACATCTGGCAGCCTGTCCCTAAAGAATTTGATGACTACATTGCAAGACCCAAGCCAAACGGCTATCAATCCTTACATACCGTTGTGATTGATGAAGAGGGGATTGCATTTGAGATTCAGATTCGTACCCAAGAAATGCATCGCCAGGCTGAGTACGGCTTAGCCGCACACTGGCGCTACAAGGAGGGCGCGTACGCAACCCAAGCAAAAGATCTCGGAACGCACAGTGCTGCGGTAGCTTATGAGCGCCAGATCGCATGGGCACGGCAATTGATCTCGTGGAAAGAAGATGCTTGGGAACAACTGAAGCATCATGAGATTGATGATCATATTTATGTTCTCACTCCTTTGGGAAAAGTGATTGCTCTGGAGAAGGGCTCGTCACCGATTGACTTTGCCTATGCTGTTCATACTGATCTTGGTCATCGCTGTCGTGGTGCGCGGATTGATGGGGCCATGGTGCCACTCGATACCGCCTTGCACAATGGTCAAACCGTGGAAATTATTTCTGTGAAGCAAGGTGGGCCCTCAAGGGATTGGCTCAATCCCGAGCGCGGTTATCTGCGCTCACAGCGGGCGCGAGCTCGTGTGCGTGCATGGTTCAATGCACTCGACGATGAAGCAAGTCAAGCACCCAATAAAGTAAATGATGGCAAGCTCGATAAGAGCATTGATAAGCCACTTGATAAAAAAGACGAGATCCAGATTCGCACGCGTGCGACTGCTGCGAATCAGCGTGGCGACGTATTGGTCGTTGGAGTAGATTCCTTACTAACCCAGTTAGCGAAATGCTGTCGTCCGGTTCCCCCTGATCCAATTGCCGGTTTTGTTACACAAGGTCGTGGGGTGTCGATTCATCGTCGCAGTTGCAAAACCTTTCGAGGGCTCTTGGAACGCGCTCCAGAGCGTGTGATCCAAACAGCATGGAGTTCCAAATTAGATTCCGAGCAGGGCGGCAACAAAGAACGTGTTTTCCCAGCAGATCTATCAATCATTGCACTGGATCGCCCTGAACTGATGCGCGAACTGTTTGAGATTACTTCTAAGATTGGAGTGCATGTGATCGATCTCAAAAAATCGGTTCGTAAAGGCTTGGCACATATCCAATTAACGGTTGAAATCTCCAATGCCGAAGCCTTACGGTTAGTTCAAACTGGGCTCGAGGGATTGCGCGGCGTTACCGAAGTGCGCAGGCGGTGATAAACTCTTGATGAATATAGGCTCGTAGCTCAGCTGGTTAGAGCACCACCTTGACATGGTGGGGGTCGTTGGTTCGAGTCCAATCGAGCCTACCAACGAAACAGATCGGAATGCGCGTTGTGTTCATAGTGTGTGGGACGAACGCGCATTCTCTTTTATGCATGGAGTGGTTATGGTAGCGGTTACTCTTCCCGATGGTTCGAAGCGCGAGTTTGCTGCGCCAGTGACCATTGCTGAAGTTGCCCAATCCATTGGCAGCGGCTTAGCCAAAGCAGCACTCGCGGGCTCTGTGGATGGTCGTTTGGTCGATCTCAGTTACACAATTGATCATGATGTGCAGTTGGCCATCATTACCGATAAAAATCCTGAAGGTCTGGATATTATTCGCCACTCCACAGCGCATTTGCTCGCGTATGCCGTCAAAGAATTATTCCCTGATGCACAGGTCACCATTGGCCCCGTGATTGAGAACGGCTTTTATTACGACTTCTCCTATCATCGCCCCTTTACGCCAGATGACCTAGCTGCGCTTGAGAAAAAAATGCTCGAGCTTGCCAAGAAGGATGAACCCGTTAGCCGTCAAGTGATGCCCCGCGATCAAGCCGTTGAATTTTTTAAACAACAAGGCGAACTCTACAAAGCAGAAATCATTGCGAGCATTCCCCAAAACGAAGAGGTCTCGCTCTACACCGAGGGTAAATTTACCGACCTGTGCCGCGGCCCTCACGTCCCCTCCACTGGAAAGTTAAAGGTATTCAAGCTCATGAAGCTTGCCGGCGCCTACTGGCGTGGTGATAGTAAAAATGAGATGCTGCAACGAATTTATGGCACCGCTTGGACCAAGAAAGAAGATCAAGACGCTTACTTGCACATGCTTGAGGAAGCCGAGAAGCGCGATCATCGACGCCTAGGTAAACAGCTTGATTTATTTCATTTTCAGGATGAGGCCCCAGGTCTTGTGTTTTGGCATCCCAAGGGCTGGGCCATTTGGCAAGAGGTGGAGCAGTACATGCGCCGCGTTTATCAGAACGAGGGTTATCAAGAGGTCAAGGCTCCGCAAATTCTGGATCGTGGTCTTTGGGAAAAATCCGGTCATTGGGACAACTACAAAGAGAATATGTTCACGACCGAGTCGGAGAACCGTGCCTATGCACTAAAGCCCATGAACTGCCCAGGGCATGTGCAAATCTTTAATTCAGGATTGCATAGCTATCGGGAGTTGCCGCTACGCTTTGGTGAGTTTGGGCAATGCCATCGCAATGAACCCTCTGGCGCATTACATGGGTTAATGCGAGTGCGCGGATTTACTCAAGACGATGGCCATATTTTTTGTACCGAGGATCAGATTCAGGCAGAGGTCGCCGCATTTGACCAGGCGGTTCGTGCGGTCTATCGCGATTTTGGTTTTACAGAAGTCGCCGTGAAATTAGCCCTGCGTCCTGCTAAGCGGGTTGGGGATGATGCCATTTGGGATAAAGCCGAGGCATCACTGCGGGGAGCACTTAAAGCATCCGGTCAAACCTGGGAAGAGCTTCCTGGTGAGGGCGCTTTTTATGGACCCAAAATTGAATACCACCTAAAGGATTCGATTGGACGTTCGTGGCAGTGCGGCACCATGCAGGTCGACTTTTCCATGCCAGCGCGCCTCGGTGCTGAGTATGTTGCTGAAGATAACAGCCGCAAAGTTCCAGTGATGTTGCATCGTGCGATTGTTGGTTCTTTAGAGCGTTTTATTGGGATTTTGATCGAAAACCACGCTGGCGCAATGCCAGTTTGGCTCGCCCCAACCCAAGCAATCGTCCTTAATATCTCTGAAAATTCGGCCGAATATGCCCAAAAAATCCAGCAAATGCTGAAAAAACAAGGGTTTAGAGTGGAATCGGATTTGCGAAATGAGAAAATTACGTATAAAATACGCGAGCACGCATTACAAAAACTGCCTTATTTGCTTGTTGTTGGCGATAAAGAGCGTGAAAGTAATACGGTGGCCGTTCGTGCCCGTGGCGGAATTGATCTAGGGGTAATGCCCGTAGATGCCTTCGTCACCCGACTCCAGCAGGATATTGCCCAGAAAGTCGGACCCGAGCTTAGCTAGGGGGTGTGATGGCTTTTGATTGTTTTTGAGAGAGGAATTAGAAGATCGCTACTGAAAAATTGCAACGCATCAATCAGGAAATTACTGCTCCTGTAGTGCGTTTGATCGGATCCGACGGCAACGTAGTCGGTGTAGTTAAGTTGAACGAAGCCTTACGATTGGCAGAGGAAGAAGATACCGACTTAGTCGAGATTGCTCCGAATGCTGATCCACCCGTGGTCCGAGTGATGGATTTCGGTAAGTTCAAATACCAAGAAGCCAAGCGTCAGCACGAAGCCAAGCTGAAGCAAAAGGTGATTCAGGTGAAGGAAGTGAAATTCCGGCCTGGTACCGATGATGGTGATTATGGTGTGAAGCTGCGTAATCTGATCCGCTTTTTAGAAGATGGCGATAAAACAAAAATTACGCTTCGGTTTCGGGGTCGCGAAATGGCCCATCAAGAAATCGGCGCAAAGATGTTGGATCGACTGAAGGTGGATTTAGAGCCTTACGGTCAAGTCGAGCAATTTCCGAAGATGGAAGGCCGACAAATGGTGATGGTCTTAGCGCCCGCCAAGAAGAAGTAAGAGTTTGTAGTAGATGCAGTAGTAGTAAGCAGTACCAAGTAGCGAATGATCGGTACAGGAAGAGCAGCCGTCGGTTGCCACCGTAGTCGCACAGAGAACGAAAAGGGAGCAGTCATGCCCAAAATGAAGACCAAAAGTGGCGCAGCCAAGCGCTTCAAGGTCCGCGCGAGCGGATCGATCAAGCGAGGACAGGCGTTCAAGCGTCATATCCTCACCAAGAAAACCACCAAGAACAAGCGTCAATTGCGGGGTTCCGCTCCGGTCGCGAAATCCGATGTGAAGTCGATTCGCGCCATGATGCCTTACGCATAAATCTTAGGAGAGCACAATGCCAAGAGTAAAACGTGGGGTTACAGCGAGAGCCCGCCATAAGAAAGTCACCGATGCCGCAACTGGTTATCGTGGACGTCGTAAAAACGTATTCCGGATCGCTAAAGAAGCGGTCATGCGCGCTGGGCAATACGCCTATCGCGATCGTCGTAACAAGAAGCGCGTATTCCGTGCTTTGTGGATTGCCAGGATCAACGCCGCTGTGCGTGAACACGATATGACCTATAGCGTGTTCATGAACGGCATGAAGAAAGCGTCGATTGAACTCGATCGTAAAGTTCTCTCGGATATGGCCGTGTTTGACAAAGACGCATTTGCTGCTTTGGTCACACGCGTCAAATCTGCTGTAGCACACGCTTAAGTTCCTGCAGCCATGGTTTCTCTCGACCAACTTGTCGAGGATGCCAAACGCGATTTCTCCAAAGCTAGCGACCCCGCTGCTTTGGAGGATGCAAAAGCTCGGTATCTCGGTAAATCAGGACTCTTAACTGAGCGCTTAAAGGCGCTTGGTGGGATGTCGCCTGAAGAGCGTAAAAGCGCGGGTGCGGAGATCAACCGAGCCAAGACAGCTGTTGAGGATGCCTTAAATGCACGCCGTCAAGCGCTCGCGGATCAAGTATTACAAGCCCGACTTGCGGCTGAGGCAATCGATGTGTCATTGCCAGGTCGTGGACAGGCCTTAGGTAGTTTGCATCCCGTGATGCGCACCTGGGAGCGGGTTGAAACCATTTTTCATTCGATTGGTTTTGATGTTGCCGATGGCCCAGAGATTGAAACCGATTGGTTCAATTTCACGGCCCTCAATAGCCCCGAGAATCACCCCGCACGCTCCATGCAAGACACCTTCTATGTCGATGGGAACGATGCGCAAGGCAAGCCACTGTTACTTAGAACGCACACGAGTCCGATCCAGGTGCGTTACGCAAGCGAGCACGTTAAGCACTATGGTCAGAATAATATGCCGCCGATCAAAGTGATTGCGCCGGGCCGGACCTACCGTGTGGATAGCGATGCAACGCATTCGCCAATGTTCCATCAAGTAGAGGGCCTATGGATTGCGAAGGATGTCTCCTTTGCTGATCTAAAAGGTGTCTACACCGATTTCTTGCGCACCTTTTTTGAGACCAACGCCTTGCAAGTCCGTTTTCGGCCATCGTATTTTCCATTTACTGAGCCGTCGGCTGAAATTGATATGGCCTTTGCTAGCGGTAAATTAGCGGGTCGATGGTTGGAGATCTCAGGGGCTGGCCAAGTCCACCCCAATGTGTTGCGGAATATGGGCATCGATCCCGAGCGGTATATGGGGTTTGCCTTCGGATCGGGTCTCGAGCGTCTGACCATGCTGCGCTATGGCATTGATGATCTACGCCTCTTTTTTGATAACGATTTGCGCTTCCTTGCGCAATTTCCGGCTTAGTCCGCATCATGCAATTTTCTGAATCCTGGTTACGTCAGTTCGTTAATCCGCCCATTGATAGCGAGGCACTGTCGCATGCCTTAACCATGGCAGGTCTTGAGGTCGAAGAGCGGCGCTCACTGGCCCCACCATTTACTAAGATTGTCGTAGCTGAAATTATTTCAGCAGAGCAGCATCCCGATGCAGATCGCTTGCGAGTCTGCCGTGTCAATGCAGGACCTAATCATTCTGATTTGCAAATTGTGTGTGGTGCTCCAAATGCACGCGCTGGTATCAAAATTCCGTGCGCCTTGGTTGGGGCTGAGTTGCCTCCTAGCGAAGTCGGTGGAAAACCATTTCAGATCAAGGTTGGCAAGTTACGCGGTATTGAAAGTAATGGGATGTTATGTTCTGGGCGCGAGTTGGGTCTGGGCGAAGACCATGCCGGTATTCTGGAGTTACCCAAAGACGCTCCAGTGGGTCAAGACCTGCGCGAGTACCTGCATTTAGATGATCAACTCTTTACCATCAAACTCACACCCAATAAAGCCGATTGCTTATCGCTCATCGGTATTGCGAGGGAAGTCGCTGCGATTACTGGAGCTGCTCTTTGTGTTCCAAAGCGAGAGCCGCTTGCATCAACGATCAATGATCGCGTGTCGGTCAACATCATGGATGCAGATCTGTGTGGTCGCTTTGCTGGACGCGTGATTCGAGGGGTGAATACTCATGTAGCAACACCAACCTGGATAAAAGATCGCTTAGCAAGCGCTGGTCAGCGCAGTATCTCGCCATTGGTGGATATCTCGAACTATGTAATGCTTGAGATGGGTCAGCCCAATCATATCTTCGATCTCGATCAACTAAAGGCTCCGATTGAAGTGCGCTGGGGTAAATCTGGCGAGTCTTTGAAGTTACTCAATGAGCAAACGGTAGAAGCCCATTTGGAAGGAATGCCTGTTGGTGTGGTTGCTGATCAGATGGGCCCCATTAGTCTTGCAGGGATTATGGGCGGTGATCGTACTGCGGTAAGTGATAAAACCCAGAACATCTATGTTGAGGCAGCCTTTTGGTGGCCAGCAGCGATTGCAGGTCGCGCTAGACGGTATCACTTTACAACCGATGCAGGCCATCGCTTTGAGCGCGGGGTTGATCCGCAATTAACCATTTCTGCATTGGATTACCTCAGTCAACTCATTGTGGAGATCTGTGGTGGTCAATTGGGACCGATCGATGATCAAATCACGCATTTGCCAGAACGTAAAGCGGTATCGATGCGCCTAGAGCGAGCTCAACGTGTGATTGGCATTCCATTGAGCATCGAGCAAGTGAGTGATGTGTTTAAGTGTTTAGGTCTTGAGTTCACGATTACCGGACAAGGTGGGGCGACCGTATTTACAGTTCAAGCCCCAAGTTATCGATTTGATCTGGATATTGAAGAGGATCTCATCGAAGAAGTAGCCCGTTTGTATGGCTTTGAAAACATTCCGGATCACCCACCCAAAGCGGAGTTGAAGATGAGCGCGCCACTGGAGCGTCAACGACCCGTGCACGCGCTGCGCCATCGCTTGTCGCATGAGGGGTATCAAGAGGTCTTGAACTTTGGATTTATCGATTCCCAGACCGAGATGCAGATGGGGCAGAGTAATCCCATTGCCGTATTGAATCCGATTGCAAGTCAATATGGTGTGATGCGTAGTAATTTATGGGGTGGTCTCTTACAGAATCTACGCAGTAATCTAAACCGCGGTGCTGGACGGGTTCGTATTTTTGAAATCGGTCGGGTATTTGCCAGAGATTCCAGTCAGATGGAGGCCCCTGGTATCGTGGCTGGCTTTGTTCAAACTAAACAAGTAGGTGGCTTAGCCTATGGTTATGCAAGCCCCGAACAATGGGGGGCACCCAATCGCTTAGTGGATTTCTTTGATGTCAAAGGCGATTTGCAGCGCGTACTAACTCCTTTGCAGCTCCAGACCAAAGCGGCAGAGCATGCGCATCCCGCCTTACACCCTGGACGTAGCGCCCGCATTGATTTGTGCGATCAAGCGATTGGCTGGATTGGTGAGTTGCATCCAGCTCTACAGCAAGTCTATGAGCTTAGTTCGGCCCCGGTATTGTTTTCCCTCAATTGGGATGCGATTTGTGATGTGGGCTTACCAGCGCCAACAGAGATTAGTAAGTTTCCTGCCGTGCAACGCGATCTTGCGGTCGTAGTGGACCAATCAGTGCCAGCGCAAACCTTGCTTGATGTGATGCTGGCTCAACGCCAACCATTCGTTCGCAAGATTGAGCTTTTTGATGAGTTTCGTCCTCAAAAAGAGAGCGGCTCGATGGCACTTCATGAGAAAAGTCTAGCGTTTCGAGTGACCTTAGCCAATGATCAGGATACACTGCAAGATAAAGAAGTGGAAACCAGTATCACCGCCTTATTGGATGCTTTACAGAATCAGTGCAAAGCACGATTGCGATAGTCGTAATCCGAATTTGCTATATTAGTCAGTAAACCAATTTAATAGAATCAGAAAAGAGTGTCGCTATGACTGCAAATAATCAAACCGTGACCAAAAACGAACTCTCAGAAGCTTTATTTGATCAAGTTGGTCTGAATAAGCGCGAAGCTAAAGACATGATTGATGCTTTTTTTAACCGAATCGGTGAGACCTTAGAGTCCGGTGTCGAGGTCAAGATCTCAGGGTTTGGTAATTTTCAGTTGCGCAATAAAACTGCGCGCCCAGGGCGTAATCCAAAAACAGGCGAGATGATTCCGATTGCTGCGCGACGCGTTGTCACATTTCATGCCAGTCAGAAGCTAAAGGACGCGGTCGAGTCCCATGCTCAGAACCAAAACAGAACCTGATTCCAAAGCGAACACGGTTTCGCATCTTCCCCCAATCCCGAGTAAGCGATATTTCACGATTGGCGAAGTGGGGGAGTTGTGCGGGGTAAAGCCTCATGTGTTGCGCTACTGGGAGCAAGAATTCGTTCAATTACGTCCGCAAAAGCGCCGCGGAAATCGCCGTTATTACCAGCATCATGAGGTGGTTCTGATTCGTCAAATTCGTACGCTGTTGTACGAAGAGGGATTCACCATTAGCGGTGCAAAAAATCGCTTAGACGAGAGTAAATCGACATTGCGCTTACGCGAGGAGCTTCAAGAGGTCCTTCAGGTCTTAAGCCGCTGAGATACAATAATTGTTTTCGTCGGGGCGTAGCGCAGCCTGGTAGCGTACTTGCATGGGGTGCAAGTGGTCGGAGGTTCAAATCCTCTCGCCCCGACCATCTGCACACAAGGAAGAAGCCATGCATCCATTCCACTTAGCCTTTCCAGTTGATAACTTGCAAGATGCTCGCGCATTCTATGGTGGCTTACTCGGTTGCCCTGAAGGACGAAGCTCCGATGAGTGGATTGATTTCAATTTATTTGGCCATCAAATTGTGGCGCACTTAGCCGATGGCGAAGCAAAAAATGATGTCCACTCCGATGTTGATGGCAAAAAAGTACCCGTTCGCCATTTCGGCATTGTGTTATCGATGCCCGAATGGGAAGCGATGGCTGATAAATTAAAGAAGGCAGGTATTCAATTTGTCATTGAGCCGTACATTCGGTTTAAGGGTGAGGTCGGTGAGCAGGCCACCATGTTTTTCTTAGACCCCTCAGGGAATGCCATCGAGTTTAAGGCGATGGCACACCCCGATCGCTTATTCGCTAAATAATGAGTCGAGATTATTTTGGGTTAACCATCCCATTTCTTGATGTTTTGGGTATTGAGCCCGAGTTTGCCAAGGATGGCCACTCGCGCATTCGTTTAAATCTTCGCCCTGAGCTGCTTAATAGTTTTCATGTGGCGCACGGCGGTGTGGTCATGACCATTTTGGACTTTGCAATGGCTGCGGCGGCACGGAGTTCGCACGAACATATTCTTGGGGTCATTACGATTGATATGACCACGAGTTTTCTAAGACCATCCAAAGGCCTACTGATTGCAGAAGGCAAAGTCTTAAAAGCCGGTAGTACCGTTAATTATTGCGAGGGCAGTATTTTTAATGAGGCAGGGCAGCTGACCGCAAAGTCTACAGGTAGCTTTATGCTGCGTCGGGCAAAAAATCAAGCTAATTAAATTAGTTAATTTAATTACTCAGTTAATTATTATATATTTTAGTAATTATTAATCATAACTCATTGATTAATATAAAATAAATAATTATTAAATGCCATGCAATTGATTATTCACTCTAGAGCAAATAATAAATCTTAATTAATAATTTATTCGGATATAATATTAATTCGTAATAATTTAGTCATCAATTAAGAAAAATAAATAAACATTTATTCCTTCCCAATTTTTGATTTATTACACCCTCATTATTATTTAAACATTTAGGGAAATTAATTAATATGTCATCGTACAAAGAGCTACTTGCGCAACGTGAGAAATTGGACAGTCAGATCCAGACGTTGATGCAACGTGAAAAGTCTGAAGGAATTGCAAAGGCTAAAAAGATCATTGATGAATTTGGTCTCACCGCGAGTGATTTGTTTGGCCGTAAGGCTGGCGGCGCTGGTAAGCGTGGTCGTCCTGCTAAAAAGGCAGCTACGAAGAAACGGGTTGCTAAGAAGCGCGGTAAGGTTGCACCAAAATATAAAAACCCTGCAACTGGAGAAACGTGGACTGGTCGCGGTAAAGCCCCAAAATGGATTGCCGGAAAAGATCGCAGTAAATTTGCGATTAAATAATATTAGTTACAAGGACTAAAAAGCCAGTTCACTGAACTGGCTTTTTCTTCACTCAAATACCGTATTAATCGCTTCGGTAAACAATTTCTCTAATTGTTTGTAGGGGTGTTTATCGGTACATGCACTATAGGTCATTACATTGGTCTTTTCCGGTAAAGCATTGAGCTCTTCGGAGAGCGCCGCGGCGTCGCTGGTCTGTGGTTTTAAATGAACGCCATTCTCTTTAGCCATTTCCAACACTCCGGGGTGAAGTTGCACAAAGGCTTCATCCACCAATAGTGGGATTCGACGGGTTTGAATATTCTTACTTAAATAATGAATCAAATGCAATTGCTCGATTGGTGGGATTAACGAGTCTAAATAAATCACATCGGGGTAATGGGATACCGCCTGCATGAGCCCTTCAAGGCTATCGAGAGAATGGATTAGTTCAAAGGGGATGGCCCACTCTTGAATCGCCTTTTGCATTTCATCGAGGTTTTCTTGCCGCTTAAAAACCCCTAAAGCGATATGTTGAGCCTGTTTGGCGCGCTGCTGCATTCCCACTTTACGACGGCGTAGCTGTTGATTTAGGGAGCTTGTCAGGATGCGGCGATGCCCACCCCGAGTTTTCCAGGCGGTTAGCTCACCAAGTTCCACCATTTTTTGAACGGTTCCTAGCGAGACCTGAAGAACCTTGGCACTCTGTCGAGTACTTAGGTAGGGCTGATTCAGATTAATGGGTTTCATGCTTTCTCCTTTTGTAAATTGGGATAGAAAGAGCATAAAAATCAAATCGATAGAGATCTGTCAGGCAGGGATGAAATGTGGGTAGGAAATTTCCTATAACTGGGTAGGGATCGGTTAACCATCCAGTCAGGTATGCCCTAGGACTTTCACTAATCCATTGATATTGAGATATTTTTTTCTCTTAAGCCATGCTATCCTTGTCATACATAAGGCATTTGCTTTGCGTTCTGCTAATCGGTTCAGCCGTGTCGCAGATGGTTAAAACCACAGTTTTTTTCGGGTTGCCCGATGAAAGGTGAGCATCATGATGCAGTCCTATAGAGGTTCCTCGTACCTCTTTGGGGGTAATGCCCCCTACGTAGAAGAACTCTACGAATCGTATTTATTAGATCCCACATCCGTAGCGCAGCATTGGCGCGATTACTTTGATAACGTCGTTCAGGTTCCGGCCGTAGATGGCTCCAATGGTCGAGATATTGCGCATGCGCCCATTGTGGCCTCGTTTGCTGAACGTGCTAAGCAGGGTCCCATCAAAACGATTCAGGATTCAGCCGACTCTGAGATGGGTCGCAAGCGAGTCGCGGTTCAGCAGCTGATTGCGGCGTATCGCAACGTGGGTAACCGTTGGGCGAACCTAGACCCCCTAAAGCGTACTGAACGCCCCGATATCCCAGAGCTCAATCCATCGTTCTATGGATTTTCTGATAGCGATATGGACATCGTCTTCAATACCAGCAATACCTTCTTTGGTAAAAACCAAATGACCTTACGGGATTTGCTGCAAGCACTGCGCGAGACCTATTGCGGCACCTTGGCTGCTGAGTTTATGAACATTGCCGATCAGAAAATAAAAAAATGGTGGCAAGAAAAACTCGAATCGATTCGCTCGACGCCTAAATTCACGAATGAACAGCGCAAACAAATATTAGATCGCTTAACGGCGGCCGAAGGACTTGAGCGGTATCTTCAAGCAAAGTATGTCGGTCAAAAGCGTTTCTCACTCGAGGGTGGTGATAGTTTCATTCCCTGCATGGATGAACTCATTCAAGGGGCTGGCAAACGGGGTGTGCAAGAGATTGTGATTGGTATGGCCCACCGCGGTCGCTTAAATGTTCTAGTTAATGTCTTGGGTAAATCACCGAAAGACCTCTTTGCTGAATTTGATCACACCGCCCCTGAAGATTTACCTGCGGGTGACGTGAAGTATCACCAGGGATTCTCGAGCGACATTTCAACGCCTGGAGGCCCAGTGCATTTATCACTGGCCTTTAATCCATCGCACCTCGAAATTGTGAATCCCGTGGTCGAGGGTTCCGCTCGTGCGCGTATGGAGCGGCGCAATGATCTTTCGGGCAGTCAAGTATTGCCCGTCTTAGTGCATGGTGATGCGGCGATTGCGGGTCAAGGTGTGATGCAAGAGACCTTGGCGCTGTCAGAGGTTCGTGGGTACTCCACGGGCGGCACCGTTCATATTGTCATTAATAACCAGATTGGTTTTACCACCTCAGATCCTCGAGATCTTCGGTCGAGTTTGTATTGCACCGATATTATGAAAACGATTGATGCGCCGGTACTGCATGTCAATGGCGATGATCCTGAGGCGGTAGTCCTAGCAACGCAACTCGCTTTGGAATACAGAACGCAATTTCGTAAGGATGTAGCGGTTGACATCATTTGCTTTCGTAAGCTTGGTCACAACGAGCAAGATACCCCTGCAATGACCCAACCGTACATGTACAGCATTATTGCTAAGCATCCAGGTACACGAAAGTTATACGCTGATCGTTTGGAGGCACAAGGTGTGTTAGGTGCAGGTTCAGGCGATGAGATGGTCAAAGCCTTTCGTGCTGCCATGGAAGAGGGTAAGCAAACCCTTGACCCGGTATTAAGCAACTTCAAAGGTAAATTTGCAGTCGATTGGTCACCATTTTTAAATAAGAAGTGGACCGATCAAGCTGATACCGCCATACCATTGACAGAGTGGAAGCGATTAGCAGATCGACTCACGACCATTCCTGAGAGTTTCAAAGTGCACCCATTGGTACAAAAGGTGTATACCGATCGTGCCGCGATGGGCCGTGGTGAGATCAATGTTGATTGGGGGATGGGGGAGGCGATGGCCTTCGCATCCTTACTTGCTAGTGGTTACCCCATTCGTTTATCGGGTGAGGATAGTGGCCGAGGTACCTTTAGCCACCGCCACTCGGTATTGCATGATCAAGAGCGTGGCAATTCAGATTCCAGCTATATTCCTTTGCAAAACATTAGCAAAGATCAAGCACCCTTTACGGTGATCGACTCGATTCTTTCCGAAGAGGCTGTTCTTGGATTTGAATATGGTTATGCAGCTGCTGAGCCCAATACACTCACGATTTGGGAAGCCCAGTTTGGTGACTTCGTTAATGGCGCTCAAGTGGTCATCGATCAGTTCATCGCCTCTGGTGAAGTGAAATGGGGTCGTGTCAACGGTTTGGTGATGATGCTGCCGCATGGTTATGAAGGTCAGGGCCCAGAACATTCCTCGGCTCGCCTTGAGCGCTTTATGCAGTTGTGCGCCGATACCAATATGCAAGTGGTTCAGCCCACGACCGCATCGCAGATCTTCCATCTCTTAAGGCGGCAGATGATTCGGCAATTTAGAAAGCCGCTCATCATCATGACCCCCAAATCCTTACTGCGTCACAAAGATGCGGGGTCACCGTTGATTGAGTTCACCAAAGGTGAGTTTCAGACGGTGATTCCGGAGCAAGATGACTCGCTTGACCCCCAAAAGGTAGAGCGCTTAATTGTGTGCTCGGGTAAGGTCTACTACGATTTAGTCAAGCAGCGCGCCGATAAGAAGATCGATACCGCAGCGATTGTGCGTATTGAGCAGCTGTATCCTTTCCCCCATAAGGCGGTCGCCAGCATCATTAAGTCCTATCCCAATCTCACTGAGTTGGTGTGGTGTCAGGATGAACCACAAAATCAGGGCGCCTGGTTCTTCGTGCAACACAATTTATTGGAGAACATGGGCGAGGGCATGCGTCTTGGTTATGCCGGTCGACCCGCATCGGCCTCGCCGGCTGTTGGGTATGCCCATTTGCATCAGAGTCAGCAAAAGGCATTACTCACCGCGGCGTTTGCCAAGCTCAAAGGATTTGTGGTCACCAAATAGGTGGCACGAACAGAACAGCGATTTAATCTAACTCATTCATAGGACATATCATGGCTTTATTTGACGTAAAGGTTCCACAACTTTCTGAATCGGTTGCCGAAGCAACGCTCTTGCAGTGGAAGAAAAAACCGGGCGAAGCCGTTGCCCAAGACGAGATCTTGATCGAGATCGAAACCGATAAGGTAGTGCTTGAAGTACCAGCTCCATCGGCAGGCGTGATGGCTGAGATTTTGGTTGCCGATGGTGGAACCGTGGTGGCTGATCAAGTGATCGCAAAGATTGATAGTGAAGGCAAAGCAACTGCAGCCGCAGCCGCAGCTCCCGCATCAGCCAAAGCCGCGGCACCAGCGCCAGCCTCTTCTTCAAACAAAGGCTCCATTGCCGCTCCCTCTGCAGCTAAACTCATGGCCGAGAACAATCTAACGGCCAATCAAGTTGCCGGCACTGGTCGGGACGGTCGTGTGACCAAGGGTGATGTGCAAAATGCGATTGCAGGCGGTGCGAAGCCAGTCGCGAGCGCCGCACCACTTCCCATGTCAACGATGCCCCTTGGGGATCGTACCGAGGAGCGGGTGCCAATGACCCGTCTGCGTGCTCGTATTGCAGAGCGCCTCTTGGAATCGCAAGCCAATAATGCGATCTTGACCACCTTCAATGAGGTCAATATGGCTCCCGTGATTGCAATGCGCTCACGCTATAAAGATGTCTTTGAAAAAACCCATGGCGTGAAATTAGGCTTCATGTCCTTCTTTGTAAAAGCGGCGACCTATGCATTAAAGAGATATCCAATCTTGAACGCATCGGTCGATGGTAATGACATTGTTTATCACGGTTACTTTGATATTGGTATTGCAGTGAGTTCGCCACGCGGTTTGGTGGTGCCTATCTTGCGCAATGTCGATCAAATGACCTTGGCTGAGATTGAAAAGCAAATTGCGGATTACGGTAATAAAGCCCGTGAGGGTAAATTAAGTATCGAAGAGTTAACTGGTGGGACGTTCTCGATCTCCAACGGTGGAGTCTTTGGATCGATGCTCTCGACCCCCATTATCAATCCACCCCAATCCGCTATTTTGGGGATCCATGCAACCAAGGAGCGGGCTGTCGTTGAAGATGGACAAATCGTTATTCGTCCGATCAACTATTTAGCCCTGTCGTATGACCATCGGATTATCGATGGTCGCGAAGCAGTCTTGGGGCTAGTGGCAATGAAGGAGCTATTAGAAGATCCTGCTCGTTTACTACTTGATCTGTAAGGAGTAAACCATGAGCCAAGTATTTGATGTGCTAGTGATTGGAGCTGGCCCCGGCGGTTACATTGCAGCAATTCGGGCAGCGCAATTGGGATTTAAGGTAGCCTGTGCAGAGTCCAATCCGTATGCGGATCCCAAAGGCGAGCCACGCTTAGGCGGTACGTGTTTGAACGTGGGCTGCATTCCATCCAAAGCCCTGTTGGCGTCTTCCGAGGAGTTTGAGAAGATCGGTCATCACGTCGCTGACCATGGTATTCAGGTAGGCTCAGTGAAGATTGACATTCAAAAGATGCTGGCGCGTAAGGATGAAATCGTCAACAAAATGACCGGCGGTATTAGTTTCCTGTTTCGCAAAAATAAAGTGACCAGCATTAAAGGACACGCCTCGTTTGCGGGCAAAACTACTGAGGGGTATCAAATCAAAATTACCGGTAAAGATGCCGGAACTATCACGGCTAAGAACGTCATTATTGCGACTGGCTCAAAGGCGAGACATCTCCCTAACATCCCAGTCGATAACGTCCTAGTTTGCGATAACGAGGGCGCGCTTAAATTTGATTCGCTGCCTAAGCGCTTAGGTGTGATCGGTGCAGGTGTCATTGGTCTTGAGCTTGGTTCAGTCTGGCGCCGCGTTGGCTCACAAGTTACAGTCCTTGAGGCCTTGCCAAGCTTTTTGGGTGCATGTGATGAAGGAATCGCAAAAGAAGCCAAAAAGATTTTTACCAAGCAGGGTCTTGATATTCATATGGGCGTCAAGATCGATGGCGTTAAAGCCGACAAGAAGGGTGTCGTGGTCTCGTATCAGGACAGCACAGGCAAACCCCAAAAACTAGAATGCGATCGTCTCATCGTCTCGGTAGGCCGTGTACCCAATACCGAAGGACTTAATCTGGAAGCGATTCAGATTAAAACCGATGAGCGCGGTTTTATCCCGATTAATGATCATACTTGCGCGACATCAGCACCCGGAGTCTATGCAATTGGTGATGTGGTGCGCGGACCAATGCTGGCTCATAAGGCCGAGGATGAAGGGGTGCTTGTTGCTGAGTTACTCGCTGGTCAAAAACCGCATATTGATTACAACTGCATTCCTTGGGTGATTTACACCGACCCTGAAATTGCATGGGTTGGTAAGACCGAGCAACAACTCAAAGCAGAGGGGCGCGCGTTTAAAGCGGGCCAATTCCCGTTCATGGCCAACGGTCGTGCGTTGGGAATGGATCGTGCCGATGGCTTTGTCAAAATCTTAGCGGATGCCAAAACCGATGAGGTTCTTGGGGTGCATATTATTGGCCCTAATGCCTCAGACCTGATTGCGGAAGCCGCTTTGGCGATGGAGTTTAAAGCAGCCGCTGAAGACATTGCTCGTGTTTGCCATCCTCACCCCAGCTTATCAGAGGTAATGCGCGAAGCAGCTTTAGCAACGGATCAACGCGCACTCAATATGTAAGTTGAAAGTCGCTGACTTTTACAACCAAGAGTGTAAAGCGCGCGGTTATCATCCAGATCCTGCGCAAGAGCGGGCCATTGTTCGCTTGCAGCAATGCGAAGATCAGTGGGTTGCTTACAAAGAGATTCGGAGTAACGCGCTCACCAAAAAACTCTTTCACCCCGAGTTACCCCGAGGGGTTTACCTCTGGGGTGGAGTGGGTCGCGGTAAATCCTTTTTGATGGATTGCTTTTACGAAGCATCGCCCGTTCAAAAAAAAATCCGAATTCATTTTCATGAGTTCATGCGCGAGGTTCACCGTGAGCTCCATGAGCTTTCTGGATTGGCCGATCCCCTTGATGAGTTAGCCAAACGCATCTCCGATCGATATCGATTGATTTGCTTTGATGAGTTCCACATTAGTGATATTGCCGATGCCATGATCATGTATCGCCTTTTAAAGGCTTTGTTCATTGATCGGGTGCAGTTCATCATGACCTCAAACTATCGACCCGATCAGTTGTATCCGAATGGTCTGCATCGTGACCGACTCCTACCGGCAATTGAACTGTTGGAGCAGAAGCTCGATGTCTTGAATGTGGATGCGGGTAGTGATTACCGGCAAATTCAGATGACCCGGATTCAGGCCTATTTAACCCCATTAAATGAAGCAACCCATCAGCAGATGGATGATTACTTTCATGAGCTCATCGGCAAACAAATTGAAGCTACCAACCGTATCCTTAAAATTGAGTCCCGCGAGATCCGGGCGCTGCATTTGGCTGAGGGTGTGGTTTGGTTTGATTTCCAAACCCTCTGCGCGGGCCCTCGTTCACAAAATGATTACTTAGAGATTGCTAACACGTTTCATACGGTGATGGTCTCTGAGGTGCCATATATGCCCCCCCGTTTAACCAATGAGGCAAGACGCTTTATTTGGCTGATTGATGTACTTTATGACCATCGTGTGAAATTAATCATGTCAGCCGAAGTACCCCCTGACCAGCTCTATACGGAGGGACAGGTCGTTAGTGAATTTGCCCGCACCGTCTCGCGTTTAATGGAGATGCAATCCCGAGAATATATTGAGGCACCGCGTCGCCTTATTAATGCGCAACTGACCTAAAATAGGGATATGAGTATGCCCATGCCTATTAATGCGGATTTACATTGCCACTCGGTAGTCTCTGACGGTACTTTATCCCCAGAGGAGCTCGCCTTGCGTGCTCATCAAAATGGCGTGCATTTATGGTCCTTAACCGATCATGATGTCTTAGGTGGTCAGGCGCGTGCTCAAGACGCTGCGCTTAATTTAGGGATGGAGTATGTATCAGGTGTCGAGATCTCCATTAGTTGGATGGGACAAACTGTGCATATTGTTGGTTTGGGATTTGATCCAAGCAACGTAACCTTGCAAGATGGTTTGCGTGCCACCCGGGATGGTCGTGAAGAGCGTGCTCGCCAAATGGCGGCTCAGCTTGCGCAAATCGGTATTGAAAATAGCTATGAAGGCGCTCTAAAGTTTGCTGGTAACCCGGAGCTCATTGCACGCACGCACTTTGCGCGCTACCTCGTGGAGCAACAGGTCTGTCGTGATATGGATGAGGTGTTTAGAAAATACTTAGTTGCCGGTAAACCAGGTTATGTTTCGCACCGTTGGGCAAGCTTGGATCAGGCGGTCGATTGGATTACGGGTGCAGGTGGCGAGGCAGTGATTGCGCACCCAGGCCGCTACCGCTTAAATGCCATGCAAATGGATGAGCTCTATGCCCGCTTTAAGGACCTGGGTGGCGCTGGTATTGAAGTCGTGACCGGTAGCCATAGTCCTGATCAATACCAAACCTATGCGAAGGTTGCCAAGCGGTATGGATTTATGGCTTCTCGTGGATCGGATTTTCATGATCCCCAGGAAAGCGATATTGATTTAGGGCAGCTTCCCCATCTTCCAGAGCACCTAACGCCCATTTGGTCGGCCTTTCATTAAATAAGCGACAATCCTCTCATGTTTGCAGAACGCGTTTTATCCGGCATGCGTCCCACGGGCGCCTTGCATTTAGGCCACTACCATGGCGTCTTAAAAAATTGGGTACGCCTTCAGGCTGAATACCCCTGTTTTTTCTTTGTTGCTGACTGGCATGCATTAACAACGCACTACGAGACCCCTGAGGTGATTCAAGAGTCGGTCTGGGAGATGGTGATCGATTGGTTAGCAGCGGGTGTTGATCCCAATCAAGCTACATTATTTATTCAGAGTCGAGTGCCAGAACACTCCGAATTATTTCTTCTTCTAGCCATGGGTACCCCATTGGGTTGGCTTGAACGAGTCCCCACCTACAAAGACCAAATTGAAAAACTAAAAGAAAAAGATTTGCAGACCTATGGCTTTTTAGGTTACCCCTTGCTACAGGCCGCAGATATTTTGATCTATCGTGCCCTCTATGTT
The DNA here is from genome assembly GCF_018687475.1 of Polynucleobacter sp. MWH-UH24A. Lineage (NCBI taxonomy): Bacteria > Pseudomonadati > Pseudomonadota > Betaproteobacteria > Burkholderiales > Burkholderiaceae > Polynucleobacter > Polynucleobacter sp. MWH-UH24A. The sequence continues at coordinate 798,495 of NZ_CP061292.1, forward strand.
CCAGTTGGTGAGGATCAGGTTCCTCATGTGGAAATGACCCGTGAAGTGGCCCGTCGTTTTAATCACCTGTATGGTCGTGAGCCTGGTTTTGAGGAGAAGGCCCTCGAGGCAGTAAAAAAACTCGGTAGCAAGCGCGCCAAGCTTTACCTGGAATTGCGTAATGCCTACCAAGAGCGTGGCGAGGATGAAGCGCTGATGCAAGCACAGGCCTTATTGCAAGAGGCGCAAAGTTTATCGATGGGTGATCGTGAGCGATTATTTGGATACCTCGAGGGTGCTCGTAAGATTATTTTGGTCGAGCCCCAGGCTTTGTTAACCGAAGCAGCTCGGATGCCAGGTCTTGATGGGCAAAAGATGTCGAAGTCCTATGCCAATACGATTGCCATTCGTGAGGCGCCTGAGGAGGTGATTCGCTTAGTGCGGACCATGCCAACCGATCCTGCGCGAGTGCGACGCACCGATCCTGGTAATCCAGCTAATTGTCCTCTGTGGCAGTTTCATCAGGTGTACTCGGACCAAACCACCAAGGATTGGGCGCAGAAGGGCTGCCAAAGTGCGAGCATTGGTTGCCTAGACTGCAAACAACCCGTGATTGATGCGATCTTGCGTGAACAACAACCGATGTTTGAGCGTGCACAACAGTATTTAGATGATCCAAGCCTGCTGCGTTCCATCATTGCGGATGGCTCCGATAAGGCCCGTAAGGTTGCCCAAGAAACCATGCGGGATGTGCGCGAGGCGATGGGCCTGGATGTTGATTGACTCTGAATCACGTGCACGCCGCTCTAGAAACTGCTTCACCTTGGATTGCCCAATACGCTGACCTGATTGTTCCTGGGGGCAAGGTTCTCGATCTTGCCTGTGGTGGTGGTCGACACGCAATCTACCTTGCCAATCGCGGCTTCATGGTGCTGGCTGTTGATCGTGATGCAGAATCTCTAGCCCGCATTGACCATCAGTTTGTGATGACCCAGCAAATGGATCTCGAAGGAGATCGATGGCCGCTTCCCGAGTCCGAGTTTGGTCAATGGAATGCCATTGTGGTGAGTAACTATCTCTATCGGCCTTACTTAGAACAATTGCCAGATCTTTTGGAAGAGGGCGGTATCTTGCTCTACGAGACCTTTGCAATCGGTAATGAAGAATTTGGTAAACCCTCAAATTCCAACTTTTTACTTCAGCATGGCGAGTTACTAGATCTCGCCAAGCGACATGATCTGCACGTGGTGGCTTATCAGGATGGCTATCGTGCAATCCCCAAACCGGCCATGGTTCAGAGCCTATGCGCTAGCCGGGGACTGCCCAAAATACGCCATCCGTTACAATTTAGCGCTTAAGCCGTTTGATCGATAAAACCCTTATGAAATCAGCCATGATGACCGGAAGTATGGTTGCAATTGCAACCCCAATGCACGAAGACGCTAGTCTTGATTACGCCGCATTGCGCTCCTTACTGGATTGGCATGTCAATGAGGGCACCGATGCAATTGTGATCGTTGGCACGAGTGGTGAGTCGCCAACGGTATCGGTTGAAGAACACTGTGAGCTCATCCGTGTAACGGTCGAGCATATCAATGGCCGCATTGCGGTGATTGCTGGAACCGGCGGTAACTCGACTCGGGAAGCGATTGAATTAACCGAGTACGCCAAAAAGGTGGGTGCGGATGCTAGCCTGCAGGTGGTGCCGTATTACAACAAGCCCACCCAAGAGGGAATGTATGCTCACTTTAAAACGATTGCTGAGCGCGTCGATCTGCCGGTCATTTTGTATAACGTCCCCGGACGTACCGTCGCCGATCTTGCCAATGAGACCACAGTCCGTTTGGCTCAGGTGCCAGGGGTTATCGGAATTAAAGACGCGACTGGTAATTTAGAGCGCGGCTCACTGCTATTGGCCGAGCTCAAACATAAACAGCTTAACCAGTTTGCAGTCTACTCGGGTGATGACCTAACTGCTTTATTTCTGATGCTGATGGGCGGGCACGGCAACATCTCGGTAACGGCCAATGTGGCACCTCGCCTAATGAGCGAACTTTGCAAAGCAGCGATTGCTGGTGACGCTAAGCGCGCGAGAGAAATTCAGTATCAATTGTTGGCAGTTCATAAACTGATGTTTATCGAGGCTAATCCCATACCCGTGAAATGGGCCTTGCATCAGATGGGTAAGATTCCAGCCGGAATTCGGTTACCATTGACGCCACTTAGCGAGCCATTGCGTGAGCCCTTGCGTCAGGCATTGGGCCAAGCCGGTTTGCTGTAATTTCGTAAGGAACGAATGCGCACGGTTCTACAAACCTTATCCCTGAGTTGCGCGGTTATCACATTGACCGCGTGTGGAACCTTTAGCAGCATGACCGCTAGCGATAAGGTGGATTATAAAAAATCCGGTGATGTACGCGGCCCCAATCTGGCCCTACCTCCTGATTTAATTACGGCTCAAGCGGATCGCCGCTATGTGGTGCAAGATGGCACTGCGACCATGTCGGAATACAACCAAGCAGTGAAGAAGTCCTCCCAAATGCGCTCCAATGTGCTGACTGGCATCCCCGGAATGAAAATTGAGCGCGATGGTGATCGCAGATGGTTGGTGGTTGATAAGCCCGCCACGGAGCTTTACCCTCAAGTGAAGGATTTTTGGCAAGAAAACGGGTTCTTGCTCGCCATTGATTCGCCATCCACTGGCATCATGGAAACCGATTGGGCCGAAAACCGCGCCAAGATTCCACAAGATATTATTCGCAGAACCTTGGGACGGGTCTTGGATTCTGCCTACGATTCAGGTGAGCGTGACAAATTTAGAACCCGACTTGAGTTACAAAAACCCGATGTCACCGAGATTTACATCACGCACAAGGGCGCCATTGAGACCCCTGTGAAAGACGGTTCTGGGGCAATGATTACAACCCAGTGGATGGTTCGCCCGACTGATCCTGAGCTCGAAGTAATTTTCTTGACGCGTTTGATGGAGCGTCTCGGTATGACCCAAGAACAAGCGAAGGCGCAAGTCGCTGCGACCGCTTCAGCTCCAAAAACTCCGAGAGCGAAACTGGTTGAAGAGGGTGCGGCGACCCGCATTGAGATGAGTTCTGGATTTGATCGGGCTTGGCGCGACGTGGGCCTTGCCTTGGATCGCTCTAATTTCACTGTTGAAGACCGCGATCGCTCACGCGGTATTTACTTCGTGCGTTATGTGAACCCTAAGGAGTTAGGCGACAACCGCAGTTGGTTCGGCCGTACTTTTGGTAAGAGTAACGATGCGGATAAGAAAGCCAAACTCTATCGTGTTGTGGTCCAAACGCGCGGCGATAATCAAGTTGCAATTTTGGTGCAAGACTCCGAGGGCAAACCTGAGAACACCACCACTGGTAATCAGTTGCTCACAACACTTGATCGACAGCTTATTAAATAATCACCATCTAGTACCAAAGAAAAAAGGCGCTCAATGAGCGCCTTTCTTCATGCAGCCTCAGAATTACTTCTTGGCTGGTGCAGCAGGAGCAGCTGGTGCGGCTGGAGCAGCAGCAGGAGCAGCAGGAGCGCCTGCAGCAGGAGCAGCAGCTGGAGCAGCGCCGTCAGCTGGTTTTGCATCAGCAGCTGGAGCAGCAGCAGGAGCAGCAGGAGCAGCAGCTGGCTTAGCTTCTTCTTTCTTACCGCAAGCGGACAAAGCAACGGCCAACATCGCGGCCAAGAGGAGTGACTTCTTCATTGTTTTATTTCCTTTAAATTTAAGTCGATTTACAGCAATTACCGGTAATTGTTGTAGGACCTTGAATGCGGTTTACGGATGTAATCCCACTCAGATCCGCCTATGATTATAGCAATCACGCAATCATTTGTTCAAATGGTGCTAGCCATTGCAGTGCTTATTGAAGGAGGAGCCAGCCAAAACAATAAGCCTCGTATAGTGAATTATTTTTTGCAATCAAAGGGAGGCTCACAGACCCATCTAGCTCCTCTGTGTGTATCGTTGATAAGCCCTTATTTTTACTTGATTTTTGCATTCGCTCTCGGGCGAAGTGGTGATGCTGAGCGAGGGTTTGCCAGGCTTTGATGGTGGCCAGATCTTGACCTTCGGTAACGGCATCGCCATTGCAAAAAACGGTCTCATTTCGGATCAATAATCGGGTTTGGGGGTGGGGCACGAGAGCCCCTTTCTTAAGAGATGCCCATAAGGCGCGAGGACTGAGTAGCGGATCGGGCGGGGTAAAAATTGCCTGTGGTTTTGGCTCACTCAAGTAAGCGGTAATCCCATTGATGAACGCCGGGTTCTGATCAAAGGAAAGACTCTGAATTCGTTGGCGGATTTCATCTTCGAGCTGAGTTGGTAAACGCGCAGGATCTAAAGAGGCTTCCTGATTCGGATCGGCATAAATCGCTGCGAGTGCGGGGTCGGCTTCTAAGGATTCGGCAAGACGCCATAAACCTTCACTTAGGAGCTCACGGTATGAGGGTGACCGAAAACCGACCGACCAGGTTTGACACCCATCATCAAGCGCCACTCCTTCGTGGGCAATATTGGGCGGTAGGTAGAGTAAATCACCTGGCTCCAATACCCATTCCTGTTCAGGCTTAAAGCGTGCAAGGATCTTGAGTGGTAAATGGGGGCGCAAGCCGAGATCGGCCTGCCCAGATATTTTCCAGCGGCGTCGACCTTCCATCTGAATTAAAAATACATCGTAAGAATCGACATGGGGGCCTACACCACCACCAATGCCTGCAATACTAATCATCAGATCATCAAGGCGTGCATCGGGGATAAACCGAAACCAAGACAACACATGCGCAGCAGCAGGGTGCCGCGCCTCAACCCCTTGAATCAATAAAGTCCAATCCCGTTGGCTGGTGGCGGGGATCTCCTTTTTCTTGAAGGGACCGTGATGGAGACGCCATGGCTTCGCTTCTACGAGGCGCGCTTCGCTAAGGCCATCGCATGCATACCCAAATAGCGCTTTATCAGAAATAGGACTTAACAGCGGAAAGCCAGCATTCTTGCTCAGTGCAAAAGCAGGAATGGCTTGGCGAACCAGGAGTGGGCATTGATGCCAATACCGCCGCATAAATAGTTGGGGGCTAAGATTACCCAAAAGCGGCCACGGCAGATCGAGGGGCAGTGTGGCTGGGGCTTTAGGGGGCTGATAGCGAGAGCGAGTCTTAGTCAAGTAAAATGGCCTTATTGAGGAAACACATCGCTATGAAGATTGAAAAAAATACCATCGTATCTCTTCGTTACAAACTTAGCGATGCTCAAAACAATATTATCGAGGAACCCGACACCCCAATGGTTTATCTGCACGGGGGCTACTCAGGAACTTTCCCAAAGATCGAGAGTTTATTGGATGGCAAGGATATTGGCTTTGAGACCACGGTTCAGCTTGAGCCTCAAGATGCCTTCGGAGAATATGACCCTAATTTACTCAAAATAGAACCGCGGGAGCGTTTCCCTGAGCCTTTAGAGATCGGCATGCAGTTTGAAGGGGTGCCAGAAGAGCAAAGCAGCGAAGAGCTCGAAGCGGCATCACTCAATGAGGTGGATGATGACGACGATGATCAGGAAGTCGATACCTTAATCTACACGGTGACCGATCTGGCTGATAAGCAAGTTGTGCTTGACGGTAATCATCCGCTTGCTGGTATGGCTCTGCGTTTTTGGTTGCAGGTCGAAGATGTTCGTCAAGCTACCGAAGATGAGATTGCAAATCAACACCCACAGGGTGAAGACGGTTTTGGAATGGATTTAGCGGACGATGACGATCTGGATGATCTCGATTTATCGGGAACGGCACAACGCGATCAGGGCCCACGAACTTTGCATTAATGGGTAGGTGCTAGCCCCCTGCGTTTTACTCTTTCAGAAGTTTTTTGATGGCGTCTAGCTCACGCTGAGTTGCTTCGTGGCCAGTCGAGTCGCTCGCCTTACCACCCAACTTCGCTAAGGCCTCTTCCAGGGCTTTGATCTTGTGTTCTTGTTCAATCGTGGCGTCGATCAAACTCTTTAATGCCAATGAAACGGGGTCATCGGCATTGGGTGTGATTCCATACGCCGAGAAACTTGCCTTGCTCGCATCGCTCGCCTCCTTGGGGAGATCGGGATGCAAGATACGAGCGGGCACGCCCACTGCCGTCGCACCCGGCGGAATTTCTTTAAGAACCACGGCATTGGATCCAATGCGTGCACCATCTCCCACGGTAAACCCACCCAATACCTTCGCCCCAGCGCTCACAACAACCCCTTTGCCTAGCGTGGGATGGCGTTTTACCCCTTTGTAGAGCGAGGTACCACCCAAGGTGACCCCTTGATAGATGGTCGTGTCATCCCCAATCTCTGCGGTCTCGCCGATCACAATACCAAGGCCGTGATCCAAAAACACCCGACGTCCAATTCGGGCACCGGGATGAATCTCAATATTGGTCAGAAAACGAGCAAGCGATGCCAAAAAACGCGCTGGCCATTTCAGACCGAGGTTCCATAAAGCATGATTGAGACGATGCAGCCAAATGGCATGTAAGCCTGGATAGCAGGTAATGACCTCAAGCCGGTGCCGCGCCGCAGGATCACGCGCAATAATGGCGTCAACATCTTCAAAGAGAGAACTCAACATAGGGATAGTGTAATCCGTGCGCCTTATTTTCTCAGGAGCATCTGTTTGGCAATGCCGCGCAAAAGATCAATTTCTTCTTTACGTAAGCGACTTCGGGCAAAGAGTGCTTGCAAACGTGGCATCAGTTTCTTGGGATTTTTAGGATCCAAATAACCAATCGCTTCTAAGCCTGCTTGCCAATGATCGAGCATGGCGGCAACCGCTGTAGGGTCTGCCAGTTCAGAGACATCTGCATTGGCTGATGCTTGCGCAGGGTGCTCCAGCAGCGCTTGGCGCAAACCAAACGCACAAACCATCATCGCTTGGGCCAGGTTTAATGAAGGGTAGACGGGGTTGGCAGGCAAAAAGACTCGGTGGGTGCAATAGGCAAGATCTTCATTTTCAAGGCCGGTCCGCTCAGGACCAAACACCAGTGCAACAGAGCGATTGGATTGCAATGCATCCGTTAACAAATGAAGACCATCTGCCCAAGGAAGGGCAGGCGGACCAAACTCTCGATCGCGACTGGTTAAGCCTAAAACCACCGCACATTCTTGAATACTAGAAGAAAGGCTGTCATGCGTTTTTGCATCAGCTAATACATCACTAGCGCCGCTGGCTAATGCAACTGCATCGGGGTGGGTGTGCATCACGGGCTCACGGGGACGAACGAGATGGAGTGCAGCAAAGCCCATCGTTTTAAGGGCCCGCGCGGCAGAACCAATATTGCCCGCATGACTGGTTTCCACCATGATCCAGCGGACATGGTCACTGTATTGGGTAAACGACGTCTGAGTCATGAATGAATTCGTATAAAATAATGCCATTGCACTAGAGACCTAGTCGTCTAGTTTGTTCTTATTTAATTTGTCCACTCATTATGCACCCCATGTTAAACGTGGCTGTGAAAGCCGCTCGCCGTGCCGCAACGATTATCAATCGTGCCTCACTCAATCTTGAGCGCTTGCAAATTGATCGCAAACAACATAATGATTATGTAACCGAAGTGGACAAAGCCGCCGAAGAGGCGATTATCGAGACCTTGAGCGAAGCCTACCCAAACCACGGTTTTTTAGCCGAGGAAACTGGTGAGGCTACCAATGGCTCCGATCACATTTGGATCATTGATCCCTTAGATGGCACCACCAACTTTATTCATGGATTTCCGCAATACGCGGTATCGATTGCTCTATCAGTGAATGGCGTTGTGACCCAAGGGGTGGTTTACGACCCCAATCGCGATGAGTTATTTACGGCCACCAAAGGCAGTGGCGCCTACGTGGATCGGCGCCGTCTTCGAGTTGCTGAGCAAACTAAATTAGAAAACGCATTACTTGGCACAGGATTTCCGTATCGGCATGATCAAGACCTGGATCTTTATCTCAAGATCTTTGCCGACATGACCCGTCAATGCGCGGGCCTGCGGCGCCCAGGCGCTGCCTCTCTAGACCTTGTCTATGTCGCGGCTGGCCGCTACGATGGATTCTTTGAGAGCGAACTCAAACCTTGGGATATGGCAGCAGGCGCACTGATTGTGGCTGAAGCCGGCGGCCTCGTTGGCAACTACCGAGGCGAAGAAGGATTCATGGATAGCGGTGAGATCATGGCAGCCAATCCGAGGATCTTTGCCCAAATGGCCAATATCTTGAGCAAATACTCAAGAACCACTACGTAGACTTAATTAAATCAATGTAGCGCACGCCATTGAGGTCAATGCGCAAAGCACTCGCTTTTGGGAGTACGGTTTCGGGATGATCGAGATCCCAGTCAGATAGCACATAGCGTTGCCATTCTTTGCTGCCCATGCTCTCGTGATGCCGTGCAGGTAAATGCGTATGACCATGAATCAAACGCTCTGAGCCATAGGCCCCCATGAGATTGGCGCAAGCGACCAAAGTCACATCCCCTTTGTAACGGGCGACATCGGGCGTGTAACGGGCCGCGCGCTCATACTTTGCGGTGCTATTGCTGCGTAAGGTACGAGCAATCCCGCGCCGCCAATCCAGAGGAAGTCGTAAAAATAGTTTTTGGAGCCAAGGTTTGCGAACCCATGTTCGGAACACTTGATAGCTCAGATCATTGGTACAGAGGGCATCGCCATGGCTAATTACCCACTCATCGCCAGCGATCATGACCTTTGATGGATCAGGGAGCAATTGCATCCCTGACCGTTTAAGGAAGTCTTGGCCAATTAAAAAGTCACGGTTGCCATGAATGTAATACGTTTTGGTTTTGCTCGACAAAGCAAAAAGGGCGCGCAGCACCTCTTGCTGAAATGGGGAACGCGCACCAGCATCGTCACCCACCCAATACTCAAAAAGATCCCCCAAAATAAATACTGACTCGACATCATTCGTTTCTTTTTCAACAAAGTCAAAAAAGCGTTGCGCCGTCAACGGCATCGACGGCGTGAGATGAAGATCGGAGATGAGTAGGGCGCTGGTGTGCTCTGGCATGCTGAGATCGGAGGATTAGTCAGCAATAACCGATGCTTTCTCAATCACCACATCCTCGGTCGGAACATCTTGGTGATACCCAGCATTACCAGTCTGAACTTTCTTAATGGAATCGACCACATCCATGCCGTTACTGACTTTGCCAAATACGGCATATCCCCAACCCTGTGGGGTGGGAGCGCTGTGATTTAGAAAATCATTGTCATTGACGTTAATAAAGAACTGGGCAGTGGCTGAATGAGGATCACTAGTCCGCGCCATCGCAATCGTGCCGCGATCATTCTTGAGGCCATTGTTTGCCTCATTCTCAATTTCATCAAGCGTTGGTTTTTGTTTCATGCCTGCGGTCATGCCGCCACCTTGGATCATGAAGTTATTAATCACCCGATGAAAAATCGTGCCATCGTAGTGGCCGCTATTGACGTAAGCCAAAAAGTTAGCAACCGATTTTGGTGCTTTTGCTGCATCAAGTTCAAGGGTGATATCACCGTGATTGGTTTTTAAAAGAACGCTAGGCATAAATAACTCTCTTATGGTTTAGGAATCGTTGGATTGGGTCGGTTCGGCGATTTGGGCGGTGGGTTCAGGATCTCCTTAATGGCCTTCGCCCTCAGCCCATACTCACGCTGATTGGGCTGAAGTTTACCCGCACTCGAGTAATAGCGATCAGCTAGGCGCAAGTAGACATCCGCAAGGTTGCCCTGTGCAAGAACGTAATCGGGTCTTAACTTAAGGGCAAGCTCTAAATAATCTCGGGCCTCAATCCATTGCCCTTGATTGGCCGCTAAGGCAGCTAAATTGTTATAGGGTTCTGGCAACTCCGGAAATTGCTGGGTAATCTCGATCCAAGTGGCGCGCGCAGCGTTGACATCACGCAGTTCCACTTGGAGGCGTGCTTTGATAAATCGCAGTTGGACGTTACGGGGTGCCTTCACGAGAGCCGCATCAATTGCCTTAATGGCGTCTGGGTATTTACGTTCCTTAATGAGTTTCTCAATATGCGTTGGAATCGCATTTTTCATGACCGGATCTGGCTCAATAATTAAGAAGGACAAAAATGGAACCGCAATCGATTCGGAGAGTTGGTTATTGCCAGTTTCAGGATTGGGGTTGGTGCTCATGCGTGGTGGATCGGTTGGACCGTAGCCACCCAAATAGGGCGTAGCAGGATTGCCCGAAGTCGTAGAGGGTGGGGTGGTGCTGCAACTAACGATAAGAGAGCAAAACACCACACATAAAGAACGTGAGAACCAAGCAGCGGAACTGGGGTTTGGGTGCTGAGGTGTCATAGTAAGAAGATCACTAAAGTGGCGCGTCATTCGATATACTCATCAGTCTAACAAATTCGTGTGCCGTTCACTCAACACCTTTCGATCCCCGCTCTATCAATCACTGACCATGCTGTCGATTTACAACACCCTGACAAGAACTAAAGAGGTCTTCAAACCGATCGAACCAGGGAAGGTGCGGATGTATGTGTGTGGCATGACCGTTTATGACTACTGCCATTTGGGGCATGCTCGGGTCATGATCGTATTTGATATGGTGGTGCGTTGGCTGCGAGCTAGTGGCTATGACGTGAACTACGTTCGTAACATCACCGATATCGATGACAAGATAATTACGCGTGCGCTTGAGAACCAAGAACCCATTGCAGCACTGACCCAGCGCTTCATCGATGCGATGCATGCCGATGCTAAAACCCTCATGCTCTTGCCGCCCGATCACGAACCACGCGCCACTGACTACATTGCCCAGATGCAAGGAATGATTGGTCGTCTCATGGAGCGTGAGATGGCTTATCAAGCCGATGATGGCGATGTCAACTATGCGGTGCGACAGTTCCCCAGCTATGGCAAGTTATCCGGTAAATCCATTGATGAGTTACAAGCTGGTGAGCGGGTTGCCATTAGTGGTAGCAAGCGCGACCCACTCGATTTTGTGCTCTGGAAATCCGCAAAGACCGAAGAGCCTGCTGACACCCGGTGGGCCTCCCCATGGGGCGAGGGTCGACCCGGTTGGCATATTGAATGCTCAGCAATGTCCTGCGAGTTATTGGGACAGCATTTTGATATTCATGGCGGTGGGGCGGATTTGCAGTTTCCCCATCATGAGAATGAGATTGCGCAAAGTGAAGGTGCCATGTATGGATCGGGCTCCATTGATCAACCCGTTGTGCGGTACTGGATGCATAACGGTCATATCCGAGTGAACCAGGAGAAGATGTCGAAGTCTTTGGGTAATTTTTTCTTGATCAAAGATGTCTTGGCCCAGTTTGATCCCGAAGTGGTGCGCTTCTTTATGCTCAAGGCGCACTACCGTAGCCCCATTAATTACTCCGATAGTCAGTTAGAAGAAGCACGCACTGGACTCACCCGTTTGTATACCGCGCTTGGCGAACTGCCAGCCATTCAAAGCAACCAGGTTGACCCTGCCTGGAATGACCGCTTTGCCCAAGCGATGAACGATGACTTCAATACACCGGATGCGATAGCCGTGTTATTCGAGTTGGTGACCGAGATCCATAAAACCCACGATACGGGACGCAAAGAAGAGTTACTCAATACCCTCTATCACTTAGGCAACATGATCGGACTCCTTTATCAGTCGCCCCAACAGTTCTTGCAAAGTGGAACGCCTAAAGCAGGCTTAAGCCCAGAGCAAATTGAAGCGCAAATTGCGGCACGCCAAGCCGCTAAAGCAGCCAAGAACTTTGCCGGTGCAGATGCAATTCGTCAGCAATTGTTCGAAGAGGGCGTTATTTTGGAAGATAAGCCCGGTGGTCAAACCAGCTGGCGACGCGCCTAATGCCAAAATCACGAACCAAAAAGCCAAGCTATTGGGAAGAGGCGTGTGCGGAGCTCATGAAGCAAGACCGCATCTTACGTAAACTCATTCCCAAGTACGATGACGGCATCTTAGGAAGCCGAGGCGATGCATTCACAACGCTCGCACGCTCGATCGTTGGACAGCAAATCTCGGTTGCTGCTGCGCAATCGGTATGGAACCGAACCTTAGAGACCCTGGGCAACGAGGTGACCCCCAAACGTGTTCTTGATACGAAGCATGACGCCTTACGTGCATCGGGTCTATCCACGCGCAAAGTCGAGTACATCCGCGACCTCGCTGATCACTTTCATCATGGACGCTTACAAACCGAGCGCTGGCCCAAAATGGATGATGAGGAGCTCATTAAGGAGTTGAGTGCAATTCGGGGGATTGGGCGTTGGACCGCCGAGATGTTTTTGATCTTTAATCTAATGCGTCCCAATGTGCTACCACTAGACGATATTGGCCTGATTCGGGCGATCTCGATCAATTATTTCAGTGGCGAGCCCGTAACCCGTCATGAGGCCCGCGAGGTGGCAGCCAATTGGGCACCATGGCGTACCGTGGCTACCTGGTATATGTGGCGCAGTATTGACCCGATTCCCGTAGAGTACTGATTTTTTGGGGTAAACCCAAAAAGCACATAAAATTAGGCCATGAAGACCACTTTCCTAGACTTTGAGCAAGCGGTTGCAGAGCTTGAGACCAAAATCGAAGAACTTCGCTACGTGCAAGACGAATCTTCGGTGGATATCTCAAGCGAGCTCAAGACACTTTCAGAAAAAAGCCAACTGCTCACTAAAGAGATCTACGAGGGCTTAACGCCATGGCAGGTCTCTCAGGTTGCCCGCCATCCACAGCGCCCCTACACACTCGACTATATCCAAGCCTTATTTACCGACTTTCATGAGTTGCATGGCGATCGCGTCTTTGCCGATGATCAATCGATTATTGGCGGCCTTGCGCGTTTTGATGGTAAACCTTGCATGGTGATCGGTCATCAAAAGGGGCGCGATACCAAAGAGCGTGCCATGCGTAATTTTGGAATGAGTCGTCCTGAAGGGTATCGCAAGGCGATGCGACTGATGCGTCTTGCTGAGAAGTTTGGCCTACCGGTCTTTACCTTTGTGGATACCCCTGGTGCATTTCCTGGGATTGATGCCGAAGAGCGCAATCAATCTGAAGCGATTGGGCATAACCTCTATACCCAAGCAGAACTCAAAGTGCCCATTATCACCACCATTATTGGTGAAGGTGGTTCAGGGGGTGCACTGGCGATTGCGATGGGTGATGTCGTCATGATGCTGCAATACTCAACGTATTCCGTGATCTCACCCGAGGGATGCGCTTCGATTCTATGGAAGACTGCAGAGAAGGCACCCGATGCTGCAGAACAATTAGCACTCACCGCTCAGCGGTTAAAAGATCTTCAATTGATTGATACGATCGTGCCGGAACCCGTTGGGGCTGCTCATCGTGATTACGAAGCCATGATGGCCAATATGAATAAGGCGCTGGCACGCGCTCTTTCGGAGGTCGAAGACCTGTCAGAGAAAGAACTGCTCGAGCGCCGTCATCAACGGTTCATGAGTTATGGCCAGTTCAAAGAAGTCAAAGCCAAAGACGCAAGCTAAACGAATTGGTGTGGCCTTAAGTGGGGGCCTCGATTCCGTTGTACTGCTCGATGCGGTTTGCAAGGCCTATCCCCACGACGCGGTATATGCACTTCATGTGCACCATGGATTACAAACTCAGGCGGATGAGTGGTTGCTATTTTGTGAGCGCTTAGCCAAGCGCTACCACGTTGACTTTGATTTCCGACTTGTGCATTTGCCGATCACTGCGAACATTGAGGCCCATGCGCGCCAAGCGCGCTACGAAGCACTACTTGGGCTGTGTGATCAACACCAACTCGATCATTTGTTGTTTGCCCACCATCAGCACGATCAAGCCGAGACTGTGCTCTTGCAACTTCTGCGAGGTGCGGGGCCTGCAGGTTTGGCAGGAATGCCTCCTCATAAAGAGTTGCAAACTCCCAATGGCAGAACCGTGCAAGTATGGCGACCTCTATTGGAGCAAGACCGCACGCAATTGCAGATCTATGCCAAGCAACACAAGTTGTCTTGGGTGGAGGATCCCAGTAATCAAAATACACGGTATCGCCGTAACGCAATCCGTAAAAAAATCCTACCGGAGCTTGAGCAGATTCAGGGTGGGGCAATTGCCAATCTAGCCCGCAGTGCGCAATGGTTGGCACAGTCCCAAGTTTTGATGGATCAACTTGCGCAGCACGATGCGCGCACTTGGATCAATCGCAATCAACTTAGTATTGCCCCATTGATGACCCTCCATAAGCAAGACCCAGCCCGAGCCACGAATGTGATGCGATATTGGCTCAAACGTAATCAATTAGCCATGCCCTCAACGGAGCGTTTGCAATCTTGGTGGCGTGACCTAAAGTCTCTCCGTGCTGGCGCTAAATTGGAATGGTTGCATGATCGTCATCACATCCGAGCGTGGCGCAATGCCTTACGAATCGAGTCCGCACAGCCATCCAATCGGGGCCAATGGATCTTTGTGCCAATCCCTGAGAGCTCCACTCAAGCAGGTCTTGCATGGGACTACTGTCAACGGGTCAAGACCATTGAGGGCAGACCCCGAACTGGTGGCGAGCGCCTAAAGATCAAACCCAATACCCCAAGTAAAAGTCTTAAAAATCTCTATCAAGAGGCTGGAGTGCCTCCTTGGCAACGGCAGATCCCACTCTTGTTTATGGATGATGAGCTCATAGCGGTTGAAGGTCTGGGCGTCAGCATTGCCCACCTCACCACCGAGGGCCAGCGCGTTTGGCCCGAGTGGTCTTATTTGGATTAAGAAAAACAAAACCCTGTAAAATCATAGGTTTTGCAATTCAGTAAAACGAATATGTCTTTAATTGTTCATAAGTACGGTGGCACCTCGATGGGATCCATCGAACGCATCCAAAATGTGGCCAAACGGGTTGCGAAGTGGATGCGTGCAGGTCATCAAGTGGTAGTAGTGCCATCAGCCATGTCGGGCGAGACCAACCGCCTGTTAGGGCTAGCAAAAGAGTTAAGTAGTAGCCCAAACCCCAGAGAGCTTGATCAAATTGCAGCAACCGGTGAGCAGGTTAGTTCTGGCTTATTAGCCATTGCTTTGCAAGAGCAGGGGATTGATGCAGTGAGTTATTCGGGTTGGCAGGTTACGGTGCATACCGATTCGGCCTACACCAAGGCACGGATCATGGGCATTGATGATGCCAAGATCAAAAAGGATTTGGATGCAGGCCGAGCAGTTGTCATTACTGGATTTCAAGGGGTTGACCCACAAGGTAATGTGACCACCCTAGGTCGTGGTGGTTCAGATACTTCTGCAGTTGCTGTTGCTGCTGCTCTGAAGGCCGATGAGTGCCTAATTTATACCGATGTCGATGGCGTATACACCACTGACCCACGCGTTTGTGAAGATGCACGTCGCCTAGACCGCATCACCTTTGAAGAGATGCTAGAAATGGCAAGCCTTGGTTCCAAGGTCTTGCAAATACGCTCAGTGGAGTTTGCTGGTAAGTACAAAGTGAAGACCCGTGTGTTGTCATCGCTGACTGATCCACTAATTCCGCTTGATCAAGAAATGAAGTCGGGTACTTTAATTACCTTTGAAGAGGACACCACCATGGAAGCCGCTGTAATCTCAGGAATCGCATTTGCACGCGATGAAGCCAAGATCACTGTGATTGATGTACCAGATCGTCCTGGCATCGCCTATCAAATCTTAGGCCCCATTGCCGAAGCCAATATTGATGTGGACATGATTATTCAGAACCAATCGGTTGAAGGAAAGACCGATTTCACATTCACAGTACCGCGTGCCGATTATCAAAAAGCCCTTGATCTACTAAAAAAGAGTGTGCAAGCACATATTGGCGCCAAAGACATCATGGGTGACCCCAAGGTGTCGAAGGTATCAGTAGTGGGCGTAGGAATGCGCTCCCACGTTGGCGTGGCCAGTAAGATGTTTAGAACCTTATCGGAGGAGGGCATCAATATTTTGATGATCTCAACGAGCGAGATTAAGATCTCAGTCGTGATTGATGAGAAATACATGGAACTCGCGGTCAGAGCCCTCCATAAAGCCTTTGAATTGGATCAGAAGTAAACTAGCGGTATTGATGTAATACGGAGACGTGGCCGAGCTGGTCGAAGGCACTCCCCTGCTAAGGGAGCATCTGTGCTAAAACACGGATCGGAGGTTCGAATCCTCTCGTCTCCGCCACAAACTTATAGTATGGTCTTTAATGGTACTTTATTAAAAAACTACCCAAAGGACTACCCAAAATACAAATTATTTATTAAGAACTCATCATTCTTTACCGCTAGCAAATAATAGAAAGTAATATTCAGAAAGAGGATTCGTGGGGTTAGGGGGTACCCCTTGTCGATTTCCCATTTTCCAGACCCCACCGTACCCCGCCCCCCCTAAATAAGTTACTTTCGTAGGGAATAACTACGTATGGTATTCTGCAAAAAAGATTTATAAAGAAACATAAGAGTAGGCGCATCTTCCAAGTATTACCATTAAGCAAGTTCTTAAATGATTGACAGTTTTTTAGTAATCAAACAAATGGAAATTAAATGAAAAAAATATATTCAATTATTTTTATTTGCCTGTCTTTATCCTCATTAGATGTAAATGCATGGTTTATTTACATACCTGGAAGCGTAACTAGGGCAATCGGTGATGCAATAACCGGTGCAAAAGGTGATATATGTGTTAGAGACTCTTACAAGGTTGGGGATGTCATAACATCCCCTCAAACAGGAAATACTGCAAAAATTCTATCTCTGTCTGGCACTTCATCAATTTGTCCTAATCCTACAAACCCCATAAGGGCTGATGTTGAGTTTACTTTTAATTTCATATCAAAAGTTAGCTTTGAGTTACCAGATGATTATGAAATTCAGCCCATGAAAAATCTAGAGAGGTTTAATGGGCGGCTTCTTTTTGCTAAGTCCAGGTCTGTATCGGGAAAAGAAATATTAATCTTCAGTAATTTAAAAACGCCAACTAGTGACATCCAACAAATGGCAAATAATATGGAGAGAAATCAGATTGCCTTATTGAAAGAGGGCACATCAAAAAACTCTGAGCGCCTAAATATAAATGGATATGGCGCTCTTCGATTCGAGATTGTTGGAACCAAAAAGGGTGTTTTTGGTACAGATGTAACATTTTTAATTACGCTTATAGATGTTGGTAATGAAATTATTGTTATAAATCAATACAGTCCAACGAATATTTATACCGATAGTAAAGCTGAATTTATATCTATTGCTAACTCAACTAAGAATATAAGTTCAGAGTCATCAGTAATTACTAATAACGCTGTAGATTCAAAATCTACAACACTGACTGAGATATCCACAAAACCCAAACTTTCTTTACAGTCTGAAAATAACTCAGTAATGAAACTTGAGCTTTTAAATGACTTACTAAAAAAAGGTTTGATTAATCAAAATGATTATGAGTCCAAAAAAGCTGAGATTCTAAAAAATATGTAACTGTTTTAAAATAGAAAAAAGTGTTCATCTAACACAATTATTAATTTTCAATTCAACATTTATTCCTTTTCTAGTTCTGATTAAGGCGATTGGGTTTGACATTGCCGCTGTAACACTAGTAAGCGGGTCTGGTTTTTTTAAGCAAACTACTAAAGTATTGGAGGTTTCGACTACCTCAAATATGAAACCACCTGAGTTTTGAGTGGGCGATTGGGCTAAATAAAAATCAAATTGACTGATTTCGTGCTTGTACCTTTGAAATTCCATTGGTAATCCATCAAAATCAGCCGCTTTTTGAAGTCTTGTAAGCTTAAATTCTTCAGAAATAAGTAATGTCGAATCCCCATTAAAAACTTTCAACTCATTACCTGACAGGCTCAGGGTATTCCCGCAGCCAATAAGTGACAAAAATATCAAAAACCAATATATATTAAAAGTATAAGTATTAATCTTTTTCATTAGAGAGTTTCCTTATGCCACGAATATATCTATCAATTATTGGCTTGGCAATTCTGTCAGGATGTGCTGGTGGTGGGGGAGGTGGGTCCGCAGGATCGAGTGGATCCTCAAGAACATTAACATACACAAGTGCCTCTGATTTTCAAACAACAGAATATAGCGCTCAATCCGGATTGGGATTGGTCAAAGCCTCCTCCATGTATTACAACGGACACTATCGTTGGTACGCTCAAAATGGTGGAACAGGGGGTAATCCATCTGAATCTACAGCTGGTACAGGAACAAACATTAAAGTAGCGGTAGCAGATTCAGGCATTAATGCAGCTGAAGCATCAACAGGATCCTCAATTCGTATTGACACAACAAATTCATATAACTACGTTGACAATACAACTGGGTCTGCTTCTGATGCACGTGGACACGGAACTCATGTAGCAGGAATAATTGCCGCACCAATGAATTCTTCTGGTATGCATGGTATTGCATACAATGCAACTATTCTTAACTTAAGAGTAATAGATGCGACAGGAACTGTTACAGCTACAGATGCTCAAATTGGAGCCTCGGCAACAAGATCTTATAACGCTGGAGCTTTCATAATTAATAATTCTTGGGGGTCAACAACAGCAATTACATCTGTTACAACTGCCCAGTTAAATGCCTCAATTCCGAACTCAATTTCTGCGTATCAAACATATGTTGCTAATGGTGGAGTAGCCGTTTGGGCTGCTGGTAATAGCAGTCTTACTCAAGTTAGTTATCAAGCTGGGTTGCCATATCGTATATCTGGACTTCAGGCTGGCTGGTTAGCTGTTGTAGCTGTTGATCCAAGTGGTGTCGAAACTGCCTACACAAATAGATGTGGAGTTGCTGCAGCCTGGTGTCTTGCGGCCCCAGGTGGCGGTGATAACCAAGCTGCAGATGGTGTGTATTCCATGTACAACAATGGTGGATATACAAGGATGTCCGGAACATCTATGGCTGCCCCAATGGTTAGTGGCGCTATTGCCGCTCTAAAGAGTATGTTTCCAAATCTTTCGTATCAAGATATCGCAGCAAGACTGCTTACTACAGCAAATCGAACCGGTATTTATGCAACCTCAGCAATATATGGACAAGGTTTAATGGATCTTGAGGCAGCGTCAAACCCTGTTGGTGGATTGTCTTTACCAACCGGATCCCACACCAGTGGATCACTGGGATCTGTATCAACCTCAAGCATTACTCTTCCAAGTTCAATTGCTGCTTCAATGAGAAATTCAAGAATACTTTTGGTTGATAATTATCAAAAAGCACCATTTTGGGTGCCAGCATCAAGTTTCATTCAAGAATCAAAAATTCAATCGAATTTTGCAGTAAGACATATGAACGCTATGGCTGAACCATCACCCATAGATATTGAACATGGCGAAGGTATGAAATTTACTCAGTTACAGGGGCTCCACACCGCAATGTCAATTCGCCAGTATGGGCATAGTGTTGGATTTGCCAGCGGTGTAAGGTCTGAGCAATCCCTTAGTCGGCAATTGGGTTTGCATTATGTGCCTCATCTAAATGATTCTTCTACCAATACAAATGGCTTTGGATATGCTACTAATTTTGGCAGAACTAAAGTAGCTGTGATGAGTAGCATGCCCAATATTCAGTCAGGATTCAACCCAAATGAACTTAATCAAAACCGATCGATGATGGGTTCAAGAACGGCTTTTAGTTTTGTTTCGCAACGTGAACATGAAAACTTTGCATATGGAGTGACCTATTCCGTGGCTAACTCATTTGCCCAGCCATTGGGTCTCTCATCTTCGGGGGCTTTCGGGTTAAATAATGCACAGGCTACCTCAATGGGAAGTTTTTATACCCACTCTTTGTTTGGAGGTCAAACAAAGTTACGAACAGGTGTTGAAATGGCAAACTTCAACACAGGATCTGCAGGATTAGTTTCTTTTGACAATGGAAAGTATGCTGTTTTCAGAGTCGGCGCTGATCACTTTTTGAGTAAGAAAACTGCCTTGAGTCTTGGCTTTAAACAGGAGCAAGCTTTATCCGGTCAGTTGACTACAAAATTACCATCCACAATAGATGAAAGCGGCAATATTGGATACCAAAGTTATGCTTCAGGATTTAATAATTTCTTAAATTCCCATCAAGTTAATTTTGATGTACATCACCGTTTTAATGCTGCTAGTCGAATTAAAGGTGGTCTAATGTATGAGCAAAAGCCATATGGTTTGAGTGGTGCAGGAGCTGCTATATTCTATGAGCATCGACTTTAAGAGCTGTTATTCAACTTCTACCTTTATCGTGGATATCTTTGAAAATTAATCACAACTTAAAAATGAAAAAATTAATTGCTGTTTTACTCTCAATATCAATCGTATTAAGTGGATGTGCTAGCACTCCAGCAAATCCAGTACCGCTTGCGCAAGTCGGTGACGATACAAAAACTTGTGATGCTATCGTAAATGAAATGCAGCAAATGATTACCGCTCAAGATAAGGCTGCGGGTGATAGAAATACACAAATTGGAACTAATGCTGCATTAGGCATTACTGGCATATTTCTAATAGTTCCATGGTTTTTTATGGACTTGGGTTCTACTGCCACGGTTGAACAAAAAGCTGCTGCAGCAAGATATCAACGACTTCAACAAATGGCAGCAGATAAGAAATGTACAGGTGTACCAGTCATGAAACCAGATACTGCGGCAAATTCTGAAAATCAAACATTGCAAGTTGATCCAAACGCTCCCGTAGTAACAACCACAGCAACTGGAGTAACTACTAAATCACAAAATCTTACAGCTCAATCCGTCGCTGCATTTCCCAGTAAAGATCCCAAAAAAGACGATTTACCCAATCCCGTTAAAAGGCTAGATGATTTGAATAATCTTCTTAAAAAGGGCCTGATTACTCAAAAGGAGTACGACACTAAAAAAGCAGAGATTCTTAAGAGTCTATAGGGGCAGAAATGATCACCAAAAAAATTCGAGTATTTTTATTATTAACGTGCATTACTCTTTTCCAGGGTTGCGCCACCTTACCCTCCAGCGAGCAAATGAGGGCGGAAATAGTAGGGTTTCAATTACCCAAACAGCCATCACCTGGAAAAGCTCTGGTTTATGTTGTTAGACCTTCGGGCATTGGCGGCCTGGTTAGGTTTAATGTTTTTGTTGACACTCAAGCTGATGAAGCTGAAGTTGGTTATACAAGAGGCGGGCAGTATATTTATTTTGGAGTTGATCCTGGTTCCAGAAAGATCTCATCAAAAGCAGAAAACTGGGCTGAGTGGACTGTTAAAGTGAATGCTGGGGATGTTATTTATCTTCAGCAGGAACCAGCTATTGGAATAATTATGGCTAGGAATAACATTTTTCCGATTGACGATACGCAGGGAAAATACCTTGTTAAAACTCTGTCTTTAGGCACCTTAATTAAGCCCGATGGAATTAAGTCTGCTCCGCAAGTTCAGCCAGTTACCCAGTCTAGTAACCCAGTATCTAAAAACACTCTTCCAAATCCAGCAGAGAAATTAGAGCAATTAGATGAGCTCCTCAAAAAGGGTTTGATTACAAAAAAAGATTACGATATCAAGAAAGCAGAAATTCTTAAAGCCTTATAAAGTTATATCGGTTGCCATTACCAATTTTCTCGGAGCATTAAATTATTAAGTGCTGAGTCAAACTGCTTAATAAAAAAGCTTTTTCAGAAGAGTTTGTTTTTAAATTGCTGCAGCAGACATCATAGCGACCAGTCTCCCAAAAATATAAATAACAATTATCAAAGCAAAAGCTGAACCAATTAAAAAGTAATACGGATGCAGAAAAATGCCAAGATTAAATTGCTGAAGATTGTGTTCATTGAGGATAGATTATATTAATGAAACGTTTATGGTATCCCCTTACAAATTCCTAAATCATGAAATTGCCAGGCTATAAGCTAGTAATAAAATATTTGTTGTAAGAATACTAGTAGAGAGCTAATCCGAAATAATTAAATAGGTTGTAAATTAACCTATTTAATTGTGCTGATCATAAAATTGAATCTAAGAAGATATTTTCTTTGCACCTCTGGTGTTTACCTTTTATGCTGGAATGAACTAGTACGTGCACAAGGAGCTCGCATGGATTTCACAAACCGTAATACGCTGCGAGATTGTTGGATTGTGAACGATAACGTGATGGGTGGCTTATCTCAATCGAGCCTTCGTGAGGATCCTCAAGGTATGTTTTTTGAGGGCCAAATATCACGGAAAATAATGGTGGATTTGCCTCTATGCGCGCAGCCATTCGTTTCCCACAGGGAACTCAGCACATTGAGCTTTTAGCAAAAGGTGATGGTAAGCGGTATAAGCTGATCTTGCGCACCGAGTTGGCGCCTCGAGTAACGTATGCTGCAGATTTCGTCGCTCTTCCTAGTTGGCAAACGTATCAATTCAATTTAGAACAATTTAAATCAACATTTCGGGGACGGGCCATTGATGCGCCCACCTTATCTTTTTTTGATGTCATCGAGATCGGTATATTAATTTCAGATGGTCAAACCAGAAGCTTTGCAATTCAACTTCAAACACTCCAATCTAAATAATTGGTTTAATAATGCTTTACGACCTAATCGATTCCATTGAGTTATTGCTTAAAAGATCTTAAATAAGATAGCTTGATAAATCGAGCAAATCATGATCACCGTAAAGCACAATTCAAATCACTACGAATTTGAAACATTGGATCAAGCAATTGCTTGGGCAATGGAGTTGGGTGAGTTTGTGACCATTCAGTTTAATGGGATCGAAGTTGTGGGTAAGTTTGGGGCGGATGGAATCCTAAATGGCAAGTTTCCCAACGGTGAAGCGTATACATGGAAAAAGCGCAGAAGACGATAACGAAGCGACCCACCCTTAAAAGTGCTAATCTAGATCATTAATTACGATTTAAAGGAGATATCAATATGGAAATTACGAGCGTAACCCTTGGATTCATATTTTCTGGAGTCGGGATCGCCACACTGCTTATTATCATTTTTGGCAGTCGTGGATCGAATGACAAAGACCATTAAGCACTGATGATGCCTTTTTAAGGAAAATCATCCTTTTATAACTCTTGATTTCCTGATCGCTCATCAAATCAATGGGGTGATTACTAGATTAAGGTAGCACGGCTGGCACCATGAGCACCCCATTTAAAGGCAATAAAAGCTATTTACCCAGTAAGCCCTGTGCCGCATGTGGCCGAGCTATGACCTGGCGTAAGTCTTGGGCCAAAAACTGGGAGAGCGTTTTGTACTGCTCTGAGGCCTGTCGTAAGAAAAAATCAGCTAAATAGCCTAGTTTGTTAGGCATTTACCTAGCTAAAACCCTAAGTCGCCTAGCATTCATTCCAATTATGGCATAGAGTGAATGATCGACACCATAAGGAGATGATCATGAACACCATAAAAATCGTAGTCGCACTATCCGTTGCGGGCTTTGTTGCTGGATGTAATCCCATGGGTGGGGGCTCAGGACAAAAAGCAAGCGCGAACTTAGAGTCGCGATCGGGTTCAAATGTGAAAGGTGATGTGCAATTTGTATGGCAAGGTAGCGATGTTATGGTGACCGCTCGGGTGAGTGGACTTAAGCCAAATTCCGAACATGGTTTTCATGTCCATGAAAAGGGTGATTGTTCTGCACCCGATGCGATGAGTGCTGCGGGTCACTTCAATCCCGATGGAAAGGCCCATGGATCTCCCGGAAGCTCACATAGTCATGCTGGTGATTTGCCCAATCTCAAGGCCGATGCCAATGGCAATGCAAATTACTCAGCGAAAGTTCATGGTATTACAGTGAACACTGGTCCTGCTGGAATCGTTGGCCGCTCAGTCGTGATCCATCGCGATCCGGATGACTACAAATCACAACCCGCAGGTAACTCAGGCCCCAGAATCGCTTGTGGCTTGATTCGTAGTTCTTAAATCAACCTAGACCAAGCGTTTACAGACGGCGTCTGTGAACTGCTTGGTACTTGCTGTACCTTTAAGATCCCCAGTGCGGATCTGGTCAACATTGAGGGTATCGATGATGGCAGTGCGCAAACGGGTTGCTAAATCCTGTTTGCCCACATGATCAAGCATCATCGCTGATGCCAGCAAAATGGAGACGGGATTAGCAATCCCTTTGCCAGCAATATCGGGAGCGGAGCCGTGCACAGCCTCAAAGATTGCGGTGTTGGTACCAATATTTCCTCCGGGCGCCATTCCAAGACCGCCCACTAAGCCTGCGATTTGATCCGACAAAATATCGCCAAAGAGATTGGTACACAGCAACATATCAAAACGCCAAGGATTAAGAACCAATTGCATCGCACACGCATCCACAATCATGTCGTCCATCTCAACTCGACCTTCATACTCCTTGGACACATCCCGTGCGGCATCTAAAAAGACACCTGTGAGAAGCTTCAGAATATTGGCTTTATGAACGACGGTAATCTTCTTGCGACCATTCTTGAGAGCGTATTCAAAGGCAAAGCGTGCGATCCGTTTACTGCCTTCATAGGTGTTCATGCCGGTTGATACTGCAACTGCTTTGGGATTGTCACCAACGGGTATTAAGTACTCATGGGCTACATAGAAGCCGCCCAAGTTCTCCCGAATCAACACGATATCGATATTTTCATAGCGACCTGGAATCATCGTTTTGGCTGGTCGTACGTTGGCATACAACTCAAACTCTTCACGTAAGCGCACATTAGAGGACCGAAAGCCGCCACCAACAGGCGTAGTGAGAGGGCCCTTTAAGGCCAGATGATTCTGACGAATACTATCTAATGTTTGCTTAGGCAAGGGATCACCCAGTGCCTCAACACCTGCAACCCCGGCTTGCTGAACTTCCCAGGCAAATGGGCTACCTAAGGTTTCAAAGATTTGGATAGTGGACTCGACAATCTCGGGACCAATTCCGTCTCCGGGGATTAGGGTGGCGGTCAAGGGCTTCGATGAACTCATGGTGGGTGCTTAGATTATGATCAGAATTCTCTATTTTAAATCCTTTGAGCGAGCACTCGACAAAATGACCAATCCAATACCAACTAACATCCAAGAGCAACTATTTACTCAAGCAAGAACCGTACATGCCTTTGAATCACTCCAAATCAGTGATGAACAGATTAGCCAGTTGTATGAGTTAATGAAGTGGGGGCCAACCGCGTTTAATGCACAGCCTGGACGCTATGTCTTCGTTCGTAGCGAAGCAGCAAAAGAGCGCTTACTCCCGGCACTCAGCCCAGGAAATGTTGCGCAAGTAAAAAGCGCATCGGTCACAGTCATCGTTGCTTACGACACGCATTTTTATGAACACTTACCAAGTCTGTATCCGGCCATGGACGCCAAACCCTTCTTTGAGGGAAAGCCAGCGGTGACCGAAGTAGCTGCCTTACGTAATAGTTCCTTACAGGGCGCTTACTTGCTATTGGCCGCACGCAGCTTAGGCTGGGATTGTGGGCCGATGTCAGGGTTTGATCCTGCTAAAGTAAACCAAGCATTCTTTCCAGATGGTCGCTATCACGCAAATTTCTTAATGAACATTGGCATTGCAAATCCCAGCGGAATCTATCCTCGCGGTCCACGTCTAGCATTTGGGGATGTTGCTCAGATCCTCTAAACTAAGAACACATTCAATAAAAGGAAGAACCATGGGCTATTTCCCAACCGACACACTGCGCCGCGTGATGATGGCGATCTTTGTGATCCTCGCGATCATTGAGCTAAGCCGTGGATCATGGTTCTTCATTGTGGATATCCTCTTTGCCTTGTCACTCTCACCAAAGATCTTGGCTGCTGTGATCGGTATCTTCAAGCGCAAAGAATAAGTTCAGGATTGTGGCGGTATGGAATAGGTCGCCGTGGCATGGGCGATTGGATCTGGGTCAGATCCCGAGTAAATAAAGACTTCCCCAACCACCAAGCTCTTACCCAGCTTGAGCAGTCGTGATTGAGCACGAATTTCATGACTGGGCTTTGGCCGTCGTAAGAAATTAATATTTAAGCTCGTGGTGACGGTAAGTGGCACGATGCCAATCTCGCCCAAAATGGCCACATACAAAGCAACATCAGCAAGTGCCATCATGGTTGGTCCTGAAACCGTTCCACCTGGGCGCAGCTCCTCTTGGCCCACGGGATGGCTAACCAATGCCGAACGATTGCCGACTTCCAGAATCTGACACTTGGTTTGTGGAAAATCCTTCTTAAAGAAGGTCGTGATTTCATCTCGGGTCGCTGGCATACAAAGTGAATCCTAATTGATTTGATCAATCATTTTAGGCGAGCCCAAAGAGTGGTTTAATACGGGGATGCGCCACTCCATTTCCTTCTCTTGCCTGCTTCTCACGCTTGCCACTGCCAACTTAGCCGTTGCGCAAATATCACCGCTTCAGCCCAATGAATTAAAGGCGATTAATGAGCAACCCATAGTGCCCCCTCAGGGTGTCATGGGTAAACCCAAGCCCTTGCCTCCCGAGACCGCTCCACAAGGCATCATTATTGGACCCAATTATCAAAGCGACACGCGTGGTGAAGCGGAGGCTAAATCCCTAGAAGATAATTCTGCGCAGCCCATGAATCCTCGAGAAGGTTTAATTACCATTCCCTTTAATTAATGCGTTGAGCTGCTTAGTCTAAAGATGCCCCCGAGGCCTTCACAATCTTTGCCCAACGATTGATGTCATCTTGTAATAGTTTTGCAAATTCAGCAGGTGAGGCATTCGCTAGTTCCACGCCAGAAGCGGTTAATTTTTCTTTGAGCTCTGGATTTGCAAGGGTCACTTGCATTTCTTTTTGAAGTTTATCGATGACTGGTTTGGGAGTCCCCTTAGGAGCAAATAAACCAATCCAGAGCGTGCCAGAAAACCCTGGGATTTTTTCAGCAATTGCCGGAACGTCGGGTAGAACAGGGGAGCGTTTGGCCGAACTAACGCCCAAAGCCACTAATTTTTGTGTATTAATGTATTGCAATACAGATGGCAAACTCGCAAACGCGATTTGGATTTGACCACCCAATAAATCATTTAAGGCAGGGGCTACGCCTTTATAAGGGATGTGTTGTAGAGAAAGCCCAGCGCTTTGATTGAGCATTTCACCAAGAAGATGATTTAGAGTGCCATTACCTGCAGAGGCATATTGATAGGTGCCTGGCGGTTTGGATTTCACTAATTTAATAAACTCATCGAGTGTTTTTGCTGGAAAGTTGGCATTGACCAGCAGAACATTAGGCACCGACCCTACAAGTGCAATCGGCACAAAGTCATTGACTGGATCAAACCCCGGATTTTTATAGAGCGCAGGGTTAATGGCCTGTGCGCTACTAATGGTCATCAAGAGGGTATGCCCGTCCTTCGGACCATTGGCAACCCATTGGGTGCCGATGTTACCCCCGGCGCCAGGACGATTCTCTACCACGATCGAGCTCTTCATCTGCTCGCCCAAGCGTTGTGCTACTAAACGACCCACAATATCATTGGTGCCCCCTGGTGCTTGAGGGACGATGATGGTAATGGGCTTATTGGGATACGCTAATAATGTCGAGGAGAAAAAGCAGCAAGTAGCAAGGAGGAGGGACTGGAAGAAGCGACGCATAGATTCTCTTTTCGTAAAGTAAGATTCCATCTTAGCCTACAATTAAATCACCATTCAATTCCCTTGATCCATGAACAGAGGTTTACATGAAACATAAAGCTTACGTTGTTCTGCATTTATTGTTCTTAGGTCTTGTTGGTGCGAATATTGTCAGTGCGCAAACAGATGCCTATCCAGTAAGACCAATCACCATGATTGTTCCGACCGCTCCTGGCGGTACCACCGATATATCGGCACGCATGCTTGCAACCCCTTTGGGTAGCGCCTTAGGTCAAACAATTGTGGTGGAGAACAAGGGGGGTGGTAACGGTAATATTGCCGCTGCTCAGGTCAAACGGGCGCCAGCCGATGGCTATATGATCATGATGCAATACTCGGGTTACCATGTAATTACGCCCCATGTGTCGAAACAGCAGCAGTGGGAGCAGAAAGATTTTCAGGCGGTTGCTAATGTGATCTCTGCTCCGCAAATCATTGTCATCCGTGCAGATTTACCGATCAAAAACTTTAAAGAGTTGATTGCCTATGCTAAAGCAAATCCCGGTAAATTAAATTACGCCTCATCTGGCAATGGCTCTTTACAGCATGTAACCGGCGCAATGCTAGAGCAGCAAGCCGGAATCAAAATGACACACATTCCGTACAAAGGAACGGGGCCTGCATTGCAAGATTTGTTAGCCGGCCAAGTTGATATTACCTTTGGTACCGCGCCACCATTTATGCAACACGTCGCTAGCGGAAGGCTGCGAGTTCTTGCGGTTACCGGTAAAACACGTTTACCTAGCTTACCTGATGTACCCACGACGGCAGAGGTTGGTTATCCCAAAGTGGACGCTACATCGTGGTTTGGCGTTTTCGCACCGGCGGGAGTGCCCAAGCCTATTATTGATAAGTTAAGCGCTGAAATCGCTAAAGTTATTCAAAGCCCAGCGTTTAGGCAGCGCGCTATCGATTTGGGTGCAAGCGCCGATTATGAGAACCCCAAACAGTTTACTGACCATGTCGCTAACGAATTAGTTAGTTGGGCCAATGTTGTAAAAGCCGCCAAGATTGAGGCAGAGTAGAGGTTTGCAGTGAAAGTCATTGCTGCTGCAGTATTACTTGGCATCACGTTTAATACATATGCAGTAAGCAATGCCTATGATCTTCACCTCCAGGTAAGTCCGACTGCGGAGCAGTTTCAGATCATTGCAGATTTCAAGGTTGGACTTGGCTTATGTCAAGCCGTTTTGTTTATCCGGGATTATGAGGCTGCAAAAAACTTTCCTGGCATTAAAGAATCCAAAATTATTAGCCGCACCGGCAATCAAATCTTGGTTGAGCGGGTGGTTGAAGAACAAATTCTTTTAATACCAGTGCAAATGCGTTCGATTGTTGAATACAAAGAAGTATCAGACCAAGTACTTGATTTTAGGCAGGTGAGCGGTGATGCCAAATACTATCAGGGTAGTTGGCGCCTTAACCCCGAGGGCGATGGTACGCGTTTTCAATATCGAGCAACGATTGAATTAAGTTCTTTAGTTCCCTATTCAATTGCCGAGTACTTCATTCGAAATCAAATGACAAAACGCTTTGAGGCAATGGCAGATAGCGCAACGCAACGCAACGCACAAAAGCAATTTATCTGTAAATAAAAAGCCCGACGGGTATGCCGCCGGGCCATACCACTCTTCTGAGTGGTTGTCGTCGCTACGGGAGTTTGCTGTCCCGTATCGGAGGGGCACAGGAATGTACCCACAAAGGCTGGTATTACTACCAGGCGGGTCACACAATGACTGCGACACCACGATTTCATCCTAAGTCTGATCGCGGTTGGAGTCAAGACGAATGCCGATGAAATTTTTTTATCAAGAATCGATTTAAATTAATCACGCCAAGTAAATGTTTTTATTGTCTTATTGCAATGCAGAAGGATTAATACGTTTGCAGGTCGATATTTAGACCTGCTAAGCGCTTGCGCAGCATTATTAAGGCATTGTCTTTACTCACTAATAGAGACGGCCTCGTTTGATATGCGAGATCAATAAAAATCTGATCATCGGGATCGCTACACCGCAATGGTGCAGATTCTGTCAGCGTTACCTGATTGGCTAAATTGAGCCATTGATGAAGAATGGCTTCTTGATGAGATTGACTTAATTGAAACTGCGAGCGACTCAGGACATCGATGAATTCATCGTGCATCGCCTGACAATAAATTAGCTGACGCTCTTGATTCCGAATCATCTGTTGCAAGGGGAGTGAACGCTCGTCTCGAAAAACAAAAATATCCAGAAGAACATTGGTATCAAGAATTACTGGGGAATGGGTCATAGGCTTATCTTAGCGCGACTGGGAAGTTCTTATACACTCCTATTTTCTGCCCAGCGATATGAAGTTATTACAAAAAATCTCTTACCGTATTGATTGTCTAAGCCGCTACGCTGCTTATTTGGCGATTGGCTTGGTGCTGGCTTGTGCTCTCGTTTCAGTGGGTAATGCACTATCACGCTACTTATTTGATATCAGTTCAAACGCCTGGCTTGAGCTCCAATGGTATATGTTTGCTGGTATTGTGATGCTTGGCGCAGCTCACTTACTGTGCACCAATGGCCATATACGCATTGATTTAATCTACCTTCGCCTATCAGCTAGGCAGCGTATCTATCTGGATTTGTTTGGCCTGCTATTTTTTGTCTTGCCTTTTTGCATCGTGATGGTAGTCGATGGGTGGCCATGGTTTATGGAGGCCTGGGCGATTGAGGAACGTTCAGCCAATGCTGGCGGATTGATTCGTTGGCCCGTCAAGCTGTTCATACCGATTGGATTTGGACTATTAATCCTGCAAACCATATCCGAATGTATCAAACGTGTTCTGGTATTGCAAGGCAACGCCAGTCTGAACGATTCGTATCAAAGGCCACAGCAATAATCATGAGCCACGAATGGATGGCCCCAGCCATGTTTATCGCCTTGATCGTGTTTCTGTTAACTGGTTTACCAGTGGCTTTTTCGTTGGCTGCCCTGGGACTTGCCTCAGGCATGATTGCCATCGAATTTGGCTTCTTTCCAGCGCAGTTCATGGCCAATTTGCCATACCGAGTATTTGGCATTCTTTCAAACGAGTTATTGCTCTCAATTCCATTTTTTACCTTGATGGGAGCCATCTTGGAGCGCAGTGGTTTGGCAGCGAACTTGTTACATGGGTTTGCACGACTTTGTGGAGGTTTGCCAGGGGGCCTTGCCTATGCAGTGATTTTGGTGGGAGCGATCTTAGGTGCCATCACCGGTACGGTAGCGGCATCGGTGATTGCAATTGGTGTGATTGCTTTGCCAATTATGTTGCGCCATGGCTATAGTCCACGGCTTGCCACTGGCGTAGTTGCTGCATCGGGTACCATTACCCAAGTCATTCCGCCATCGCTGGTCTTAATCGTTCTTGCCGATCAACTCGGAAAATCGGTCGGCGATATGTATCTGGGCGCCATTGGGCCTTCGATTGCCCAAGTGCTTATCTTCTTGGGCTTTGTATTGGCGATGTCGATCATTCGACCTCAATCCATGCCACCATTACCCAAGGAAGAGCGCCAGTCAAATGGGTGGACGCTCTGGAAAGACATTGTCTTTGCCATTGTTCCATCCCTGGTTCTCATCTTTATGGTTCTGGGAACCATTTTTATGGGTTTAGCAACGCCAACCGAAGCTGGGGCGATGGGAGTGGTTGGGGCGCTGCTACTTGCGTTCATGCATGGCGGCTTTAATCTGCACATGCTTTGGGAAGGAATGGTTTCCACCATGCGCATTACAGTCATGGTGATCTTTATTCTCATTGGTGCGACCGTGTTCACCTTGGTATTTCAGGGGGTGGATGGTGGTAAATGGATTGAGCATTTATTCATGGCGGTGGGCGCAGACGATCCAGTCACATTTTTGATTGTGGTTAATCTGCTCATCTTCGGCCTCGCATTCTTTCTGGATTTCTTTGAAATCGCTTTTATTGTGATTCCGCTATTGGCACCGATTGCAAAAGATATGGGAATTGATCTAATTTGGTTCGGAATCTTAATTTGCGTCAATATGCAAACGTCATTTATGCATCCGCCGTTTGGCTTTGCACTTTTTTATCTGCGAGGGATTGCGCCCCCTAGTATTAAGAGTAGCGACATCTACCTAGGAGCCATTCCCTGGTTGGGCTTGCAATTACTCTTGGTTGGCATACTCATTTTTTATCCAGAGCTGGTCACGGGTTTATTGGATAAGCCAATCACCCAAGATGTTCAGGGCATCGAGATTAAGCTTGATGAGACAGAAAGTGCACAACCTGCAAAACCGGCCCCGAGCGAAGACCC
Source organism: Polynucleobacter sp. MWH-UH24A (assembly GCF_018687475.1). Taxonomy (NCBI): domain Bacteria; kingdom Pseudomonadati; phylum Pseudomonadota; class Betaproteobacteria; order Burkholderiales; family Burkholderiaceae; genus Polynucleobacter; species Polynucleobacter sp. MWH-UH24A. The sequence continues at coordinate 830,326 of NZ_CP061292.1, forward strand.
CGCTGATTACTTCAAACGCAAATAAACGGCCTTACAGCTTTTGCCTTGACATAAAGGTATCGTAGCTAGCTTCGGCTACCCTAAACCATGCTTGTTGATCGCGTTGAAATGGACGCATCTGCGAGAGAATGCGTTTAAACGCCGGACTTTTGGCACTGGTTTCTTCTAAGAGTTCCTGATTGGCTTTAAAGCAAGCATCCATCACGCTTTGGGGATAAGCACGTAAGATGGCACCCCCTTGTACTAGGCGCCTTAGGGCATTAGGGTTGAGGGCATCGTATTTGGCTTGCATCCACGTATTGGCTTCTGCAGTGGCCGCCTGAATGGCCATTTTGTACGACTCAGGAAGGGCGTCCCATGCTTTTGCATTCACCTGAAATGCTAATACTGCGCTTCCCTCGTTCCAGCCTGGATAGTAGTAATACTTGGCAATTTTATTCAGTCCGAGTTTCTCATCGTCATAGGGGACTGTGAACTCAGCGGCATCAATCGTCCCTTTTTCTAATGCCGAGTAAATTTCACCAGCGGGTAATTGTTGGGTGACAACTCCTAGCTTGGTTAGTACCTGACCACCCATTCCGCCAGTTCTAAACTTCAAGCCTTTGAGATCATCCACCGTTTTAATCTCTTTTTTAAACCAGCCTGCCATTTGGGTTCCAGTATTTCCTGCCAAGAAATTAATCACGCCAAATTGACGTGCAAACTCATTAAATATTTTTTCACCATCGCCATGTATCCACCATGCGTTGTACTGGCGGGTATTAAAACCAAATGGGATGCAGGTACCAAAGGCCCAGGCAGGATCTTTGCCAATATAGTAGTAGGGCGCCGTGTGATTGCATTCAATAGTCCCTTTTTCAACCGCATCCAATACTTGGAGCGGGGGCACTATCTCCCCGGCAGGGTGAACGCTAATCTGAAATTTACCCCCCGTAATTTGACCAACACGGCGGGCGATAAGCTCGGCAGTACCATATAAGGTATCAACACTTTTTGGAAAGCTAGATGCGCAGCGCCAACGAACCGTATCCGATTGCGCATGGACTGCTGGTGCTAATAGGGTTGAACTGCCTGCAAGCGCCAGGGCACCCGATTTTTGAATGAATGAACGTCGTGTCATGCCCGCTCCTTAATGGTTGATTGCCACCCAATTTGCCAATCCGCTGAATTGAGCAAATCATCAATAGCAATATTAAAGCGCCGCTGGGTAAATACTGCTTCAAGCTCCACAAACCCTGGTGGTATTGCGTGATCTCTAGGATCATGGATGCGGCTTACCAGAAAATGCTTCTCTCGATTTTGGGGTACAACGGCAGTCCACTTACTAAGTAATAGTTTTTTATTAGAGAGAGGCCGCTTCTGCGCCTTGTCTGGTGAACCCATGATTATTCCTTATACTCAATTCTAACCATTCCTACGAAGAGAGAATCATGACCTTATTTATGCTGACCTGGGCTATTACGTCCTTATCGCTATGGGCGGCAACCTATGTATTCGATGGCTTGCAATTTGATGACTCGGGAGCCTTAATTATTTCTGCTTTGGTTCTCGGACTGGCTAATGCCGTTATTCGCCCCTTGCTCATCGTATTTACTTTGCCGCTCACCATCTTGAGTCTTGGATTTTTCTTACTGGTGATCAACGCGCTAGTTCTAATGTTGGTTGCTCAGCTAGTGAATGGCTTCGTGCTCTCCGGATTTTGGACAGCCTTCTTTGCTAGCATTTTTATTGCCATTCTGAATGCCATGATTGGATCATTGTTTAGCATTAATCGCATCAAAATTGAGCGCATCCGTTAAACAGCCTGCCTTTGTGGTTGAGGTGCCATACACAACCTCACCCAAAATGACTCGATACGAGGGCCCGCTGATTGACCCAAATCCGGAACCTCGCTATTTGGATGCCAAGCGTCGTGAGCTTGACCTTCTTGGACCTGAGTTATTTGCCCAGAGTGATACTCCACAGACACGGGAACTCATTTCTAAGGCAGCTACCGTCTTAAATTGCGCAAATGCATCACCAATTGAAAGGATTGAGGATTTAGCTTTATGCCTCAATGAAGATGTAGCCCTCTTAGAAAACGATGTTCTCACCGCCATCTGTTTTTGCTTTCCAAGCAGTTGGGTGCCTGCAAAACGGCTAGGTATGGCGCTTGCACAAATTCATCATCCAGTAGCCGATGGGGAGCGACTGGTGCAGGCCAGCCCAAAAATTGCCCACGTGATGAGTGATCCCCAGCAAGGATCCTTTCGACGCTATGTCTGGACGATTAGTAATAGTGCGGAGTTAAGTCAGCATCCATTACGAAAGTCAAAAGCGATTCCCAAAAGGGTCGAGGATTTGTATTACCGGCTTGAAACGCAAACCACCATGCCAATCAACACCTCTTTGGGGCGAGCCAGTTTATTTCTAGTAAAAGTTGAGGTTTGCCCGTTGATGACGTTTTGGCAAAATCCAGAGCAACGCACGCAAATTTGTGCGAGTATTCAATCCATGAGTGAGGCAGTTTTGGAATACAAAAATTTGTGCTCGATTAAAGCGTTGCTGCTTGGGAACGACTAACTGAATAGGGCTTTGCGATGGATGATTTTGGACCAATTATTCTGATTGAGGTCGTCCTCGTATTCGGAGGAGTGCTACTTTTTGCCTGGTGGCAGCTGCGTGACCTCAAGAAGGAACGCGAGAAGGATCTGAAAAAGAAAGAAGAAGACAAATCCTAGTCATATTGCGCTGCAACCACAGCAAGCAACATCGCAATACTTGCTAAAAATTAGAATTACACTAAGATGAACTTACTGTGCCAAAACCAGCGACTAAATACTTTCCCGAAGAAAACTACACCGAACTGGATTTGGTAAGTCTCTCCTATGTGAGTGATGCGACCGAAGAATTTGGTATCTTGGCATTAATGCAGCTGGTTGATAAGGCGTCACGCCGCAATAAGAGCTTAAATGTTACTGGCGTTTTATCGTTTGATAATGGCCGTTTTGGTCAGATCATTGAAGGCAAGCCCAAAGACGTTGAGTTGCTATGGGAAGCAATTCAGAGAGATCCTCGCCACACGAATGTGGTATCGCTGGGAATGAAGCGGATTAATAGTCGGCGCTTTGCTAATTGGTCAATGCGTTTATGTGGCCGAGAAGAAATTACGTCCGCCAATCCCGACATTAAGCTCTAATTATTTTTGCAGTTCGCATTGCATGATGGGGTACCCATCTTGCAAAGTAGCCTCCACATACCGATCGTTCTTATACACATAGACCTTGACGCCTTTACCGTCGCCAATATTGTTGACATTGGTAAATAACGCGGTCTTGCTATCAATTCGTTTTAAGCTCGCAATCGTAGTGGGCTCACCAATGCTAAATTTAGAACCGGTCCAACGGTCTGGTCGAATGAAGTCACCTTTAATCATTTTGCCGCGGTAGGTCTTCATATAGATGCAATCTTTTTGATTAAGAATCAAATCAACCGCATCATCCTTGCGATCAAACAAACCTGCCTGCGTTAATGAACTCATTGGAAGCAGCACTGCAGATAGTAAAAGGGCGATGAAGCGTTTGGTCATGATGCGAAAGTCAGTTCAAATGATCGGCACCCGCACAGGCGCCTAGTAGCAATACCATTAGGGTCAGTAAATACGGTCTGGAATCGCGATAATTCAAGAAATTACCTCCTGAAATGATTTAATCAAAGGCGATCGAGATCGTCAAGGTTTGAAGTGTTCAAGCCCAAATCGGCCATCTTCGAGGCATTTCAAGCCCTGCGGATCCCGTTGATAGAGATAAACCCAGGCAGTTTGCCATTCAGACTGGCAAATGAACTCGACCGAGCGTAATACGCGCTGATATTCATGGGGTCTAGGGTCATTTGGTGAACATTCTTCATAATGATCAATTTCGGTCAATAGAAGCTCCGTATCGAGTTGCCAGAGTTCTCCATAAACCCAGCTTTCTAAAGCATTGGCATGATGATTTAATCGATCGGTAGCGCCTGGGTACCACGTTACTTGATAGAGTATTCCTGGCATTCGGGCTGGACCCAAACAGCGAGCCTTCGCATGCAAGTGTTTGGCATTGGGATGGTCAAAAGGGCTCATCAAGGTCCCATAGACAAATAGTAAATCGGTGCTCATGATCGCTTTACATGGAAACCCTAATAGGAGGAAGTTAAAAGCCTATTCACAATCAAAATATTAATAGATGGATAGGGTGCACGAGAATGAAAACCGTTAGTCAGCTATTGGCCGAGAAAAATCACCGGATCGAAACCATTGCTCCAAACATGCCAGTGTTTGATGCCCTAAAACTCATGTTAGAGAAAGATGTTGGCTCACTACTGGTCATCGAATTTGGTGGGCTTGTCGGAATTTTCACAGAGCGTGACTACGCCCGTAAACTGGTCTTGCAAGGTAAAAGCTCACAAAATACCTTAGTGCGGGATGTGATGAGTACCAAACTAATTACAGTTAAGCCAGAAGACACCCTTGATTACTGCATGCAGCTCGTGACCGAGAAACGGATTCGCCATCTGCCAGTGTTAGATGGCAAACGCTTAATTGGCATGCTATCGATTGGCGATTTAGTTAAAGCCGCACTCGCGGAGCAAGCTGCTACGATCGCTCAACTTGAGGCCTATATTAATTCTTAAAGGCCCATTTCTTTAAATACATCCTTGGCAGTACGAAAACTATCGATCGCTGCTGGCACGCCACAATAAATGGCCGATTGCAAAAAGATCTCGGCGATTTCGTCTTTACTCAAACCATTATTAATTGCGCCCTTGACGTGCAGTTTGAGCTCATGGGGTCGATTTAAGGCAGTGAGCATCGCCAGGTTAACAATGCTTCGGGTCTTGCGATCAAGGCCGGGACGGTTCCAGATTTCATTCCAGCAGTATTCCGTCACTAATTCTTGGAGCGGTAAGTTAAAGTCATCGGCATTGCGGATTGCTTGATCCACATACTCAGCACCGAGTACCTCACGACGGGTTTTTAATCCCTTTTCAAAAGCATCACGATTCATGGCTGTCTCCTTAGTTATTTACTAAACAGCAGTATAGTTATAGGCATGGATCATCGTTCGATTCTTATTATTCTGATCATGGCTTTGGGCCTATCTGCCTGCGGAACCCCGCAAAGCGGCTTTCGGGTAGTTAATCGATCAGACGGCATGATTGGGGTGCAAGCCGTTAAGGGCGCCAAAGAAATTGAGGCACAAGAGCTTGCCACTAAAGAATGTAAAAAGAATGGAAAATCCGTCGCCCGAATTTCAGAAGCGCGTAGTACCCATAACGATAATTTTCCAATGATTTATATATACCAATGCCTAAACTAGTTGCAGATTGCCTAGTAGCCTGAACGAATGTCTATTTACACGCATACCCAAACCATTCCTCTATTTCCACTTGGTACCACCTTGTTTCCTGATGGCATTATGCTGCTCAAAATCTTCGAGGTGCGTTACTTAGATATGGTGAAGCAGTGTGTGCGTGAGGGTTCTGGCTTTGGTGTTGTAACACTGAACGGCGGGGATGAGGTGCGCATGCCTGGACAAGAGGTTAGTTTTAATTCGGTCGGAACCTATGCCCGCATCAAAGAGTTTGATCCGGTCCAACCCAGCCTCTTCATGATTCAATGCCATGGTGAACAGCGCTTTCGTGTCAAAACCAGCGAGACCAAGCGCAATGGCTTGATTGTTGCTGATGTTGATTTCATCGAAGACGATGCCTTTATGGAGGTCCCTGAGGATCTAAAAATGACCTCAAGCGTATTAGGGAAGGTGATACAGTCCTTTAAAGAACAGGGCGCTGCCCTTGGGAAAGAGCTGCCGTTTAGTAAACCCTATCGCTTTAACGAATGCGGCTGGGTCGCCAATCGATGGTGTGAGCTCTTGCAGTTAAGCCCTGGTCAAAAGCAATTTTTCCTAGAACAAGAGAGCCCGCGCCTTCGTTTGGATCTCATTCATGAATTACTCGAAGAGATGGGTGTTTATAAGGCTGTGAAATAATGATTTTTATTACAAAAGCAATATAACTAAATAAATAATTGGAGACGGCATCATGAGATTAAACATTGCATTCGGTTTAATAGCTACAGCGGTTCTGGGTTTTAGCCATGTACACGCTCAAAGTAACTGGCCAAGTGGTCAAACTGTTCGAGTAATCGTGCCTTTTCCTGGGGGAGCAAGCACACTTGATTCGGTGGTTCGTACTCTTACCCCTGAAATGAGTAAAGCGCTTGCATCACCTGTGATTGTCGATAACAGACCTGGCGCCGGAACGGTCATTGGGGTTGATGCAACCGCTAAGGCAACGGATGGAAATACCGTTGGCGGTGTTGCAAATAGTTTTACGGTTAATCAAACCTTAGTAAAAAACTTACCCTATAACACCACGAAAGATTTACAGGCTGTCATCTTGATGGCTAAAACAGCCAATGTACTTGCAGTGCGTCCTGGATTGCCAGTCAATAATTTGAAAGAATTAATTGCTTATGCCAAGAAGAATCCTGGAAAACTATCCTATGGATCATTTGGTAATGGCACAACCGCTCATTTTGCGGGAGAAATGCTGAAGTCCCAAGCCGGAATTTTTGTGGTTCATATTCCCTATCGTGGTCAAGGACCTGCATTAACCGATTTGCTGGCTGGAAATATTGACATGATGTTTGGTAACTTGCCTGATTTTCTGCCACACATTAAATCGGGTAAGTTAAAAGCCATCGGCACAACCTATTTGACACGTGCGCCCTTGGCCCCAGAGATCCCAACCATCGCCGAGCAGGGATTCCCGAAATTCGAGACAGACTCTTGGTATGGCATTGTGGCCCCAGCAAGTATGCCCAAAGATCGAGTAGATAAGGTCAATGCGGCAATTAATCAAGCGCTTCAAGATCCTGCAGTCAAAAAGAATTTTGCTGATCGAGGCATTGAGATTATTGGCGGAACACCTGCTAAATTTTCTGAGCACATTCAAGCTGAAATTTCAAAATACGCGCAGATTGTGAAGAGTTCTGGAATGACGATTGATTGATGTTATGCACGCAACAGAACTTTTTGAAGCAGGAAACTATCGCTATATTCCAAGTGTTTTTCAGTACTCGGCCGGAGTCAAGGCTGAGCCTGGTTTTTGCCTCGAGCAGGTTCGCTTTCATCGAGCACTGCCATTGCAAGACGGATTTGAGTATGCCAAAGCGCATCTTCAAAAAATAGGGCGTCCGCTGACGGCATTTGCTCACTGTGAACTGCGATCGCCTACTCAATTTGATGATCAAGGATTTATTTCATTCAATCGTCAGTACGTGGCCCAGCTGGAGGCCTGGGGAATATACACACCGGCGTTTGAGAATAGGGAGGCTATTAACCCAGTAGCACGTACAAATGTGTGCCCTAAACATCATGCCCCGAAGCAAGTATCGATGTTTTCATTTACCTATTCAGTGCCCGTTGAATCACCCCGTATTAGTTTTGTCCTCTCGGGTGGGGGTGATGCTAGAAAAGGCCCTGAACCTTATCGAGATCGAATTATTGCGTATGGCGATTGCTCGCCTGAAGGTCTGAAGACCAAAATTGCTTTTGTCATTGACGAAATGACAGCGCGATTACGCAAACTGGATTTAACCTGGAATGATGCGACAAAAGTACAGGCCTATACAATTCATGACATTACTCCTTGGATGGATGAGCTGCTTTCAAATCCTGGATTAATTCCAAATGGACTAACGTGGCATTATGCAAAACCACCCGTTGCTGGCTTGGAATATGAGATGGATGTTCGTGGTGGCGTTAGCGAACTTTTTATTAATTAACGATAAATAATGACAGTGACTACAAATTCAAATAAAAAAAATATTCGTGTTGCAATTGCAGGGCTGGGCGCAATTGGCAAATCCTTATCAATGCATCTGGCTTCTGGAGCAATTCCAGGCGTCGTGTTAACTGCAGTGTCTGCCAAGGATCATCAAAAAGCGCAAGAATTTGTCAAAACCCTTGCTCATCCCGTTAAGGTCTTAAAGATTGAAGATCTTGAGCCCGAGGCTGATGTGGTGGTTGAATGTGCTCCTGCGAATTTACTAGGCGACATCATTACACCCTTTTTGAAAAATCAAAAACGTGCAATCGTACTTTCTGTCGGTGCTATCTTATTTCGTCCAGATCTTGTGGAACTGGCTAAGGAAACAGGCGGAGTGATTATGGTGCCTACTGGCGCTTTGATTGGTCTTGATGCAATGGTTGCTGCCGCAGAAGGAAATATTCATTCGGTTCGCATGATTACACGTAAACCACCAAAAGGTCTTGAGGGCGCTCCGCACTTAATTGAACATAATATTTCAGTTGCTAACCTAACAGAACCCTTAAAAATATTTACGGGAAATGCTAAAGAGGCTGCAAAGGGATTTCCTGCAAACTTGAATGTGGTCGTAGCACTTGCACTGGCTGGTATTGGTCCAGAAAAAACCTTACTTGAGATTTGGGCTGACCCAACTGTAGTCCGAAATACGCACACCATTACCGTTGATTCCGATTCAGCCAAGTTCACCATGACTATGGAAAATATTCCATCGGAAAACCCAAGAACCGGCCGAATTGTGGCGCAAAGCGTGGTCGCCATGCTCCGTAAATTAACTTCGCATTTTCAAGTTGGCACTTAACACGAAAGAAATACCATGGGCATGACTGCTTCTGAAAAAGAATCAATTCGTTTGCGTTATTTGGAAGTCGATACATCCAATGTGGCTGACGTTTTAGATAACATGAACTTATTGCAACAAGGATTAGCGGCTGATTTTGGTCCCTATCCAGAAACTTGTAAGCGGATGGCAGGTTGGGCTTATACCATTCGCGGTCAAATGACCCCTTATCCACAAGGCGGAGATGCCGATAAGATGCAAGCTTGTCAAGGCTTATCCCCTGGTGAGATTGGTGTTTGGAGTGGCAATGGCGAGGGAATTTGCTATTTTGGCGAGCTGATCGCCTTGGGCATGAAGGAGCGCGGGTGTGTTGGAGCACTAATTGATGGGGGCATCCGAGATGTGCGTTGGATTGGAGAGCATCAGTTCCCCGTGTTTGCCCGCTATAAAACCTCTGTGCAGTCCATAGGACGTTGGAAAGTCAATGCCTGTCAAGTCCCGGTGTATATGCGAGGCCATGATGGTGGCAATGTCATTGTGCGCCCCGGTGATTTTATTCTTGCCGATGAAGATGGCGCTATTGTGATTCCAGTTGAACATGTTCATACCGTGTTGGTTGAAGCTGAGCGATTGACTGAAATTGAGAAAAATATTCGTAAGGAAATTGCCAATGGGCTTACATTGGCTGAAGCCCTAAAAAAATATGGGCATGTTTAGTTTGTATTGGATAAACATTCCTGCTCGTTTGCGTTAGGTTTAGCGGATGTTTACCTGTGCGCTGTGCGGAAATCCACGCGTCATTATGGGCGTTTGTCCGCACTGCGGCACAGATGCCTTACCGCTAAAAGAAAGTGATACGGTTACTGTTAATCTTGAGCTTGGTGGTCCCACTACCGAAGAAGCCCTGAGCGCACTAACCGAACATATTCGGACTGCCAGCGAAATTGATATTCGAACCATTATCGTCATTCATGGGTATGGTTCATCGGGTATTGGGGGTAGTATTCGAAGAACCATTCGGGAAGCCCTGGCAAACAATTTTTTTGCCGATCGGGTCGATGAGTATATTCATGGTGAAGACCTTGCTCATCGATCTTCAATCTATCAGGATCTGATTAAGCGCCGACCTTCATTGAAATCGCACTTTAAATCGTTTAAAGAGGGCAATCCCGGAATGACGATATTATTGATGCGTCATTAAGACTTATTATTGTTTGATTTCTTACTATGCCAAATTACTGGGCCAGTTCTGGCTTTAACACTCTTTCGGTGAATTCTGATCACCATCTCGTGGTGACGGATGATTTTCTTAGAACTTATCTTGCACGCCCCGAGCTGAGCCTAATTTCCCAGTCCTGCACCCAGGAGCGCGCCATTCATCAGCGCCTATTGAATTCGCCACGCGAAGAAATTAGCCAAGCCGAGATTCAGAAAATCGCCGATACCGATGTGCAGGCTAACTATGAAATTTGGTTTCGGTATCGAAGTAAGTTGCTGGCCGCAAGCTCCCTCGAGCATTTCTATATGAGCTTATTCCAAGGAAAGGGCGTGGATGTTCCCCCTTTGTTTGTCAGTCAGCTAACCCAAATTTTTCTACGACATATGCTGGGAGAGAACCCAGACCCTTATGAGCTAAGGATGGCAGAGTTCTTTTTTCGAACCCAAAAGGTCAGCATTCTAGAGGGTGGTGTGTTAATGGCAGCCGACCACGAGACCATTGAACGAAATGCACAGGCTTCGGACTTTGGCAATATTGTGGATCTTCTGAAGAACCAATCGTTAGCGGCACGCACCATCGACTTGGACGTATTACATCCTGACAATGCCAAATCCTATTGGGAGCGAGATGAGTTCTTTGATTTTGCAGTTCAGCTCAATTTTGACCAGCCCGCATTACCCGCCTTAGCGCGTCTTCTTGAAAAATGGATCAAGCACTTTTTGGGGATTGATACGAGCATTACCCCAATGAAGGAGATCTCTGACTCTAAATGGGTTTGGCATGTTGGCTTAGACGCCGCTGCGACGGAGATTCTCAATGGCCTCTACCAAGAGCAAAGTCTCGATGAAAGCGTACTGAACCGCTTAATTTGCCTCTTCAAACTCGAATTTAAGGATACGAGCCCGGTACTTGCCCAAGTTCGGGGCAAGCCAGTCTATCTCGGCCTTGCCATGAATGATCAATCCCAGATCAAGCTTAAACCACAGAACCTCCTCTTTAACCTGCCATTAAGCCCTGTTTCATAAGCTTTTTTCTCCTTTTGCATCTTGTGCAATGCAATAATTTTAGGGTATACTATTAGGTATAAACCCTTAGGAGAAGAAAATGACAAGCAATACCCTTAAACCAACCTTAGCTGGAAGTTCCATTGGACTTGCCGCTGGATCAAGCACCGGAACACTGGCTGCTATCCTCAAAACATTACGAATGATTGGCAGTGCTTGGGAAGAATCCAGAGTGGAATATAAAAAGCGAGCCATCTTGGGTGGCGGTTGGGAATAATTGAAATCAGTTCGCATTGACTTTGTATCGGATATTGCCTGTCCATGGTGTGCAATTGGTTTGACTGCCCTAGAGCAGGCAGTCGACCAAGTGTCCGATCGAGTATCGGTAGAGATTCATACTCAGCCCTTTGAATTAAACCCGCAGATGCCCCCAGGCGGACGGGATGTATTTGAGTATCTCTCAGAAAAATACGGTAACCCGATTTCGCAAGTTAAGATCAATCAAGAACGAATTTATCAACGCGCTGCCGAAATCGGATTTACCTTTCATCCAGAAGGGCGCAAACGAGTCTATAACACTTTTAATGGCCATCGACTCTTGCATTGGGCGGGCGAGGAATTTGATGCAGCTGCGCAATTGCGGTTAAAGAAGGCACTGTTTCATACCTACTTTACCTTGGCAGTCAGTATGGATGAGCCCCAACATCTACTAGACGCCGTAGCACGCGCAAACCTGCCAGTCTCACGGGCGCAAGCTGTGATCGAGAGCGATGAATTTTCTCAGGCAGTGCGAGACATCGAGCAGGAGTATGGGCAACTCGGAATTAGCTCCGTACCGGCAGTGATCTTTAATCAACGCCATCTCATTTCAGGGGCGCAAGCACCCGAGGTGTTTGCGCAAGCCATCCTCGAGTACGCAGACTAAACGCGTTATTCCTTGATATTGTTCTGGATCACAAACTTACCCCAGACCCCAATTTGTTTTGCTACAAAAGCATTTGCAGTGTCGGGATTGAGACTAAGAATTTGGATGCCCTGAGTTTTTAGCTTCTCAGCAACCGCTGGAGTTTTGAGCGCTTTATCCACTGCCTTGTACATCGCATTCACAACGGCTGGCGGTGTTTTTGCTGGAGCAATCACTGCCCACCAGGCTGGTGCCTCAAATCCTGGATAGCCACTTTCAGCCAAGGTAGGAACGTTTGGCATATCAGCGGTCCGTTTTGCTGTTGTTACCGCCAACGGAATTAAGCCACCGTTATCGGCATGCGGCTTAATGAGGAACATGCTGCCAACAACTAGAGGGATTTGGCCAGCAAGACCATCTTGCACCATTGGGCCGCCACCGCGATAGGGGGCATGCACCCAATCAACCCCGGTTTTCTTGGCAAAGTCGGCGATCGCCAAATGCCCCAAGCTACCAATACCAATTGATCCATACGTAAATGGTTTCTTCGCCCTCGATTCAGCCATCAGCTGCTTCATGCTTGTAATTCCAGACTTCTTGCTGGCGGCCAAAACCATGGGTGAGGTCCCAATCAGATTGACAGTCACTAAATCGCGAAGCGTGTCATACGGCAAATTGTCTTTAAGGGATGGATTAACACCATGGGTATCAAACACTAGCCCAAAGGTATAGCCGTCTGCCGGTGCTCGTGCCACGGCGGTTGTACCAATGACCCCCGAGGCGCCACCAATGTTTTCAACCACAATATTCTGTTTGAGTTCTGCTTGTAAGACGGGAGCCAGTATGCGAGCCACTTGATCCACGGAGCCACCCGGAGGAAAGACGGCAATCATCTTGATGGGACGTTGCGTTGGCCAATTACCAAGGTCACTTTGTGCCATGGTGGGGGTAGCAAAACCAACGGCAATCAATAGAGTAGTAAGGATTCGAATCAGGGAAGCCATAGCGTCTCCAAAAAGTAGAATGAATCCATCATACTGGATTTGAAATGCCGCGAAACGGCAATACAATGAACGTACACCATGATTAATCCCATTCAAATATTTCCCAGAAAAGAGCCCGCCGACTTAGGCATTCATGCGCTGCGGGGTATGCCATCCACAGTCATCAGCGATATGCTGGGACGAACGCTGGTTGCCAAAGGCATTCTCCCCATTCATCGAGCACCGATGTCGGTTTGCGGTAATGCTTTCACAATTAAAGTACGCGCCGCAGATAACCTCATGGTTCACAAAGCTCTGCAAATGGTTCGAGCAGGAGATGTCATGGTGATTGACGCGGAGGGTGATATCGGCTGTGCGGTCATTGGTGAGATCTTGACGCGCGTTGCTAAAAGTCGTGGCGTCGCAGGCATTGTTGTTGATGGCGCAGTGCGCGATGTCGATGCGCTCGAAGAGCTGGCCTTTCCATGTTGGGCTCGCGGTATTAGTTTACGAGGCCCCATGAAAGATGGACCAGGAGCAATTAATGTGCCGGTCTCCATTGGCGGAATGATCGTGAATCCCGGAGATATCATTTTGGGCGATCGCGATGGTGTCATCGCTATTCCCCCAGCGCTTGCTGCAGAAGCGGCGCGTCTTGGTCAAGAAAAGATTAAACAAGAACAAGAGATCCTCAAAACGATTGAAGCAGGGACCTATGCGACCCCATGGGTCGATGAGCTGCTCATCAAAAAAGGGGTCAAACTCTGATTACAGAGTCAATACAATACGTACCCAATGCGTTTAGAAGACTACATAAAACTCAATTAGGATAATTCATGACCACATCATTTGTGATTGCTGCCCCTGCCATTCCTTCCTTGCCGGTTGTCGGTGATAGCAAGCGTTTTCCAGTCAATCGGATCTATTGCGTTGGTCGTAACTATGCCGATCATGCGCGTGAGATGGGGCATGATCCCGATCGTGAGCCGCCATTCTTTTTCATGAAGCCCGCAACTGCAATCGTGACCGATGGCCAAGCGATGGCCTATCCTGCATTATCAAAGGATGTACATCATGAGCTAGAGATGGTGGTTGCTATCGGGAAAGGTGGATCCAATATCTCAGCGGATCATGCTTTAGATCATGTGTGGGGCTACGGTCTGGGACTTGACATGACCCGTCGCGATTTGCAAGGGGAAGCCAAAAAAATGGGACGTCCTTGGGATACTGGTAAAGCCTTTGATCAGTCTGCGCCATGTTCAGCCCTCGTACCAGTTAGCCAATGCGGCCATTTATCGAAAGGCCGTATTTATCTCACTGTAAACGGACAGGTGAAGCAAGACGGTGATCTCGCCATGATGATCTGGAATGTGCCCGAGACGATTGCCTATCTATCCACACTCTTTACCCTCATGCCTGGTGATTTGATCTTCTCAGGAACACCTGCAGGGGTTGCTGCGGTTCAACGGGGCGATGTGTTGGAAGGCCATGTTGACGGCCTACCCGTGCTCCAAACCAAAATTGTCTAAGGCTTTAAAGCTCCGATTGATTCTCGAGCGCAAATAATTTGAGCGTATCAAAGTCCACATGATCAAGTGCATTGATGTGGGTACTCTCCAGTTTAATGAGTGGCGCGCACCCATTGGCTAGGGCCTCTTGCCAGCGGGTAATGCACAAGCACCATTGATCGCCTGCTTTGAGCCCCGGAAAGTTCCACTCCGGTCTAGGGGTAATGAGATCATTGCCTTGCTGTTCGCTGAACTCCAAAAACTCGTCGGTCATGATGGCGCACACCAAATGCAAGCCAACATCGTGTTCATTGGTCTTGCAGCAGCCATCCCGAAAGAAACCCGTAAGCGGATCAAACGAGCAGGGTACGAGCGGCTCGCCAAAAACATTACGCACAATCTCAGGCATTGATCTCCCCTTACTTTCCTTGCCATTGAGGAGGGCGGCCCCCTAAGAATGCCGTCACACCTTCTTTAAAGTCTGCACTGCCATAAACCTCGGCAATTAGATCATCGCAATTGGGTAAGGCGTTTCCAATGACACGTGCCAAAATTAATTTGGATGCCTTTTGTGTGATTGGTGCAAGGGCAGCTAATTGCTTGGCAAGATCGAAGCTAAGCGCATCCAGTTCGTCAGACTCACCCGTTTTATATACAAATCCTTGTGCAAGAAGCTCTTGTACGGAGATCAACTCAGCAAGCAAAAGCATTCGCTTCACAATCGCCACTCCCAAATGGGCAGTTAACCAAGCAATATTACTTGGCGATAAAGTGTTACCCAAGGTGCGCGCAATGGGCACTCCAAACTTAGCGTTCGGTGTGGCTATCCGAAAATCACACAAAGCCGCAATTGCTAACCCGCCCCCAACCGCGAGTCCATCAATCACTGCGATCGTTGGCATGGGTAGCTGTTGGAGCGGTCCCAAGTAGTGATCAATCATGCGCTCGTAGTGAATGCCATCGGCGCCAACTTGAAATGATTGAAATTGCGCAATATCGCTACCGGAGACAAAGGATTTGCCACCAATCCCTCGCAAAATGGCAACACGTACCGAGGGATTTTGAGAGAGCTCCAAACAAATCGTACGTAATTGCTCATACATCGCCTGCGTCATCGCATTGCGAGCTTTGGGATGATCAAAAAATAGATGTGCGATCGAGTCCTTAATCTCGCAATACACCCTGGCGTTTACAGAATCGCTCATGCAGCAAATGCCCCCTGGGTTCGCAGTGACTCAATCTGCGCCGATGTAAAACCAGCTTCCTCCAAAACCTCTTGGGTGTGTTCACCCAACAACGGTGGATGACGCCGAACTTGCTGAGGAGTCCCTTGCATCTTGACCGCAAAGCCAATGTTCGGAACTTTACCTTCGAGCGGATGATCAATCTCAATCTTCATTTGGCGATGTTTGCCATGCTCACTCTCAAAAGCCTGTGGGTAGTCTAAGATGGGACCCGCCGGAATACCTTCGGCCAACATCAAATCAATCCACTCATTTGCATTCTTTGTCACAAAGGATATCTCAAGGTCAGTGATTAAGTCATCCCGATGACCAAGTCGTCCAGCAATCGTTTGATAGGCAGGATTTTGTAAAAGATCTGGGCGGGCTAAGATCGTACAGAGTTTTTGCCAAAGCTTATTATTGGTAGCGCCCATCACAAAATACCCATCTTTTGCTTTCACAGCCTGATAGGGGGCAGTCATACGATTTGCTGTTCCTAAGGCAACCGGTGGTTGACCAGTGCCCCAGTACTCCGAGGTATCCCAAATTGAGAACGCTAACGCGGAGTCAAATAAGGATGCATCAATGTATTGACCTTGACCGGTATTCTTTGCACCAATAAAGGCAGACAATGCGGCGTAGACCGCAAACAAAGCACAACCAATGTCAGCAACTGGAACACCGGCTTTCACGGGTTTGCCATCGCCATGGCCAGTGACGCTCATGACCCCGGACATTGCCTGTGCCATCAAATCAAAACCGGGACGTTCTGCCCACGGGCCACTTTGACCAAAACCCGAGATGCTGACATACACCAAAGCGGGATTGATCTTGCTCATCACCTCGTAACCAACGCCAAGGCGTTTCATGACTCCAGGGCGGTAGTTCTCCACCAAGATATCGGCATCCTTGGCTAATTCAAACAAAATTGCCTTGCCCGCATCCGACTTCAAATTAATCGCGATACTGCGTTTGTTGCGATTCATATTCAAAAAGCCCATGCTATCGGGGCCTTTCATCTTAAAGCCCATAGCACCGCGGGTTTGATCACCCGAACCTGGTGGTTCGACCTTAATGACATCGGCACCCATATCGGCAAGTAGCATGCAGCAGTAGGGACCGGCCATCACTTGACTAACATCAAGAACCTTAACGCCCGCGAGCGGTAAGGGGCGATTGGGCTGGTGTGCAGAAGAATTCATCATGGCATTCTAAACACAAAACCATTTTTCGTTTGTGCATACCAGTCTATTAAAATAAGCATCATGTACATGTTTTTACCTTTTGCGATCGCATTACTAGCCGCCATCTTCATTTGGTTCGAAAAGCGTCTACTTGGATTACTGTTTGCATTGGCTAGTGCATTGATTACGGCAGCCTGGTTTATGCATCATGCCTCCGATAAACTGAACATCAGCTTATGAGTCAGTTCACCTTACCATCGCTTAGTGGCATTGGGAACATTGCTCTCCTACTGGTCATTAATTCGGTACTAACCTTGGCTTTTCTCGACCAGTTCATCAATCATGATTTGCCATGCCCCCTATGTATCTTGCAACGAATGGGCTTTACCTTAATTGGGCTAATGTTCCTATTAAACATTCGTTCCGGTGCACAGCCTGCACATTACGGATTTGCAATTCTGTTTGCAATCTTGGGCTTATCGGTTTCCTTGCGGCAGGTACTTCTCCATGTTGCTCCGAGTGATCTCGGTTATGGCGATACCTTCTTTCATCTGCATTTTTATACCTGGGCCTTTGTTGGATTTGTCTCATTGATGATTAGTATTGCAATTCTTTTAATCATCCCCGATCGCGGCACCCGCAGTCGTCACTGGTTAGCGCAGTTTGTATGTGTATGGTTCATTCTCCTATTGGTGGGCAATCTACTCTCCACTTTATCGATTTGTGGTTTAGGTGCTTGCGCAGACAATCCCCTGAACTATGCCGGTATTGAGCAACTGCGTCAGTGGCTTGCGAAGTAATTGATTTTGAAACGACTCATCTTCGTTTGTGCACTTGTGTCTTGCCTGCTTGCGCCGGCTCAAGCGGAACGCGTCTGGCCACGCGAGACCATCCGAATCGTAGTTAGCTTTCCTCCAGGTGGCGCACCCGATACCCTAGCACGGGTTCTGGCAGAGGATTGGCAAAAAACCCTTAATGTGCCGATTGTTGTTGAAAACCGTCCTGGGCATGGCGGCAATATTGGAGCCGATCTCGTGGCCAAGAGTGCGCCGGATGGCTACACCTTGCTCATCGGTACGGTAGGGATTCATGCGATTAATGGTGCGCTCTACGAAAAACTCTCCTATGACCCAATCGCAGACTTCACGCCGATCAGTTTCTTGGCAAGCACGCCCAACGTCTTAATTGTCAGTAAGCAACTTGGTGTGCAATCACTCAAGGACCTCATTACTCTTGCCAAAGCAAAACCCGATGAGCTTACTTTTGGATCGTCAGGAACGGGTACCTCAATTCATATGTCTGGCGAGCTGTTTAAGGAAATGGCTGGTGTACAGATTCGTCATATTCCTTACAAGGGCAGAGCACAATCCTTGCCTGATCTGGTGAGCGGTCGCATCTCGATGCTCTTTGATAATTTGGCATCTGCACTACCTCTCATTAAAAGTAATGAAGTGCTTGCTTTGGGTGTCACCACGCTCAAGCGCTCACCCTCAGCTCCAGAGATTCCGACACTTGCTGAGCAAGGATTGAAAGGATTTGAGGCGATATCTTGGTTCTCGCTGATGGGCCCGGCAAAGTTACCGAGAGATACGCAGATGCGCATCAATCAATTGACCCAGCAAACCCTATCCAAGCCAGAGGTCAGAACACGACTAATGAGCGGTGGGCTAGAGCCAAACCCGGGCAGCCCCGAGGATCTTGCGCGGTATATCCAACTCGAATCCAATAAATGGCGCAAAATTGTTCAGCAATCCGGAGCAAAAGCGCAATGATGTCAGCCAAACCGATGTGAGATGCGTTAATTACTCAGAGATAACTACCGGAGCATTCTATGCGACTTCAGGCCCTTCAATTCATCCTCATTAGTAGTCTTGGCGTCGGCCTACTCACTGCTTGCGTATCGGCACCCACTGGCCCCACGATTACCATCATGCCGCGTGAAGGAAAGTCCTTTGAGGAGTTTAAAAAGGACGATGAGGAATGCCGAGGTTTTGCATCCCAATCCGTTAAGGATGGCAATACCGCCGCTTTAAAAGAAGGTGCGATCAGCGCTGCCACCGGTGCAGCCATTGGTGCCGCGGCTGGAGCCCTCTATCAAGGTGGAAGCAGTACCAATGTTGGTACTGGTGCAGCGATAGGTATGGTTGGGGGTGCAGCGGTTGGAGCCATGGGCGCTGCCAGTAAAGAATCGCAAGCCCAAACTCAATACAACACCGCCTATCAACAGTGCATGTATACCAAGGGCAATCAGGTACCCGGATTTAAACCGGTTAGTGAGTTTAAGAAGATTCAGTAAGAACTACACCGTTACTGGCGGATTCACTTTTTTGTAATACGCAGCTGTCTTTCTAAAAATCCACAGCAGGAGTGCAGCCGCAATGGCTAAGCTCACACTGTTGGCAATCCAAAATCCATTAACCCCTTGAAAGATTTGGGGAGTATTGCCGAGAACATTAAAGCCGAGCAGGTAACCACCACCAAGGCCAACACACCACAACGATCCTGCATAGACCAGCATTGGTAAAAACGAGATGCGATATGCTCGCAAAATAAATGCTGCAACCACTTGCACCGAATCAACTAATTGGTAAAAGCAAATGAACAAGAAGAGGGGCGCCGCCAATAATTTGACATCGGGTGTCGGGTCGTAGAGATCGAGCAGTTGGAAACGAAACACCCAAACAAATAAACCAATCACAATGCATAAGCTGCTGGTAAAGATTACCGATGACCACCCAATTTCTTCAGCGCGTTGCTGACGACCAGCACCAATCGATTGTGCGACTAAGGTCATGGTTGCAATCGATAGAGAAAGGGGTACCATATAAATAACAGTGCCGAGATTGGCGACGATTTGATGTCCCGCCAGCGGAGTGGTACCAAAGCGTGCAATAAATAGCGACATGAAGGTAAATGAGGTTACTTCGATAAAGTAACTCAAGCCAATTGGTGCACCTAAGCGTAAGAGGGTCCAGATCCGATGCCAGTTTGGCCAGCTAAATTGTGCAAAGAGCTTAAACGGTTTGTAAAACCCGCCCGAGATAACAATAATGAGGGTAGCAAAAAACCATAACCAATTAATAATGACGGTAGCTACAGCACAGCCAGGACCACCCATAGCGGCAATACCAAAGCCACCATAAATAAATAAGGCATTGAGCGGAAACTTGAGACCCAAGCCGACTAATTGAACAATCGTAATAATGCCGGGTCTAGACACAGCATTATGAAACGACATCAAAACCCGCATACCCATGCTAGCTGGCAATCCGAGAGCCAAGATCTCAAGGTAGAGGCGTGCTTTATTTTCTAGCCCCGCTTCAACCTGTGAGATGCCGAGTAAGAGATCAGCGTTCAAAAGGATTAGGGTGCCAAGCACGGTTAAACCCAGTGCTAGCCAGCCTGCTTGACGAACCTCTTCACCAATTTCATTAAACCGTTTTGCACCAAATAGTTGCCCTGCGATTGGGGTGAGGGCAGCAATCACTCCCGTGAGACCAACGTAGATACTGATATAAATTGCAGACGCCATGGCCAAAGCTGCTAAGTCCTCAGACGAGTAGCGCGCTGTCATTGCGGTATCCAATACACCAAAGGCAATCACCGCTAGCTGGCCAACCAGTAGGGGGCCCGCTAATTTAATGAGTTCAGGAACATCGTCTCGCAATCGCGAGATCCGGAAAAATGCCATGCGTCGACTTACTCGGGGATTACTTCATATAAGCGTAAACGCTCATCACGATCGGCAGCGCGTCGATCTTCCCAAAGAAGTTTGAGCTTCTTGTCATGCAGTGCAGAAAACGCGGATGCCGTACTGGCATTGTGCGTTAGAACATAAGGGCACGTTGGATTATCGGCCAAGGGTAAGCGCGTGAAGTAACTAAACGATGCCAATTGGGCCGGACCTAAATTACTGGTATCGATGCAGGTTGCATTGGCAGGTGCTGCCTGCACTAGACGCTCAGCAACAAAACGATAGGTCTTCGCGTAATTGATGGTAGGTAACCATAAGGTCATCAGCAATACCCACATCAGGGTGGTGCCGGATGCCGAGATAATCAAGCACCGCCAAATGACTTTGGGGGCACGCGAGGTGCGCCACTGCACGACCCAGAGCCAAAGAAAAGTAATGCCAAGGGCAATCACAAGAGTGATCCAACTGAACTGAACCTCAAAGCCTGGGATGTAACGCGCCACATTATTGGCGGTACTAGCAGGGATGCCCGTGGTCTTTGCAAACCAAATGAGCCAAATTGCTACCGCAATGATCGTAAAACTCAACATTGCAAACCAGTCAATAAAGCTAATCACGCTACGACGCAAAATGGGCAGACTGAAGGCAGCCAAGATGGCCATTGGCGGAATCAGAATAATCAAATCATGTTCGTTCGCATTCACCCGAAACAACACATAAACAAGACCAGCCAGCAAGAGACCCAATGGAATGCATAAATGCGGGGCACGCCAAGCGCCCGCATCCTCGTGCCGTACCCAGTGAGCAAGTGATACCAAAGCGAGAGGCCATACTGGCCATGCGTATGCCCAAAAATTGACACCCATAAATTGCAAGGAGTTCCAGGCAATATAGCGATGCATGGGTGGAGTCTGGGCCCACGCCTGAAGTGCTAATTCTTGGGCGGATGGGGAGACTGCAAAGAGTTGCCATAGCATGGGCCAAATACCAATACCCACGATGGCAATGGCAAGCGAACTCAGTGTCCACTGAACTTGCAGTTTCACCTTGCAGAAAAAAACGGCTGATGCAATTGCTATGGCAATGAGCGCAGTCAACGCCCAATTACTCGAGAGCCCTAAAAGGACTAATCCAAACCCAGTCCAAGCGCCACCCTGCCAAGGTTTATCCAGACCACGAATGGTGCCATACATCACAATCGATAGCCCCATGAGTTGCGCCATCATGGGTGTGGTTTCGTGGGTACGCTGAGCAAGACCCACGCATGCTAAAAATATGAGTAGTGCCCCATCGGCTAGAGTCATTCCGTAATCGCGAGTATTGGGTTGGCCACCCAGTGCAAAACTCATGGGTTGAACTTCTTTGCGACGCCCCAATAAATAACAGGCATACCAAATGGCAATTGCAGCACCAAAAAAGCAGAGCGCTGAGTAAAGGCGGGCAGCATTCGTGTCGCCAATCCATGAGCCAAATAAATCCATAAAGCTTGCACCTAGCCAGTAGGGCAGCGGTGCCCCCATGGATTGCTCACGTCCGGATAGTGATGGGATGAGCCAATCCTGCCAAGAGCCAGTATGCAGATGCCACATCACACCAAACCCAATCGAGTCTTCATTTTTCCAGGGATCGCGGCCAAAAAGACCGGCTAGGCCATAAACGATTGTGAGTGCAAAAATCACAATCCGGGGGATGGAGGCTGTGGCAGCGGCAGTCAGTTTGACCATACTAGTTCATCGTATCCCTGAATACTACGTTGATCCACATTCCCAGAAATGACAAAGGCAGCGCATGCTGCCTTCGGTAACACATACCACTTGTGGTGATTACTTCGCTTTCTTGGCAGCCACCTTCTTTGTAGCCACTTTCTTAGTAGCAGGCTCAGCTTTCTTGGTTTGCGCATCTTTGGCCCGCTTCTCGGCAGTCTTTGCAGCGCCATCGCCAGTTGCCTTAGCAGCGGCTTTGCCACCAAACTTTTGACGAAACTTCTCAACACGACCAGCGGTATCAATAATCTTCTGGGTGCCCGTGAAGAAAGGATGCGACTCCGAAGAAGTTTCAATCTTCGCTAGAGGGTACTCTTGACCGTCTTCCCACTTAATCTTTTCTTTGGTGATGATGGTGGAGCGGGTCTTGAAGCTGAAGTTGTTGGAAACATCTAAAAACACAACTTCGCGGTAATCGGGGTGAATGCCTTGTTTCATAATCAATATCCTTGGAACGGGTAGCCGTTGTGCGTCACGCGTGATCCCACAATACTTGCCCAGGGTTTAATACAGCAAAAGCGAGATTATGCCACAAAATCAACGCTTAAGCTCTAATCATTAGCCGCCTCGGCGCATCAGCTCAAAGAACTCCGCGTTATTCTTGGTGGACTTGAGTTTATCGACAATAAAGTTCATGGCCTCGATCTCGTCCATATCGGCTAGGAGCTTACGCAACACCCAGATTTTCTGGAGGTTTTCAGGCTTGACAAGCAATTCCTCACGGCGAGTACCCGATTTATTGAGGTTAATGGCCGGATAGACGCGACGCTCTGCAAGGCGACGCTCTAAATGAACCTCCATATTGCCCGTGCCCTTGAACTCTTCGTAGATTAAATCGTCCATGCGGCTACCGGTCTCGATCAGCGCGGTTGCCAAAATCGTGAGTGATCCACCTTCTTCAATATTACGAGCAGCACCGAAGAAACGCTTAGGGCGCTGCAAGGCATTGGCATCTACACCACCAGAGAGCACTTTTCCGGAGGAGGGCACTACCGTGTTATAGGCGCGAGCTAGACGTGTAATCGAGTCCAACAAAATAATCACATCTTTTTTCATTTCCACTAAACGCTTAGCTTTCTCGATCACCATTTCAGCAACTTGAACGTGACGGACTGCTGGCTCATCAAACGTGGAGGCAACCACTTCACCACGGACCGAGCGCTGCATCTCAGTAACCTCTTCAGGACGCTCATCGACGAGCAGAACAATCAAGATGGCATCTGGATAATTTTGGGAGATCGCATGGGCCACGTGCTGCATCATCACGGTCTTACCCGACTTCGGTGAAGCGACGATCAGACCGCGCTGGCCAAAACCAATTGGCGAGATCATATCGATAATGCGACCGGTTAGATTCTCTTCAGCCTTGATATCGCGCTCGAGAGCAATATTGCGATTGGGGTGAAGCGGTGTAAGGTTCTCAAACATGATGCGATTTTTGAGATCCTCAGGCGCCATGCCATTGATCTTGTCCACTTTAACTAAAGCGAAGTAACGCTCACCCTCCTTGGGGGTGCGTACTTCACCTTCAATGCTGTCACCGGTGTGTAAATTAAAACGACGGATTTGCGCAGGTGAGATGTAGATATCATCGGGAGACGCCATATACGACGACTCGGGTGAGCGTAAAAATCCAAAGCCATCGGGCAATACTTCCAAGACACCATCGCCAAAAACTTGTTCACCAGCCTTAGCGCGCTTTTTAAGAATGGCAAACATGAGTTCTTGTTTGCGCATCCGTTGAGTATTTTCGATCTCGAGACCAGCAGCCATTTCGAGAAGTTGGGAAACGTGAAGTACTTTAAGTTCAGTTAATTGCATGATGTGTGCTTAGGATGAAACAAGAAAAGAAAAGAAAAGAAAATGGAGGGTGCCGATCGGCTAAGAAAAACGATAAACGGTTACAGCGCTAGATAAATAAGTCGTTTGAAGTTGGGATAAAGTTGGTGGAGGGCCGGATATAGACCGTCATTGAAACTAGATACTACACTAAAAAATGGCAAAACACGTAATTTTTGGGACTGATGAGGGCTAAATTGGGTCAGGCTCGAGTAGTGAGCCTGACTCCAACCATACTAAAACCGATTTAATTACAGATTGCTATCAATGAATGCCGTTAGTTGGGATTTGGCGAGAGCGCCTACTTTTTGAGCAGCGACCGTGCCATTTTTGAACAAAATTAGTGTTGGAATGCCCCGAATATTGAACTGGGCGGGTACGCCTTGGTTCTCATCAACGTTCATCTTCGCAATTTGGATGCGATCGCCATACTCGGTCGAAAGCTCTTCCAAAATGGGTCCGATCATCTTGCAAGGACCGCACCATTCGGCCCAGAAGTCGAGGAGAACGGGTTTGTCAGACTTGAGCACATCTTGTTCAAACGATGCATCACTAACGTGTTTAATGCCGGCACTCATGAAAATTCCTTATGGTTTAAATGGATGAAATTGCTCATCAAAGGGCAATTTCAAACCCTATATTATCAATAAGCCACGATTCATGCCAAAATCCCGCCCCAGCCCTAAGCGAACCAGTTGCTATGCAAACGCATTTGATCATTCCGAACCATGACGCATTAACGCAAATGGCTCAGAAAATCTGGGCGATTGCGGCAGCAAGTAATGAGCGCCCCTTGGTGATTCTGCCCACTGCAGGACCCAATTTGAGTTTGCGTTTAGCGTTAGAGGCAAATCGCGCCTCTAACACAATGCCATTACCTGAAGTGCACAGTCTCGCCGATTGGCTGGCACTCGCTCCAAATGGCTTGCACTTACCAATGCCACAATCGCACACGGAACGGATCTTGCAAACGTATGCCACGATGCAAACGCATCCTAATTTACGGGCTTGGTTTACAGCAGAAGGCGAGGGCGGCGCCTGGAGTTTGGCAAGTGCGATCGTTAGTGCCTGCGATCTTTTATCGCAAAGCGTGCTTCCCCAACTCGCTTGGAACATTGAGCAATTGGATCTCGAGCAAGGGATCGAGCAGGTACAGAGTAAGCTGACCCAAGCGATCACAGAGGCGTACCCCCGATTAGCCCAAGAGCTGGTTACGAAAGAATCTGCGGTTCTCTTGGCCTACTGGCGCTATCTCAGTTCAGAGCGCGATCCCGTCATGACCCAACACCTCGCACTGGTATCGCATCTGCATCAATGGAAAATGAACCCAGAGACGCGCCGACCACTCATTTGGATCGAAACCATCGAAGAGAATGAGTCGCAAGCGCGCTCTGATGAGGGGTTTCTTGGTCATTGCGAGGCGTTCATCCCGGTGCACCGTTTTGTGATGGACTGGAACTCCATTGGTCTGTGGCCCGAGACCATGGATACCCATGCGTCTGGAGACGAGCAATTGCAAATCAATCGCTCTGCGTTACTTGAAAAACACATGATGTGCCTGAGCGCAAAACGTTTTGAAGACCTTGCTTGGGAAGCAACGCGTTGCATTGAGAGCCATCTTCTTGCTGGGCGCACTCAGATTGCTCTTGTGGCGCAAGATCGTTTATTGGCGCGCCGCACACGTGCCTTGTTAGCCCGTTTTGGATCCGGCTTATCGATCGAAGACGAAACTGGCTGGAAACTCTCGACCACCCGTGCAGCCGCAGCACTTCATGCATGGCTTGAGTTATTGCGCTCCCCACCACAGGGGCCAAGCGCCAACACCTTACTCGAGTTCCTCAAAAATCCATTTCTGAATATCAGTCAATTACTTGAAACCACACCAAACGAGATCGCAGTATTGATTAGTGAACTCGAAGGCATGTTGCTCATCAAGCAGGCAAGAGCCTCGTGGGTCAGTTTCTATTTGGCTATTGAAGCAGGAGCAAGTTCTGAGTCCGACCCCCGCTTACATCGTCTCCTGCAATCAATCCGCGAGCGAGTCAGCCTTTGGCAGGGGCGTGAGATGCAAAACCTGCTGTGTGCGAGAGCTCTCGAACAGCTGCAAGACGACCTATCGCACTTTGGGATGCGCGATCAATTTGAGCGCGATGCCGCAGGCTTGCAGTTACTCGCCATGCTCGACAAGCTAGGTTTAGAACAAAGCCGGCTACCGTCACTGCGCATGCCTCTTGCCGAATGGGTTATCTTTTTAAAGACTCGAATGGAGGAGGAGGTTTATCGCGAACAGGGCAGTGATGCGTTGGCACGCGTGACCATCTTGCCACTGAGCGCGACACGATTGCGCCGCTTTGATGCCATTGTGATGGTCGGTTGCGATGAACGCCAACTACCGAGTTACAGCGAGACCCCATTGTTCTTTTCAGAGACCCTGTGCCAGACTCTTGGCGGCACAGATATGGCTTGGCAATACCGACAACAGGCACGCGATCTTTCTCAACTCTTTGCCTCCTACTCCTACATTGATCTTTTATGGCAAAGCGAGGGAGCTAGCGGTGAGCCCCTGCGAGCATCGCCTTGGATCATGCGTTTGCAAGCCAATCTACCGCAACTTGCAACGCGCGAGGCCAATCGTTTTGCACGATCGGCCGAAGCCAGACCCATAGAAATGTCGCAAGCAACCCGACTCGATGGATTGCCCATGCCGACTCGAATGAGCCCGAGTGCGTATCGGGCGTTACGCGCCTGTCCCTATCAATACTACGTTCGCAGCCTTCTTGGTCTTCGAAAACGCAAGGACCTCGATGAAGCGCTCGATGCATCGATGCTGGGTCAAACCCTGCATCAAATCCTGCGTAATTTTTTCCAAGAACTAAAAAGTACCGAAGCACGCGATGCAAAACGCATGAGCGATTTGGAGTTTCGGAAAGATTGGATGATTACGCACCTGATGCACGCTTCTGAGCAAGGCTTTAGTCGATTACTGGAGGGTGATCAGCGCATCGTCGGTCAGTTGCGCGATTGGCAAAAACAAATTCCTAGTTTTGTAGAGTGGCAACTTGAGCGCGAGTCACAGGGTTGGCACTTTCATGATGCCGAACGCAAACTTGGCTTTGAGTTCAATTTCTCAGACGAGCATGGGCAATTCCATCAGATTCGAATTGAGGGTTACGCCGACCGAATCGACCAACAACCCAATACCTCATTACTCTCGATCCTGGACTATAAAAATCAAAGTCGTGAAAAGGTCATGGAGCGCAGTGCCCAGCTCATGGACGATCCCCAGTTATTGCTCTATGCCGAAGCCTTATCTGCACAAGGTCCGATTGATCAGCTTGATTGGGTAGCGCTGAAGATGAACCTCAAGAAAAAAGATGCAAGCAAGCGCTCGGTCATGATCGCGGAGATCCCACTGGCCATGCAGCAGCTTCATGCGCAATTGCAAAGTGATCTGGGGAGCGTATGGTCTGGAGGTGCCATGCGAGCTTTTGCCCCTGAGAGCACGTGCCGTTATTGCGATGCCCGCGGTATTTGCCGAAAGGGGATGTGGTGAGCGCTCAGCAATCACTTAATATCTCGATCGTTTGTGATCCACAGCGCTCGGTCGTGGTCTCTGCGTGCGCAGGGAGTGGAAAGACCTGGTTGCTGGTTGCGCGCCTTGTTCGTATTTTGCTATCCGGTGAGTCGCCCCGATCCATTTTGGCTCTGACCTTTACCCGCAAAGCTGCCCAAGAAATGCGCGAACGCCTTTATCAATTGTTGCAATCCTGGACTACCTTCAGTGATCCCGAGATTATCAAAGCGCTTATGGAGCGAGGGCTTGATGCTGAGGCGGCACAAACGCAACTGCAAGCAGCGCGAACCCTTTATCCACGTTTACTTTCAAACCCCCATACCGTATCGATTGATACCTTTCATGGCTGGTTTGGGCGCTTACTGGCTGGGGCGCCAGTTTCCATGGGAGCCCAGTCTGGATTTACACTGCGAGAGGATGCGAAGCGTTTGCAAGAGGAGTGCTTAGAGGATTGGTGGGCCTCAATGCCTAGCGACATTTTGCAACAGTACGAGTATTTAATTGATCAATTGGGTTCAGCGCAGGCCAATCAATTTTTGTTTGGAACCCATGGGCTCGTGCAGCAAAAGGGTGCATGGGTATTTTTCAAGAAAGCCTGTGAAGCTCGCGGTGAATGTGTGACGCAGGCCTTACGTAAATGCTGTAACACGCTTTCTCAACCTAATCCTTTACTCACAAAACTTCAAGAAAGTACCGCAAGCCATGAGCTTAGGATGCTGCACGACGCCTTCTCTAACGGCGGCGTTCGGGATCAGCAGGGACTTACGGAGTTAAGTGCAGCATTGGACGCCCTTGAGCAACAGCAATTTGATAAAGCACTTCATTTACTGATTCCTGTTTTTATGACGCGCGATGAGCTACCAAGGTCTCGCAAAGATAACGATGCTGCCTCGAAAGCGATTCAGACGTATTTAGAAGGACAGGACTACGATCTCAATCGATTTATTGCTATTCGGCAAGCGTGGGCTAGCGCATGTGAACAGTTTGTCGAATGGCAATCCCAGCAACAGGCCTTAGCACTGAATCAAGCGTGGTTTAGCATCGGCACAGCCATGCTAGAACACATTGAGCGTGCCAAGGAGCGGATGCGCGTTCGTGATTTTGATGACCTAGAACTTGGCGTCGCACAAATGATCTCTGATCCCCATGTTGCGGCCTATTGGCAAGCGCGTTTGGATGCACGCTATCGCCATATTTTGATTGACGAGTTTCAAGATACCAATCCCTTGCAATGGCAAATTTTGCGAGCTTGGCTTGCAGCCTACGGCGAGGATCATCAGAAACCCAAGGTATTCATCGTCGGCGACCCCAAGCAATCGATTTATCGTTTTCGTCGTGCGGATCCTCGATTATTTACAGCCGCTACGGATTTTTTACAAAAGCACGATCAGGCTCACCTCGAACAGCAAAATACGACGCGTCGTAATGCGCCTGCGATTGTAGAAGCGGTCAACCGTATTTTTACCAGCGACCGAATTCCTAAAGCGTATCCATTTCAGATTCAGAAGACGCTGTGGCATGCCCCAGACATTCCCAGCCATGCAAACCTTGCTCATGGCGAGGCATACCGTCTGCCATTGATCCCAATCATTGATGAGCCGCAGGCCAATGCACGGGATAACGCCTTGGCGATGCCCCATCTTGATCGCCGCGAGACCGGAGCAAAACAGCAACGATTATTAGAAGGGCAGCGACTTGCGCAATTAATTGATACGGTGATGCGTACCCGCTTAGTGCTTGATGAAGTGGTTGACCCGAGTCATCACCAGCAACGCAACCATGTTTGGCGACCGGCTCGCCCCGGAGACTTCTTGGTTCTCGTCAAGCGCCGTCAATACCTTCCCGAGTATGAAGAAGCGTTGCGCCACGCCAATCTATTATTTGAGAGCCCACGCTTAGGTGGTTTACTCGAGACCCTGGAGGTTGATGACCTGATCGCCTTATTGACTATTCTGAGTAATCCAAATCATGATCTTGCCCTTGCACAGATCTTGCGCAGCCCCTTGTATGGCATGAATGAAGCACAGATGCAAACGCTCTCGGAGTTGGTTCAAAGTAATCGCGGTTATCGCAATTGGTGGGAAGCCTTATCGCACGCCAACGATCATCCATATGCGGACGTCTTTTTAGGTATCGCGCAGCAACTGATGGCGTGGATGGAGTTAGCGAAACATCTCCCAGTGCATGATTTGCTCGATCACGTCTATTACTCGGGCGATATTCGTTGCAAATACGCCAGTGTTTGCCAGCCTCGAGACCGGGATCAGGTCTTAGCCAATTTAGATGCGTTTCTAGAGCTCGCTCTAAATCTTGATGGCGGACGTTATCCCAGCTTAGGACGATTTATCACTCAACTTAAACAGATGCGTCGTGGTGATCAAGATGAGACTCCTGATGAAGGTGAGATGCGCGGTGAAGTGCCTCTGGACGATGAGGGCGATGATGTGGATGAAGGGGATTTTGATCTGGATACCCACTCAATCGCCCACCGCCAACAACGGATTCGCTTAATGACTATTCATGGTGCGAAAGGATTGGAGGCTCCGTTTGTAATCATCCTAGATTGCAATCACACTGCCATCACAAATCCAGGGCGCGGCGTATTGCTGGACTGGGATCCCGATCACGAGGCGCCAAACCATCTATCCATGTTCACGAAACTGAGCTTATCCAAAGCCCGTGAAGAATTGGTAGAAGAAGAGAAACAAATTGCTTTGCATGAGAACTGGAACCTTCTCTACGTGGCACTCACCCGAGCTAAGCAGGGACTGTGGTTGAGTGGAGTAGAGAGTACGCGTCATCGGCAGCAGGGCGGTTTGGTGCCTGATAGTTGGTATGAGCGTTCATGCGAGGGGCAAGTTCCAGTCTTCACAGAACTCGATGAAGCATCAAATGCCCAAACGCATTCAATCGCCTCGGAACCATTCACCGCAAGCGAGACCTCATTTGACTTCCCAGATCTGGTCTTGACGTGGCACGGCACACCAAGCACCTCTTTAGAAACCCATGCCTTAGGCATCGATGAGCAGCGACGGATGCAAGAGGGCGAGTGGTTTCATCAGATCCTTGAACGGATTACGCCGTCGCAATACCGCATGGCGGAGGCAATACCAGACCCTCAATCGCTTGCGAGTCGATTGGGTATCGACGAGGTCAGTGCGGAGCGAACCATCAAGCGCGCCCACTCGGTTTTTACTAGCCCTGCGTTGAACTCACTTTTTAATCCAGAGAGCTATCGCAATGCCTGGAATGAGCTTGATGTGGTGAGCGAGGATGGGCGATGCTTACGGATTGATCGATTGGTTGAGTTTGATCACGAACTTGTTGTTCTCGATTACAAGCTTAGTATCCCAGAACAAGCGGATCCTCTGTATACCCAATATCAACAGCAGCTTGGACGCTATTGCCAAGCAGTACGAAAACTATTCCCCAACAAGCTTGTGCGCAGTCTTTTGATCGATTCACGGGGCCACGGTGCTAATTTATTGAATTAGATCTCGACGATCATTTCAATTTCAACGCAAGCCCCCAACGGTATTTGCGCAACCCCAAACGCACTGCGGGCGTGCTTTCCAATCTCACCAAATACCTCGACGATGAGTTCAGAACAGCCATTCATCACCAAATGCTGCTCAGTGAACTCAGAGCTTGAGTTAACAAGACCCATGACCTTAACAATCCGACGAACGCGATCGAGCGAACCGAGGTGAGCGTTGAGGGTTGAGAGTAAATCAATCGCGATGCTGCGCGCAGCCATCTGACCCGTGGCGGTATCCATATCAAAACCCAATTTGCCCACCCATGGTTTGCCATCGCGTTTGGCAATATGGCCCGAAAGAAATACCTGATGACCGCTTGTGACGGCCATGACGTAGGCGGCTGCTGGTGCACCAGGGCTGGCTAGGGTAATTCCTAGGTCGCTCAGTTTTTGGGAAATGACGCTCATGAAACTCCTTCAAGGATCGGGGTTAAATCCGAAATGATCGGACAAGCCTTTAGTATATGGAGATGACAAAAATACCTGACACAATTCGCTGTCCGCTATACTTCAGCCTACAAAATATTAACCATTTTGCAACACGATCACGCATATGAACAAAGCCATCGTTACTTCGCTCGGCGTCGCAGTATTCGCCAGCTTGTTTTCCCTCACTGCCCATGCCCAAGAAACTAAAGGCTCTGCGAAAGCAGGCGAAGCCAAAGTCTGGATCTGCGTGGGTTGCCATGCCATCAATGACTACCGTGCCGATTGGCCACAGGTCTACCGCGTTCCCAAGTTAGGCGGCCAAAATGCAGATTACATTGCTGCTTCGCTTAAAGCCTATAAATCGGGTGAGCGTAAACATCCGACGATGCGTGCGATTGCTGGAAGTTTGACTGATCAGGACATGGCTGACTTGGCCGCTTACTACTCGGCTCAAACCCCCACCTCTCCCCGTAATCCCTTAAAGTAATTGGAATCGAGAACATGATGAAATCCGCTCTGATCCTAACCTTGCTGAGTGCCTCAATTGGTACAGCCTTTGCCGGAAATGTTGCCAAGGGCAAAGAACTAGTAGAAAAAAATAATTGCGCTGCCTGCCATGGCGCTGGCCTCAAGGCTCCCGTTGCTGCGGCTTATCCAAAAATCGCTGGTCAATACGAAGACTATTTGTACTATGCCTTGAAGTCTTATAAGGTGGATGGCAGTTCCTTAGTGGGCCGCAATAATGCCATCATGCAATCGCAAGTAAAGCAATTTAGCGATAAAGATCTAAAAGATATGGCTGCGTACATCGCATCCATTCCAGGCGATCTGATCGTAAAAAAGTAGAGCACCACTGCTTAATAAAGGCCTCCAAGAATATGGAGGCTTTTTTATTTAGCAGCCTCTAAACCATGAGCAAGGTGAGTGCGCATGGCCTGCTCTGCAGCAACTGGATCGCGCTTGAGGAGGGCTTTTAAGATCTCACGGTGCTCGCTTAAGGATTGTTGCAAACGACCTGTGCGCGATAAAGAATCCTTGCGTTGCAGTTTTAGAACCTTACGAAGATCAGCAATCACGCTGGTCATCCATGGATTGGCCGCAATGGCAATAATGCGTTCATGAAAACGCACATTGGTATCAAAAAATAAATCGAGGTTGCGATCGGCCGCGGCTTTCTCAAGACGCAAGTGCAGATCATCTAAGGCATTCAAATCACTTTCTTTAGCCTTAGTGGCAGCCTCCTTGGCAGCCTCACCTTCAAGCAGGGAGAGAACCGTAAAGATTTGCTCGAGGTCGCCACGATTGACTTCGGTCACGTAAGCACCGCGGCGCAGTTTCATGGTGATTAACCCCTCAGCCGCCAATACCTTAATTGCTTCGCGCATGGGGGTACGACTAATCCCAAATTCTTTGGCCAATGATTGCTCATCGATCCAGGCACCGGGTGCTAAGTGGTGGGCAAAAATACGGCTGCGTAGCTGGTCTGCTACTTCTTCATACAGCGGCCGTGATGATAGTAATTTGCTCATTTATATGTAAGTGCTTGTTTATCAAGTAATTATTCCTACCTAACACTATTTTTGAATTCATAATTATGTATTCAATTCTATAGACAAATCCATAAAAGTCAAGCAAAATAGCAAAAATATCAATGCACATTCATGCACATATGGGGCGCTTATGACGAAGAACGCATCACAACCCAGCGGGCAGTGGCCAACTGCAGCGGATCAATCCCTCGAGCAATGGCAAAAAGCAGCCAGTAAATCGGCTCCAAACGGTAACCCGGATGCCCTGGGATGGGACACACCGGATGGCATTCATCTCAAGGCGCTCTATACCAAGAACGATCTTGAGGGACTGCCTTATGTGAACTCACTCCCCGGGTTTGAACCCTATCTGCGTGGACCCCAAGCCACGATGTACGCGGTGCGCCCATGGACCATTCGTCAATACGCCGGATTCTCAACAGCCGAAGAGTCCAATCGCTTCTATCGCAAAGCCCTCGAAGGGGGTGGACAAGGGGTCTCGGTGGCATTTGATCTCGCCACGCATCGGGGCTATGACTCAGATCATCCCCGCGTTGTCGGTGATGTCGGTAAAGCAGGGGTTGCCATTGACTCAGTAGAAGATATGAAGATTCTGTTTGATGGTATCCCGCTCGACAAAATCTCGGTGTCGATGACCATGAACGGTGCGGTCTTACCAGTTTTGGCCGGTTATATCGTGGCTGGTGAAGAGCAAGGCGTGAAGCAAGAGCAACTAAGCGGCACGATTCAGAATGACATTCTCAAAGAGTTCATGGTGCGCAATACCTACATCTACCCACCTGGACCCTCGATGCGCATCGTCGGTGACATCATTGAGTACACCGCAAAGAATATGCCCAAGTTCAACTCGATTTCCATCTCGGGTTATCACATGCAAGAAGCTGGAGCGAATCAAGCCCTCGAGCTGGCATTCACACTGGCCGATGGCAAAGAGTATGTAAAGACTGCCTTAGCCAAGGGCTTAGATGTGGATGAGTTTGCTGGACGCTTATCGTTCTTCTTTGCGATTGGTATGAACTTCTATCTGGAGGTCGCAAAACTGCGCGCAGCACGAATGCTGTGGTGGCGGATCATGAAAGAGTTCAATCCCAAGAACCCGAAGTCATCGATGTTGCGCACCCATTGCCAAACCTCTGGCTGGTCGCTTACCGAACAAGATCCCTATAACAACGTGGTGCGTACCACGATTGAAGCGATGGCCGCGGTCTTCGGCGGCACACAGTCCCTACACACCAATTCATTTGACGAAGCGATTGCCTTGCCCTCGGAGATGTCCTCCCGAATTGCGCGCAATACCCAATTAATCTTGCAAGAAGAAACTCATATCACGAGCGTGGTTGATCCGTGGGCAGGATCGTTCATGATGGAGAAACTCACTCAAGAGATGGCCGATGCTGCCTGGGAAATTATTTTGGAAGTGGATCAGATGGGCGGCATGACCAAAGCTGTGGAAAGTGGTTGGGCCAAACTAAAGATCGAAGCGGCCGCTGCACAAAAGCAAGCCAAGATCGACTCTGGGTCGGATGTGATCGTGGGTGTCAACAAATACAAACTGCAAGAAGAGAGTTTGGTAGATGTCTTAGTCATCGATAACGATATGGTTCGCAATAATCAAATTGCTCGTTTAAAGGACATCAAGGCTAAGCGAAATCAAGCGCAGGTGGATCAAGCCCTGGCGAATCTGACAGCAGCAGCTGAGAACAACACGGGTAATTTATTGGATTTAGCGGTCAAAGCAATTCGTTTACGCGCAACGGTGGGCGAGGTGTCGGATGCTTTGGAGAAAGTTTATGGGCGCCACCGTGCCGATACACAAAAGGTGACCGGAGTGTACGCAGCCGCATACGATTCAGCCGAAGGATGGGAAAAACTCAAAGTGGAGATCGCTGAGTTTGCCAAAGAACATGGACGCCGTCCGCGGGTCATGATCGCGAAGCTTGGTCAGGATGGGCATGATCGGGGTGCCAAAGTGGTAGCCACTGCTTATGCCGATCTAGGCTTTGATGTCGATATGGGACCTTTATTTCAGACACCTGAAGAGTGCGCGCGTCAAGCCATTGAGAATGATGTGCATGCGTTGGGTATTTCTACCTTAGCAGCGGGTCATAAAACCTTAGTTCCTGCAATTGTGGCGGAACTCAAAAAGCAAGGCGCCGATGACATCATCGTGTTCGTTGGCGGAGTGATTCCACGACAAGATTACGAGTTTCTGTATGAGGCAGGCGTGAAGGGCATCTACGGACCCGGTACGCCGATCCCAGCGTCAGCAAAAGACGTGCTTGAGCAAATTCGGAACAACCTACGCTGAGCCCTTGCGATGCCCAATGCCCCAAGCGATGAGCAGTTAGTGGCGGCCTTGCTCGGCAAACCGTGCACCGAGCAACGTCGAGCATTGGCTAAAGCCATTACCTTGTTGGAGTCAACGCGACTCGATCATCGCACTCGGGCCGATCAATTACTCAACACCATCTTGCCGCACACTGGACGATCCTTTCGTCTCGGAATCTCAGGAGTGCCGGGCGTTGGTAAATCCACCCTCATCGAAAACTTAGGTCTTTACTTAATCTCAAAAGGCCATCGAGTTGCTGTCCTTGCAATTGATCCCTCATCGAGTTTGTCTGGCGGATCAATCCTCGGGGATAAAACTCGCATGGAACTTCTCTCCGTCAATGAGAACGCCTTTATTCGTCCAAGTCCCTCATCGGGCACCTTGGGCGGTGTTGCTGAGCGCACCCGGGAGGTGATGCTCTTAGCCGAAGCCGCTGGGCATGATGTGGTGATTGTGGAGACCGTTGGGGTAGGGCAAAGCGAGATTGCAGTGGCTGGCATGACCGATCTCTTTATGTTGTTGCAACTCCCCAATGCCGGCGATGATTTGCAAGCCATCAAAAAGGGAGTAATGGAGATCGCTGATCTGATTGTGATCAATAAAGCCGATCTCGATCCCAATGCGGCGACCCGTGCCCAAGCATTTATTACCAGCTCCTTGCGCTTAATGGGATTTCAGGGGAACCCAGACCACGCCGCTCATCATGCCGAGCAATGGCATCCCGTGGTCATGCAAATGAGTGCACTCCTTAATCAAGGTGTGGCGCAGTTATGGGATGAGATCGCACGCTTTCAATCCCTTGAAACAAAAAATGGCCATTTACAGACGCGTCGCCGTCAGCAAGCCACGGCCTGGATGTGGGAACGTATTGATAGCGCGCTCAAAAGTAATTTTAAGAACCATCCTGGCGTACAGCAGTTATTACCCGAACTCAGTGCCGCAGTCAATGTGGGCACGATCGCCCCATCCGTAGCAGCGCGTCGCTTACTCGACGCGATGCAAACACCCGATATTCGATAGGAGTTTCTATGCAAGACATTATTTCTCAATTGGAATCTAAGCGTGAGTTAGCACGTCTCGGTGGCGGTCAAAAACGTATTGCTGCTCAGCACGCCAAAGGCAAACTCACCGCACGCGAGCGGATCGAGTTATTGCTTGATGAAGACTCATTTGAAGAGTGGGATATGTTTGTAGAGCATCGCTGTACGGATTTTGGCATGGCCGATCAAACTGTACCGAGCGATGGCGTCGTCACCGGATACGGCATGATTAACGGCCGCTTGGTGTTTGTGTTCTCGCAAGACTTCACAGTTCTGGGCGGCTCTTTATCCGAAGCCCATGCCGAGAAAATCTGCAAGATCATGGATCAAGCCATGAAAGTCGGCGCGCCTGTCATCGGACTGAATGACTCGGGTGGTGCGCGGATTCAGGAGGGGGTGGCTTCACTTGGTGGCTATGCGGAGATCTTTCAGCGTAATGTATCCGCTTCGGGTGTGATCCCGCAAATCTCTTTGATCATGGGTCCTTGCGCAGGTGGCGCAGTGTACTCGCCTGCGTTGACGGATTTCATCTTCATGGTGAAAGACACCTCGTACATGTTTGTGACCGGACCCGAGGTAGTAAAAACCGTAACGCACGAGGATGTCACCGCAGAAGATCTGGGCGGTGCGAACACCCATTCCACCGTATCCGGTGTTTGTGATCTAGCCTTTAATAACGATGTCGAGGCAATCATGATGCTGCGACGCTTTTATAGCTACTTGCCGCTCTCGAATAAAGAAAAAGCCCCATTTCTGGGTGGCTTGGTTTGGTCGGACGAGCCCGATTACTCACTTGATACCTTAGTACCCCTCAATCCCAATCAGCCCTATGACATGAAAGAGCTGATTCACAAGATTGTGGATGATGAAGACTTCTTTGAGTTGCAGCCCGACTATGCGAAGAACATCATCATTGGCTTTGCCCGCATTGGTGGTCAAACCGCGGGTATTGTTGCCAATCAACCGCTGGTACTCGCAGGGTGCCTTGATATCAAATCATCGATTAAAGCTGCTCGGTTTGTGCGCTTTTGTGATGCTTTCAATATCCCAGTAGTAACTTTGGTCGACGTGCCAGGCTTTATGCCAGGCACTGCTCAAGAGTACGGTGGCATTATTAAGCACGGTGCTAAGTTGCTCTACGCTTACGCCGATTGCACCGTTCCCAAAGTAACCTTAATTACACGCAAAGCCTATGGTGGTGCCTACGATGTGATGGCATCCAAGCATTTGCGAGGCGATGTGAACTTTGCCTGGCCTTCGGCAGAGATTGCAGTGATGGGACCGAAGGGTGCCGTTGAAATTATCTTCCGCGAAGAAAAAAATGATTCGCAAAAGATTGCCGAGCGTGAAGCGGAATACAAAGCGAAGTTTGCGAATCCATTTGTCGCAGGACGGCGTGGCTATATCGACGATGTGATCATGCCCCATGAATCACGTAAGCGCATCGCACGATCGCTGGCCATGCTCCAAGATAAGGATTTACAAAATCCACCCCGTAAACATGGCAACATCCCACTTTAATTTAATCGACTGACCAATCACTATGTTTAAGAAAATCTTAATTGCTAACCGCGGTGAAATTGCATGCCGAGTGATGTTGACCGCTAAACGGTTGGGGATCCAAACGGTAGCGGTTTATTCTGAGGCGGATGCCGAAGCCCGTCATGTAAGGATTGCCGATGAGGCCGTTTGCATTGGACCACCACCATCACGAGAGTCGTATTTGCGTATGGATCGCATAATTGCTGCCTGCAAAGAAACAGGAGCGCAAGCAGTGCATCCAGGCTACGGGTTCTTGTCTGAGAACGAAGAGTTTGCCAAACGGGTTGAGGAAGAGGGCATTATCTTTATTGGCCCTAAATACCAATCGATTGCTGCGATGGGTGACAAGATTGCCTCCAAGAAACTCGCTCTTGAGGCGAAAGTAAATACCATCCCCGGTCACAATGCAGCCATTGATGACCCACAGGCTGCGGTAAAAATTGCGCAGGGCATTGGTTACCCTGTGATGATCAAGGCCTCCGCTGGAGGTGGTGGTAAGGGATTACGCGTTGCGTATAACGATCAAGAAACTGCCGAAGGCTTTGTGGCCTGCAAAAACGAAGCACTCAATAGTTTTGGTGACGATCGCGTGTTCATTGAGAAGTTTGTGGAAGAACCTCGCCATATCGAGATCCAGGTATTGGGTGATGCGCATGGCAATGTGGTGTATCTGTGGGAGCGTGAGTGCTCCATTCAGCGCCGCCATCAAAAAGTGATTGAAGAAGCACCATCACCCTTTTTGGACGATGCCACCCGTAAAGCCATGGGCGAGCAAGCGGTTGCTCTTGCTAAAGCAGTTCATTACCAATCAGCAGGTACTGTTGAGTTTGTGGTTGGTAAGGATAAGTCCTTCTACTTCTTAGAAATGAACACGCGCTTGCAGGTTGAGCATCCGGTCACCGAATGCATTACAGGACTTGATCTTGTGGAGCAAATGATCCGAGTGGCCGCTGGCGAGAAGTTGGCCTTTACCCAAAACCAAATCCCACGTAAAGGCTGGGCCATGGAGTGCCGCATCAATGCGGAAGACCCATTACGTAACTTCTTACCCTCGACCGGGCGCTTAGTGAAATATCAGCCACCCGCATCAAACGATGGTGTACGAGTTGATACGGGTGTGTATGAGGGCGGTGAGATCCCGATGTATTACGACTCCATGATTGCCAAACTGATTACGCATGGAGCCAATCGCGATGAAGCGATGAGCAAAATGCGCGGAGCGCTCAATGAGTTTGTGATTCGGGGAATTCATTCAAACATTCAATTCCAATCCGCCTTGTTGCAGCACCCACGTTTTCTATCGGGCCAGTTCAATACTGGATTCATTGCTGAAGAGTTCCCCAAAGGATTCTTAAAAGAATCCGTTCTACCAACTGACCCCAATCGTTTACCAGCCCTAGCCAGTTTTGTGCACCGCCGGTATTTGGAGCGCGCCAAATTGCTTGAAGGGCAACTCTTGGGCCACGAGATGAAGATTACGCAAGAGTTTGTGGTGATGCATGGTGAGACTTCCTACAACACCAAGATTGAGCAGCGTGATCACGGTTACCAAATATCCGTCAAGGCCAATCAAGGAAAACACGCGATGACGGATTATTTCCTTGAGAGTGATTGGCAACCAGGTTCCATTCGCTTGGCGTATCGCTTAAACGATGGGCCCATGGCATGTGCGCAAGTGGAGCGCCCAGGATTGGGCTATGTGTTGATGCAAGATGGCGTGCATTTTGACTGCGTGGTGCTTAGTCCATTTGGGGCAGAGTTGCAACGGCGCATGCCCTATAAAGCACCACCTGACACATCGAAGTTATTACTGTCACCGATGCCCGGTCTCTTAACGAAGTTGCATGTCGCTAAAGGGGATAAGGTCACCGCAGGTCAAAAACTCGTTGTGATTGAGGCCATGAAAATGGAGAACACGCTATTTGCCGCACAAGATGGCATCGTGGCAGATATCTGCGCTAGTGAAGGATCGAGTCTAACGGTTGATCAAATCATTATTCAGTTTGCAAAGTAATCATCATGAGCCGACCATTCAAGATCTTAGGTATCCAACAAATTGCCATTGGTGGCACTGACAAGCAAAAACTGAAAGCCTTGTGGGTGGATCTCCTTGGACTGCAATACAAAGACACCTTCGTATCTGAGCGCGAGAACGTCGATGAGGATATTTGTGCCATCGGTCATGGCCCCCATGAAGTTGAAATTGATTTGATGCAACCGTTTGATATTGAGAAAAAGCCAGCGGTGCATCAAACGCCACTCAATCATATTGGCCTGTGGGTCGATGATTTACCAAAAGCAGTGGAGTGGTTAACGCAGCAAGGACTGCGCTTTGCCCCTGGCGGTATCCGCACAGGAGCGGCTGGCCATGACATTATTTTTGTTCATCCCAAAGCCAATGAAGAATTTATGTTTTCAGGTGAAGGAGTCTTGATTGAGTTAGTTCAAGCACCACCCAATGTGATTGCCGCATTGGCATAAACCCCGATTTGTGTGCAGTGCAACAAATCAGGCATAATAGTCATCAATTTGTCATTAAATCCTTAAAACCGATTAGGAGTATTCATGTCTGGCGCCCCAACCATCGAATCCAATGGCATTGAGCTCAAAGCTAAACTCAATCCGGATTTCGCAACCGTTGTTTCCCCCGATGCCCTCGAGTTTGTTGCTAAATTGCATCGAGCCTTTGAGCCCCGCCGTCAAGAACTCCTCAAAAAACGAGTCGAACTAGCGAAAAAATTAGACGCTGGACAAAAACTCGATTTCTTACCTGAGACCAAATCAATCCGTGAGGGCGATTGGAAGATTGCTCCAGTACCGAAGGCTTTGCAAACCCGGCGCGTTGAACTAACCGGTCCAGTGGATGCCAAGATGGTGATTAATGCGCTGAACTCTGGTGCCGATTCGTATATGGCGGACTTTGAGGATTCCAATAGTCCCTATTGGGAAAACATCGTCCAAGGGCACGTTAATTTAAAGAAAGCTGCGCGCCGCGATATTGAGCTCAATCTCTTTGGTAAGGAATATAAGCTCAATGAGAAAACCGCGACGCTAATTGTTCGCCCTCGCGGTTGGCATCTTGATGAGAAGCACGTCCTAGTGGATGGTCAGCGCGTATCGGGTGGCATTTTTGACTTCGCCATCTTCACCTTCAACAGTGGCAAGTATTTGGAAGCAAGAGGCTTGGGACCATTTTTCTATTTGCCTAAGATCGAAAGCCATCTCGAAGCGCGTTTGTGGAATGATATTTTCACCATGGCTGAGAAAGAGCTTGGCATGAAGCACGGTAGCATTAAGGCAACCGTATTGGTAGAGACCATTAACGCAACTTTTGAGATGGACGAGATTCTCTATGAGTTGCGTGACCACAGCGCGGGTTTAAACGCAGGTCGCTGGGACTACATCTTCTCCGCGATTAAAAAGTTCAAGCTGGATAAAAATTTCTGCTTAGCCGATCGCGTGAAAGTAACCATGACCTCGCCTTTCATGCGCTCGTACGCACTCTTTCTATTAAAGACCTGCCATAAGCGTGGCGCCCCAGCAATGGGAGGCATGAGCGCGTTCATCCCAATTAAGAACGATCCTGAAAAGAATGCAATCGCACTTGCTGCCGTATCGACGGACAAGCGTCGCGAGGCAACCGATGGCTATGACGGCAGTTGGGTTGCTCACCCTGGCTTGGTTGAGCTGTGCATGAATGAGTTCAAAGCCGTATTGGGTGATAAGCCCAATCAATTTGATCGGCAACGCGATGACATTCAAGTAACGGCTGCCGATTTACTCAACTTTGCCCCAGAAGGCCCCATTACGGAAGCAGGACTACGTTACAACATCAACGTGGGTATTCATTACATGGGCGCTTGGTTGGCGGGCAACGGTTGTGTGCCTATCCACAATTTGATGGAAGACGCGGCTACCGCTGAGATCAGCCGCTCGCAAGTTTGGCAGTGGATTCGCTCACCCAAAGGGGTTCTCGATGACGGTCGCAAAGTCACCCTTGAGCTAGTTCGTCAACTAATTGGTGAAGAGTTAAAAAAGGTTAAGGATTCAGGTGCCGTTGGACAGTTTGACCGATCTGCCAAGATTTTTGAGGATCTGGTTGCCAATGATCATTTTGTGGAGTTCTTAACTCTGCCGCTGTACGAAGAATTCTAAATTTAGGACGCTAGGCATGCGCATCTTGGCCATCGACACTTCGACCTCGTGGTGTTCGGTGGCCTTATGTTTTGATGATCAGCCGATTGTGCATCGGCACGAGCAACTTGGTTCAAAAGCCAGTCAACATCTCTTGCCATGGTGCAGTGAACTACTTCAACAGCTTGGCGCAGGCTTTAAAGATCTTGATGCGCTCGCGGTGGGAGTCGGGCCCGGCGCATTCACTGGAGTGCGCCTCTCGGTTGCGGTTGCTCAAGGCTTATCAATCGGTTCGCAATTTCCAGTTATTCCCGTAACCAGTCTTGATGCCATGGCATTGCAATTTGTAGAGCACTATCAAACGCCTCAAAATACGACATTCAC
Source organism: Polynucleobacter sp. MWH-UH24A (assembly GCF_018687475.1). Lineage (NCBI taxonomy): Bacteria > Pseudomonadati > Pseudomonadota > Betaproteobacteria > Burkholderiales > Burkholderiaceae > Polynucleobacter > Polynucleobacter sp. MWH-UH24A. The sequence continues at coordinate 872,796 of NZ_CP061292.1, forward strand.
CATGGCTCTGGATGCCCGCATGGGTGAAGTCTATTGGGCCCGCTATCAACGCAATGCAACCCAACCCAATCCCCTTCATCCCATTCAACTGACGGTGCCTGCTGAGATCCCAGATAACGGCGAGGACCTAATTGCCGGAAATGCACTGGCCGAGTACACCGATTACTTTGCCAATCATTTTGTTGGCCGACAGTTTGATGCGCAATTAGTACCCAACGCACTGAGTATCTTAGAACTTGCCAAAGCCCGTTACCAAGCCGGCCAAGTAATTTCGGTCGAGCAGCTTGAACCCCTTTATATCCGTAATAAAGTCGCCCTCACTACCCAAGAACGTAATGATGCCGCCAGCCGTGCCCCAACCGGTCATTTGCTTGGCTGAGCTCGTTTTGGAGTTGATGACCGAGCCAGATCTGGATACGGTCATGGCGATTGAGGCTAGCTCCCATCGTCACCCGTGGTCACGCGGTAACTTTATCGATTCAATTCAAGCAGGCCATTGGGCATATTGCCTTCGCGAGGTGAGTGATCCCGGTAAACGAATATGGGCCTACTGCATTTTGCTTCCAGCGGTGGATGATCTGCATCTACTGAACATTACGGTGGATACCGATCTACGTGGTCAGGGTGTGGGGCTGCGCCTCATGAGCGCTATTCAAGCGATAGCGAGTAATTTGTCGATCCCACGCATCTTGCTCGAGGTTCGTCCAAGCAATGAAGCGGCGATCGCTCTGTATGAGAAGGCAGGGTATGAGGAGTTAGCACGACGCAAAGCCTATTACCCAGTAGAATCGTCTTCTGGAATTCGCGAAGACGCGATTGTGATGGTAAAAAACATCGACTGCTCAGTCAAACCCTATGCACATTGATGAACGCTCACGTTACTTGAAAGAAATGGGAATCACAGAGTGGTCTGTGCGCTCCACTGCGAATGACTCCGAGCCAACTGCATCGCCAACTGCCGAGTCTCAACACGCCATTCCAAATCAAGAGCCCAAAGTGTATTGGCTGTTTTATGGTCAAGCGCCCGGCGGGGATCAAGAGCGCTTATTTCAGAACATGATTTTGGCGCTCGGGCTCTTACCTAAAGAATGGGAATGGCGCTCACCAACGAATACACAAACACCGAATACGCATTTACCATGCGTGGCATTTGCCTTTGGTGAGCAAGCTGCACAGGTATTAAGTGGTGAGCAAGAGCCACTCACCCAGTTGCGCGATGTCGTGCTTGAGATTGCTGGTCAAGATATCCCATTGATTGCAAGCTTTGATCTGGCCCACTGCCTAAACCGGCCAAAAGATAAAGCCTTAGTCTGGCAAGACTTATTACTGGCTCGCTCCGTATTGCAATCCCTCTAATTAGTGCTTGGCCTCACCAATCAGATGCAGTGAGTCGTACTCGGCCTGATTGGCTTGATGTTTTTTAATCACGAGCCACATGGTGAGCGCAACACCCAAACCAAATCCTGTAATTACGATCGGAACAGGAACGTCGAGCCAAATTAAGAGCGCATACAGCATGAGCATCATGAGTACCGAGAGGTTCTCATTGAAGTTCTGAACCGCAATGGAGTGACCCGCAGACAGTAAGACGTGACCACGGTGTTGTAAGAGGGCATTCATGGGAACCACAAAGTATCCCGCTAACCAGCCCACTGTAATGAGGAGCGCATAGGCAGGGATGAGATTGAAGTTGACTTCCAATGCCCCGATCTTAAAGAGCACGATCGAAGGAATATATTCAATATGGTAAATGGCCATGATGCACACCAGTAAGCCCATGACGACGCCATAAGGTAAGACCTTTAAAGCGGATTTCAATGGAATGCGCGATGCAGCCCAAACTGCACCCCCTGCAACACCAATGGCGGAAACCGCTTGCAAGATAGCCCCTTGCGAGAGGTTCATATTGAGCGCGGTCTCAGCCCACTTCAACACAATGAACTGCAGGGTCGCACCAGCACCCCAAAATAAGGTAGTTACCGCCAACGAGATTTGGCCCAAACGATCACGCCACAGAATATGAAAACCCACAAAAAAATCTTTGGTCAACTGAATGGGGTTAAGGTGCTGCTCAGGGTAGCGGGCTCCCGTATCTGGGATCTTTAAGTTAAAGAGTGCTGCGATCAAGTAAATAAACATAATGATCGAGATTGCGGATTCAGCAGGACTATCCACCCCGGTCGCAACCATCGGCAAGTCAAAACTCATGAGCGTGGCAGATACCTTGGCGCTAATTAATACGCCACCCAATACCGTGCCAGCAATGATGGAGCCAACCGTTAAGCCCTCGATCCACCCGTTTGCCGCCACCAACTTTTCTGGGGGAAGTAATTCGGTCAAGATGCCGTATTTGGCTGGGGAGTAGGCAGCTGCTCCGAGACCAACGATTGCGTAAGAAGCCAATGGATGGGCGCCCAAGAGCATGGCAGCACACCCAATAATTTTGATGGTGTTGGTGATGAACATCACCTGACCCTTGGGTCTGGAGTCAGCAAAGGCTGCGACAAAGGCAGCCAACAATACATACGAGAGCACAAAGAAAAGTTTGAGAAGCGGGGTCATCCAGTCCGGGGCAGCCAGCTGGGCTAAGAGGGCGATGGCCGCAATCAGCAGAGCGTTATCAGCGAGCGACGAAAAAAATTGCGCCGCCATAATGGTGTAAAAACCTGGTTTCATTCGTACAATTGCTTCATTTACTAGATTAGAGCATGAAAGGGGAGATTTCTGGAGCGCCCGATTCTGGCAACGATTAACACTGCTGCATTAGGCCACAATTTAAGGCGGGTCAGAGAACTCGCCGGTAATTCTCGCATATGGTCTGTGGTTAAAGCCCGTGCCTATGGCCATAGCTTAAAGGCGGCGCTGGTGGGGCTCTCACAAACCGATGGTTTTGCAGTCTTAGATCTTGATGATGCGCGCTGGTTGCGGGTCCAGGGGTGGACCAAGCGGATCTTGCTTCTGGAGGGTCTTTTCCAAGAGGCGGACATCCCGGCAGCGATTGAGTTGAACTGCGATATGGTGGTTCATAACCCCAATCAAGTCACATGGCTTGAGAAGCAGAGTCATCCCATGACCATCTTCTTAAAACTTAATTCCGGGATGAACCGATTGGGTTTTCGTCCCGAAGCTTACCGGCTTGCATACCATCGCTTGCATGCTGCTGGTCACCGCATGAACCACATGACCCATTTTGCAAATGCCGATTACATCGATCGCGAACCGTCCGTGGGCGCGCAAATGGAGTGCTTTACCAGCACGATTGATGGATTAGCCGGCGAGACCTCACTAGCCAATTCTGCAGCGGTCTTATGGCATCGCAATGCCTTGGGTGATTGGGTTCGTCCTGGCATTATGTTGCACGGTATTTCCCCATCCGGTCAGTTTGCGGATATTGCCCATGCTAATTTGCAAGCGGTGATGACTCTCTCCAGTTCGATCATCGCCATTCAAGACTTAGAACCCGGCGACGCCGTGGGTTATGGATCCCGATATCGAGCAACTCAACCCATGCGAATTGGTGTCATCGCCTGTGGCTATGCCGATGGCTATCCTCGCCATGCCAAGGATGGCACTCCGGTCTGGGTTCATGCCAAGGAACCTGGCCAATCCCGAATTTGCCCGATTGCGGGTCAGGTCTCGATGGATATGCTAACCATTGATCTAACCCACGCTCCATGGGCAAGCGTTGGCACTAAAGTGGAACTGTGGGGCAAGAACCTACCCGTGGATGATGTGGCGATGCATGCCCAAACGATTGGCTACGAACTGGTGTGCGCGATTGCACCCCGGGTACCGCTTGAAGTTATTTAGTGACCCAGAACTGCCACCACTTGCGTTCTTTCTGAACTCGCTTACCGGTCTTAAAGATCTGACTATCAGGAAAGTTCAATTTAAAGACGCGCATCGCATCAGAACTTAAGTCAGTCATACCCAAGGCTTGGTAGGACTGAATCAAAATATAAAGCGCCTCTTCAACTGCGGGTGCGCGGTCATAATCCCGAATAACGAGCTGGGCACGGTTCGCAGCAGCCAAATAGGCACCACGGTCATAGTAATAGCGCGCCACAATGACATCGGCCTCCGCTAATGAGTTGACGATGTAGCGCATGCGATCGAGCGAGTCAGGCGCGTATTTACTATTAGGGAAGCGTTCGACCACGACCTTAAAGGATTCAAAGGCCTCCTTAGCAGCCTTGGGATCGCGCTCACTGAGATCTTGCCCAGTGAACTTACCCATAAAACCCAAGTCATCATTAAAAGTAATGAGGCCCTTGAGGTAATACGCGTAATCTAAACTGGGATTGCCTTGATGCAATTTAATAAAGCGATCGATTTGTACTAAGGCTTGAGCAGGCTCTTGGGCCTTCCAAAAACAATACGCTGAGTTAATTTGCGCTTGTTGCGAGTAGGGACCGAATGGAAAGCGCGCCTCGAGTTTCTCAAAGTACTGACCGCACTTATCAAAATCATTCTCATTCATCTTATCGCGCGCCTCGGTGTAGAGCTTTGCCTCTGACCAGCCTAAGGTTTCATCGGTGCTGGTATTGGCGCATGAGGTGAGAAGCATTACAGAAGAAACTAGCGAAGCAAGAACAACAAGCCTTAAACTAGCACGATGGTGCCCCATAGGGGGAATTGATAACACAATAAGGTCCTTCCAGCGTGGCATTGCCGCAAACTCCTGATCCGAATTCCACTGATTATATCGATGATGAGGATTTCATTGCCCTTGAGATCCCTGATGCATGGGCCGGTGAGCGTTTAGATAAAGTCTTAGCCCATTTTTTAACCGATTACTCCCGCAATCGGATCCAGTCATGGGCCAACCAAGGGGCCGTTCTAGTCGATGGCAAGGTTGTTAAATCACGGCAGATTTTGCGCGGCGGTGAAGCAATTCGGGTCTTTCCGCAAGAGATGCCAGAGCAGCACGCGTTTGAGCCAGAAGAGATCCCCCTCAATTGCATCTATGAAGACGATCACATACTGGTCTTTAACAAAGTGGCTGGGATGGTGATGCATCCAGCGGCTGGGAACTGGACCGGAACGGTATTAAATGGCTTACTGTTTCATTACCCCGAGCTCGCGCAGTTACCACGTGCTGGCATTGTGCATCGATTGGATAAAGACACCTCAGGGCTCTTTGTGGTGGCGCGTACCGCATTGGCTCAAACTGCCTTAGTACGGCTATTGCAAGATCATTTGGTTGAGCGACGCTATCTTGCATGGGTTTGGGGCGATACCCCTTTGCATGGAACGATCAATGCGGCCTTAGCGCGTGACCCCCGTGATCGACTCAAGATTGCAGTGGTTCCTGCAGATTCCAAAGTGGCAAACGCTAAAGCCGCGCGCACACATTACAAACGGTTGGCCCTTGGCGCCTATCAACAGAGCAAGGTCTCGTTATTGGAATGTCGTCTTGAGACCGGACGAACCCATCAAATTCGCGTGCATCTCGAGTCCTTGTCCTATCCCTTACTTGGCGATCCAGTCTATCGTAAGCGCATCCCAGCAGCCGCGAGTCAATTGTTCTTAAAGCGCCAAGCGCTCCATGCCTTTGCATTGGAGTTCGTTCACCCAAGTACTAACACGCCGATGCAATGGTTTGCCCCCATTCCAGACGATCTCATGGAGTTGCACGCGCAAGTGCAAATGAATGGCGCAGTTCTTCCTAAACCGTTTCATGAATCTTCCTCATGAGCCCGCTTCGTATTCTTAAACCCGATTGGCCAGCGCCAGCCAATGTGCATGCATTTACGACCACCCGAAAAGGTGGCTTTAGCCAAACACCATACGATCAATTCAACTTAGGAGCGTTTGCCGGTGAGGACCTCCAGGTCGTCCAACAAAACCGGGCCTTACTAAACGCCTTATTGCCGCAAGCGCCGTTTTGGATTAAACAAGTGCATGGAACGGATGTGGTTATGGCGCAAGGTGTTCATGAGGGCATTGGCGATTCCATCATTGAAGCCGATGCGAGCGTCACGACTCATCCTCAAACTGTTTTGAGTATCTTGGCAGCCGATTGCATGCCAGTGTTATTGACCAACCGATTTGGAACAGCGGTGGCGGCAGCGCATGCGGGTTGGCGGGGATTGTGCGCCGGTGTTTTAGAAAATACCGTTGCAAACCTTCTAAAGGCATCCTCTTGCACACCATCAGATTTGCTGGCATGGATTGGTCCGAGCATCTCGGTAGCCCATTACGAAGTCGGAGCTGAAGTACGAGCTGCGTTTATCGCATCGGCAGCGCAATTTGATTATCAACTCGATGCCGCATGCTTCATTCCCCATCATGCATCCGGTCCTGATAAATATTTGGCTGATCTGCCACGAATTGCCAAATCTCGACTACAGGCCTTGGGTATTAACGCGGTTTATGGTGGTGATTTGTGCACCTACCGTGACCCTGAGCGCTTTTACTCCTATCGCCGCGAAACCCCCACGGGACGCTTTGCCAGCTTGATTTGGTTCAATCCGAAGTCCTAGTGATCAGGGCCCTTGCCGTACCATGGCCCATCAATCCTGATAAATGCTAGGGTTAGTGCTTATAACCCTAGCGTCATAATCATCTGAGAATAGAGACGTACTGTTTAGTTTGTTTTACACCTTTTAAGAAAATCACCATCATCATGAATTTGGGTAATTCACCAAGCTTGGCCCCGCAATACATGGCCATGATCCCCGCAGAAAAGCTCTCTGAAATTCAAACAAAATACCTCGAGGACCTCGGTAAATTGGGCAAAGATCCCAATGCCTTGGAGTTTAAAGACCGGCGCTTTATGGGTGAAGCGTGGCAAAACCCCTGGAGCAAGGCGCTGGTATCGACCTACTTATTGAACTCGCGTTATTTGAACGAGCTCGTGCAAGCGGTGCAAACGGATAACAAAACCCGTCAGCGAATTGAGTTTGCTACCAATCAAATGATCGATGCCTTATCGCCATCGAACTTCTTGGCCACCAATCCAGAAGCGCTTGAGACCATCCTGAAGACTCAAGGCCAATCGATTCAGAAAGGCATTCTGAACTTATTAGGGGATCTCGGCAAAGGCAAGGTGAGCCAAACCGACGAGAGTGGTTTTGAGGTCGGCAAAAATCTAGCGCAGACTGAGGGTGCCGTCGTGTTTCGCAACCCGCTCTTTGAACTGATTCAGTACAAGCCATTGACCGACCAGGTTTATGAGCGTCCATTCTTGATGGTACCTCCGTGCATTAATAAGTACTACATACTGGATTTGCAACCCGATAATTCGGTGGTGCGCTATATGGTGAGCCAAGGGCATACGGTGTTCTTGGTCTCCTGGAAAAATCCGGACACCAGCATGGATCGCATCACTTGGGATGACTATGTGGGCACGGGTGTCCTTGAAGCCATTCGGGTCACACAGGAAATTAGTCAACAAGACAAAATTAATATATTGGGCTTCTGTGTGGGTGGCACACTAGTCAGTACCGCTCTCGCAGTGCTCGCGGCACGCAAAGACGATGCCATTGAAAGCTTGACACTGTTAACCACCTTATTGGATTTCACGGACACGGGAATCTTGGACGTCTTCATTGATGAGTCTTTGGTTAACCTGCGCGAGAAATCCATTGGTGGTGCTGAGGGACGCTATGGCCTCTTATCCGGCTTGGAGTTAGCCAATACCTTTTCGTTCTTACGGCCCAATGAGTTGGTGTGGAACTACGTGGTCGACAACTACCTCAAAGGAAACTCGCCGCCGCCATTTGACTTGCTCTACTGGAACGGCGACTCCACCAATTTGCCTGGCCCGATGTATTGCTGGTACCTGCGCCATACCTATTTGCAAAATGATTTAGCAAAACCCGGCAAACTCAAAGTGTGTGGTGAGAAAATTGATCTAAGCAAGATCAAAGTTCCTGCTTACATCTACGCCTCACGCGAGGATCACATTGTTCCGTGGCAATCTGGATACGAGAGCACCCAAATTCTGAAGGGCCCAATTCGCTTTGTGATGGGGGCATCGGGTCATATTGCTGGTGTGATCAATCCACCCCATAAGAAAAAACGCAATTACTGGACCAACTCCAATTTACCGAAATCCGCCGCCGCTTGGTTCAAAGGCGCCAAAGAGGTACCTGGCAGTTGGTGGCCGGACTTTACTGAATGGCTTACTCAATATGGCGGCAAGCAAATTCCTCCACCAACGGAGTATGGGCGGGGCAAATATAAGAAATTAGTTGCAGCGCCTGGCACCTACGTCAAAGAAAAGGCGCAAAAGGTTTAATCGATTGATCTGAATACAAGGAGAAGATGATGGCACAACGGATTGCATATGTAACGGGTGGTATGGGCGGAATTGGTACGGCGATTTGTCAGCGCCTATCCAAAGGCGGCTTTAAGGTGATTGCTGGCTGTGGCCCAAACTCACCGCGTAAGGATCGCTGGATTGGTGAGCAAAAGGCCCTAGGTTATGAGTTCATTGCGTCAGAGGGCAATGTATCCGATTGGGAAAGTACCAAAGCGGCTTTTGAAAAGGTGAGGGCTGAGGTTGGTCGCGTTGATGTGTTGGTGAATAATGCCGGTATCACTCGGGATAGCGTATTTCGGAAGATGACCCCTGAAGATTGGAAGGCGGTGATTGATACCAACCTGAACTCACTTTTTAATGTCACCAAACAAGTGATTGATGGCATGATCGATAACGGCTGGGGCCGGATTATTAATATTTCTTCAGTCAATGGTCAAAAAGGTCAGTTTGGTCAAACCAACTATTCCACCGCCAAAGCTGGATTACACGGCTTCACCATGGCGCTCGCCCAAGAGGTTGCCAGTAAGGGCGTGACCGTCAATACCGTCTCTCCAGGCTATATTGCAACCGATATGGTCAAAGCGATTCGGGAGGACGTGCTCGAGAAGATCATTGGCACCATCCCGGTGAAGCGTCTTGGAACCCCCGATGAGATTGCCTCGATTTGTGCCTGGATTGCCTCGGACGATGGTGCTTTTTCCACTGGCGCTGACTTCTCGCTCAATGGAGGGATTCATACAGGCTAAACTAAGGGGAAATTCTGCATTGCAACAACGAGCAAGGGAATAACCATGGCTACACGAACTAGACGGGCTGGCGATGAGCGCCTCATCAAGAAGTACCCCAATCGGCGTCTTTACGATACCCAAACGAGTACCTATGTGACCCTCGCTGACATTAAAGAGTTGGTAATGGCATCGGAGAGCTTTAAGGTGCTCGATGCCAAAACGGACGAAGATCTGACCCGCAGTATTCTTTTGCAGATCATTCTTGAGGAAGAGGCCTGCGGGATGCCAATTTTCTCTACCCAAATGCTCCAGCAAATGATCCGTTTTTATGGGCACTCAATGCAAGGTTTAATGGGTAACCATTTAGAGCGAACCATGCAATCGTTTATGGATATGCAGCAAAAATTGACCGAGCAATCCAAGTCGATGACGGGTGGCGGCACTGAAGCCTGGACCCAAATGATGAACTTGCAAAATCCGTTTATGCAAAATCTGATGACCAACTACATGGATCAGAGTAAAGATTTATTTCTAAAAATGCAGGAGCAAATGCAAGGCTCAAACCAGTTGTTCACTCCTTTTCCATTCAAAGGCAAATCCGACGCATCGGATTCTAATTCTTAGGCACTGGGCCTTAGGCGTTCTCACTATTTAATTTTAGGATCGGGCCTTATTCGTGGTTGCAAAAGTAGGATTTGTTTCATTAGGTTGTCCTAAAGCATTGGTTGATTCAGAACTGATCTTGACCCAATTAAGTGCCGAAGGGTATGAGACCGCAAAAGACTATGCAGGGGCCGATCTCGTCATTGTGAACACCTGCGGCTTTATTGATTCGGCAGTCGAAGAAAGTTTATCGGCGATTGGTGAAGCGCTCACTGAAAACGGCAAGGTGATCGTAACCGGATGCCTAGGTGCTAAGAAGAACGCCGATGGCAGTGATCTCATTACGAGTATTCATCCTAAAGTATTGGCAGTGACTGGACCGCACGCAACGGCGGAAGTCTTGCAAGCCGTGCACACTCATTTGCCTAAACCGCATGATCCTTTTATGGATCTCGTGCCCCCAGCGGGTATCAAACTGACGCCAAAGCATTACGCCTATCTCAAAATCTCTGAGGGTTGTAATCATCGGTGTAGCTTTTGCATTATCCCCAGTATGCGAGGTGATCTAGTATCGCGCCCCATCGGCGATGTATTGCAAGAAGCACAAAAACTTTTTGAGTCGGGAGTGAAAGAGCTCTTGGTGGTCTCGCAAGATACCAGTGCCTATGGCGTTGATATTCAGTACCGCACCGGCTTTTGGGATGGTAAGCCGATCAAGACACGCTTGTATGATTTGGCACTTGCACTGCATGAGCTTGCGCTAAGGCATCAAGCCTGGGTGCGCATGCATTATGTGTATCCCTATCCCCATGTGGATCAGATTCTTCCAATCATGGCGAAATTCAAGGATGAGGGATTTGGGCTCTTGCCATATTTGGACATTCCGTTTCAACATGCACACCCCGATGTGCTCAAACGCATGAAACGACCCGCGAGCGGAGAAAAAAATCTGGATCGTATTGCTGCATGGCGAGCGATTTGTCCCGATCTTGTGATTCGTAGTACGTTTATTGCCGGATTCCCTGGCGAAACCGAAGATGAGTTTTCAGCCTTACTGCAATTTATGGAAGAGGCGCAAATCGATCGAGCCGGGTGCTTTGCCTATTCACCGGTGGAGGGCGCCACGGCCAATGAGCTCGACCACCCCGTGCCTGAGTCCCTTCGTGAGGAGCGACGCTCCCGCTTCATGGCGCTCGCCGAGGAACAATCAAGCCGGCGCTTACGGCGATTAGTCGACCAACGCATTCGGGTATTAGTTGACCATGTAACCCCTGAGGGCGGAATTGGTCGGAGTGCGGCCGATGCCCCAGAAATTGATGGGATTGTAAAAATCTTGCCACCCAGTAAGCCTTCCAAGCGCTTCCGGGTTGGGGAGTTTGTGAGGGCTACGGTCTTAGAAACTCAAGGGCATGATCTGATCGTGGAAGTCTAGATAATTCGTAATGAATGAGTAATACTTGGGTAGATAATTGAAAGTGTCGGTTGATTAGCTAATTTGCAAAGAGGGGAAAAATGATGAGTCGTGAAGTCGTGGTTTTAAGTGCAGCGCGTTCTGCAATTGGAAGTTATGGTGGCAGTCTCAGTGGCATGGAGCCATCGGAGTTGGCTGGCGTTGTCATGAAAGAGGCGGTTGCCCGATCTGGCGCCGATCCTACCAAGATTAACTACGTAACGGTCGGCAATACCATGCCAACTGATTCACGCTATGCCTATGTGGCTCGTGTTGCAGCCATTCAAGCGGGACTGCCGATGGACTCGGTCGCGATGGCCGTTAATCGTCTGTGCAGTTCTGGATTACAAGCGATTGTGACCACTGCGCAAGGCATCATGCTCAACGACTATGACTATGGAGTTGGTGGCGGTGTGGAAGTGATGTCGCGCGCGATGTACGGAGCCACAGCGATGCGTAACGGTGCACGCATGGGCGATACGAAGATGATTGACCTCATGGTCGCAGTACTCACCGACCCCTTTGGTGTTGGCCATATGGGGATCACGGCAGAGAATTTGGCCGAGAAATGGAAGATCACGCGCGAAGATCAAGATGCCTTTGCAGTGGAGTCGCATCGCCGTGCTGCTGCTGCGATTAAAGAAGGCCGCTTTAAATCCCAAATCGTACCGATTACATTAAAAACCCGAAAGGGCGATGTGGTGTTTGATACCGATGAGCATTGCAAACCGGATACCACCATGGAGACCTTAGGAAAAATGAAGCCTGCCTTCAAAAAAGAGGGTGGCACAGTGACCGCAGGAAATGCATCGGGTGTCAACGACGGCGCCGCCTTCATGGTTTTAGCAGCAGCCGATGTCGCTGCCAAAGCAGGCCAAAAACCGATTGCGCGTTTGGTTTCTTATGCAGTGGCTGGTGTTCCTAACCACATCATGGGCGAGGGCCCAATCCCCGCAACCAAGATTGCCTTGCAACGTGCTGGATTGACGCTAGACAAGATGGATGTGATTGAATCCAATGAGGCCTTTGCTGCTCAAGCGATTGCGGTGACCAAAGGGTTGGGCTTGGATCCAGCAAAGACCAACGTTAACGGCGGTGCGGTTGCACTCGGTCACCCAGTGGGTTGTACGGGTGCTGCGATTGCCACCAAAGCAATTTATGAATTACACCGCACCAATGGTAAGTACTGCTTAGTCACCATGTGTATTGGTGGTGGTCAAGGCATTGCCGCGGTTTTTGAGAAGCTCTAAGCCTTACAGCAGTTCGAGGACTGCATCTAAGCCGACGTTGTCTAAAGCGACGTCGGCCTTTTCTTTAACAATGGCTTTAGCGCGATAGGCAACGCTTAAACCACAATCGGACATCATCAATAGATCATTGGCACCATCACCGATCACGATCGCTGAGCGCTTATTGAGATCAAAACGCGCGCATGCGGCTTCCACAAAACGATTCTTGGCAACGCCATCCACAATATCGCCCAAGACCTGACCAGTGAGTTGATCACCCGTACTCTCCAGTTGATTAGAATGGGTTTCGCACAGGGAAAGGCGTTCTTGCATGCGATCGGTGAAGAATGTGAAACCACCAGAGACCAAAAGCGTGTGCATATCTCGTTCGTGGGCACCGCCAATCAGTAACTCCGCCCCTGGATTAAGTTGTAAGCGTTCCTCATAAACCGCATGCAAGGCCGAGATGGGTACACCCTCTAATAAGGCAACGCGCCTTCGCAGACTCTCCGCAAAGTTTGGAATCTCACCCCGCATCGTAGCCGCAGTAATTGCTGCAACCGCTGCTTTCTTACCAACAAAATCCGCAATCTCATCAATGCACTCAATATTGATCAGGGTCGAGTCCATATCCATGGCTAAGACCTTGAGCGCAGTGGCATCAAAACCAGCCGGCAGAATTGCTAGGTCGCAACCGCGCTCAGAGCAATACTGGCGCAGACCATTGCGCTCGAATGCTTCAATCTCGCGCAACAATAAAAATCGCCCAGCACGATGTTGAAAGCCGATTCCTAATGTTTGCAAGGCACGCTCCAAACCTTGAATCAATTGCGGATCGGTCGCGCTTGATCCGAGGACCTGCAAGCTTGGGTATGGGTTCGATGCGGTAGTCATCATGGATAAATTATGCCTAAGCCGTTGATGAGAGCGCAGGGGTCGGAAATGCATGAGCGGAAGTAACCAAAGCCGTGCTTAAGAGTTTCATGAGCTGCCGAATTGCCTCGATGCGCTGCTCAAGCTGATTAAACGCGGATCCTTTAGTAGGTAAGTATTTAATCCGATCTTGGCCATTGAGTTGCACTTGGGGATTGGATTGCACCAAGCGAATTAATTTCACAGGATCTAAGGGGGGATGTGCAATAAAGGTTATCTGAATACCATTTGGACTCGCATCCATTTTCTGGATTCCATACAAGACCATTTCAAGGCGCAGGCGATGGGTCTCATAAAAGGCATTTGCTGGATCAGGTAAATTTCCAAAGCGATCGACGAGCTCCTCGCGTAACTGACTTAAGTTATCAAAGTCCTCACAGCTAGCAAAGCGTTTATACAACGATAGGCGCTCGTGAACATCGGGACAGTAATCGGCGGGTAAGAGAGCAGGTGCACCTAAATTGACATCGGTTATCGCTTGCATGGGAGAGAGCAGATCGGGCTCTTTGCCACTGCGCAATGACTTGACGGCACGATTGAGCATCTCGGTATACAACTGAAACCCTATCTCATGAATCTCCCCCGATTGTTTATCACCCAAAACCTCGCCAGCCCCCCGAATCTCTAAATCGTGCATGGCCAGATAAAAACCAGAGCCTAGTTCTTCCATTGCCACAATCGCATCTAAGCGTAAATTGGCTTGCTTGGTGAGGGCATCCGGATCGGGTACCAAGAGATACGCATAGGCTTGATGGTGCGAGCGGCCCACCCGACCACGCAACTGGTGCAGCTGAGCTAAACCAAACTTATCGGCGCGGTGCATGATGATGGTATTGGCGGTTGGTACGTCGATGCCGGTCTCAATAATGGTGGTGCAAAGCAGGACATTGCTACGCTGGGTCACAAAATCACGCATCACCGCCTCAAGTTCACGTTCGTGCATTTGACCGTGTGCGACAGCAATTCGGGCTTCAGGTAGGAGGATTTGTAGAGCTTGCTTGCGATTTTGAATGGTCTCCACCTCGTTGTGCAAGAAATACACCTGACCACCGCGCTTGATCTCACGCAGGACCGCTTCACGAATCACGCCATCGCTCTCACGTCGCACAAAGGTCTTAATGGCTAGACGTTTCTGAGGAGCGGTAGCGATGACCGAGAACTCACGCAAACCCTCCAGCGCCATACCCAAAGTGCGCGGTATTGGGGTCGCAGTGAGTGTCAAGATATCCACCTCAGCACGCAGCGCCTTCAAGGCATCTTTCTGACGCACACCAAAGCGATGCTCTTCATCAACAATCACTAAACCAAGGCGAGCAAATTGCGTTTCTTTGGATAGCAACTTATGAGTACCAATCACAATATCAGCATCACCCGCAGCAATCGCAGCCAATGCGGTACTAATTTCCTTTGCGGTCTTAAAGCGGGAGAGCTCGACAATGCGCACAGGCCAAGCGGCAAAGCGATCTTTCCAAGTGGCGGCATGTTGCTCCGCTAAGAGGGTGGTTGGAGCCAGAATAGCCACTTGCTTGCCACCCATGACCGCAATAAAGCTGGCGCGCAGTGCCACTTCAGTTTTACCAAAGCCGACATCACCGCAGACCAAGCGATCCATCGGCTTGCCACTGGTCATATCACCAATCACTGCAGCAATGGCATTGGCTTGATCGGGGGTCTCCTCAAAACCAAAACTTTCCGAGAATGCCGCATAGTCATGCGCTGAGAACTCAAAAGCATGACCTTTGCGGATTGCTCGTGCCGCATACAGATTGAGAAGCTCTGCTGCCGTATCCCGAATTTGCTGAGCAGCCTTACGTTTGGCTTTATCCCACTGACCAGACCCCAGTTGATGCAAAGGTGCTGAATCGGGATCGGCTCCTGCGTAGCGCGTGACCTGATGCAATTGTTGAACGGGCACATACAAAGTTGCATCATGTGCGTAGACGAGATGCAAGAACTCCTCGAAGGCGGGCGCTTCTTTGGGACCTGCCATATTCAGTAATACCAAACCTTGGTAACGACCAATGCCATGTTCAACATGAACCACGGGGTCGCCCACTTTGAGCTCGGATAAATCTTTAAAGAGGGTATCGGGATCGGTGTTACTGGTTTCTTTACTACGACGCTGACGTGCAGTTTGAGTAAAGAGCTCAGCCTCGGTAATGAGGAGTAATTGCTGCGGTTGCCACACAAATCCATTAAAAAGTGGCGATACGCAACACCCAAAACGTTCATTGCCTTTCATAAAATCAGCAATGGTGTTTGCGCTCTGTGGATGCAAAGCAAATACCACATCCTCAGAAGCCCCGAGATTACTTTCCTCAATCAGTTGCCGAATGGATTCCAGTCGTCCTGCACTCTCAGCGCAAATTAATACACGCCATTCATTTTGTGCAACCAGCTGACGTAAGCGTTTTAAGGGATCTGCATCGCGTCGATGAACGGCAACATCTGGCAATGGCGTAAAAACCGGTTCTGTGCTTGAATCTAAAACGGTTTGTGACTGAAGGACAAAGCGTGGATACGGCTTCGCAATCGTATAAAACTGCTCTAAGCTCAAAAATAAATCGTGGGGCTTGAGAACTGGGCGCTCGAGATCGTGCTTGAGAAAATCGTAGCGTTGCTCGGTATCTTTCCAAAACTGCGTGATGCTGGTTTCAATATCGCCGACATACCCCACACATATTGCATGGTGATGATCGGATTCATTGCTGCGCACAAAGTAATCGAAGATCGTTGTGGTTTCATCAAAGAAGAGTGGGAGATAGGATTCAATTCCTGCCGTCGGAATTCCAGTGCTGACATCTTTATAGATCGCACAACGCGTGGGGTCCCCTTCAAAATACTCGCGCCAGCGTCCTCGAAAGGCGGTACGTGAGGCCTCATCGAACGGAAATTCATGACCTGGAAGTAAGCGGATTTCTTTAACGGGATACAAGCTACGTTGGGTGTCTGGATCAAAGGCGCGAATATGTTCAATCTCATCGCCAAAGAGATCGAGTCGATAGGGTAGGGATGAGCCCATCGGGAACAAATCAATCAAGCCACCGCGGATGCTGTATTCACCGGGGCGCATTACTGCGCTGACGGGGTCGTAACCTGCCTGTTGCAATTGCAAACGGAGTGCCTCTTCATTTAAGCGCTCCCCTTGGCGAAAGAAAAAAGTATGAGCAGATAAAAATGCGGGTGGCGCGAGGCGCTGTAAGGCTGTGGTTACTGGCATCAAAATGAGATCGCAGGTGCCATTTTGCATTTCGTAGAGCGTGGCTAAGCGCTCTGAGATTAAATCTTGATGCGGCGAGAAATGATCGTAGGGCAAGATCTCCCAATCCGGCAGCAAACGAATACGCAATTGCGGAGCAAAGCTCGGAATCTCTTCCAACAATCGTTGGGCATCGGTTGCACTAGCGCAAAACACTACAAACTGGCTGTAGTGCGCGCGGTAGGCGATTGCCATTTGTGCAAGGAGTGCGGCATCGGCGGAGCCAACCACGGAATCGAAGGTAAAGCGTTGCCCCGCCCGCAGCACGGGAATAGGGGGTGTAAGTAAAGCAGCAGGCCTTGGCGCTGCCGCTGGATTGACAGCATCCGACATCTAGAAGCATTATAGAATCAGGTATGCATTCCAATCGAACCCTGCTATGGCAACCATAAGCAAACGTTGCCATGCTGTACTGCCCTCTGCAGGGATGGGTGTGCGCTTGGGTGGTGATCAGCCAAAGCAATTTCGTCATTTGGCCGGTAAGCCCATGTTGCTCTATGCCTTAGATGCATTCTTCCAATGTCCTGAGGTGAACTCCGTTTGGATCGGAATAAGTCCTGGCTCCAATCCCTTGATTCATGATCTGAAGTCCCGCTACCCCAATCCGACCAAACGCTTTGAGTTTCTAGAAACCGGGGGTCCCACTCGGCAGCAAACCGTATTAAATACCCTCGCAGCAATGCTTGATCTTGGTGTCGATCCATACGATTGGGTATTGGTGCATGACGCAGCCCGTCCAGGTATTACCCCTGAATTAATTGTTCGCCTCATCACCTTAGTAAAGGCCCAAGAGCAAGTCGATGATCATCAGCAGGCACTGCAATCCGGTGGCCTCTTAGCGATGCCAGTTGCTGACACGATGAAAGAAACCACGCAAGACGCCATGCGCTCACAAACCACGATTGATCGCTCCCGTCTTTGGCAAGCCCAAACCCCACAAATGTTTCCTCTTCAGGTTTTGCACGATGCCCTTGATCAAGCGATACGCGATGGAGCCAATATTACCGACGAAGCCAGTGCAATTGAACGCTTAGGTGGGCAACCCCTTTTGGTGGAAGGCGCCACCCGAAACTTTAAGGTGACGCACCCGGCAGATTGGGACTTAATGGAGTTGGTGCTCAGTGAGCGTCGGTAAAATAGCGTCATGACAACTAGCATTCCATTTCGGATCGGACAGGGTTATGACATTCATGCCTTAGTCCCTGATCGCAAATTGATTCTTGGAGGAGTAACCATTCCCTATGAAAAGGGCCTGCTTGGTCACTCGGACGCCGATGCACTCCTGCATGCCATTACCGATGCACTTTTAGGTGCCGCAGGATTGCATGACATTGGGCAAATGTTTCCGGATGACGATGTGCGCTTTAAAGATATGGATAGCCGAGTTCTTCTGCGTGCAGCCTTGCAAAAAGTGCAAGCGGTGGGCTATCAAGTGGGTAATGTCGATGCCACCGTAATTTGTCAAAAACCAAAATTAGCCACGTACATACCGGAGATGGTGCGCAATATTGCCAGCGACTTGAAGGTGACCGATAGCCACGTTAATTTGAAAGCCAAAACCAATGAATCCTTAGGCCATCTGGGTCGGGGTGAGGGAATCGCGGTGCATGCCGTAGCTCTCCTCTATAAGGCATTGTAGAATCTACCTTTTACGTGAATTCTGAGCCAGTTCGTGTCTGCATCGCTTAAATAGCGAGGATGGCGAAATTGGTAGACGCACCAGGTTTAGGTCCTGACGCCAGAAATGGTGTGGGGGTTCGAGTCCCCCTCCTCGCACCACACGGCTGCTTGGCTTAGTCTTCACATCTAACCTTCATAAAGAGGCTGTAGTGCAAATCGAAAACTTAGGTAGCTTAGACCGCAAAATTACTCTCCAATTTAATCGTGCTGATGTGAATCAAGCACGCGAGGCCCGTTTAAATAAGATTGGTAAATCCATGAAGATGCCCGGCTTTCGTCCAGGCAAGGTGCCCAAGAAAATGGTGGAGCAGCAATACGGCCTGCAAGTGGATTTTGAGGTTCAGTACGACAAAGCCTCTCAACTCTTTTATGAGGTTAGCAAGAAAGAGGGGATTAAATTAGCCAGCCAACCCCGCTTGGAACCCAAAAGCGAAATTGGCGCTGACGAAGTTGTGTTTGATGCCTTCTTTGAGGTTCTGCCCGAAGTCAAGATTGGTGACTTCAGTAACTCGGAGTTAACCCGTTACACCACCGAAGTGAACGACCCTGAAATCGATCGGGCGCTCGATGTTCTTCGCAAACAACGCGTGCACTATCACTCGCGCGGCGAAGCAGGTGACCACGGCGATGGTGGTTCGGATACAAGTGCTCAAAAAGATGATCAAGTGACTCTGGATTTTGTCGGCACGATTGATGGTGTGGAGTTTGCCGGCGGTAAAGCCGATGACTTCAAGTTTGTGATTGGTGCGGGTCAGATGCTCCCTGAGTTCGAGGCTGCAGCATTGGGACTCAAGAAGGGCGAGAGTAAGACCTTCCCTTTAAGCTTCCCAGCGGAGTATCACGGCAAAGAGGTGGCAGGTAAAACCGCTCAGTTCACGATTACGATGAAGGATGTGGCCTGGCCCCATTTACCCCCAGTCGATGAAGAGTTTGCCAAGTCCCTTGGAATTACCGAGGGCGGTGTCGAGAAAATGCGCAGTGAGATCAAAGCCAACATGGAGCGTGAAGTGAAGCGGCGCACCGAGGCTCTTCTTAAAAACCAAGTGATGGATGAGTTGATTAAGCAATGCCAACTTGATGCTCCTAAGTCATTAATTACTAGTGAACAAGAGCGTTTGATAGAAGGCGCTCGTCAAGATCTAATGCAACGGGGTATCCCTAACGCCAAAGATGCACCAATTCCAGCTGAGATGTTTGCTGAGCAAGCCGACAAGCGCGTGCGTCTTGGTCTGATTTTGTCGGATCTCGTCAAGCTTCACAACTTAACCGCCACCCCCGATCAAATTAAAGCCTCAATTGAGGAGACCGCAGCAACCTACGAGGATCCTAAGGAAGTAGTGCGCTGGTACTACAGCGATCCAAGCCGCCTTAAAGAAGTGGAAGCTGTAGTTCTTGAGGAGAATGTGGTTAAACACATTTGCGGCCTCGCGAAGGTAACCGATAAATCGGTTAGTTTCGAAGAGCTCAGCAAAATGAGTTAATCTAATAGCCAATGATCACTCTAGAAAGTCAATGAGCATGAGCGCACTTGAGACCCAAGCCCTTGGTTTAGTCCCGATGGTGGTAGAGACCTCTGGACGAGGAGAGCGTGCGTACGATATTTATTCACGCCTATTAAAAGAGCGTGTGGTATTTCTGGTGGGTGAGGTCAATGACCAAACTGCCAACTTGGTGATCGCGCAATTGCTATTTCTGGAGAGCGAGAACCCCGATAAAGAGATCTCCCTCTACATCAACTCCCCGGGTGGATCGGTGTCTGCTGGTTTAGCAATCTACGACACCATGCAATTTATTAAACCGCATGTAAGTACCTTGTGCATGGGTATGGCCGCCAGCATGGGCGCCTTCTTGCTAGCTGCTGGTGAAAAAGGCAAGCGTTATGCCTTACCCAACGCCCGTGTGATGATTCATCAACCTTTGGGTGGCGCACGAGGACAAGCCTCTGATATCGAGATCCAAGCCCGCGAGATTTTGTATCTGCGTGAACGTTTGAACACGATCTTGTCGCAGCGCACCGGTCAAACCATTGAGACCATTGCTAAAGATACGGATCGTGATAACTTTATGTCAGCCGAGCAGGCCCGCGATTACGGTTTAGTCGATAAAGTGATCGATCAGCGCGGTAGCTAATAGTAAGAACGAGCGATGAGCGAAACCACCACCACGGATAAAACGCTGTACTGTTCCTTCTGTGGCAAAAGCCAGCATGAGGTCAAAAAACTGATTGCTGGCCCATCGGTGTTCATTTGTGACGAGTGCATTGATCTGTGCA
This sequence comes from Polynucleobacter sp. MWH-UH24A, assembly GCF_018687475.1. Classification (NCBI taxonomy): domain Bacteria; kingdom Pseudomonadati; phylum Pseudomonadota; class Betaproteobacteria; order Burkholderiales; family Burkholderiaceae; genus Polynucleobacter; species Polynucleobacter sp. MWH-UH24A. Next base: position 893,219 of record NZ_CP061292.1, read on the forward strand.
CTGACATTATTCAAGAAGAGATTGCCAAAGAGCCTCTCACCACGAAAGGCGACGCACTCCCGTCCCCGCAAGAGATTCGGTTAAACCTAGACCAGTATGTGATCGGCCAGGATCTGGCGAAGAAGACTCTAGCCGTTGCTGTTTATAACCATTACAAGCGCTTATTGCACTTGCCTGCACCGAAAGTGAAAAAGGCAGATGGCGATAAAGCAGAAGCAGCAAAAGATGGCAAGAAAACTGCCACTGCACAAGCGGGCAATAACAAGCCACTGGTTGATGGTGTGGAGTTGGCCAAAAGTAATATTTTGCTCATTGGTCCGACTGGTTCTGGCAAGACCTTATTAGCGCAAACCTTAGCGCGTATGCTGGATGTGCCTTTTGTGATGGCCGACGCCACGACGCTCACTGAGGCGGGATATGTGGGCGAAGACGTTGAGAACATTATTCAGAAGCTCTTGCAAAACTGCGACTACAACATTGAGAAGGCAGAGCGCGGCATTGTGTACATTGATGAGATCGATAAGATCTCGCGTAAATCCGATAACCCCTCCATTACACGTGACGTCTCGGGTGAGGGTGTGCAACAAGCATTACTCAAATTGATTGAAGGCACGATGGCCTCGGTGCCACCTCAGGGTGGACGCAAGCACCCCAATCAAGACTTCTTGCAAGTCGACACCACCAATATCCTGTTTATCTGTGGCGGTGCCTTTGATGGTCTAGAGAAGGTCATAGCGCAACGTACGCAAAAGACCGGTATCGGTTTTGGGGCAGAGGTCGCTGCCAAGGATAGTCGTGGCATTGGCCAGCTTCTCGCGGAAGTGGAACCCGAGGATCTCATCAAGTTTGGCTTAATTCCGGAGCTGATTGGTCGTCTACCAGTTCTAGCAACCTTAGCCGAGCTCGACGAGACCGCTTTGGTGGCCATCTTGACCGAACCTAAAAATGCGCTAGTTAAGCAATATCAAGCATTGCTCGGCATGGAGGGTGTGGAGCTCGAGGTGCGCGCCGAGGCTTTGAGTGCAATCGCCAAGAAAGCCATTGCCCGTAAGACTGGCGCTCGAGGCCTGCGATCCCTACTTGAAGGCGTGCTCATGGATGTCATGTACGAGCTGCCATCGATGAAGAATGTTCAGAAAGTCGTGATTGACGACAGTACGGTACAGTCTGGCACTAAACCGTTGATTGTGTACAAGCAGGGCAGTGATGAGAACGAGTCATCCCTGACCAAAAAGGCCTAGGCCTTTGCCAGAAAACCCCCAAAATCGGGCTATTTTTGCAAAATTAACCCTAAATTGGGGTACTTTTCATCTTTTTTGTATGATTGGTATTGAGTTTCCCAATGAACTCCCCACATAGGTAGTATGCTAGTCATAGATCTAACTGGAGAACAACGCAATGCCAGGACAATTATTACTTCCTTCTGAACCCATCCAGTTACCTTTGTTGCCCTTAAGGGACGTGGTGGTTTTTCCCCATATGGTGATTCCATTATTTGTGGGTCGCCCCAAATCCATTAAAGCCCTTGAGGCTGCGATGGAAACCGGCAAGAGCGTCTTGTTGGTGGCACAAAAAGCCGCAGCGAAAGACGAACCCTCGGTTGAGGACCTCTATGAAGTGGGCTGTATCGCTAGCATCTTGCAAATGCTCAAACTCCCTGACGGTACCGTGAAGGTCCTCGTCGAAGGCTCGCAACGGGCTGAAGTGAGCCAGATTGAGGATAGCCTGGGCTACTTTAGTTGCGAAGCAACTCCTAAAGAGATTGAGGTGGTCGATGCGCATGAGACCGAAGCGCTGCGCCGTGCGATCATGGCTCAGTTCGATCAGTACGTCAAACTCAATAAGAAAATCCCCCAAGAGATCTTGGCATCGCTTGCTGGTATCGATGATCCAAGCCGCTTAGCCGATACCATTTGTGCACACCTGCCAGTAAAGCTTGAGCAAAAGCAGCGTTTACTGGAAATGAACGGAGTGATGCAGCGCTTAGAAAGCCTCTTAACGGATCTGGAGAGCGAGATTGATATCTTGCAAGTGGAAAAACGCATTCGTGGCCGCGTGAAGCGGCAGATGGAAAAGAGTCAGCGCGAGTACTACCTCAACGAGCAGGTTAAAGCGATTCAGAAGGAATTAGGCGAGGGTGAAGAAGGTGCTGACCTTGAGGAGCTCGAGAAGCGGATTAAAGCGGCGCGCATGCCAAAAGAGGCCTTGAAAAAAGCCGAGTCTGAGCTCAAGAAACTTAAACTCATGTCACCAATGTCGGCTGAGGCAACGGTGATCCGTAACTTCATCGATACTTTGGTCAATTTGCCATGGCGCAAGAAGAGCAAGATCAACAACGACCTCAGCAATGCCGAGAAAGTATTGAACGAAGACCACTATGGTCTGGATAAGGTTAAAGAGCGCATCTTGGAGTACCTCGCGGTTCAGCAACGAGTCGATCGCGTCAAAGCACCCATTCTGTGTTTGGTTGGTCCGCCCGGAGTAGGTAAGACCTCGCTTGGGCAATCGGTTGCACGCGCCACCAACCGTAAGTTCGTGCGCATGGCCTTAGGTGGTGTGCGCGATGAGTCCGAGATTCGCGGCCATCGCCGTACCTACATTGGCTCGATGCCAGGCAAGATTCTGAGTAGTCTCACCAAGGTGGGTGTGCGTAATCCATTGTTCTTGCTCGATGAAGTGGACAAGATGGGCATGGACTTCCGAGGCGATCCCGCGAGCGCTCTACTAGAGGTCTTAGACCCCGAGCAAAATCATACCTTCCAAGATCACTATGTTGAAGTGGACTTTGATCTATCGGATGTGATGTTTGTGGCAACCGCAAATTCGCTCAACATCCCAGGACCATTATTAGATCGTATGGAAGTGATTCGCTTAGCGGGTTACACCGAAGATGAGAAACTCAGTATTGCGAAGAACTACCTTATTCCAAAACAAAACAAGAACAATGGCTTAAAGGATGGCGAGCTCACCATTGAAGAGAGCGCGATTCGAAATATCATTCGGTATTACACGCGAGAGGCGGGCGTTCGTGCACTCGAGCGCGAGATTAGCAAAATCTGTCGTAAGACCGTGAAGATGTTGCTACTCAAAAAAGAGAGTGCGCCCATCAAAGTTGATGCCGACAACCTTGAGAAATTCTTATCGGTGCGCATGTTTGATTTTGGCTCTGCGGCCAAAGAGAATCAAATTGGACAGGTTACGGGTCTCGCATGGACTGAAGTCGGTGGTGATTTGCTCACCATCGAAGCAGCGCTAATGCCAGGTAAGGGTACGATCACTCGAACTGGCTCCATTGGTGATGTGATGAAGGAGTCCGTTGAAGCTGCAAGAACGGTGGTCCGCTCACGCGCCAAGGGTCTTGGAATTATCGATGAAGGCTTTGAGAAAAAAGATATTCATATTCACTTCCCAGAAGGCGCCACTCCAAAAGATGGTCCATCAGCAGGTATTGCAATTACCACCGCCTTGGTCTCGGTATTTACCGGAATCCCCGTGCGTTCGGATATCGCCATGACCGGTGAGATCACCTTGCGAGGCGAAGTGCTCCCGATCGGCGGACTGAAAGAGAAACTTCTTGCTGCCCACCGCGGTGGAATTAAGTTGGTCCTGATTCCAGAAGAGAATGTGAAGGATTTGATTGATATTCCAGATAACGTGAAGAATGCAATCGAGATCGTCCCAGTGCGCTGGATCGATAAGGTCTTAGAGCTTGCCCTCGAGCGCAAACCTGAACCCTTGCCCGATCCTAGCCCTGAAGAGTTGGCCAAAAAGGCTGCCGAGGCTTCCAAGCAAACAAGTAGCCCCACGAGTGGAGATGTAATCAAACATTAAGTTACAATCTCGGTTGTCAGTTTTAAGGGTGCTTAGCTCAGCTGGTAGAGCGTCTGCCTTACACGCAGAATGTCAGCGGTTCGATCCCGTTAGCACCCACCATTTCTTCTAATCCATGTTCGATTCCGTACGCAAACACCAAAAACTTCTGCAAATTGTCTTGTTACTTTTTGTAGTTCCTTCCTTTGCAATGTTTGGTATCTCGAGTTACACCGACTTTTTTGATAAAGATACGGATCTCGTCAAGATTGATGGCAAATCAATCACCACGGTTGAAGTGGATAACAATGCCAAGCGTCAAGCCGAGCGATTTGGTGGAACGAGTCAAATTGCGCAGAGCCTGCCATTTCGCCAAGCGGTATTGGATGAACTGATCCAACAGCGTCTCTTGGCATTTGCGGTACGCGACCTCAAACTAAATATTAGTAATGCTTTTCTAAGTCAAAGCTTAGCGCAGATCCCAGAAATCAAGGCGATGTATAAACCTGATGGCAGTTTTGACTCGGCACGCTATCGGCAGCTCTTAGCCAATGTGGGCATGACCGTTGATCAATTTGAGAATGCCCAACGTTTTGACCTGATGATTCAGCAGCTGGTCACCGCAGTGGCCCGTACCGAGTTACCCAATCCAAAATTAGCCAGCATGATCTCAACGATGTATGAGACCGAACGGCAAGTTCAAGCCCTGCGCTTTACTGCAACTGATTTTGTAAACAAGGTGACCCCGACCGATGCTCAATTGCAAGAGTACTATGAGGCAAACACCAAACTCTTCGAAGCCCCAGAAACCATTGATGTGGAGTTCTTGGTACTCAAGGCTGACCCTAAAGAAGACGCTAAAGTATTTAATGACAGGGCTGATCAGTTTGCGAACATCACTTATGACCAAGCGGACAGCTTAAAACCCGCAGCGGATAAATTAAAGCTCTCGATTCAGTCGGCTAAAGGGGTGGGGCGTAATGGTCAAGCTAGCCTCTCCAAAGATCACCCCATGAATGACCGACGCGTGGTCCAAGCCTTATTCAACGATGAAGCGCTGAAGAACAAACGCAATATTGAAGCAGTACAAATCGCTCCGGGTACATTTGTGTCGGCACGCGTTGTGACCTTCTATCCTGCAAAAGTTCTGCCTTATAAAGAAGTGAGCGCTGAAGTACGTCGCCAGTTCAGCCTAAAGGCTGCTCAAAAACTAGCAGCCGAAGCAGCGGGTACGCGCTTTGAGGCCCTGCAAAAAAATCCCAACGACACCAATGGATTTGCTAAGCCAGTGTGGGTCTCACGTAATAAACCAACCGATCTTGTTGGTCCACAGTTGGATGCGGTGATGGCGGTTGATCCAGCCAAACTACCTGTCGTGGTATCTGCCCAAGGATCTGATGGAATTACTCTGTATCGCATTGATCAGGTTCGACAACCACCGGCCGGGGATCCAAAAATGCGTGCCGCACAAGCACAGCAAATGGAAGCATTGGCAGCTCAAGCAGAGTTTGCAGCCTTCCTCAATCACATGCGCATCTTAGCGGATGTGAAGATTGTTAATCCTCTGAAGTAGTATTGCTCGTGGAAGATTTCTATCGATCACCAGAATTCTTAGAAAAACTTCAGGCAGTTGCGAGGAAAAATCCTGACTTACCGGTCTCGATGATTGAGGATATTTTGATTGGCCTAGATCAAGTTAGTGCAAATCAAACCACTAGTTACCATTTTGAATCAGATCTGACCTGATCTTATTGCTTGGGATAGAGTTTTCTTTCTTATCCTACGTTAGCAACCAACCTAATTTGTTTTAAGAAGCTCTCGGTATGGTTTGAGAGCCTTCCACACATTGTTAAATAGGATTGGTTGAGCCTGTTCATTTGGATGAATCCGATCCGCCTGAAATAGCTCAGGCCGTGCAGCGACACCTTCCAAGAAAAAAGGCAGTAGGGGGACTTGCTCTGATTGCGATAGCGTCACAAATAGGCGTGCAAATTGTTTGGTGTATTCCTGACCATAGTTGGGAGGGATTTGCATCCCAAGCAGCAAAACTTCAGCACCACTTTTCTTGCTCATCGCAATCATCTCTTTGAGGTTTTTCTGGGTAGATGAAAGGGAGAGCCCTCGTAAGGCATCATTGGCGCCTAGCTCAATAATCACCAAGCGTGGCTTAATCCGCTTTAGAAGATCAGGCAGACGACTTAAGCCACCTGCAGTGGTCTCACCACTAATGCTGGCATTAGCCACTTGCCAAACACTGCCATCTTTACGTAATTGATTCTGGAGCAGTCCTACCCAGCCGCTGCCGCGTGGCAGTCCATATTCTGCAGAGAGGCTATCGCCGAGAACCAGGAGTTGTGGAGTCGCGCTTGGGGTCTTAGTCGTTTGTGCCTGCAAGGGTGCAGTACTGGCGAGTAAGATGGAGGCCAATCCAACAACAAATTGTCTAAACAAAGGGTTCACAGTGACTATTGTGCATGAATCTACCCCAGTCTTGCAGGCCATGGGTGTGGGTAAAACGGTTCAAACCAGCGATGGGCCGCTTGCGATCTTGCAAGATATTCATTTCGCAATCCAGGCTGGAGAATCCGTCGCGATTGTGGGGGCATCGGGCTCTGGCAAAAGTACTCTCTTGGGTCTAATGGCTGGCTTGGATCAAGCAACCAGTGGTTCGATTGATCTTATGGCGCAGGATTTGGGACGATTGGATGAAGATGGTCGGGCAAAACTAAGAGGCCAGTTCGTCGGATTTGTATTTCAATCCTTTCAACTGGTGCCGCATCTCAATGCCCTTGAGAACGTGATGCTACCTCTGGAGATTCGGGGTGTACCTCTTACGCAAGCGCGCGAGTTAGCAGCCGATTGCCTCGCACGTGTCGGCCTGTCGCAGCGCTTGATGCATTACCCTAAAACCCTATCGGGTGGTGAGCAGCAACGGGTGGCCTTGGCCCGTGCGTTTGTTAGTAAGCCAGCCATCCTATTTGCAGATGAACCAACCGGTAGTTTGGATGAGGCAAGTGGCGCCAAAGTCATTGAACATCTTTTTGAGCTCAACCGCGAGAATGGTTCTACCTTAATCCTGGTCACCCATGACCCTCAATTAGCACAGCGCTGTAGCCGTCAGTTAATACTTCAAGGCGGTCGTCTTCTCTAAAAATAGCTTGAGGATCGCTAGGATCTTATAATTGCGAGATGTCCTTTTTCCGTTGTCTGCCCGGGGCTGATGCCCTCTCTGTATTCCGTCAACAACGGCTTCTGAGTCACCTCCATCAGGAGGGGATTGAACTTCAGTCGATTCATGCTCAGTACCTGCACTTTATCTGGTCTGTTAACGAACTAAGCAGTCAGGAGCTCGTAACGCTTGAGGCCTTACTGCAATACGGTGAGCCATATCAAGCAATCGCCACACCCAATCGTGCCATCGTGATTCCACGCTTTGGGACGGTTTCACCTTGGGCAAGTAAGGCGACGGATATCGCTCATCAATGCGGATTGGATGTGTTGCGGATCGAGCGCGGTATTTGCTATCAATGGAGTGCAAAACGAACGCTCAGCCGAGAGCAAGAACGCATTCTGCAAGCAAGTCTGTTTGATCGCATGACTGAAATCATCATTACCTCGTACGAAGAAGCGAATGCTCTGTATCAAACGCTGCCAGACCGCCCATTTACTCGCATTGATGTGATCGGTATGGGTCAAAAGGCGCTTGATGATGCAAACCAAGCCTTAGGGTTAGCGCTCTCGGCCGATGAGATCACGTATCTTGAAGAGAACTTTAAGCGCTTAGGTCGCAATCCCAGTGATGTTGAGTTAATTATGTTTGCGCAAGCGAACAGCGAACACTGTCGCCACAAAATCTTTAATGCGAGTTGGACAATTGATGGCCAGAACCAAGAGCACTCGCTCTTTGCCATGATTCGGAACACGCACCGTTTGCAGCCAAAGGGAACCGTTGTTGCTTACTCGGATAACTCAGCGATTATGGAAGGCTGTGAAGCCGATGTATGGAGTTCCACAGGCCCCGCCGGGCAATATCGAACTAAGCGAACTCTCGTGCATACCTTAATGAAGGTTGAGACCCACAATCATCCCACTGCGATTGCTCCTTTTCAGGGGGCGGCGACTGGATCGGGTGGCGAGATCCGTGATGAGGGCGCAACCGGTATTGGTGGTAAACCCAAAGCAGGACTCACTGGATTTTCAGTATCGAACTTGCATATCCCTGGCACGAACTTATCCTGGGAGCAAAAGCCCTATGGCAAACCAGAGCGTATCGCGACCCCCTTACAAATCATGATCGATGGCCCACTGGGTGGCGCTGCTTTCAATAACGAGTTTGGTCGCCCTAATTTGGGTGGGTATTTCAGGGTCTTTGAACAAACCATTGCAGGCAAGCGCCGCGGATACCACAAGCCCATCATGATCGCCGGTGGCATTGGTGCGATTGAAGATATCCACACCCATAAGAAAACGATTCTGGATGGCGATCTGCTCATTCAGTTGGGTGGTCCTGGGATGCGCATTGGTATGGGCGGTGGCACAGCAAGCTCGATGGCAACAGGTACCAACACCGCCGACCTTGACTTTGACTCCGTTCAACGCGGTAACCCAGAAATTGAGCGTCGTGCGCAAGAGGTGATTAATCAATGCCGCTCCCTAGGAGAGAACAATCCGATTGTGTCAATCCATGATGTGGGTGCAGGTGGCTTATCAAATGCATTTCCTGAGCTCGCCGATAGCGCCAAGCTCGGTGCGCAATTTGAGCTTCGCAAGATTCCGTTAGAAGAGAGCGGCATGAGTCCTGCCGAGATCTGGTGCAATGAGTCGCAAGAGCGGTATGTGATTGCGATCCACGCCAAGGATCTCGAACGCTTTGCCTCCATCTGTGAGCGGGAACGCTGTCCCTATGCGGTCGTTGGGCATACCACCCAAGATCGGCAACTGCAATTGCACGATCAGCAGCAAAGTACTAATCCAGATCAACGCTATCCAATTGATATGCCGATGGAGGTACTCTTAGGCAAGCCTCCCAAAATGCACCGTGATGTACAAAGTACGCACGAGCAATTTGTTCCAATCAATTGCAACGACATTGATCTCAAAGTGGCGATTGAAGCTGTATTGCAACAACCAACCGTAGCCAGTAAATCGTTCTTGATCACGATTGGGGATCGCACCGTGGGTGGTTTGAACTCCCGCGATCCCTTTGTTGGACCATGGCAAGTACCGGTGGCTGATTGCGCAGTAACCACCATGGACTACCACGGCTATCGCGGTGAGGCCATGAGTATGGGTGAGCGCACTCCCGTCGCTCTCTTTAATGCGCCCGCGGCGGCCAAGATGGCGGTGGGTGAAGCCATCACGAATATTCTGGCAGCCGATGTCCAACGAATTGAAGACATCAAGCTCTCAGCGAACTGGATGGCTGCTTGTGGTCAAGCAGGCGAGGATGCCAAACTCTTCGCCTCAGTAGAAGCAGTCGGCATGGAGCTCTGTCCTGCACTGGGGATCTCGATCCCAGTCGGGAAGGATTCTTTATCAATGGCCACGACCTGGCAGGATCAGAATCAAACCAAGCAAGTGATTGCACCCGTGTCGCTCATTATCTCGGCCTTCGCCCCAGTACATGATGTTCGCAAAACACTGACACCACAACTCAACACCGAGATCGTGGATACCGAACTCATTCTGATTGATCTGGGATGTAACCAAAATCGCATGGCAGGCAGTATCGTCACCCAAGTATTTGATCAAACCGATAGCGAAGCACCATCCGTTGACAGACCTGAGGTCCTCAAAGGTTTTGCCAACGCGATTACACAACTGCGTGCCAAGCAAGTGGTCTTGGCCTATCACGACCGATCCGACGGAGGCCTACTCGCCTGTATCGCGGAGATGGCCTTTGCCAGTCATTGCGGTATTTCCATCAACGTTGATTTACTCTGTATTGATGCGCGCACCGAACAGGATTACGGCGATGCGAAGAATTGGGCGAGCCAAGTCAGCGGTCGCCGCCATGAACAAACCATTCGGGCGCTCTTTAATGAAGAGCTTGGGGTGGTGATTCAGATTGAGCGTTCGCAGCGCGATTCTGTCTTTGCTATCTTGCGAGAACAGTGCATTAGTGCCTTTAGTCATGTGATCGGTAAACCCAACTCGAATGACACCTTAGAGATCTGGCGCGATGCAAAATGCGTTTACTCAGAGAGCCGCATGACCTTGCAAAAGCTTTGGCAAAACACCAGCTATCAAATTGCACGTCTACGCGATAACCCCGAGTGCGTTGATAGTGAGTTCAACGCCTTGGATGACGCCAAGGACCCGGGCATGAGCCCGAAGCTCACGTTTGATCCCAACGAGAACATCAGTACACCTTACCTCCAAAAAACAATTCGCCCAAAGATCGCCATATTACGAGAGCAGGGTGTGAACTCGCATCTGGAGATGGCCTATGCAATGGATCTTGCTGGTTTTGCTACGCACGATGTCCACATGAGCGATTTGCTTGCGGGCCGCACACACCTTAACGAGTTCCAAGGCCTAGTTGCCTGTGGTGGATTCAGTTACGGCGATGTACTCGGAGCCGGTGAAGGATGGGCTAAGACCATTCTCTTTAACCCAATGCTCAGCGATCAGTTCAGAGCGTTTTTTAATCGCTCGGACAGTTTTGCATTAGGCGTTTGCAATGGTTGCCAGATGATGAGTAATTTATCGAAACTCATTCCAGGGGCAGATGCCTGGCCGAAGTTCACTCGTAATCAGTCAGAGCAATACGAAGCGCGTTTGGTGATGGTGGAAGTGTTGGATTCTCCATCGCTGTTCTTCAAAGGCATGGCAGGAAGTCATTTACCCATCGCAGTAGCACATGGTGAAGGCTATGCGAACTTTAAACACCAAGGCAATGATCAACAGATTGAATCCAATCACTTAGCAGCCATACGCTTTATTGATCACTATGGCAAGCCAACGCAGCGCTATCCATATAACCCTAATGGTTCCCCTCAAGGACTTACTGGCGTAACAACTCCGGATGGCCGTTTCACAGTGATGATGCCGCACCCCGAGCGCGTGTTCAGAAATGTGCAAATGAGTTGGTATCCCAAAGAATGGCATCAGCACGCGGATGGTGCAAGCCCGTGGCTGCGCATGTTCCGTAATGCCCGTGTTTGGGTGAACTAGGTGGCAAGCAACAAAACATCGTTTCCCCCGGTTACGTTCTCCGAGTCTGGTGGTATTCGCTATCTGCATTTAGGTACACCTTGGATTCAAGGTGCGATGCGTATTCGCGATCCGAACGAGATCTATCTTGAGTACTCACAACAAATGATGGCCTGGCTCCTCTTTCTACAGAGCAAACCCAAGATGCAGGTTGCACAATTGGGCTTGGGTACTGGCTCACTCGCGAAGTTCACACTAGAACATTGTCCTGATGTTGCGAATACGGTTGTGGAGCTTAACCCAGCAGTCATTCTGGCAGCAAGAACCATGTTTGAGTTACCCAATGATCATGCCAAGCTACGCATTCTGCAAGATGATGCCCTAGCATTTGTGAATAACAAACGGCATCAGCAGCAGTTCGATGTCTTACAAGTGGATTTGTATGATGCCGATGCCAAAGGTCCGGTCTTAAGTTCGCTTGCGTTTTATCAAGCGTGTTACCGCACTCTAAAAGCAGTTGGGGTAATGACCGTTAATTTGTTCTCACAACATAAAAGCTTTGACATTAATCTCAACAATATATGTAAAGCCTTTAAGGGTAGGGTACTCATCTTCCCAGAATCGCACGATTGCAATGCTGTCGCGATCGCTTTCAAAGGACCCATGATCACCACCGATTGGGAGCGTGTTGTGCAGCGCGCCATAATCATTGAACAAACGACGGGATTGCCAACTAAGTCCTGGGCAAGTGGTTTGCGCGCAGTGAACGCCCACCAAGACGAACGACTGGTTATTTAAATACCCCTTTTCTTTTAGATGGTTGTGTGTAATATTTACCTCACACTACTTCTGTGGGGTATCAGTGATGACCGATACGACTTTCATTAGCCTTTTCATCCTCTTTGGTGCGTGTTTTGGGTTTGTCACTTATGCACAACGTCACTTATTCAGTGAGGGTCCTCACAAGGCAAAGAGTTGCGACGAAAATCCATTTGAAAGTCGTACGTTTTGGGTATTACTTTGCGCCTTACTCTGGCCTATCATGGTCGTCACTAGAATCCATAGCGCTTGGCTACTTCACAAACGCAAAAAGCAAGCGAAGCCGGTTGTCTTGCATTGATATTTGAATCACCGAAGAGTAAGAACTGAAATAAAAAAGCCCAAGGCCTAAACCCTGGGCTTCTTTACTTTAAGTGACGCTTAAACGCTTACGGTATCCGCAACCTCACTAAAGTCTTTGATCTTGTCAAAGTTCATGTAGCGATACACATCATTGGCTTTGGCATTGACCGCTTGGAACTGTTCCAAGTACTCGGCCATGGTGGGTATCCGACCGAGTAGGGCGGCGACCGCAGCGAGTTCAGCCGAAGCTAAATACACCCGCGTATCAATTCCTAAACGATTAGGGAAGTTACGTGTTGAAGTGGAAACCGCGGTAGCGCCTTTGCGGATTTGGGCTTGATTACCCATGCACAATGAGCAACCGGGGGACTCCATGCGCGCACCAGTGCGACCCAAAATGCCATAGTAGCCTTCCTCGGTGAGGATCATGGCATCCATCTTGGTGGGCGGTGCTACCCAGAGGCGCGTTGGGATATCGGTTTTGCCTTCAAGGATTTTGCCAGCTGCACGGAAGTGTCCAATATTGGTCATGCACGAACCAATAAACACTTCATCGATTTTGTCACCCTGAACCTCAGAGAGGTACTTCACATCATCTGGATCATTGGGGCAGGCTAAGATTGGTTCTTTGATCTCGTTTAGATCGATCTCAATGACCTCAGCATAATCGGCATTCGCATCGGCCTTGAGTAATTGTGGGTTTGCGATCCAGTTCTCCATCGCTTTGATACGGCGTGCGAGGGTGCGCTTATCTTCGTAGCCATTCGCAATCATCCACTTCATAAGCGTAATGTTGGAGCGCATGTATTCGATAATGGGCTCTTTATTGAGATGCACGGTGCAACCACCGGCAGAACGCTCGGCTGACGCATCCGATAGTTCAAAAGCCTGCTCGACCTTCAGATCAGGTAAGCCTTCAATCTCGAGAATACGACCGGAGAACACATTCTTCTTACCCTTTTTCTCAACGGTGAGGAGACCACGCTTAATCGCAAAAAGAGGAATTGCATTGACCAAGTCCCGCAAGGTAATACCAGGTTGCATTTGGCCCTTAAAGCGAACCAGTACGGACTCGGGCATATCAAGTGGCATGACACCGGTTGCAGCCGCGAATGCGACCAGACCCGACCCAGCAGGGAAAGAGATGCCAATGGGGAAGCGAGTGTGGCTGTCGCCACCGGTGCCACACGTATCGGGCAACAACAAGCGATTTAACCAACTATGAATCACACCATCACCTGGGCGCAGTGATACGCCACCGCGATTGGTCATAAACGATGGCAGTTCATGATGGGTACGAATGTCCACCGGCTTTGGATAGGCCGAGGTGTGGCAAAACGATTGCATCACTAAGTCTGCGGAGAATCCCAAGCAAGCAAGGTCTTTTAGTTCATCGCGGGTCATTGGACCCGTGGTGTCTTGCGAACCCACGGTGGTCATGTGAGGCTCGCAATAGGTTCCTGGACGAACGCCTTGGCCTTCGGGTAGGCCACATGCACGACCCACCATCTTTTGGGCCAAGCTAAAGCCCTTCTTATTATCAGGTGGGCTAATTGGTACTTGGAACTCTGTCGATGCGGGTAAGCCAAGTGAGGCGCGTGCCTTAGCCGTTAAACCACGACCAATAATGAGTGGAATCCGACCGCCGGCGCGAACCTCATCGAGGATCACTGGCGACTTCAATGTGAACCCCGCAATCACCTTGCCATCTTTGTAAACCTTGCCTTCATAGGGGCGCAGTTCAATCACATCACCCATATTCATTTGGTTGACATCAAGCTCAATGGGGAGGGCGCCCGCATCTTCCATGGTGTTAAAAAAGATCGGTGCAATTTTGCTGCCCAAGCAAACACCACCATAGCGCTTATTGGGTACAAATGGAATGTCTTGACCGGTCCACCAGAGAACGGAGTTGGTGGCTGATTTACGAGACGACCCAGTGCCAACGACATCGCCCACATAGGCAATTTGATGGCCTTTTTGCTTAAGCGCCTCAATTTGTTTCATGGGGCCACGCACTCCAGCCTCATCGGGTTCGATGCCGGGGCGTTGATTTTTGAGCATCACCGTCGCATGCAACGGAATATCGGGACGGCTCCACGCATCGGGGGCTGGGGAGAGATCATCAGTATTGGTTTCACCGGTGACCTTAAAGACCGTGAGGGTCATGGATTTTGGTACTGCAGGCCGGCTGGTAAACCACTCGGCATTAGCCCAACTCTGAATCACAGCCTTAGCATTGGCATTACCTTTTTCGGCTAACTCATTGACATCATTAAAGTAATCAAACATGAGTAAGGTTTTCTTGAGGGCTTCGGTCGCGGCAGCGCCACACTCCTTATCCTCTAGTAATTCAACTAATGGTTTGATGTTGTAACCCCCAAGCATGGTGCCCAAGAGTTCAGTCGCCTTAATCCGTGAAATGACAGGAGATTGCAGCTTCCCTTTGGCAACCGCATCCAAAAACTCGGCCTTAACCTTGGCCGCCTCATCCACTCCAGCGGGTACGCGATAGCTAATTAAATCAAGGAGTTGGGCCTCTAAACCTTGAGGAGGGTTCTGAAGCATTTTGACTAACTCAGCGGTTTGATCCTTGGTTAATGGGAGGGCGGGGATGCCTTGCGCGGCACGTTCAGCTACGTGGGATTGGTATGCGTCTAACATAAGATTCCTGATCAGAAGTGGGCCAAAAGAACAGGCTATATTGTAAAACTTTACTGACAGGGGATCTAGAGAAAATACCCCTAATCCGCTTGATCCTTAGAGGATTTGTTCGTCCTTTAAGGCCCAAACCAGGGCAATCACCCAGCCAATTAAGGACCACCCCAAAAAGAGGTTCAAGGCAAAAATAGCCCCCGTATTAGCGCGCTTACGGTAAAACGCAATGGCTGCCGGTAAGAAGTAAAAGAGGGAGAGAAGGGTAATGAGAATGGCGAAGAATAAACGCATTCCTAATTTTACTTAGGGCAAGTCCGAATCCTCCTTTTTTTTCAATCCGCCCAAGCTATCGTTATAATTGCGTATTACCAATAGACGTTAAGCGATGACCAAATACGTTTTTGTCACTGGTGGTGTAGTTTCTTCTCTGGGAAAAGGAATTGCAGCCGCCTCGCTTGCCGCGATTCTTGAATCACGCGGCCTGAAAGTCACCCTCCTAAAATTAGACCCTTACATCAACGTTGATCCTGGAACCATGAGTCCGTTCCAGCATGGTGAGGTCTTTGTAACCGAAGACGGGGCTGAGACCGATCTCGATTTGGGGCATTACGAGCGCTTTGTGAGCGCGAAGATGCGCAAGAGCAATAACTTCACCACGGGCCAAATTTATGAGTCGGTAATCCGCAAAGAACGCCGCGGTGAGTATCTTGGCAAGACCGTTCAAGTGATTCCACACATAACCAATGAGATACAGGCCTTTGTGGAAAAGGGTGCCAAAGCGAGTCATGATGGCCAGGCCGATATTGCGATTTGCGAGATTGGCGGTACCGTCGGTGACATTGAGTCCTTGCCGTTCTTAGAAGCGGCACGTCAAATGAGCTTGAGACTTCCCAAAGGCGATTGTGCATTTGTGCATCTGACCCTTGTACCTTGGATTCAGAGTGCGGGGGAGTTGAAGACCAAACCAACGCAGCACTCGGTGCAAAAGCTTCGCGAGATTGGTATTTTGCCAACGGTCTTATTGTGCCGCGCCGATCGTGAGATTCCGGATGATGAGCGCGCTAAGATTTCTTTGTTCTCCAATGTCCGCGAAGAAGCAGTCATCTCGGTGTGGGATGTCGATACGATTTATAAGATTCCGAAGATGTTGCACGAGCAAGGCATGGATGAGCTCATCTGTCAGGAACTTAATATTCATGCAAAGCCTGCTGATCTAGCGATGTGGAACTCGTTGGTGTACGAGCTTGAGCATCCTCAGTATGAGGTCACGATTGGTATGGTGGGTAAGTATGTGGACCTCACCGAATCCTATAAATCATTGATTGAAGCCCTGCGCCACGCTGGAATTCATAACCATACCAAAATTAATATTCGATACATTGATTCCGAGCGCTTGGAGCAAGGTAATTTAGAGTGCCTCTACGATCTCGATGCCATTTTGGTACCCGGTGGATTTGGTAAACGCGGCACCGAAGGAAAGATCAAAGCCATTCAGTATGCGCGTGAAAACAGCGTACCGTATTTGGGGATCTGCTTAGGCATGCAGCTTGCTGTGATTGAGTTCGCACGGCATGTTGCGAAGATTGACGCAGCCAATAGCACTGAGTTTGACCCCGATACGCCCAATCCCGTTGTGGCTCTCATTACCGAGTGGCTTGATCGCGAGGGCAGGATTGAAAAACGAGCAGCTGACTCTGACATGGGTGGCACGATGCGCTTGGGTTCACAAAAATGCCCAGTGAAACTCCACACACTCGCGCACAGCATCTATGGATCTGAAGTGAATGAGCGTCACCGCCATCGTTACGAGGTGAACAACATCTACGCACCAAAGCTTGAGAAAGCCGGTATGGTCATTTCTGCACGGACTCCGAATGAAGATTTGCCAGAGATGATGGAGTTACCCAAATCAATGCACCCATGGTTCTTTGGAGTGCAGTTTCACCCGGAGTTCACCTCAACGCCAAGAGCAGGGCATCCCTTGTTCTTAGCCTACATCCGCGCAGCGCTCGCGCGTCAGACTGCTAAAACAGCAGTTGCTGCGTAATTGGATTCTTATGTTTAATCATTTGTGTGGCTTCGAGATTGGTTTAAACAAACCATTCTTCTTGATCGCAGGTCCCTGCGTCATAGAGTCGGAACAGTTTTCGATCGATACCGCAGGACAAATTAAAGCGATTTGCAAGGAACTGCATATCCCCTTTATTTATAAATCGTCTTTTGATAAAGCCAACCGTTCTTCAGGAAGTTCGTTTCGGGGACTTGGAATGGAAAAGGGCTTGGCGATCTTAGAGAAGGTCAAGAAGCAAATAAACGTTCCTGTTCTCACCGATGTGCATGAGATCAGTGATGTGAGCGCAGTGGCGTCCGTGGTTGATGTGTTGCAAACCCCAGCGTTTCTGTGTCGCCAGACGGACTTCATTGCCGCCGTTGCTCAAAGTGGTAAACCAGTCAATATTAAGAAGGGGCAATTTTTATCCCCTCATGAGATGGGTAATGTGGTCGATAAAGCCCGTGCGGCAGCGCGTGAGAAAAACCTACCCGATCAGTTTATGGTGTGTGAACGCGGCGCCAGTTTTGGTTACAACAATTTAGTATCGGATATGCGCAGCCTTGCCATCATGCGCTCGACTAAGGCCCCCGTTGTATTTGATGCAACGCACTCGGTGCAATTGCCTGGTGGTCAAGGTAGCAGTAGTGGTGGCCAACGCGAGTTTGTCCCGGTTCTTGCGCGTGCAGCGGTAGCAGTTGGTATCAGCGGTCTCTTTATGGAGACCCACCCGGATCCTGCTAAGGCACTATCGGATGGTCCGAATGCAGTACCGCTTAATCACTTAAAAGATTTATTAGCAACACTCCAACAATTGGATCGTGTTGTGAAGCAAGCCAATATGTTTTTAGAAGACCGATTTGTTGATCGTTCTTAACAAATCGTTGATCTTCATCACCGAACAGATACCTAGGAGAAATCATGAGCGCAATTGTTGACATTATTGGTCGAGAGATCTTGGACTCGCGTGGCAATCCCACCGTTGAGTGCGATGTTCTACTTGAGTCCGGTGTGATGGCACGAGCTGCCGTTCCATCGGGTGCATCGACCGGTTCTCGTGAGGCGATTGAGTTACGCGACGGTGATGCCTCTCGTTATCTTGGCAAAGGCGTACTAAAAGCGGTTGAGAACATCAATACCAAAATCGCAGAAACCGTATTGGGTTTGGATGCCAGTGAGCAGGCCTTTTTGGATCGCACCCTAAACGACCTTGACGGTACCCACAATAAAGCGGGACTTGGAGCCAATGCGACGTTGGCGGTATCAATGGCCGTGGCTCGTGCTGCAGCAGAAGAGGCAGGCTTACCCCTCTATCGCTATTTTGGCGGCTCAGGTGCTATGCAATTGCCAGTGCCGATGATGAACATCGTCAATGGTGGCGCTCATGCGAACAATAGCTTAGATATTCAGGAGTTCATGATCATGCCAGTGGGTGTGGACAGCTTTCGGGAAGCACTGCGCTGTGGTGCCGAGGTCTTTCATGCGCTCAAGAAAATATTGCACGATAAAAATATGCCAACCTCGGTGGGTGATGAAGGCGGCTTTGCCCCCAACTTCAAGAGTAACCAAGAGTGCTTAGAAACCATTCTGTGTGCGATTGAGAAAGCGGGCTATCACCCCGGTGACAATGTGTTGCTGGCCTTAGATTGCGCGGCAAGCGAGTTCTATAACGATGGTAAATACCATTTATCGGGTGAAGGCTTGCAACTCAGTTCTACCGAGTTTGCCGATTACCTTGGCAATCTGGCTAATCAGTTTCCGATTGTGTCGATTGAAGATGGAATGCATGAGAGTGATTGGGATGGTTGGGCAACCCTCACCCAAAAATTGGGTCAAACAATTCAACTCGTTGGCGACGATCTCTTTGTCACCAACACTCGCATCCTCAAAGAGGGCATTGACAAAGGCATTGCTAACTCGATTCTGATCAAAATTAATCAAATCGGTACGCTCACCGAGACCTTTGCAGCGATTGAGATGGCTAAACGCGCCAATTACACCGCCGTCATCTCCCATCGCTCTGGTGAAACCGAAGACAGCACGATTGCCGATATTGCAGTGGGCACCAATGCCGGCCAAATCAAAACCGGTTCACTCTCGCGCTCTGACCGAATTGCTAAATACAATCAGCTCTTGCGCATCGAGGAGGATTTGGGTGATGTAGCGAGCTATCCTGGTAAAGCAGCGTTCTACAACTTGCACAATCTAAAGTAAACCGGCTTGCGCGATGCGCCTGATTATCTACTCGATGCTGGGATTGCTGATCGTGATTCAGTACCCGCTGTGGTTTGGTCAGGGTGGATGGTTAAAGGCCTACGAGTTAGAGCGTCAGCTTGAAGCCCAGATCCAAAAAAATAAAGCCTTAGAAATTCGGAACAATAAACTCGCCGGTGACGTGAAGGATTTAAAAGAGGGCACGCGCGCCATTGAAGAGCGGGCTCGATCCGAGCACGGGATGATTAAAGAAGGTGAGTATTTTGTGCAGATTGTTCCTAAGGACGGCGTTCCTCAGAACCCCAATCTTGCCCCGGCACCAACTGCTCCAAAGCAATAATTAATGCCCCTTGGAAGCCGGTCGTACGGCATCGCTAAGCGTTGCACTAGTCAATGCTTGTTTGCAGTCAACCGCATCAAAACGGTATTGCATGCCACAGAAGTCGCAGCGGGTCTCAACGGCACCGAGTTCGGCCAAAATGCTATCGACCTCTTCTTGACCAAGCATCCGAATCACATCCGCAACCCGCTCACGCGAGCAGCGGCAGGCAAAGCGAATGAGGCGTATTGGAAAGCTGCGCACACCAAACCGTTCGGATTCTTCTAAAAACAAGCGACGCAATAAGGTCTCTGGTGAAACCTCGAGGAGTTCTTCATTGGTAATGGTGCTTCCAAGCATCTGAATTCGTTCCCAGCCCTCGGCCATCATCTTGGGATCGTATTGCGAGGCGCCACCGGCATCGGGCATGCGTTGTAATAAAAATCCGCCTAAGGATTGTGAGCTGGAGGTAAGCCAGATGCGCGTATCAATTTGTTCCGAGTGTTGCATGTATTGCATGATGGCCTCACTCACCGTTTCAATCGGTTCATCAAGACCGGGGTGGGTGGAGGATGGCCGTTTTAATGCCACAATACCTTGATACGGCGTTTGGGAAGGTTTGCGATCGATCGGATCGAGGGTGATGGCTAAACGCCCAGAGCCCTCCGCATCGAGTAACTCGGCAAGCGTGGCATTGTCAGGAATTTCACCAAAATCAGGATTGAGAGAAACGCTTGCCCGAATTTCAAGTTGAGAGGTGCATTCAACCACCAAAAGTTGAATCGGCCCCTTACTCTGTGCCTGAATCATGAGGGTGCCATCAAGCTTAATGCTAGCAGTCAGGAGGGTGGCGGCTGCAACAAACTCACCCATTACCTTTTGCACTGCCGGTGGATCCTTGCGTAAGGCCACTATGTTCTGCCAGGCACTTCCAATCGAAACAAATTCACCCCGAACGGGGGCTCCATCGCATACAAAGACCAAAAGCTGATTCATCCTAAAAATATCCCGAGCAGTTCTGACCTGAGATAATACTGCCCATGCGTATTCGAACCCGTTTTGCCCCAAGCCCAACCGGCTTTATTCATTTAGGTAACCTGCGAAGTGCGTTATATCCATGGGCCTTTGCCAGAAGTAAAGGTGGGGACTTTATCTTGCGGATTGAAGATACCGATCAAGAGCGCTCCTCACTCGAGGCCGTTGAGGTCATTTTAGAAGGAATGCATTGGCTTGGCTTGGATCCGGATGAAGGGCCAATCTATCAAATGCAACGCATGGATCGCTATCGTGAAGTTCTCAAGCAGATGCTTGCTGATGGCTCGGCATATTACTGTTATATGAGCGAAGACGAACTCAATCGTTTACGTGATCAGCAAATGGCTAATAAAGAGAAGCCACGCTATAACGGCTTCTGGCGTCCTGAGCCAGGCAAGACATTGCCAGAGCCCCCAAAAGATGGTTTACCAGTGATTCGTTTTAAAAACCCGATTGGCGGCTCCGTCATTTGGAAGGATGCGGTCAAAGGATTAATTGAAATCAGTAACGATGAGCTCGATGATCTCATCATCGCTCGTCCTGATGGCACCCCCACCTATAACTTTTGTGTGGTGGTTGATGATCTCGACATGCAGATTACCCATGTGATTCGGGGTGATGATCACGTGAACAACACCCCTCGGCAAATCAACATCATGAAAGCCCTCGGTGGGACGCCACCGGTCTACGCGCACTTACCAACAGTCTTGGATGAAAGTGGCGAGAAGATGAGCAAGCGTAATGGTGCTCTGAGTGTGCGCGACTATCAAAAAATGGGCTATTTGCCTGAGGCCGTTCTAAATTACCTTGCTCGATTGGGTTGGTCACATGGCGACGCTGAAATTTTTACCCAAGAGCAGTTTGTGAAATGGTTTGATCTGGAGCACTTGGGGCGCTCACCCGCACAACATAACCCTGAAAAATTACTCTGGCTCAATCATCACTATATCCAGCAAGGTGATGCAAAGCGCCTTGTGCAGTTATGTATGCCGTTTATTCATCAGCAGGGGATTGATCTCTCGCAGGGTCCTGATTTTGAGTCCGTAGTTCACTTACTTAAGGATCGAGCAAATACCCTATTAGAGATAGTGGAGGGAGCTAAGCTTTTTTATCAGGGTCGACCCAATCTAAATAGCGAGCAAATTGCACAAAATATCCCGACCGCCGTGATTCCAGCTATCGCAGATTTTAGAGAGCGACTAATAGCATCAAATCCCAAAAGCAAAGAAGAGGTTGCTAGTCAATTAAAAGCCACGCTAGCCCAGTTTCAACTCAAGATGCCAGCCTTGGCAATGCCAATCCGGTATGCATTATTTGCCACCACCCAAACACCAGCACTCGATGCAGTGATTGCAGTGATGGGCAAAGACGAAGTCATCGAGCGTCTGACAAAAATAGGCTAAAATCTTGGATTGTTTTGAAAGTGCATCAATATAAGGGGGTATAGCTCAGCTGGGAGAGCGCTTGCATGGCATGCAAGAGGTCAGCGGTTCGATCCCGCTTATCTCCACCAACAAAACAAGTAGTCCAAGGTCCCCATCGTCTAGAGGCCTAGGACATCACCCTTTCACGGTGAGTACGGGGGTTCGAATCCCCCTGGGGACGCCAGTCATGCAGTGACGCGCATGATGCAGTATCTGGAGCGGTAGTTCAGTTGGTTAGAATATCGGCCTGTCACGCCGAGGGTCGCGGGTTCGAGTCCCGTCCGCTCCGCCAATTTCTAAAAGCCACCTTCGGGTGGTTTTTTCATTAAATGGTCATGAAACCCACTATCATTACAGCAATATTCTCGTTTGAGGTATTTTTGTTCATTAACCATAGAGGAATTTCATGAAGAAAATTGCACTTGTAAGCGCAGCAGTACTAATGATGGGCACATCGGTTGCCATCGCCCAAAATAAACCACAAGCTGTGGTTGCTGTTGAAACTGCTCCAGGCGTCTTAAAAGTAGCTGAAGGTGTTCAGTTCCAAGGTAAATTCAAATCCGTTGATCCAAAAACCCGTCAAGTCGTTATTGTTGGCCCCAATGGCAATGAGTTCAAAACCGTCTTAGGCGATGAGGTCAAAAACTTTAATCAAATTAAAGTCGGTGATATCGTGACCCTCACGCATGTTGAGATCTTGGTAGCAGATATTAAAAAGCCAAGCAAAGTTGAAATCCGTGAGCGTATTGAAACTGAAAAAGCAGCGCGTGCAAAGTTGGGTGATAAACCCGCTGCCGCGATTGAGCGTCAAGTTACCGTGGTTGCTGACGTGACCGCTGTGGATGAGAAGAAAGGCACGATTACTCTGCGTGGTGCAACCCGTACATTGGATCTCAAAGTGAAGGATCCGAAAGTACTCAAAGGCGTAAAAGTTGGCACCCAAGTGGAAGCAACGGTTACTGAGATCATTGCGATTGAAGTAACTGCTCCTAAGAAATAATTTGTATCGTATTAAAGACCCGTCTGGTGTGAGCTAGGCGGGTTTTTTATCATGACGCTGAAGAAAACCGATTTAGCAAAACGCCAAGGTTTGCAAATTGCTTTGCGGATGAAAAACGCAAGCAAAGCTGACTTGTTAGATAAACAGGCAAAGGGTAGGCCAAACGCAAAACCAGCCCCTTTATTGCAGTCAATTTTGAGCAAAACGAAGCAAGACGAATCCAAGTCGTAAGTTAGTATTACCCCGCAGTCATTTAGACTCATCTATGCAATTTGGATATAAAGCCTATTCATATCCAAACTAATTGATCTGATAAACCCCATTTTTGCTTAAATTTAGGCTATTTTTGTAATAGACTAATTTCAATCCATTAATACAGTAACCATTTGAAGTGGGGGTCGTGATGAGAACCAATCAAGCAATTAATGCAGTGGGCAGCATCCCCAAAGCGATTGATGGACCTTGCGCATGGCGAGGATCTGACCTTGCTCAGAAATCCGATTGGATTGTGCAGTGGACCTCCGCACAAGTCGCCGAACTCGAGCGTGCAGCAGAGCACTTTGCTAGCACTGGACTTGCGCTTGAGAACATTACGCCTGAGAGTTTTCCCCTTCAAAACCTAAGTTCATTGATTGGGGGGCAATTGCAAGAGCTCTTGCATGGTCGTGGTTTTGTGATGCTTCGAGGTTTGCCGATCGCAAACTGGTCGATAGAGAAGGCTGCCACTATTTACATGGGGATTGGTCGCCATATGGGTAGTTTGCGTAGCTCCAACGGTAAGGGCCATCTTTTGGGTCATGTGCGCGATCAAGGTGCCAAGGTTGAAGCGGGCGCACGTTTTTACCAAACCAACAAGAAGCTGGATTACCACACTGACTCTGCTGATATTGTGGGTCTCTTATGTCTCCAGAAAGCGAAGCAGGGCGGAGAGTCCTTCATTGCAAGTTCAATGGCAGTCTACAACGAACTCGTGAAGCGCCGCCCCGATTTAATCCCAGCGATGTTTACCCCATATCCCACCGATCGTCGTGGCGAGGTGCCTGAAGGCCGTGACCCATGGTTTGAGATCCCGATCTTTAACTGGTATCACGGTGAACTATCGTGCGTTTATCTGCGCCACTATATTGAGGAAGCGCAACGCCGCTTTCCGAATGCTCCGCG
This sequence comes from Polynucleobacter sp. MWH-UH24A, assembly GCF_018687475.1. NCBI lineage: Bacteria > Pseudomonadati > Pseudomonadota > Betaproteobacteria > Burkholderiales > Burkholderiaceae > Polynucleobacter > Polynucleobacter sp. MWH-UH24A. The sequence goes on from NZ_CP061292.1 coordinate 917,167, forward strand.
CTTAACTAAAGAGCAAGTGGAGGTGATGGATTTGATCGATGCAATCTTGCAAGAACCCGGTTTCCCATTGCAAATGGCGTTTGAGCCGGGCGATATTCAGCTCTTGCACAACCATCAAATTCTGCACTCCAGAAATGACTTTGAGAACTGGCCTGAGCCTGAGCGTCACCGTCATTTGCTAAGACTCTGGATTGCCCCGCCATCGGGCCGCCCATTACCCGATTACTTTGCCTCCCGCTGGGGCAATGTCACGCCTGGCGACCGGGGTGGCATTATCGTGCCGGGTACCAAACTCTCCGTAGAGCTGAGCACCTAAAACCCTAAAGGCGTTATACCTAGTTATTACCCTGATTGGTTTCCCAAAAATCGACTTGTAGTATGGGTTGCTGTACTTATAAATACATCCCATTGTGGAGGAGATCTAAGATGCTGAAGTCTAGTAAACGCCTGATCGGCAAATCAATTCTTGTGGGGCTGGTGGCCAGTGCGTTTGGCATAAGTCCTGCGCTTGCGCAAAACTACCCCAACAAAACCATTACCTTGATTGCTCCCTATGCTGCTGGGGGTGACAGCGATTTCTCGGGCCGCAATCTCGCTGCGGTAGCGAGCAAGATGATTGGTCAACCGGTTGTTGTTCAAAACGTAGTGGGCGCATCGGGAACCATTGGTTCACAAAAAGTACGCACCTCACCACCAGATGGCTATACCTTATTGGTATCGCGCGGTGGATCGCAAGCCATTACTCCAGCACTGGATAGTAATACGCCCTACAAATGGAATGATTTCACGATGATCTCGTTGTTGGATTTCAATCCGGTGGTGTGTGTGGTTAAAAATGACGCACCCTACAAGAACATGAAAGATTTGATTGATGCGATCCGTGCTAACCCCGGTAAGCTCAACTACGCATCTGCCGGTCCTGGTACCACGCAGCATTTAGCGGTAGAAGTGATGCTCAGTCAACTTGGATTGCCATCAACTGCAGCCATGATGATCCCCTACAAAGGAGGCGGTGAAGCAACAACTGCGTTATTAGGTGGTCAAGTGCAATTTATTTGCAACAATCTAACCACCATGGTTGGCCAAATTAAGGGCGGTGCAATGCGTGCGTTAGTTACATCAACCCCTAACCGCCTCAAAGACTTCCCTGATGTGCCTACCGCTAAAGAAATGGGTATCAGTAACCTCGAGCAAGTCATGGGATGGAGTGGTTTATATGGACCCCCAGGGATGCCTGCTGAGGTAGTGAACAAATGGCAAGCTGTTTTGAAGGAAGTCGCGAAAGACCCAGCTTGGTTGCGCGGTAACGATACCGTTGGTGCAATCCCAGCGATTCGTTCACCCCAAGATACTGAGAAATTTGCCCGGGAGCAATTTGAGCTCTATAGCAAATTAGGAACACAACTGAACCTAAAGAAATAAACAAAAGGTCTTAAAAATCACGGCCCCATCATTAGGGGCCGTTTTTATTTGGTTGCGCTGTTCCGCTTCGCTGCCTCGTACAAGGGCATCACTTTGGGTATTAATGCAGAAAGCTCCTTAATGCGATTCTCATTGGAAGGATGGGTCGATAAAAACTCAGGGGGGTTCTTGCCCTGACTCTCTTTACTCATCTTTTGCCACAATGTAATGGCAGCCCGCGGATCATAGCCGCCACGCGCCGCTAGCTCTAAGCCAATCGCATCGGCTTCACGTTCATTCTGCCGCGAGTTTGGCAATACCAACACGTACTGCATGATTTGATTGGCCGCATCAATCGATTGAGCCGAACCTGCGCCTGCTGCGGCAAGCGCAACATTACTAATGATGTTTTGAGCAAGTGCTTGCGAGACCTGCTCACGCCCATGCTCCCGAACCGCATGAGCAATCTCATGACCCATGATGGCAGCAATCTCATCATCGGTTAAGTTGAGTTTATTAATAATCCCGCTATAAAAGGTAATGCGACCACCGGGTGCACAGGTGGCGTTCACAATGGGGGAATCAATTAACTGCAGACCCCAGTTCCAATTACGCGTATCGTCCCGAAATACCGCCGTCTGCGGAATCAAGCGATTGGCAATGGTCTTAAGGCGCTCATATTCAGGGCCACTGGTAATGAGTATCTTTTTCTTCTGCGCCGCCTTGGCCTGTTGCTCATAACTAATGGCGGACATCCGATCAATTTGCGCTGCGGAGATCATCATGAACTGAGAGCGCTCGACTCCAACGACCCCAGGACGACTGGTATTGGCACATGCCACCAAGAGGCAGCATGCCACCAAAACACTAATCACGGTTTGAATAAACCTTGGTTGATAGATCAGGTGCATAGTGGATAAACGCCTGATAAGGAAGAGTGGATGACCTGAACTAGCTGCGCTTGAGATTCGGGGCAGGTAGGCCCTCGATCAAAATGTTCAAGATCGCCGGTAAGCCTTTGGCTTGTAAGCGCTGCGCAGCGGGTAAGACATCAAGCGCATCGGTGACTAGTTCACCGGCACCACCAAAGGCGAGTGCAACCTGATCATAGCGGGATGGTAAAAGCTCACATCCCTTGGCCCGTTCTTGACCATATTCCCGTATCTGAATCTGATACTCGGCATTCCAGCAGGCATCATTTCCCACCACACCAATGAATGGCAGTTGATAACGAACGGCAGTATCGAGTTCGGATGAATGAAAGCCAAAGGTGCCATCCCCCATGACCGCAACGACCGGAACCCCAGGCTTGGTGAACGCTGCCGCAGTGGCAAAAGGAAGTGCGGCACCAATCGAACCAGCAACACCATTAATCACACGATTTGGGGCATGCAGACAGGCTTGAGCCCATTGACCAATTTCACCACCATCAATCACCAATACTGAATCTGGATGGGAGTCGAGAATGGCTTGTAAGGCAAGCATTGCTCTGCCCGGATGCGCATGATTGGGCGTCTTGGATGTGGCGGTCGACCAAGTAGTGGGACGATAGGCAATTGATTCATTCACCCATGGTAGCCAACTGGCATCCTGCGTTTTGGTAGGCACACTCTGCGCCGCATGCAGTAGGGCATCCATCGAAGACGATAAATCCGCTTGCAGTGCCATCTCTAAGCGTGAACCGAGCGCATTCTGAGATCGTTTGAGTTCATTAGCCTCGGAATCAATTTGCATAAAGCGTGCATCGGCCTTAAACGTTGGTGCGTTCCCAAATTTGAGTGTGAAGTCCAAGCGTTTCTCAAGCAGTAAGACACAATCGCTTTGCGCAAGAACCTCGGCAAACGCACCCAAGCTCGGATCGCCCACGCCGCGAGGACTCTCCGTTGCGATGACTGGGACGCCAAGCGCTTTACTCAATGCATGGAGTTGCTTCGCGTACCGATAGCAACCGCGCGGACCGACGATCACAACTGGCTTTTGAGCAGCACGCAGTTGCGTAACGATCGACTGCGCTTTCTCAGAAGTGAGGGGGGCGTTTAGTGTGAGTTTGGGTGCGCTGGGACTTGGTGTTGTAGAGGCATTTGGTAAAGGGTTCTCAAGAGCATCGGCAGGCAAACTGAGATGAACGGGTCCTGGTCGTCCGGATTGGGCAATCGCACACGCTAACTGAAAATCTGCAGCGAGATACTGCGGTCCTCTACAGGTCCATGACGCTTTGCATAAAGGCGCTGCAATATCCGCTTGGGACATTTCTTGGAATGCGCCTTTGCCCAATTGATTCAAAGGAGCATGACCCGATAAGAGCACGACTGGGGATTCGGCCATGGCGGCGGTGTACAGCGCCGACACTGCATTGGCATGACCTGGACCACCGGTCACCATCGCGATGCCTACTTTGCCACTCAAGCGAGCATACGCATCGGCCATGTGAACCGTTGCTGCCTCATGACGCGTATGAATTAATTTAATGGGTTCATCAATCACCGCATCAAAAATTGGCATGATGTGATTACCCGAAAGCGTAAAAATTGAATTTACACCCTGTGCTTTAAAGGCATCCACCAATGAATGCGCGCCAAGCCGTTCTGCCATGATGACTCCTTAATGAATCCTTTTATTTTTTCTGGGCAGCAGCCGGAGCGGGAGCGGTAAATGAAGCCGCCATTGCATCGTATAGAACAATCTTGACCTCATCGTTCACCGCAATGTCTTTGAGTAAGGCGGCATTCTTGATGCGGTAGATGTCTGGCTTACCTTTAGGACCCTTCACTGAAATCGTCAGTTTCTGGCGATCAATGCCAATCACGGTGGCAATAATGGTCGTGGTGTTCGAAATTACAGAGGCAGGCTTACTACCAAGTGGAGCAGAAGTTTGACTGGTGGTTTGCACCTCGCTACGAATGCCTTGGTTGTTCACTTTGAGCAACTCAATCACAACCGCTAGTTCATGGGTGACGGTGAGGCGATCACCAACCTTAATTTGAGGAAAGTTTTTAATCTCCGGGCCGGCTACAAAATTAGTGACCGTACCGTCCTTATCTTTTAAGGTCACGGTGCGGGTTTTGCTATCCACCTTAGTAACCACTGCATCCACTAACTGATAGACCTCATCAATACCAGCTGCTGCAATGGGCGCCTTGTTGGGATCAACCACTGCTGGCTTAGTTTGGGCAAGGGTTGTGCAAGAAAACCCAATACTTATAACGAGGATTGCAAAATTTTTCGTGGTGCGTGTTAATAAATTCATGATTTTGATTAATGGTTGATGAATACCAAGTGATTATGACCCGATTTCCCTGGCCCACCAGTTTCCCTTAAATTGACCTGCCAGCCAATCGATTAATTTACTGACCTTGCTGGTCAGAAGTCGTGGTGAGCTATAGACCGCATGAATCTCTTGAGCAGGCATAGTCCAATCCTCGAGGAGGGGTTTGAGGTGACGACTTTGGACCGAGGTATGGGCCACATACCAAGGTAGGGCAGCAATACCGAGATGTTGTCTGGTGGCTGATAGAAGTGCTGAAAGATTATTGGAGTAGAGGGGGCCTTGCACCTGAATGGACTTGTTCGAGCCGTCGCGACCTGTAAATTGCCAGCGATGGTCTCCTTGAACCGAGCTGTAAATCAGTGCGGTGTGACGACTCAAATCGCTTGGAATCGAGGGTGTACCAGCTTGCATGAGGTACTCAGGGGTAGCAACAAGGACCCAGGGATTGAGTCCTAAAAAGCGCGCACCCAAACTGGAATCGGATAATCGCCCCATCCGAATGGCGAGGTCAACACCTTCCTCGACCAAATTAATGTAGCGGTCATCTAAATTGAGGCTCACCTGCAACTGAGGATGCTCTTGCATGAACCGCAGGACCAGTGGGGTTAAAACGCGTCGACCAAAGGCTACCGAGCTACTAATATTGAGTTTGCCCTGCACCTCAGATTGCAAGAGACCCGCCAGGTTCTCAGCGTCCTCAACCTCATGAATAATCGTTTTGCACTTCTCGTAATAGATCTTCCCAATTTCAGTGGGGGTTACCCCACGGGTACTGCGGTGAAGTAACAGAGACCCCAAGCGCTTTTCCAGGGCAGCGACGTGTTTCGTGGCCGTCGGTTGGGTAATACCCAAACTGCTTGCAGCCTTACTGAAAGAGCCAGTTTCAACTACCCGTATGAATAAGGAGATGCCTTGAATTCGATCCATAAGTCATTGATTTAAATAGTATAAAACGTATATATTCCAAAATAGAATAGATGATATTAAGGTATCACACTTCTCAGAATACCTCAATTTAAGGATGATTCATCCATCTTATTCAAAAGGAGGCAACAATGGCACTCATGAAAGCCGCAATGGCAGCTGTTTTGGTAATGGAAAAAGAGGGTATCACCACGGCATTTGGTGTGCCTGGCGCCGCAATTAATCCGCTCTACGCACAATTGCGTGAGCGTCAATCAATTACCCATATTTTGGCCCGCCACGTTGAGGGCGCCTCGCACATGGCTGAAGGCTATACCCGTGCTAAGGCTGGCAATATCGGTGTTTGCATCGGTACGTCTGGCCCCGCTGGTACTGACATGATTACTGGCTTGTATTCAGCAAGCGCTGATTCGATTCCAATCCTCTGTATTACTGGTCAAGCGCCACGTGCCCGTCTCTATAAAGAAGACTTCCAAGCGGTTGACATCGAGAGCATTGCGAAGCCAGTGACCAAAATGGCAGTGACTGTGCGTGAACCCGGCTTGGTGCCACGCGTATTTCAGCAAGCGTTTCATGTGATGCGCTCCGGACGTCCTGGCCCAGTGCTTATTGACTTGCCAATCGATGTGCAGTTAGCCGAGATCGAGTTTGATATCGATACCTATGAGCCATTGCCCGTTTACAAACCATTTGCTAATAAGAAACAAATTGAGAAGGCAATGGAGATGTTGATGTCGGCCGAGAAGCCATTGATTGTGGCTGGCGGCGGAATCATTAATGCGGATGCAGCAAATCTTTTGGTGGAGTTCGCTGAAATCACTGGCGTTCCAGTGATTCCTACCTTGATGGGTTGGGGCTCGATTCCGGATGACCATCCCTTGATGGCTGGTATGGTTGGCTTGCAAACTTCCCATCGTTATGGCAATGCCACAATGTTGGCTAGCGACTTTGTCCTAGGAATTGGTAACCGTTGGGCAAATCGTCATACCGGCTCAATCGATGTGTACACCAAAGGCCGTAAGTTTGTGCATGTGGATATTGAGCCAACACAGATTGGTCGCGTATTCAATCCCGATTACGGCATTGTGTCCGATGCGAAAGCAGCCCTCGAACTCTTTGTTGAGGTAGCGAAAGAGTGGAAAGCAAAAGGCAAACTCAATAATTACAGCGATTGGGTCTCGCGTTGCCAAGAACGTAAGCGCCTAATGTTGCGCAAAACAAACTTTGACAATGTGCCGATTAAACCCCAGCGCGTATATCAAGAGATGAACCAAGCATTCAAGCGCGATACGGTTTATGTATCAACGATTGGTCTGTCCCAAATTGCGGGTGGTCAGTTCTTACATGTTTATGGTGCCCGTCAATGGATTAACTGCGGTCAAGCAGGCCCCTTAGGTTGGACAGTACCCGCTGCACTGGGTGTGTTGGCTGCTGATCCAACCCGCACAGTGGTAGGTCTTGCTGGCGATTATGACTTCCAGTTCCTGATTGAGGAGTTAGCGGTCGGTGCTCAGTTCCACCTCCCATTGGTCATGGTGTTGGTGAACAACAGCTACCTTGGCCTCATCCGCCAAGCTCAGCGCGGCTTTGATATGGATTACTGCGTACAGCTTGCCTTTGACAATATCAACGTACACGATGACAACTTAAAAGGCTATGGCGTTGATCACGGTAAAGTAGTTGAGGGCTTGGGTTGCAAAACCTTGCGTGTAACGCAGCCAGGCAAGATTCAGGAGGCCTTGATTGAAGCGCAGAAGATGGCTAAAGAATACCGCGTACCCGTAGTTGTTGAGATCATTTTGGAGAAGGTGACCAATATCGCAATGGGCACCGAGATCAATAACATCAACGAGTTTGAAGATATTGATTGCCGTCATCCCGCTGGTACCGAAGGCTTGGTAACAGCTGGTCTTTTAGAATAAGTCTTTTTTTAACTCAACCAGAGGAATTGGAATGCCAAAGTTTGCTGCAAATTTATCGATGTTGTTTAACGAAGTCCCATTCATGGAGCGCTTTGACAAAGCAGCGGCTTGTGGTTTTAAGGCAGTCGAATTCCTCTATCCCTATGCCTATGCGGCGAGTGAGATCAAAGCCAAGCTTGATCATAACCAATTGAAATTGGTGTTACACAACATTCCTGCTGGAGATTGGGATGGTGGTGAGCGGGGTATTGCTTGCTTGCCAGACCGCATTGATGAATATCGTGCAGGGGTAGCGAAGGCTATTGAATACGCAACCGCTCTTGGGGTTGGTCAGCTGAATTGCCTAGCCGGTAAGGTACCTGCCGGTGTTGACCCGAAAGTATTGCATAGTACCTTTGTGAGTAATTTGAAGTACACCGCAGGTGAGTTTAAAAAGCATGGCCTCAAGTTATTGATTGAGCCGATTAATACCTTTGATATTCCAGGTTTCTTTCTATCAACCACTGCTCAAGGTATTGCCATCCTCGATGAAGTGGGGGCCGATAACGCTTTCTTGCAATACGACATCTATCATGCGCAACGCATGGAAGGCGAGTTAGCAAACTCCATCAAAAAATACCTAAATCGTATTGGGCATATGCAATTAGCGGATAACCCAGGGCGTAACGAACCTGGGACTGGTGAAATTAACTATGTCTATCTGTTCAAGTTCATTGATCAATTGGGTTATCAAGGCTGGATCGGCTGCGAATATAAGCCAGCTACCACCACTGAAGCTGGCTTAGGCTGGTTGAAGTCGGTTTCCTAAAATTAATTCAGTTCGTTATTTTTCAAAGGGATTGCTATGAGTGCAAAGAAATTGGGTTTTGTTGGCTTAGGTATTATGGGTTCTCCGATGGCTGGTCATTTAATCAAGGGCGGCCATACGATTTATTTAGCAACGCGAAGCCAAGTACCCGAGGAACTCATTAAGGCAGGAGGTATTGCATGCAAGACCCCCGCTGAGGTTGCTCAGCATGCCGACATCATCTTCACAATGGTTCCTGATACTCCCGATGTTGAAAAAGTTCTCTTTGGTGAGAACGGCATTGCCTCCGGGATAAGCAAAGGCAAGATTGTGGTGGACATGAGTTCCATCTCACCAATTGCGACCAAAGAGTTTGCTAAAAAGCTTAATGATCTCGGTTGCAATTATGTCGATGCTCCCGTGTCTGGTGGTCAGGTTGGCGCACAAAACGCCACGCTCTCGATTATGGTTGGAGGAGACGAAGCGGTATTTAATCAAGTCAAACCGCTCTTTGAACTAATGGGTAAAAATATCAACCTCGTGGGTGGTAATGGCGCAGGACAAACTGCAAAAGTAGCCAATCAAATTATTGTGGCGCTTAACATTGAGGCGGTTGGTGAGGCTCTCTTATTTGCTGCTAAAGCAGGCGCCGATCCTGCCAAGGTTCGTCAAGCATTGATGGGCGGCTTTGCGAGTTCAAAGATTTTGGAGGTGCATGGTGAACGCATGGTCAATCGCACTTTTAATCCAGGCTTTCGGATTGAGTTGCACCAAAAGGATTTGAACTTAGCCCTTAGTAGCGCTAAAGCACTTGGTGTCTCTTTGCCCAATACGGCGACTGCCCAAGAGTTATTTAATTCATGCGCGGCTCACGGTGGTAAAGCATGGGATCACTCGGCTATGGTCAAAGCGCTTGAGACCCTGGCGAACTTTGAGATTGGACAAAAAGCAAACTAAGGCACCATGCCCGATCATCCTGATCTGCTGATTGTTTATTTACATGGATTTCGGTCCTCACCGAACTCCTCAAAAGCCCAGTTAACCAAGGATGCCATTGCATCCTTGGTCGAGAAGGGCAAGTCAATTCACTGGTATTGCCCCCAACTACCGCCATCGCCTGGCGAAGCAATTGCTATAGTTAAGACCAATATTGCAGCAGTAAAACCTAAACGCATCAGCTTTATCGGTTCATCGCTTGGCGGATTTTATGCAACGCATTTGGCCGAGCAGTTTCCCAATGCACGTGCTGTGTTACTGAATCCAGCAGTGCGAGCCGCTCGGGAGTTAGCGCCCTACGTTGGGCAACTCACTGCCTATGACAGCGATGAACCTTTTGATTGGCGAGCAGAGTATGTCGAGCAGTTGCGTCAACAACAGGTGGAAAAGATAACGCATCCCGAGCGCTATTTGTTAGTTGCAGCAACCGGTGACGAGTTGCTTGATTGGCATGAGATGGTCGACTTTTACCCCAATGCAAACCATGAAGTCATTGAGGGGAGCGATCATGGCATTACCGAGTATCCCTTGTATCTCGATCGGGTGGTTCACTTCGCCTGCTATCTCGACTAATTAATGAGCGGAGTTAGCTCCGGTTCTAAACTGCTCTTCGATGGCCTTGGTAATTTTGGTGCGAGCATGATTCTTGCGCTCTAGTAGACCTACCCGACGATAAATGGTTTTACGAGGTGGATTGGCAATTACGATGCGTTTGTCTTTGTTCCACTCGACATTGGCCAGTTTTGGCACCACGGCATAGCCAAAGCCTTGACGAACTAATTCAATAATGGCCTCAACCGAGTTAACCACCATGCTGTTGCGGATCTCCAGACCATTGACTCGAATAAACCGATCGACTAGCTCCCCAGTCCAGGTTTTGGGTTCAAACCGAATGAAGGGTAGATTTGATGGATCCTTGCCCTTGGGGTAAATCAAAATCATCGCTTCCTCATACAACAAAGTCCAGCGAATACTTTTTGGTAACGCGTAGGGAGACTCCGTCACAATCGCCGCATCGAGTAGACCATCGATCACCTGCTGCAAGAAGTCGCTCGATAGGCCTGTGCTAATTTTTAGTTCAAGGCCAGGATACTCATCTTTCAAATGATCCAGTGTTTTGCCAAATTGCCCCATCAAACTTGAAACAAGCGCGCCCACGGTGAGTGAGCCCGATAGCCCAGTTCGAAACTGACTTCCAAGGGATTCGTAGCGGGAGAGGATGTCTTGGATGGGTTCGATTAGAGCGCGGCCCTGATTATTAAGAATCAGTGAGCGCTTATTGCGATCAAATAATGTCACCCCCAATTCAGCCTCTAACTGGGCTAGCTGCTGTCCTGCTGCAGCAGGGGTTAAGCCAATCTCACGGGCGGCGGCAGCCACGCTACTGTGACGCGTAATGGCAATGAAGTTTTTGAGAACCCGAATACTGGACATGAACTTGATCGTAAAGTATTTCTTTATCTGAATTAAAATACTATTCGATTTATTTTTTATTGTCTATCCCTATAATGTGGATATGAATGCAAGCATCCTCAAAGTAAAAGTCTGGCGGGGCACCGATGCCGGTGAGTTCGTCGAGTACGACGTGCCGCGTGCCGCTAATCAAACGGTATTGGACGTAGTGACCTATATCCAGCGCAAAATTGATCCGACCTTGAGCTATCGCTTTGCCTGCCGTGTTGGAATGTGCGGCTCTTGTGCGATGACCGTCAACGGTAAGGCCCGTTGGACCTGCCGGACTCATGTGGCCAAAATTGCCGATCAAAATACCCTTGAGATTGCACCCCTGGATAATTTACCCATCATCAAAGATCTGGCAACCGATATGCGCGAGTTCTTTGACAAAATGAGCAAGGCCGTCGGTTACTTTAAAGGGGACAAGACCCGATTTGATGATTTTGCTCAGGTCAAACCAGATTCAGAGGAACGTCAACTCGCCAACGCGGGTATTGAATGCATCGGGTGTGGCGTTTGTTATGCATCGTGTGAAGTAGTCTCAGCACGCGATAGTTATTTGGGTCCAGCTGCTCTCAATCGTGCTTGGACCCTGGTAAACGATGAGCGCGATACTCAGCAATTGGATCGCTTGCGAGCAGTTGCTGGTGATGCAGGCTGTCATTCGTGCCATACGCAAGGGACTTGTTCAGAGCGCTGCCCCAAACAGATTGAGCCAACCGCAGGAATTGCTGGTTTGAAGAAGATGGTTGGTCGAGCAGCAGTGAGAGGTAGTAAGTGGGGCAAGCTGTAATGACCAGTAGCGCCATTCTCCAGGCCAAACTTTGGTACTGCCAACGCATCAGTGCGATGGTGCTCACACTGTGTGTCGCAATCCATCTCATTATCATTTATTACGCCATTCAAGATGGTTTAAGCGCCGGGGAAATCTTGGCACGTACACGCGGCAATCTTGCCTTTGCACTTTTCTACGAGATCTTTGTTCTAGCCTGTTTTGTTCATGCCCCGATTGGTTTAGCGAATATTCTGCGTGAGAACATCCAAAGTGGGTTTCTGATTCGAGCACTTCCTGTGTTACTTGCGGCATTCATCCTGATCTTAGGAACAGCCGCGGTCATCGGCGTGGTGTGGGGTACGCCATGAGCCAGATAGGGCGTCGACTTGATTTTCGAACGAAGGCGCATTGGTCTTACTTTGCGTATTACTTGCATCGCGTCTCGGGTCTCTTACTAGCCTGCTTTTTACCCCTTCATTTTTTCCTGCTCTCACGCTCTTTGTATGGCGAAGCCGAGCTTGGCCGCTATCTGCAATTTACTGATCACCCCATGGTCAAGTTTGGGGAGTGGGGTTTAGTGACCCTGCTAGCCCTTCACCTAATCGGTGGCACCCGTTTATTGGTCATCGAGTTTGGTATTTGGAAAGGTTTGCGTAAGGCCTGGGTGCAGGTTACATTGATTAGCTCCTTGCTTTGTGGGGCCTTATTTTTAATCCTTTCTCGCTAACATCGATCATCTATGGAATTGAACCTGCAACACGTTGAAGACGCATGCAAAGAGCTTTATATCAGGGCCCTGAAATTACTACCTGACGATATTAAAGAGGGGATTAACGATCTCAAACGCAAAGAACGTGATGCTCGTGCGCAAGTGGTACTTGGAACCATGGTCACGAATATTGCGGTGGCTGAACGAGAGGATAACCTGCTCTGTCAAGATACCGGTTTGCCGATCTATAACGTTTGGATTGGTCGCGATGTTCAATTCGATGGAGTTCTCTTAAAGCAAGCGATTCGAAAGGGGTGCGAGCGAGCCACAACAGAGTATCCACTTCGCTCATCGGTAGTGCATCCGATTACACGCAAGAACAATCACACCTCCTCAGGCATTGAGATGCCAGCAATTCATCTTGATTTCATGGATAAGCCTGGCGTGATTGAGATTGAAATGATTCCCAAAGGAAGTGGCTCGGAGAATAATTCATTTTTAAAGATGGCTATACCAGCCGAAGGAATCTTAGGAGTTAAAGCATTTGTGATCGAGAGTGTTGTGAACGCTGGTGGTAAAACCTGCCCACCCACTATTGTTGGGGTAGGCGTCGGCGGTACATCCGACCAATGCGTCGCACTTGCAAAGCGCGCTGCGACCCGGCCACTTGGTAGCATTTGTAGTGATGCTGAAGGTGCTAAGTTGGAGAAGGAGTTAAGCGCTGCAGTCAATCAATTAGGAATTGGTCCTCAGGGACTTGGTGGTGATGGTACGGCGTTTGCAGTCCATGTGGAATTAGCAGCAACGCATATCACCATGAACCCTGTTGCTGTAAATATGCAATGCCATTCGGCACGTCGTGCGCGTGCAACGATTGGATCGCGTGGCATTGAATACGGCTTTTAAGGACGGTCATGGCACATTACAACCTCGCAACCCCAGTTAGTGAGAGCGATATCCGCAAGTTGAGGATTAACGATACGGTCACCTTGCAACAAACCTTGTTTGGTATCCGCGATGCGACCCAAATCCATTTATTTGATCGGGGCCGCAAAACTAAATTTGATCTGCAAGGTCATGCCGTGATTCATACGGCACCCAATGTTCGCAAAGTACCAGTTAGCCCTGAGTTCCCAGCAGGCTACCAAGCAATTTGCATTGGTACGACCACATCGGATCGGATGGAGCGCTTTACAGAACCCCTGATGCGAGAATACGGAGTACGCATGATTGTGGGTAAGGGTGGTTTACGGGAGTCATCCGCAAACGCCTTTCAACAATTTGGCGGTGTCTATCTCGCCATTATTGGTGGTACTGCTGCCCTCGAGACCACTTGGATTGATCAGATTGAGGATGTGGATCTCGATGATCTAAACCCAGAATCACTTTGGAAGTTCAAGATTAATCAATTTGGTCCTTTATTAGTGGCCATGGATAGCCATGGTGGCAGCATCTATCAAGAAGTGAAGTCTGAGGTTGCAAGTAATAAAGCAGCAGTACTAAAGAGCTTAGGCATTGTCTAAAGAGAGAAGGGTACTATGACATCGATTGAAACCATAAAGACCGATATCTTGGTTCTTGGCTCCGGTGGGGCGGGTCTCTTTGCGGCGTTGCATGCGCATCAAGCCAACCCCAACTTGCATATTACGATTGCGGTGAAGGGCCTCCTGGGTAAATGCGGTTGCACCCGCATGGTTCAAGGTGGTTACAACGTTGCGTTGGCTGAGGGTGATTCGGTTGAGCGTCACTTTATGGATACCATTGAAGGGGGCAAGTGGCTATCCGATCAAGAGCTGGCTTGGACCTTGGTGACCAAATCGGTTGAACGAATTCATGAACTAGAGAATGAGCTGGGTTGCTTCTTTGATCGCAACCCTGATGGCACGATTCATCAAAAAGCATTTGCTGGTCAAACCTTTGATCGCACAGTTCACAAGGGCGATCTTACTGGCATCGAAATCATTAATCGCCTAGCCGAGCAAGTATGGGCTCGTGGAATCCATCGCCTAGAAGAGCATCGTGCGATTGAGTTAATCAAGAGCGCTGATGGCAAGGCAATCGCGGGCGTATTGATGCTCAATATGCGCACTGGTCAGTTTGTCATGGTACGTGCCAAGGCAGTATTACTAGGAACCGGTGGCGGCCCCACCATGTACAAATACCACACCCCATCGGGTGATAAAAGCTGTGATGGATTGGCGATGGCCTTGCGAGCCGGTCTTGTCCTACGTGATATGGAGATGGTGCAGTTCCATCCAACTGGAATGTTAGCTGGACCCGATACGCGCATGACCGGAACGGTTCTGGAAGAGGGCTTGCGGGGAGCTGGCGGTTATCTCCTAAATGGTAATCAAGAGCGCTTTATGGGTAACTATGATCCTCGCAACGAGCGTGCTACGCGTGACATCGTCTCACGATCGATTTACTCCGAGATGCGCGCTGGTCGAGTCAGTCCAAATGGTGGGGTTTATATTCAGATGCATCACTTAGGCCCCGAGAATGTACGTAAATTATTTAAAGGAATGGTTGAGCGGTGTGCCGACTCGGGCTTTGATTTAGCGGGCGGACTGGTTGAAGTGGTTCCCACCGCTCACTACATGATGGGTGGCGTAGTATTTCATGCCGATACCAGTACCGATTTACCTGGATTATTTGCTGCTGGTGAGGATACCGGTGGTGTACATGGTGCCAATCGATTAGGCGGTAATGGGGTCGCAAACTCCACGGTGTTTGGCGGGATTGCCGGAGACACGATGGCGCACTATGTATCCAATCGAGAATTCTTAGAGCCCAATCAAGAATTAATGGAGCAAAGTATTGCGATGCATCGCAAACCGCTCACGCAAGCCCAAGGCGATATTGAGTTCATTCGTGACGAGTTAGCCGATTGCATGTGGGATCAAGTAGGGATCTTGCGTAATCAAAATGATTTGGTGGCAGCACGTGAGCGCTTGGATCGACTGGATGCGATGTTGCAAACCATGGGGGTGGGTGATACCAACCCAGCATTCAATCTGACCTGGCAGGATTGGATGAATCTACGTAACTTATTGTTGGTTAGTAAAACAGTGGTGGAGGCTGCCTTGGTTCGTGAGAACTCTCGAGGAGCGCACTACCGGGAGGATTATCCTGAGGAGGGCGATCTGGAGACTTCCTATTACACTGCTGTGCAAATGGATGGGGATCAATTAAGGATTGATAAAAAACCCGTGATATTCAGTATGGTCAAACCAGGTGAAACGATTTTGGTCGAGGCATAAAAAAAGCCCAGATGAACTGGGCTTAAACCAGGAGAGACTTGATATCAATTAGCAGTCAAATTACGCGCCTTGATCACCTTTTCCCACTTCAGTGATTCTGAATTAATCTGAGCCTCTAGTTCTTTGGGGGTATTGAGTACCGCAGTCAAACTATTTTGCTCCAGACTCTTTTGCATCGCCTCGCTCTTAACTGCCTTGACAGCTGCAGCATAAATCTTATCGGTGATGACTTTGGGGGTATTTGATGGAGCCATTAATGCAAACCAGCCAACGTTCTCAAAGCCAGGTATTGCTGCTTCGGCAACCGTTGGAATATTAGGAAGCGCTGGTAGGCGTTTAGCACTGGTTACTGCCAGAGCTTTGATCTGACCGTTCTTGATAAATCCAGTCGATGCAGGAACGTTACAAGCACAAAAATCAATTTGGCCAGCAATTAAATCAGTGAGCGCTGCTGCTTCACCCTTATATGGGATGTGAGTTGCATTAATACCTGCTGCAGTAATGAAATTTTCTCCAGCTAAATGCACTTGGCTACCAATTCCAGCAGAACCAAAATTTAAGTTCTTTGTTTTAGCAAGAGCAATTAGGTCATTGAGATTATTGACCGGTAATTTTGGATTGACCGAAATAATCATGGGGCCACTCACTAATGTAGAAATTGGGGCGAAATCCCTTGAGTAGTTAATCGCCATTTTCTTGTACATGTGTGGATTAACCGTCAACATGCTTCCAGAGGCCAATAAGAGGGTATAGCCATCTGCAGGGGATTTTGCAACCGCTTCAGCACCAATATTTCCACCGGCACCACCACGATTTTCGACGATCACGTTTTGACCCAAAATCGGGGTCATCTGCTGAGCCAATACACGACCAATAATGTCGGTCGTTCCTCCTGCAGCAAAAGGAATAATTAATTTAATGGGTTTATCAGGCCAGGACTGCGCCTGAATTCCTGGACTTGTAAATGCAATCGCACTTACCGCAATAAGACCGAGTGCAAACTTGAAGCGATTTCGTATTGCTTTGAACATGCTGATCTCCTTGGTTATCTATTTATTACCCATTTAAACATGATTTTGATGACCGAATCCTTGCAAGAAATCTAAGTCATCTATATGATATGGATATGTCCACCATTTTCATCTCCGAATTCATTACCAGTCAAGCCCTAGAAACCCTTAAGGCTCGGCATACCGTTATTTACCAACCCGATGCGTATCAAGACCCAAAACAAATGACTGATTCCTTGATTGCTGCTCAAGCTTGGATTGTGCGCAATCTCACGAAAGTGTCTAAGGAGTTGGTTGAGGGGGCAAAGCAGTTGAAGGTGGTCGGTCGTTTGGGTGTAGGCCTAGAGAATATTGATTTAAATGCCTGCGCCGAGCGAGGGATTCGGGTGATTCCTGCCACCGGTGCGAACGCTGAATCTGTCGCAGAATATGTGCTTGGGACGGCAATGGCGCTGATGCGCTCGTATCGCGAGGCTAGCACTGAAACCTTAGCAGGAAAATGGCCCCGACCGACTTACTCTAAATGCCACGAAATTTCTGGCAAAACCATTGGGATTATTGGATTTGGCAGCATCGGTCGTGTTGTTGCTGAGAAAGCACTCGCGCTTGGGATGCGCTGCATTGCCTACGATCCCATCATTAAAGAATCATCCATCGCAATAAAAGGCGGAGATGTAGCGATGCGGACGCTGACCGAAGTGCTTGCAAGTAGCCACATCGTTAGCCTGCATTTACCATTGCTCCCTGAGACTAAAGGTCTATTGAACCAGGCCCTGCTTGATCAAATGCAAGAGGGTGCTTATTTAATTAATACAGCCCGAGGTGGCATTGTCGATGAGCTTGCGCTTGCGCAGTCTTTGAAATCCGGCAAGCTCGGTGGAGCAGCGCTCGATGTCTTTGCGGTTGAGCCCGCAAAAGATCTTAGTCATTTTGTTGGGGTACCGAATTTAATTCTGACGCCCCATGTGGCAGGTGTCACTGAAGAAAGTAATGATCGAGTGAGCAATATGATAGCCCGCGAAGTGAATCTATTTTTGGAGAAAAATACGTGAGTCATTCATTTCAGGAATTGGTGCAACTTGCTTATCAAGGATTGTGTGCCGCCGGAGTTAAACATGATGCTGCAGCCGATACCGCCTTATTTTTAGCCTTAGCAGAGGTTGATGGATTGGCCTCTCATGGCCTAGCCCGGGTTGCCCAGTATTCGGGGCATGCAAAACATCAACGCATTAATACCCAAGCTGTCATTAAGACGCATCCTTATAAATCGGCGGCGGCAGTAGTTGATGGACAAGATGGCCTTGCATTTCCAGCGCTGAAGTACGCAACGGATCTTTCAGTACAACTTGCGCATCAGCATGGTGTTGGATTAGTGGCGATTAAGAACACCCATCATTTTGGTGTTGCAGGGCACTACACTGAAGCTGCTGCTAGGGCAGGATACATCTCAATTCTGTTAGGTAATACTCCTGCTGCGATGCCAATGGCTGGTGGCAGTAAAGCAGTTTTCGGAACCAATCCGCTTGCTGCCGCATTTCCGGTTCAAGGGAAGGATCCCTTGGTGGTTGATATGTCACTCTCGGCTGTAGCGCGCGGCAAATTACTAGTGGCATCGAAAAAAGGGGAATCCATTCCTTTAGGTTGGGCCCTGACCGCGGACGGACAGCCCACGACCGATCCCAACGAGGGTCTTAAGGGTTTAATGGTGCCACTGGGCGGAGACAAGGGCTCGCTATTAGCGCTCATCATTGAACTACTCGCAGTCGGTTTATCAGGAAGTCAGTACTCGTATGAAGCCGATAGCTTCTTCTCAATGAAAGGTAATAAGCCACGATTAGGCCAACTCATCATTACGATTGACCCTGGTTTGCCTGGAAAAGGCATTTACCGAAACCGAATGCTCGATTTAATTAATACATTTGCAAGCGATGCCGGAGTGCGCTTACCTGGACAGCGCCGCTTTACAGTTCGCCAGAATGCAATGAAGTCAGGGATCGTAGTCAATGAAGCGGTATTGCAAGAAATTCAGAATGGTATTCAAAGCGGTTGGAATAATTAATAAGTCAATCTTTAAAGGAGAGTAAACATGATTCACTTTGTCGTACATGAACCCGGAGATGTAGTGGGTGTTGTCGTGGTCGAGGGCGTTAATTCTGGAACCAATCTAACAGGTTGGGTCATGGAAGGCGATACCACTCTCAACATTAAGTCAGAGAGCGATATTCCGATCGGTCACAAAATTGCACTGCAAGACCTCAAGGTTGGCGATACCGTTATTAAATATGGCGTAGATATTGGTAAGGTGGTTGCCCCGATTAAGAAGGGCGAACATTTGCATGTGCAAAACGTTAAGACAAAGCGCTGGTAATCGATTGGCTAGCTAATTAACTTATTTTTAATTGAGAGAAGAACAAATGATTGATTTAAAAAAAGCGACCTTTATGGGATATCGTCGTGAAAACGGACGGATGGGAATCCGTAATCATGTGATCATTATGCCCCTAGATGATCTATCAAATGCTGCTTGCGATGCAGTGGCAAATAACATTAAAGGGACTGTGAAAATTACTCACCCCTATGGGCGTTTGCAATTTGGTGCCGATTTAGAGCTTCATTTCCGTACCTTGATTGGTGCAGGATGCAATCCCAATGTCGCAGCAGTGGTGGTGATCGGTATTGAGCCCCAGTGGACTGCCAAAGTAGTGGAAGGGATTAAAAAATCGGGTAAACCAGTCGAGGGATTCTGGATTGAGGGTAATGGCGATACCACAACGATTGCGAATGCAAGTCGTGCTGCCTACAAATTTATGAAACACGCATCGCAGTTGCAGCGCGTTTCTGCCCCCTTATCAGAGCTTTGGGTTTCCACAAAATGCGGTGAGTCTGATACAACATCAGGTTGCGGCTCAAACCCAACAGTAGGTAATGCCTTTGATAAGCTCTATGCGATTGGATCTACATTAGTCTTTGGCGAAACAACTGAGCTTACAGGCGGTGAGCATTTAGTCGAAGCGCGTTGCCGTACTCCTGAGGTTAAGGCAAAGTTTAAGCTGATGTTTGATCGTTACCAAGGCGTTGTCGAACGCAATAAAACCAGCGATCTTTCTGATTCTCAACCCACCAAGGGTAATATCGCAGGCGGCTTAACGACCATTGAAGAAAAAGCACTTGGCAATATTCAGAAAATTGGTAAAAAGTGCATGGTCGATGGCGTGTTAGATAAGGCTGAAATGCCGACTGGTAAAGGCTTGTGGTTTATGGATTCCTCATCGGCCGCTGCAGAAATGGTGACCCTATGTGCTGCCTCAGGATTTGCTGCCCATTTTTTCCCAACTGGGCAAGGCAATGTGATTGGTAACCCCATTCTTCCTGTCATTAAGCTCTGCGCAAATCCAAAAACAGTACGTACGATGTCTGAACACATTGATGTCGATGTTTCAGGAATCTTGCGCCGTGAAGAAAATATGGATACAGCAGGAGAAAAACTATTGGATGCGCTCTTACGCACAGCGAATGGTGAACTAACAGCTGCTGAAATTCTGGGTCACAACGAATTTGTAATGACCCGTCTTTATGAATCTGCCTAAGTAATTAAGCTGGTCATCCAGATGTTGGATGACCAATTCTTCTATGAAAGCTATTACGGCATATCAAGAAGTAAAACAAAAAATCACACGCGATATTGTGAATGGTCGCTATTTCATTGGCCAAGCCTTGCCAGCAGAAAAAGACTTTGCTAAAGAATTCAAGGTATCGATCGGCACGCTTCGTAAAGCGGTTGACGAGTTAGTCTCCGAAGGTATCGTAATTCGTCGTCAAGGCAAAGGTACGTTTATTGCTGAGCATGATGAGCAACGTCTTTTATATTATTTCTTTCATGTGATTAAGCATGATGCTGACCATAAAAATTATCCCAAGGTCGAGTTAGTATCGTTTCAAAGCGCAACCGCAAATAGTGAAGAGGCAAAAAAACTTGAACTAAAAGAGGGTGCACCGGTATGGCGAATTGTGAATCGTTTATCGCTTGATGGGCAGTGTGTGATCGTTGATCGACTCACGCTTAGTAAAGAGCGTTTTCCAACATTGACACGCAGTGCATTTCAGAATCGGGAGGGAAGTATCTATCAGCTGTATCAAGCCCAATACGGACAATCAGTGGCGCGAACCAGTGAGCGATTACGCGCCGGGGCAGCAAATAAGCAAGATGCTGAATGGCTCCATCTCAAACCAGGTGAGCCTGTAATTATGATTCGCCGCATTGCTCTCGGAATTGAAGACGAGCCGATCGAATGGCGTATCTCCACCTTAAATACTGAGCGCCATGAGTACTTCAGTGAACTAGGTGCCTAAGCGATTCGCTGGTAGTAAAGATTTTGTGGGTGATTTGATTCCGCAAAAAATAACCACCGCTCTGCCATTAAGCCAAGTAGGTGGACCATAAATGCGATCACAATTAAATTCAAACTTATCTGGCCTACGGCAACCGCCAATAGAGTGACCGGAATAATATAAGCCCCAAAAAATGCAAGCTTGCGAACGTTAGCAATAAAAAAGTTCGACTGTTGATGAAAAAATTCTCGGGTATTAAAACTACCGCCCATCATTCCCATCGAGATTTGTCGAACTGGCGTTTGTTGGATCCCGGTTGCTGATTGCAGAGTCGATTTAGGTTTGAGGGTACGATTACGCTTCCAGATCCAGAGTTTTAGAGTGAGCGAGAACAATAATAAGAATGCAGTAAATCCTGCAACACCAGCAATATTTTGAGTGGTTACGATGGCTTCACCTGAAAGCCATGCCGACCAAATAACAAATAAAACCATCAATAAAAACCAGCCTGAGGCAAATCCAAGGACAATAAAATTGACCATGGTCATTGGATGCGCCCACTCCTGAATAAACCGAATGCATTGGTAGATCATGGCTGTACAAACCCACAAAAGGATCGCAAAGATACTTAGTAATCCCCATAGCCAATTTGGAATAGCACTGAAGTGCCAAGAATAAATATAGGCTAGTACGGTGAGGGCAATAAAACTAGGCATTACCAAAACCTCGCGGGAGAGCCAAGATGTTCTCCACATCAGAATGGCGCGCCAAGCACGCTCAGGATGCCCTAGATGAAAAAACGAGGCAAGCAATCCTCCCCCCAGTAGCAGCAAGATGATTGGGAAGGCAAGGTAATTCATGAACTGATTGGGTAACGGATCGCCTGCTAGATGTAAAACTAGAAGGCTTACCACCATGCCTTGGGCCATGCCAGCCATACTAGTGAAGAAGACGAGTGAGAAAGCGGGATGCATTAGTTTTCTGCTTTTACTGCGGCAATCGTTTCGGTAATAGAGCGTGGCAAGTAGTGATTCGCTGGTTGGGTCTGCCATTCAGGCATGAGGCCATACCCACCGCGTTCGGCAATTGCCTTACTTGCCTCAGATTGTGAATCATGCACATCACCAAAGATTCGTGCACTTGTTGGGCAGGCCAAAACGCAGGCTGGTTTGCGTTCCGCTTCGGGTAAGGTCTCACTGTAAATGCGATCCACGCATAAGGTGCATTTGGTCATCACCTGCCGATCTTCATCAAGTTCACGCGCTCCGTAAGGGCAGGCCCAGGCACAATACTTACAGCCAATGCACTTGTCATAGTCCACCAGCACAATGCCATCCTCTTTACGTTTGTAGCTCGCTCCGGTTGGACAAACTGGCACACACGGCGGTTCTTCGCAATGCAAACACGATTTAGGGAAATGCACGGTCTCCATTTTAGGGAAGACGCCGGCTTCGTAAGTTTGAACTCGATTAAAAAAGGTGCCACTCGGATACGCACCATAAGGATCTTGATCGGTCATGGGGCCGGCGGAACCCTGGGTATTCCATTCCTTGCATGAGGTAACACATGCATGGCAACCCACACATACATTTAAATCAATCACGAGTGCTAGTTGTTTACTCATTAGAACTCTTATTTACGTAGGATGAAGAAAAGAGCATTCCGGGAACTTCGTTGGCTTGCGCTGTTGGCCACGTATCCATATCTTCACTGGATCCGGCGGGTGAAAGCTTGACGCGCACATCGTACCAACCCGCTTGACCAGTAATCGGATCTGAATTACTCACTCGAAATGTGCCATTCATGGTTTTAATGGGCAATTCCTCAGTAATTAGATGATTGAGCAAAAACCCTTTTTTGGATTCATCCGCATTGGGATCAAGATGCCATGCCGATTCGGCTTTACCAATGGCATTCCAAGTCCAGACGGTTCCTAGTTCAACAGCTTGGGTGTGGCGCGCCATACAGCGCACTTTGCCCCATTGGGATTCAACCCAGATCCATGCACCATCCTCAATGCCATGGTCAATTGCAGTTGCAGCGTTAATAAACAAATAATTATGGCTATGAATTTGTCGCAACCAAGCGTTTTGAGAATCCCAGGAGTGATACATCGCCATCGGTCGTTGCGTAATCGCATTGATCGAGAACTCATCTAAATTAGTGTCTGCATCTTCCAAGGGTGGATACCAAAATGGCAGAGGATCAAAAAACTCAATGATGCGTTCTTTAAGATGCTCAGGTGGAACGCGACCAGGGCGCTGGCCTTTAGCAGCCAGTCGAAACTGTTGAACAACATCGGAATACACCGCCAAAATAATCGGATCATTCTTTTGGCGCAGGGCATTGGCTTTGGCAAAGTCTAAGTAGCCTTGATTCCAATTGCGCATGTATTGATGCTCGGGGGGCATGCTGTAATGAAAGACGCAATTATTTTCTTGATAGCGCTTCCACTGGTCAGGGTTGGGTTCCCCACGAATACTTTTCTCACCATCCTTGCCACGCCAACCCATTAAAAATCCAATACCCGAATCCGGAGCCGTCTGGAAGTTGGTAATGAAGTCGGGGTAATCCTTGAACTTTCTTTGTCCATCCGCTGTTGTGAATGCTGGGAACTTTAAGCGGGATGCAAGTTCAATTAAAACATCTTGAAATGGTTTGCATTGCCCGGTTGGAGGTAAAACCGGAATGCGAACTGAATCACAAGGCCCATCAAATTCTGAGATGGGTCGGTCCAACATACTCATCGCATCGTGGCGCTCAAGATAGGTTGTATCTGGAAGTACGAGATCAGCAAAGGCCACCATCTCCGACTGAAATGCATCGCAGATCACTAAAAATGGAATCTTGAACTGTCCATTTTCATCTTTGGCATTGAGATGCTGTCGAACTTCCATGGTGTTCATGGTGGAGTTCCATGACATGTTAGCCATGAAAATCATCAGAGTATCAATCGAGTAGGGATCGCCCTTGACTGCATTGGTAATCACGTTATGCATTAAGCCATGGGCAGCCAAAGGATGCTCCCAGGTATAGGCCTTGTCAATTCGTAGAGGCTTGCCATCTCGATCAAGTGCTAAGTCCTCTGGACGGGTTGGCCAACCAAGCGGTGCTTTCGCTAAGGGCGTATTTACCTGAATGTCATTTTCCGAAGAGGGCGGTTTGATGTTGGGAGGAATCTGACGGGGATACGGAGCTTTATGTCGAAACCCGCCTGGGCGATCGATGGTACCAAGCAGGGTCATTAATACAGCTAAGGCACGTGTAGTTTGAAAGCCATTTGAGTGGGCAGAAAGGCCACGCATCGCATGAAATGCAACGGGACGACCAGTTACTGATGTATGTTGCTGCCCAAACGAATCAGTCCAAGCAATCGGTAGCTCAAAGGATTGCTTAAATGCTGTGTGTGCCATTTCTTTGGCTAGTAAACGGATACGTGGCGCAGGAATGGAAGTAATCTTCTGGGCCCACTCGGGCGTGCAAGACTTCACTTGCCGGCGCAATAATTCAAATGCAGGCGCTACTCGCTTGCCTTGATGAGGGCCAGGACCCATCACATATTCGCCAGAGAGAGCAGGGTCGACATCATTTGCAAAACAAGCTTTCGCAGTATTGCTTTTGGTGTCCCAAATGTACTTATTGTGAGGAATATCAGCATTAATTGGATCTGATTCAGGATCAAACAAAAATAAACCTTCTTCAGGACCCGGATCCAGGCAAACGAGCTGCGATGAATTGGTGTAGCGCTTTAAGAATGGATGATCGACTTGATTTGCCATAAGCAACTCATGCATCAATGCCATAAATAGCGCACCATCAGTACCCGGTTTAATCGGAATCCACTCATCAGCAATCGCAGAATAGCCAGTTCGCACTGGATTAATGGAGATAAATCGACCGCCATTGCGTTTGAACTTTGACAAAGCAATCTTCATCGGATTGCTGTGATGATCCTCCGCAGTTCCAATCATCACAAATAACTTCGCTTGCTCTAAATCGGGGCCGCCAAATTCCCAAAAGCTGCCACCAATCGTATAAATCATGCCAGCCGCCATGTTCACCGAGCAAAAGCCTCCGTGGGCTGCATAGTTTGGGGTACCAAATTGACGAGCAAATAAACCAGTAAGGGCTTGCATTTGATCGCGACCGGTGAACAAAGCAAATTTTTTGGGATCCGTTTCTCGAATGCCTCGTAAGCGATTCTCTAAAATACTAAATGCCTGATCCCAAGAAATTTCCTCAAACTCCGACTGACCGCGCTCTGAACCAGGTTTGCGTAAGAGAGGTTTCGTGATCCGTGCGGGCGACTTCTGCTTCATGATGCCCGAGGCACCCTTAGCGCAAATGACTCCCTGATTGAGGGGATGGTTTGGATTGCCATCGATATAGACCAGCTCACCATCACGTAAATGGGCCCGAATGCCACAGCGGCAAGCGCACATATAGCAGGTGGTCGTTTTGACCTCAGTAGCAGGATTTTGGAAATTAATTGGGTCGTGAACCGGTTGTGAGGAGAATAATTTGAACATGCAGCGACTTATAGTTATGAGTTTATTGTAGCGGCATTTTGGTAAATTTTCTGCAAATAAAACACCAAGTAAGCTAATAATTCATGATTGAAATCAATGATTTATAGATATTCTCAAAGTACTTACTTAAAGCTCATTTTATGAGCTTCTCTTAGACCACAATGGCATTTATCCAACAAGGAGAATGTCATGAAAAAGCTATCAGAATGGATTGTTTGGTTGGTATTTGCAGAGCGGCCAGGGGAGTGGGGTCGCAAAGAATGGGTGTGCAAGCGATTTGATTAAGGGCTGCATTTAATCAGTCAATTAAGCATAAATCCTCTAGGGGCTTGAAAAACGTCATCTTTTTATAGCAAACTTAGACTATATTAGGTATCAAGCGTGCAATGGCGCAAATACCATGGCAGAGAGGAGGAGTGGTGCTCAGCATTTTGAAGTTAGATGCGGGCGGTATCCCTCAGTGCTGGATTGATGCTGAGGATGCAACCCGACATTACGCGGATGACAGCGTCTCATGGACGCTGGGTGAACCCATCGCCGTCATGCGCGGAGGCATTTCACGCCTGACTGGCCGTCAATCGATCATTGAGCTGCACTCCATCATTGCCGTTAAAGGCTCTGCAAAAATTAATTTGTTTGATGTAATTCCAGCCATTACAAAGCGCAAGCTCTATCGCCGCGATCGCGGACTTTGCGCATATTGCGGATGCCGAATCTCGGAGCATGATGCCGAAGCAGAGCATATTATTCCAAACAGTAAGGGCGGTAGCTACACTTGGATGAATCTCGTTGTCTCATGCCGTCCTTGCAATCAACGCAAAGGGAATCGCACGCCCGAGAGAGCGGGGATGAGCCTCCTCTATGCTCCTTATACGCCTAGTTTGTACGAAGATATGATTTTGAAGGGCAGAAATATTTTGGCCGATCAGATGGATTTTCTAGCTGCCAATTTGCCCAAGGATAGCCGTATCCTGCAAGACCCCTTTTGGGTCTAATTGATTGCTAGCAGCAGTCGTTGACTTAAATCGCCGATGAACGGTTTGCGCCTACTCAAGCCGCGCACAATTGTGCTGCTTGCGATATTAATATCCGTATTCATTCACCTTTATATATTCATTGGATTCCCTAGTTTTTTATTCTCGAAGGCCGCACCACTTGAGGATGTGACCGTCGCTGAGCTTCGGGTAGAGCCCATTAAGAAAGTTCAGCTAAGTAAACCAGCCGCGCCTGAACCGAGTATTCGTGATCAAAGTTCGAATGCTGTGGGCGATGGTGTTGTTATTGGATCGGGAAGCGGTAATGGTCAGGGCCAAACAGAGCAAGAAGGGCAAGCTTTTCGGGTTCCCGATCCGGGGATTTATTATTACGACGCCTATCTCGATGGGCAATACCTACAGACAGCTTCGATCGAGTGGCAGTTTGATCCTAAGCTTGGCTATCGCTTGTTTATCAATATTCCTTACGCGTTTGTTGGACCCTTTATTTTTGAATCCCGAGGAAAAATTGATGCCTATGGATTGGCTCCTGATTTTTATGTAGAGCACCTTGGGAGTCGGCCAGCTCGGTTTACCCGCTTTGATCGAGATGGCAAAGGGGGAGGGAAGTTGTTTTTCTCCCAAAAACCAGATCAATTAAAAGAGATTCCTCCTGGTACCCAAGATCGATTTAGTCTGATGATGCAATTGGCTTCCTTACTGGCTGGAAATGACCAGATTGATGAAAAAGGAACCGTGCGTGAAATCCCGATTGCTAATCTGGATACCGTTGAAACCTGGCGTTTTCAAAGCCAAGGCGAAGAATTATCGGATGCAGTTTCAACTCTAGGCCCCACGGTGCTACGGCATTACAAGCGTTTACCTGTAAAAGAAATGGATCACAAACGAAGAAATGATATTTGGTTAGTTAAAGATTTTGGCTGGATACCGGGAAGGGTGCGTCTTGAAAATGAAAAGGGCAGAACCTTTGAACTCTTTCTAAAGCAAGTTGACCCAATTGCTGATTTACCCAAATAAACGCTTATTGAACCTTTTTCTTACGAATGATTTGACCAATCATATTAAAGAGAACGGCTCCAGACATTGAGGCAGCAAAAATGCCGCTGAAGGCAACCACAATCGGTAAGATTTTCCAGTTTTCAGGCAATGGAAAGGTTCCGTATCCAACCGTGGTGTACATCTCACCAGCAAAATAAAATGCGTTGATATCAACCTCAAAAATATTGAGTGCAATTAGCGCATAGGTCCAAATGATGATATCCACAATGTGGGTCATAAATACGATCCCGACAGCCATCATATAAAACGGGATGGATAACCAAAACATCCCAGTGTGATCTGCCCAATCGATTAAAACCTGATAGATCTTACCCACCAACAATATAAATAATGCATGGGCAACTAACATGGCAATCGCAGTTAAAAAGACAATATAGAGTTCGCTGAGTGGCAGGCTATTGCCAACTTTCTCAAAAAGGGTAAAGAAGTTTGGAAGGTCTGCCATGCTTATTTGACGGCCCGTCTATTATTTGACATAATAATGATTATACGCAGATAATGATATTAGCCCTTAGGCTTGGATTCAGCGCTTCCGGGCTTTGGGCCCCCTTCATATTTGGTCTTGTAAAGCTTCTCCCAACGGGAACGCAGACCCCGGGAAACCTCTTCCTGATTAAATAAATCAGCAACATCAATCGCACTGAATCCTTGGTGATTGCGGATTTGCAGATCAGCGCCACGGTCAAGTAATAATCTGACCAACTGAATATTGCCCGAGCGAACAGCCATCATCAAAGGAGTTGTATCGCTATCAGACAAGGCATTGACCTGGGCGCCCTTATCCAATAGAAACTCAGCAATCTGTAGGTGACCATTGGTGCAAGCGTAATGCAGCGGTGTCCAGCCGGATTTATTGATCGTGGCTGCCCGTTTATCAATTAAAGTCTTCACCTCTGGCAAAAGCCCATACAGGGATGCCATCATTAAGACGTTTTCACCTGAAAGGTTTGGCTGATCCACATCCAAATTCTTGAGGGTTAACAGGTAGTCTAGGGTTGTGCGCGAGTTCTCCCTTACTGCGTAGACCGTAATTGGATTTCCACCCCGGACTAATAAATTAGGGCTTACACCCTCTTGCAGTAACTTTTTAACTTGTGCAAGGTCGTCAAATTGAACAGCGCGAGCCATGCGATCGGCCTGTTCTTGGGATTGGGCTGTTGCAATTCTTGAAAATAAACTAAGGGCGGTAAGAACAATAAAACTGCGGCGTAGCATCATGAGTAACTTCTATTTAATTGAAAACACTGAAAAAAATTATTTGTAGTGTGCTGGGCTATTTCTTCAAGCGTTTCACCACGTAATTGCGCAATATAACTTGCAACATGCGCTACCCAAGCTGGTTCATTGGTTTGACCGCGATGCGGTACAGGAGCCAAATACGGTGAATCGGTCTCAATGAGCAGTCGATCCAATGGTAATGCCTTACAGGTCGCCTGAAGATCTTTGGCATTCTTAAAGGTGACGATTCCGGAAAAAGAGATATAAAACCCAAGCTCAATCGCCGCCTTGGCTACCTCATAAGACTCTGTAAAGCAATGCATTACTCCGCCAATTGCGTCAGCACCCTCTTCGCGCATAATGCGCAACGTATCCTCCGAAGCGGAGCGCGTATGAATAATTAAAGGCTTTTTGGCTTGCAAGGCAGCACGAATATGGGTCCGAAAGCGCTCACGCTGCCACTCCATCGACTCGTAAGATCGATCTCCCATTCGGTAGTAATCCAGCCCGGTTTCTCCAATTGCAATCACCTTGTCGTCTTTGGCTTCCTCAACTAAAAACGCAAGAGTTGGCTCGGGGGTATCTTCGTAATCCGGATGAACGCCAACCGAAGCAAATAAATTTGGGTAGGTGTGAGCCAGTCGCTTCACCTTGGGGAAATCTGGAATATCAACAGAGATGCAAAGTGCGTGACTCACCTTGGCTCGCACCATGTTTTCTAATACCTCAGGAAGGCGATTTTGATACTCTGGGAAATCGAGGTGGCAATGCGAATCAATCAACATAACCGCTAATTTTAGTCCCCAAAGAGCTGTTGATATTGCAAGAGCATGGATTCCATTTGCACCCGTGTGGACAAGGGGTGATTCTCATGGCGACGAGCGAGTGTAAGGGCTGACCAAAGTCGCTGCGCTTTGGTTAATTGCAGTTGAGATGCGAGCTGACTAATTCGTTGTGCGTGCCGGCGGTAATAGCGCACCTCCCCTAGCTGATATGACAGTTGCAAATCAAAGAGCCAGCGTTGCATACACACCAATAATGCGGAATATGGGGCTTTCTGAACCTTCTCAGCGCATTCAAGGTAGCCAATTTTGGGTCCGTTACTCAAGGCCTCTACTAATATTCGCGTGGAATTGATGGCTAGACCAATGCCATCTTTATCATCCCCTAAATGCCTAGCAACGATCTGATCCCTTGCGCTCAAGGGTGCACCAGCATGTTCATCAATTGTGGCCTCTAACTCCTCTGCACCAACGGCATCCGAGAGAAGTATTTTCAGTTCAGATTGCAACCAGTTAAGCGCCAGTTCTCGACTTGGTTTTGGCAGGGCAATGAGTTGGCAGCGCGATCGTAAGGTTGGTAAGACGCGATCAAGACGATTGCTAACTAGGATAAAGTTCGTATCAGGATTGGGTTCTTCAAGGGATTTCAGTAAGGTGTTCGATGCATCCTCGCGCAGACTTTCCAGTGGATAAATCAGAATAATCCGTTTGCCGCCCCGGTGTGAACCAATGTTGATCCCGCCAAGCACTGCCCTAAGCTCATCAATTTTGATGAACGCACTCTCTTTTTTTCCATCGCCATCGTCTTGACCCTCTGGGGCTACAGGATCCATTTTGGGGCTACCCTCAAGCTCCGCTTGAACTAGGCGGCCTTTTAAGCTTTGGGGCAACAAAGTAATACAGTCTGGGTGATTACCAGTATCAAACCAGCGGCAAGCCTCACACGCATTGCATGGCTTTTGCCCTGTGGAGAACAAATCAGCCTCACAGAGTAGCGCCTTAGAAAGCCAGCGCGCAAAATCAAATTTGCCTATTCCTGGTTGACCATGAAACAAAATAGCTTGAGGCATTGACTCCAAATCAAAGGCTTTACCAAGTGCCTCGAACCATGGCAATAGCTTGACGGATTCGTGATGTGAATTTTCTATGGCCATGGGATTTAGATAAAATCTATCAACAATTAATTTATATAAATCATTAACTTAGATTAATAATTCAACTGAATTTCTGATAAGTTCTTCCAGATGCGCTCTGGTGATTGCTGGGCATCGATCACCACAAAACGCCCGGGATCAGACTTGGCGCGGCGCAAGTACTCGTTACGAACCTTCTCAAAAAAATCAAGATCCAGACGCTCGAACTTATCCGGGGTTCTGGCCTTGGAGCGACGCTCCTGCGCAACATGCCCGGGTAGGTCAAATAAAAGAGTAAGGTTTGGCTGAATCAAATCTGCCCCCCTTCTCTGCACCAAAGTCTCAAGGGTATTAAGGGTTTCAAGACTTAATCCCCTCCCCCCACCTTGATAGGCAAAGCTGGCGTCAGTGAAGCGGTCAGAAATCACGATCTTGCCGGATTGCAAGGCAGGCTCGATGACTTGAGCCAGGTGTTCGCGCCTTGCAGCAAACATTAATAAAGCCTCGGTCTCAATATGCATGGGCTCTTGCAATAAAAGTTGCCTGAGTTTTTCTCCCAACGGGGTACCGCCCGGCTCCCGAGTGAGCACAATCTCTTGCTGCGGATAGCGTTGTCGTAGATGATTTGCAAAGGCCTCAAGGTGTGTGCTCTTCCCGGCACCATCGATGCCCTCAAAGCTAATAAAAAACCCAGGACGATGAGTAGGCATGAAGTTATTTCGCTGTCTTAGTCGACGATTGGGTGGGTAAACGCTGGTACCGATCAACAGCGGCTTCGTGTTCCTTCAAGGATGCAGAAAAATGGCTGCTGCCATTACCCTTTGCAACAAAATACAGCGCATTCGTGGGCGCAGGTTGCGCAGCGGCGATGAGCGATTCTTTAGAGGGCATTGCAATTGGGGTTGGAGGTAAGCCATAGCGCATATAGGTATTGTAGGGAGTATCGCGGCGTAAATCCGTTTTTTTGATATTGCCATCGAATTGCGGTCCAATTCCGTAAATGACGGTGGGATCGGTTTGTAACATCATCCCTTTCTTAAGCCGATTATGAAAGACGCCCGAAATTAATCCGCGCTCAGAAGCCTGCCCTGTTTCTTTCTCAACAATCGATGCAAGGATCAGTAATTGATACGGGCTCTTTAGGACCTGATCATTTGCATGGCCCTGAAGGTAAAGATCCCATGCATTTGCTAATTGCTTTTGCATACCAGCGTAAGCCCGTTGATAAATACTTAAATCCAAATCATCAGGATCAAATACATAAGTATCTGGAAATAACCACCCTTCCACATCGGTCTGAGTAAGGCCTAAGAGTGTGGCAAGCTGGGCTCCGCTGGCTGATTTCGTTTGATGAATGAGTGCTGGGTGCATATCAATGGCAGCTCGTACTTGCCAAATGGCCATTCCCGGAATGATCTTCACTGATTCACGGACACGCTCGCCCCGAGCCATTTGCAACAAGATCTGGCCTAAGCTTGCATTTACCGGGAATTCATAGGTACCTGGCTTCAGTGATGTGCCGACACCTAGCGATCGAGCACCAATTTGGAAGGCCCAGCCTGGAGCCCTGATTCCTTGATCCTGCAACTGAGCTGCAATTTTTGAGACACCTGATTTGGGCAATACCTTGTACCGGGCGGCAGCATTTGTACCATCGCTTTGATTAGCCAGGGCAGATTTGGCTGGCACCACTCCCCATGCAAATAACACGAGGTAATGCAAACAAACAATCCCGATGAGCAAGCCAAGCCCGAGGCCCAAAAATCGTTTACTTAGAGCCATGGTATGAAATATGGATTTAGAGGTCTTAGAAAGTTTCTGTACATAGCACTATGATAAAAGCCTAACTTAGAACACGACCATCATGAACCGATCCACACCATGAATCCACCAACCATTTGCCGCTTACCAGGCTGGGGCTTGATTCTCGTTGAGGGGCCTGATGCAAGTTCTTTTTTGCAAGGCCAATTAACGAATTCAGTCCTTGGATTAAGCCCCACTTCCTCTGGAGCAATAGCCCAAGGGAGTTCTGCGGCACGGTTAACGGGGTACTGTACAGCAAAGGGTCGTCTACTTGCTTCTGCGTGGATCAGCTTATATTCATCCCCTGCGGAGATGCAATATGCCTTGTTTGTCTCTCGCGATATTGCGGCAGTTTTTGCAAAACGCTTGACCATGTTTGTTTTGCGCTCCAAGGTGACGGTACGCGACATGAGCGAGGCGTGGTCGATTTATGGGGCTCTTGAACCGATAGCGCAGGCACTTCCCCATCTTCCCGCCGATGCAATCGCCCTGGCAATGCAAACTCCAGAAGATAGCAATCCGTTGAAACGGATTGTGTTTGCCTCACAGATGACAGTTGATGCGCAAGCCAATGCAAGTGCGTGGAATATGGCTGAGGTCCTTAGTGGAATCCCTCGAATTGTGGCGGCTACCCAAGATCAATTTGTGCCTCAAATGGTAAACCTTGAATCCGTAGGCGGGGTTGATTTCAAGAAAGGGTGCTACCCAGGTCAAGAAGTAGTTGCTCGTAGCCAGTATCGAGGCGCAATCAAACGACGCCTCTTTTTGGCAAAAGCACAAAATCCCATCGAGTCCTGCCCGCCAGGAACCGAGATTTTTCATGAGGAAGATCCTGGCCAGCCGGCTGGCATGGTGGTGCTCTCAACCCCCAATTTGAATAATCCTCTTTGGATCGATATTCAGATTGAATGCAAATCAGAGCTTGCTCAAAGTAGCAAACTTCACCTTGGTGATGCTAGCGGCCCCAGTCTGGAGCTAGGAAAACTACCCTATTCCCTCGTTGAGATTTAATCAGGCATAGTATTGGTATGTGCCTCATTTTATTTGCCTGGAAATCGCACCCAAAATACCCGTTGGTGGTAGCCGCCAATCGGGATGAGTTTTATGAACGCAATACCAGTGGTATTGGATGGTGGCCTGAGCACCCAGATGTATTAGCAGGTCGAGATCATGCCGATGTGATTGGTAGTCCCGGTACTTGGTTAGGGCTTAATAAGCATGGCCGATTTTCTGCGCTCACCAATGTGCGCTCTCCGAGTGAGAAAAAACCGGATGCCAGAACCCGGGGTGAACTCCCCTTTTTATATCTAACCAGCCCAGATAAACCCAACTACTTTATTGAAAAGCACAGTAAGCGCTTTGACCAATACAACGGTTTTAATCTATTGATGGCCGATTTGAGTGATCCGAATGATGCCCAAATGCATTGGGTAAGCAATCGTGTGGTGATGGGCAAATCAGTGCGTCCTCGTAAAACCTTCCCAAGTCAACCTCTTAGTCCAGGTGTCTATGGGCTATCGAACGCCATGCTCGATACACCCTGGCCTAAAGTAAATCACCGCATTGCTGCATTTGCTCAAACCCTAGCGATGGATGGTGGAAGTTTAAAGAATGCCGATGCCTATCTACACATATTAGCCGATGACCATCAGGCTCCCGAGCGAGAGCTTCCGAGCACAGGCGTTAGCTTGGAATGGGAGAAAGCACTTTCTGCTGCCTTTATTCGAACAGAACACTACGGCACGCGCTCAAGTACTATTTTGCGGGTTCGCCAGGATGGTAACTACGAGATGGTTGAGCGGCGGTTTGATGCCAACGGCGTGATTGCGCACGACGTGATTACCGGTAATTTAATTGGCTCAGCCTGGGCTAATTACTCGGTATAGCAATGGTCTTTCCCCTCCAGGGTGACGATACATGTCAATCGATTGCACCTACACCCCTACCAGAGCCCTATTGGGTCGGATTCTCCTCTGCGCTTGGGCAAGAACTGGGCATTCCACTCAATGACACTGGCTTACCTTCCGATCCACGCTGGTTAAGCGTCTTAAGTGGGAACGCGCTCGAAGTCGAAG
This sequence comes from Polynucleobacter sp. MWH-UH24A, assembly GCF_018687475.1. Classification (NCBI taxonomy): domain Bacteria; kingdom Pseudomonadati; phylum Pseudomonadota; class Betaproteobacteria; order Burkholderiales; family Burkholderiaceae; genus Polynucleobacter; species Polynucleobacter sp. MWH-UH24A. The sequence goes on from NZ_CP061292.1 coordinate 951,597, forward strand.
AGCACCACTTTTCAAATCCAATCGCAACAGCATACAGCGGTCACCAATTTGGTATTTGGGCTGGTCAACTTGGCGATGGTCGCGCCATTCTATTAGGCGATATTGGTCCTTATGAGATTCAATTAAAAGGCTCCGGTATTACTCGCTACTCGCGCATGGGCGACGGCCGAGCGGTATTGCGTTCATCGATCCGTGAGTTCTTAGGTAGTGAAGCCATGTATGCGCTTGGTATACCAACTAGTCGAGCATTGGCGGTTACGGGATCCAAAAAACCAGTGATGCGTGAGACCTTGGAGACCGCTGCGGTATGTACTCGCTTGGCTCCCAGTTTTCTGCGCATTGGTCATTTTGAGCATTATGCGGCTGCGCGCCAAACGGAGCATCTCACGCAATTGGCGGACTATCTCTTAGATAAACACTATAAGGAGTGCAAAGATAGCGACGATGCGTATCTGGAACTCTTTAAATCAATTAGCCGTCGCAGCGCCGAACTCGTTGCGCATTGGCAGGCAGTGGGCTTTTGCCATGGCGTCTTAAATAGCGACAACATTAGCGTTCTTGGGATCACGATTGACTTCGGCCCATTTGGAATGATGGATCGCTTTCAAATGGATCACATCTGTAATCACAGCGATTCTCAAGGCAGGTACGCCTATCATCGGCAACCTCAAATCATGCATTGGAATATGGCGTGCTTGGCAGGCGGTATGTTGCCCTTATTGGAGAAAACCGATTCAACCGAAGTGGCCCAGCAGAAATTACAAACTGCACTTGAGCAATTTCCGACTCAATACCGGCAGGCGTGGTTAAAACGTTTTCGAGCAAAACTCGGGCTGCACGAGGAGCATCCAAATGACTTCACCCTCATCGAAAACTTATTGCAACTCATGCATCAGAATCGGGTAGATTTCACGACAACGTTTCGTCTTTTTGCCGAAGTCCAATCCATGACTAATGACCAATCTAATCCATTGCGCGACCACTTCATCGACCGCCAAGCTTTTGATGCTTGGATGCAAAGCTATTTGGATCGATTAAAACTTGAACACTCCTCTGATCTGGTTCGCCAGAGCGCTATTCTTAAAACAAATCCAAAATTTATCCTACGCAACTACCTCGCACAGCATGCCATCGAACTCGCCCAGCAGGATGATTTTTCAGAAGTCCAAAAGCTCCTGCATATCCTTGAGAATCCTTACGCAGAGCAATCGGAGTTTGAAGCTTATGCAGCACCGCCCCCTAAGGAGCTTGAGGCTATTGCCCTGAGTTGCTCGTCTTAATCCTTCTTTACAATCCAATCCATGACTAAAACTGATGAACAATACCGTCAAGAACTCTCTGATATTGAGTATCGGGTAACGCGCCGAGCGGCAACTGAACCACCCTTTTCGGGTCGCTACTGGGATCATTGGGAAAATGGTCTCTACAAGTGCGTCTGCTGTAGCACCCCGTTATTTTTATCGACCACCAAATTTGATGCTGGTTGTGGTTGGCCAAGTTATCACACTCCTGCCAATCCCCAAGTGATCAGTGAGCATCGGGATGTATCGCACGGTATGATTCGGACCGAGGTACGCTGTGCAAATTGCGATGCCCATCTAGGCCATGTTTTTGAAGACGGCCCCCAGCCCACGGGACTTCGGTACTGCATTAACTCTGCGTCATTGCGTTTTGAACCTAGCCAAAATGCCAGCCTTAAGTTATCCCCATGAAAAAATTTCTTTTTGATCTATTCCCGGTCATCCTATTTTTTGCTGCATTCAAACTTGCCGATATCTATGTGGCAACCATTGTTGCGATCGTTGCAACGATTGCGCAAATTGTGTGGCTTTATATTCGTCGGGAAAAAATTGAGGGGATGCAGTGGGCTAGCCTAATCCTAATCGTTGTATTTGGCGGTCTTACTATTTTGTTAAAAGACAAGACCTTTATTCAGTGGAAACCTACGGTTCTCTATTGGTTATTTGCCGCAGTACTTTTCTTTAGTGCTCAGTTCTTTAAGAAAAATTGGATTGAGAGCCTCATGGGAAAGCAAGTTACCTTAAAGCCAGATAGTCCGCGCTCGATTTGGTTAAAACTTAATCATGCTTGGGCAGCATTCTTTTTCTTCATGGGTGTTCTCAATTTATATGTGGCCTATACCTTCTCTGAAGATGTGTGGGTCAACTTCAAGCTCTTTGGTGGAATTGGCTTACTAATTCTCTTCATCATTGCTCAAGGCCTGTGGTTAAGTCGCCATATGGAGGGAGATGAAGCATGATGACCAATCAAGAGCGCATTGCTTTATTCCAGACCGCACTGCAAAAACAACTCCAACCCTTAGCTCTCCTCATCGAAGACGAGAGTCATTTGCATGCCGGGCATGCCGGGGCCGCAGGCGGTGCAGGCCACTTTCGGATCAAGATTACCGCGCAGGCATTTGCTGGGCTTAACTCCGTTGCACGCCATCGACTCGTATACGGCGCCTTAAAAGAGTTTATGCCCCACGAGATCCACGCCCTCGCCATCCATGCACTTGCACCAAATGAGTCATAATTCTTCTTTTTGCTTCTTTATCTTTAATCTATGTGCCTAATCAAAAAAATAATCCTAGCCTGTTCAATCGGCCTACTGAGTGCCTCCGTAACCGCTCAAAATGCAGCGATCGTAAATGGCAAGCCTATCCCGAAGGCACAACTTGATCGCCTGATTAAAAGTTCAGGCCAGTCGGCAACCGATCCAAAAATTCGTGAGCAAGGCCGTGAATTGCTCATCACGCGTGAACTCATCCTTCAAGAGGCGGATAAGCGTGGGGTAAGCCAAAAAGATGATGTGAAAGATCAAATTGAGCAAGCACGCTTAGGTGTTTTGGTGGGCGCACTCTTTGAAGACTATATTGATAAAGGCGGGATTACGGAGGAAGATTACAAATCAGCCTATGACTCCATCAAGAGTCAATTTGGCGGCAAAGAGTACAAAGTCCGTCATATCCTGGTTGAGAAAGAAGCCGATGCCAAAGCCCTGATCGCAAAGATTAAGGCCGGAGCAAAATTTGAGGATCTGGCTAAAGCCAACTCGAAAGACCCAGGCTCTGCTCCTGACGGCGGAGAGCTTGGCTGGGTGAGCGATAAAGCGCTAGTCCCAGAGTTTTCTAAGGTTATGACGACGTTGAAAAAAGGTCAAATGACCGATAAGCCGGTCAAGACTCAATTTGGCTGGCACATTATTCAGCTCGAAGATGTGCGTGACGTTAAGATTCCGTCCATGGCAGAAATCAAAGAGCAATTGAAATCCATGTTGATGCAAGATCAAGCTTGGCAAAAGGCTAAGTTCTCTGAAATGATGAAGAAGATTCGTGAGAAAGCGCGCATTGAGTAATATGATTTTACACACCATGCTCCGCGTGGGTGATATTGCCCGATCAGTCGATTTTTATACCCGAGTATTAGGGATGAACCTATTGCGCACGACCAATCGCGAGGAGCAGAAATACTCGCTCGCTTTTGTAGGATTTGGGAATGGTAATGCGGATGGGCAGGCAGAGATTGAGCTCACATACAACTATGGGGTGTCTGCCTATGATCATGGTACCGCGTATGGACACATTGCGATTGCCGTGCCCGATGTCTACAAGGCATGTGAGGATATTGCTGCTGCCGGGGGTAATATCACGCGTCCTGCCGGCCCCGTTCAAGGAGGCAAGACCTTGATTGCCTTCATCACCGACCCCGATGGATACAAGATCGAGCTGATTCAGCGCTGATTTGAAAGACTTGGCTGATTCGTATGCAAGCTAAGTATGAGGTTCGGGTTCTAAATCAAATTTCGGATGTCCCACAGGCCGCATGGACCTCAATCCTTCCGCCCTCTGCCGGCCCCTTCATGCAGCACGCATTTCTGAGTCTTTTGGAGAAAACCGGTTGCGTGAGCGCAGAGACAGGTTGGAAGTCATCGCATCTGGCGCTTTATGACGCCGATGGCCATACGCTTCTTGGCGCACTGCCGCTCTACCTTAAAACGCACTCTTACGGAGAGTATGTCTTTGATTGGTCATGGGCAGAAGCCTATACCCAAGCAGGGCTGCCCTACTTTCCAAAAGCACTCGGTGCTATCCCATTTACTCCAGTTACCTCTTCGCGTTTGTTGGCCCGATCACCCGAGCATCAAGAGGCCCTAATCACTGGTTTAAAACAATTGGTTGGCGAGCTAAGCCTATCGTCCGCTCATATTCTTTTTCCGGTTGAGGAGGAGGCAAATCTACTTGGTAATGCGGGATTTTTAAAGCGTGAGTCCGTACAGTTTCATTGGCATAACCAGGGCTACTCTGATTTTGAAGCCTTTTTATCCACCCTCACCATGAAACGCCGCAAGAACATTAAGCGCGAACGTAAACAGGTTCAAGGGGCAGGCATTACCTTTGAACACCTTCCTGGAGAATTGCTTACTGAAGAGGATGTGCTGTTTTTCTATCGCTGCTATCGCAATACCTACCAGAACCACTACTCCAGCCCCTACCTGAATCAACTTTTTTTTCAGGAGTGGGCGCAGCAGATGCCCAATCATCTCCATTTGATTGTTGCAAAGCGTGAAGGGCAAGCGATCGCCTGCGCCTTGTTGGTAATTGATCGTAATCAGAGCAAAGCCTATGGTCGGTATTGGGGATGCGTCGAGCAACACCCCTGCCTTCATTTTGAGACCGCCTTCTATCAAGCAATTGACTATTGCATCCGCGAAGGAATTCAAACTCTGGAAGGCGGTGCGCAAGGCGAGCACAAAATGGCACGAGGATTTATGCCGACCACGGTCTCGTCATATCACCATCTGAGTGATCCACGTTTTGCTGCTGCGGTGGCACGATTTCTGGAGCGCGAACGTCAAGGCATTGGTCAATACCTCGATGAGCTGGCTGAACATAGCCCCTTGCGCCAGGACTCTGATTCAAGCAGCCTCGGCAGAATTGAACTCGATGCATTAAAGTAAGGCATGAACTCAATCAATAACGGTGCTAATTCTTTAGGAATCGGAGATAGCGATTCTGACTCCCCGTGTATTGGGATCTGCTCGACCCTCTTTGATGAAATCTGTAAAGGCTGTGGTCGCACTGCCCTAGAAGTCAGCAACTGGGTCTTTATGAGCCCTGAGGAGAAGCAATCTGTCTGGGTTCGGATTCAGGCAGAGGGCACAGCGATGCGCTTTACCCGCGAGCAAAAATCTTAACCCGCCAACTCCTGGCTACGCAGGTACTCCTCATACGTTCCTGAATAATCATTGATCGTGCCATCAGGCTTGATCTCCAGAATACGGTTCGCTAGTGCCGAGACAAATTCGCGGTCATGGGAGACAAAAATCAGAGTGCCATCAAATTTCTCAAGGGCGATTTGTAAGCTCTCAATCGATTCCATATCCATATGGTTGGTCGGCTCGTCCATTGCAAGCACGTTGTGCTTTTGGAGCATTAACTTTCCCCAGATCATGCGCCCCTTCTCGCCACCCGATACCACTTTCACTGATTTACCAATCTCATCGCCTGAGAACAAAAGACGTCCTAGGATGCCTCGCACAACTTGATCGTCATCGCCCGGTTTACGCCATTGCGTCATCCACTCAATGAGGTTCTCATCATTAGGAAAGCATTCGCTGGTATCTTGCGGCATGACACCCACATTGGCATTTTCAGCCCACTTCACATCCCCGGTATCGGCAGCTATGCCATCAAAGCGTTTACTTAACATGGTTTTCAGTAAGGTAGTCTTACCCGCACCATTCTGACCAATAATGGCGATCTTCTCACCAGGACGAATCGCAATCTTGAAGTTCTTGAAAATTACTCGATCAAATTTTTTAGTAAGGGCATTGCACTCCACTGCCATGTTGTGCAATTTCTTCTCGGTCTCAAACCGAATAAATGGGTTTTGACGGGATGACGGTTTAATATCGATGAGCTCGATCTTCTCAAGTTGGCGTTGACGGGAAGTAGCCTGTCTGGCCTTGGATGCATTGGCCGAGAAGCGACTCACGAACGCCTGCAGTTCAGCCATCTTCTCTTTGGCCTTCGCATTGGCTGCCATTTGCTGGGCACGCGCCTGGGTCGATGCCAGCATGTAAGAGTCGTAGTTTCCGGGGTAGACCTTCAACGTACCGTAATCCATATCCGCCATATGCGTGCATACCTCATTTAAGAAGTGTCGATCGTGCGAAATGATGATCATGGTGCTATTACGTTGATTCAGGATTTCTTCGAGCCAATGAATCGAATGAATATCTAAGTTGTTCGTCGGCTCATCAAGCAGTAAGACATCGGGATCCGAAAATAAGGCTTGGGCAAGTAAAACGCGCAATTTCCAGCCTGGCGCAATATTACTCATGGGACCGTTGTGTTGTTCCAGCGGAATGCCAATACCAAGCAATAGCTCGCCAGCGCGTGCTTCAGCAGTGTAGCCGCCAAACTCAGCGTACTTGGCTTCAAGCTCAGCGGCGCGCATGTAGTCTTCATCGGTCGCATCGGGATTGGCATAAATGGCATCACGCTCTGCCGCCGCTTGCCACATTTCAGCATGACCCATCATCACCACATCGAGCACTCGAATGTCTTCATAGGCAAACTGATCTTGGCGTAACTTACCAAGACGAATATTCGGTTCAAGGCTGACGTTGCCAGCCGATGGCTCTAGTTCCCCGCCAAGGATTTTCATGAAGGTGGATTTGCCACAACCATTGGCACCGATTAAGCCATAACGATTACCGCCACCAAATTTGACGGAAATGTTTTCAAACAAGGGCTTCGCCCCAAATTGCATGGTGATATTAGACGCGTTTAACACAGAAACTTTCTCAATAAGGGTGCAGTGCTGGCAAAGCTCATCATTTTAACGGTCTTCCAACCGAACGATGGTTAATAGGCTGCCGCAAGCCCATCTCGACGACTATCGCTCGCTGCAACATAGCCATCGCTGATCCTATCCGATAAGCGCCAAATGAACTGACCAGAGCCAAAATCCATATAGGGATCATCCACCTTTTTGAGAACATGCCCTCGCTCGATGAGACCCTTAACCGTCTGAGGATCCATATTGGCCTCCACATCAAGACTAAAGTCCCGATTGACCTTCCAGCGGGGTGCATCGCAAGCCGTTTGCGGTTGTTGTTGATAGACCAACATCCGCAAGAGGGTTTGTAAGTGCCCTTGCGGTTGCATATCGCCACCCATCACCCCAAAACTCATTTGCGGAACGGTTTTACCATTTACCTCTTTGGTCAAGAACGCGGGAATGATCGTGTGAAAGGGTCGCTTATTGCCTGCTACTACATTGGGCGATTGAGGATCGGATGAAAACCCATACCCACGGTTCTGAAAACTAATTCCCCAATTCGGTTCCACGACTCCTGAGCCAAAACCCATGTAATTACTCTGAATAAATGAGATCATGCGCCCTTCTTCATCGGCAGCACTCAAATAAATAGTACCTCCCGTATTGGGTAGCCCAAACTTAAATTGGGTGGCATGCCAAAGGTCAATTTGCTCTGCTCGCTTGGCAAGGTATTTTGGATTGAGCATTTGTTCGGGGCTGACCTCCATCGAGCGTGGATCCGCCACATAGCGGTAAATATCTGCAAAGGCTAATTTCATGGCCTCGATTTGCACATGCTGACTCTCAACACCATCGACTGGATACTGCCCCAAATTAAGATTCTCTAAGATTCCCATCGCCATTAGGGCACCGATCCCCTGTCCGTTTGGTGGGATCTCGTGTACGTCATAGCCTTGTACCCTGGTTGAAATTGTGCCAACCCAATCGGGTCGATAGTTGGCTAAATCGCTCGCCTTTAATGCCGCTTGGTGCTCCTGCGCAAACCGAATAATCGAACTGGCAATCTCGCCCTCATAAAAATCGCGGATGCCCTTCTGAGCAATTTGCTTTAATGCATTTGCAGCCGCTTGGAAATAAAACATCTCACCCGTGTGTGGTGCTCGGCCATGGGGCATGAATGCCTTAGCAAACCCAGGTTGTGGGCTGAGCTCATTCACAGCAGCAGCCCACTTATGGGCCACGATTGGTGCGACCGCGTGCCCACGCTCCGCGATCTCAATGGCAGGCTGCAAGAGATCAGCCAGGGGCAAGGATCCAAAGCGCTGATGAAGCGTATCCCAGCCCGCAATGGCGCCTGGCACAGTGATGCTATCCCAACCTCGCATGGGGCGATTCACAAAACCCTGTGCGTCACGACCATACTTGATGGCAAAGTAGTCAAGACTCCAATCGGCCGGCGAGACCCCTGAGGCATTTAATCCATGCAGTTCATGCCCGTCCCAAACGATGGCAAAACAATCACTACCCAAGCCATTCGATACAGGTTCAACAATCATCAACGCAGCTGCTGCAGCTATCGCAGCATCAATTGCATTCCCACCTTGCTGCATCATCTTCAAACCTGCTTGGGCAGCATAAGGGTGCGAGGTCGAACAAATATTACGACCAAAAACAGGCATTCTTACCGTGGGATATGGGTTGTACCAATTAAACGATGAGCTCATGATCGTGTCTTTATTCTTCGAAGTTGTTCACGGATAACGGGAATCCGCACTACTAACAATACCAAGATTATCCCAGCATAGATGTAAACGGTCTGGAAATCGTTTTTACCAGCCTTATGCCAAAGGTAATGCAGCACTGCAAGAATCGCAATTAAATAAATCAGGCGATGCAATTGACTCCAACGGCGCCCCAACCAGTGCATGGATGCTCGATTTGAGGTAATTGCCAATAAACTCATACACACAAAAGCAATGAAGCCCACCGTAATGAATGGGCGCTCGATCACATCAGCAAACATCTCTTGGAGGTTAAGGTAATGGTCTAGCCAATACCAAATGGTGAAGTGCAGGAATGCATAAAAGAATGTAAATAGCCCGAGCATCCGTCGCATTTGGATCCACCCCGACCACGCAGTTAACCAATGCATTGGACTCATCGCTAGGGTGATACACAAAAAGGTAATGGTCCAAGTCCCCGTTGAGCGGGTAATAAACTCGACGGGATTAACCCCAAACTGTCCGGCATAGGCCAGAACGAATAAACGCACAAGCGGAATCAGCGCTACAACAAAGACCCAGCGCTTGATCTGCGCGATTGCCACCATGGTTTAGTAAAACTTACGCAAATCCATCCCTGCATACAGTTTGGCAACATACTCACCATAACCATTAAAGGGCTCGGTTTTAATCTTCGGCGCAAAGATACCGCGACCGTCAATACGACGCTCCGTAGCTTGACTCCAACGGGGATGACTCACGGCTGGATTAACGTTTGAATAGAAACCATACTCACGTGGTACGGATGCGCTCCAACTAGTAAGTGGTTGTTTCTCGATCAAACGAATGGTCACTAAGGATTTGGAGCTCTTAAAGCCATACTTCCAGGGCACGATCAAACGAATGGGCGCACCATTTTGCTTGGGCAATAGTTCCCCATACATCCCAAACGTAAGGAGAGTTAATGGGTTCATGGCCTCGTCCATCCGCAGACCCTCGCGATAGGGCCAATCAAGCACAGGTCGCTTTAATCCAGGCATTTGTTTTGGGTCAGCAAGGCTGATGAACTCCACATACTTGGCCGATCCGAGTGGCTCGACTCGATTGAGAAGGTTTGATAAGGCGTAGCCATTCCATGGAATCACCATCGACCAGCCCTCGACACAACGGAGTCGATAAACGCGCTCTTCCATGGGTGCCAATTTCAGTAAAGCGTCAATATCAAGGGTAACGGGTTTCTTCACCATCCCTTCAATCGATACCGTCCAAGGTCTGGTTTGCAAACGATCAGCAAACTTTGCTGGATCCTCCTTATCCATCCCAAACTCATAGAAATTGTTATAGCTCGTTGCATCCTCATACGAAGTTTGGGTCTCACGCGTTGAATATGGCTCGTTTAGCTTTGCGGGTAATTTCTCACGGGGGGCTACTGGTTTTGCAAAGGCCTCGCGCTCAAGCCACGATCCCATTCCCAGTGCAGCACCTCCCAAGGCAAGATTTTTTAACCACTGGCGGCGATCCTCTGCAATCGCACGTGGGGTAATTTGACTTGGATGAATCGTGGGGTCTTTAAATGTCATCGATCTACCTTTAACTGAAATGGTGTGAAATTCGTGTTGGTGTCGTAATAATCTTCATTCTCTTTGCGCTTTAAGTATCCCACTACCGCATAAGTCAGTGGGGTTGCCAAAATCTCCCAAGAGGTTTTGAGGATGTATTGAGCAATCGCAACCTGAATAATCTCGGTGGTAGGCCAAATGGCATAAAAGGCCAAGAAATAGAATAATGAAGAATCCACCAACTCACCCACCGCGGTTGAGCCAATCGTGCGGGTCCATAAATATTTCCCCTGGGTCCAAATCTTCATTTTGGCAAGCACGAAACTATTGGTAAGGCTGCCACACCAAAATGCGAGCATGGAAGCCAAGGCGATTCGCCAGGAGTTGCCAAAGACCGTTTCTAGGCCGTGTTGATAATTTGCCATATACGATCCTGGCGCCACTGGTAATGCGATAACGATCAGCGCCATGATGGCAGCAAAGCCTAAGGCAGTAAATCCAGCCCATACTGCGCGGCGATCATAGGCGTAGCCATAAACCTCAGTGAGAATATCGCTGAAAAAGTAGGAGATCGGGAAAAATAAGATTCCAGCGCCAAAGATGACATAACCAAAATATGGAAGCTCAACCGTGGCAGCCTTCCCAGCCCCAATAAAATTCGAGCACAGCAACACGGCAACAAAAGCGCCTAAGATGAGGTCGTAATAGCGATACTGACGACGCATGGGAACGAGGGCCTTATAGGTTCAATGAGGCAGTTAAAAGATGAAATATTTCATAGAATAGCGGTATTGATATGAATTCACAGAATAGGTAAAAAATGAGTAAGCCGCAGTTTCATTGGGAAGACCCCCTCCTCCTGCAAGACCAATTAACCACCGAGGAGCGCATGGTTGCCGATGCGGCCCGTGAATACGCCCAAGGGAAGCTGGCTCCGCGGGTGCATGAAGCCTTTCGCTCGGAATCAACCGACCCATCCATCTTTCGAGAAATGGGTGAACTAGGTCTTCTCGGTATTACGATTCCAGAGGAATACGGTGGCGCTAGTCTTAATTATGTGTCTTATGGCCTAATCGCCCGAGAAATTGAACGGGTTGATTCTGGGTACCGCTCCATGATGAGTGTGCAGTCCTCACTGGTCATGGTGCCAATCTATGAATTTGGTAGCGAGGCCCAAAAGCAAAAGTACCTACCCAAACTAGCCACTGGTGAGTGGATCGGATGCTTTGGTCTCACAGAGCCCAATTACGGTTCCGATGCGGGTGGCATGATCACGCGCGCCAAGAAAGTACCTGGCGGATTCTCGCTCACAGGCTCCAAGATGTGGATCTCCAACTCCCCCATTGCGGATGTGTTTGTGGTCTGGGCCAAGAACGATGAGGATCAGATTCGGGGGTTCATCCTTGAAAAAGGCATGAAGGGTTTAAGTGCTCCAAAGATTACAGGTAAGCAAGGTTTGCGTGCCTCAATCACGGGAGAGATCGTGATGGATGAAGTGTTCGTACCCGCCGAAAATGAGTTCCCAGAAATTACGGGTCTTAAAGGTCCCTTTACCTGCCTGAACTCAGCGCGTTATGGCATTTCTTGGGGCGCTCTCGGTGCTGCCGAGTTTTGTTGGCATGCAGCGCGCCAATACACCTTGGATCGTAAACAGTTTGGTAGACCCCTCGCAGCTAATCAGCTCGTTCAGAAAAAATTAGCCGATATGCAAACCGAGATCACCTTGGCACTGCAAGGCGTTCTGCGATTGGGGCGGATGAAGGATGAGGGAACCGCCGCTCCAGAGATTACCTCCATCATGAAGCGCAACTCTTGTGGTAAATCGCTTGATATTGCTCGGATGGCACGCGATATGTTGGGTGGCAATGGCATCTCGGATGAGTATGGCGTGATCCGTCACATGCTCAATCTGGAGGTCGTCAACACCTACGAGGGCACGCACGATATTCATGCTCTCATTTTGGGCCGAGCCCAAACCGGTATCCAAGCGTTTAGTTAGATTGCAGAAGTTGCAGCGCTAAGTCAAGATAACTCGTTTGCTCTGCGCTTGGTACTGTCAGTGACCTAGCATTTTGGTATTGGCCAAAGTTGCGAGCAATCGAATCTTGATACGCTGGGTCGTAATGCTTGATTAGTAATTCTTCAACCAATACTGGATAGCGCCCCTCTGTAGCTAGTTGCTGCCATTTTGTAATTTGTTCCTTGCCGTAGCGTTGCGTCAATAGACCTAGCAAATGCTGTAGTTCATCGTGATTACTTAAAAGATGCACGTACTCTTGCATCAATACATCGACCCGGACTGAGCGATCGGCCTTGATTTCAACGCAATCCCCCTGCCGAATTTGATCCATCAGCGCATCGGGTATATGCAGACAACCCACCTTTTTACTCTCGGATTCCACATAAATGGTTTGGTCAAACTTGAATAGCCGCAACGCATTCCATAAGCGACTCTCAAACATTTTTTGACTGGGTTGTGCCTGATTAGGCAAGCCTCCAAGGACTGAACCGCGATGCGCCGCGAGGTCTTCAAGATCCAGCACCTGAGTTTGTCCATGCAATGCTTGTAATAATCGAGTCTTACCACTGCCTGTCATGCCACAAATGACGGTGAACTTTGCTAAAGGCGCCCATCGCTCCAGATCAGCAATCACTTGACGCCGATATCCTTGATACCCGCCTTGCAGCTGCTGGGCCTTCCAACCGATACGTTGCAGAATGTGGGCGAAGGCACCGCTGCGCTCACCGCCTCGCCAACAATAAACCAAGGGCCGCCATTCCCGCGACTGGTGAATAAAGTGTTCTTGCAAATGGTTGGCAATATTTTTTGCAACCAGCGCCGCGCCTAATTTCTTCGCTGCAAAAGGAGATTCTTGCTTGTAGAGCGTGCCAACCGTGGCACGTTCCTCGTTGTTCAAAACAGGGCAATTGATAGCCCCTGGAATATGATCAAGTGCGTATTCAGCAGGCGAGCGGGCATCGATGATGCAGTTAAACCGATCTAAAACCTGACCCAATAGCTCGGGCGAGAGCAATGCTGAACTCAACGCAGTCCTAAATTTTGCTTAATGGGTTCTGGCCATGGCGCAGGACGATTGGTCTTGAGGTTGACCCACACCAAGGTGGCGCCACCAGCTGCACACAGCTCCTCGGGATTGCTAGCAAGGGACATGAGGTTATACGTATCCACACTGGTTCGCCCCACTTTACCAATATAGGTGCGCACCAGAATATCGGCTGGATAGCTCACTTGGGTATAGAAATTACAAAACGCGTTTGCAATTAAAGCGCCGCCCTCATCATGATGGGCACCAAATCCAAAGGATTCGATCCAATGAATACGGCCTTGCTCCATATACCGAAAGTAAAGCGTGTTGTTGACGTGACCAAATGCATCCATATCACCCCAACGTAAGGGGATGATGGTTTCATGAACAAATGTCTTATCAGCAGGAATTTCAATGCGCATGATTAGGGAGTTCTAAATGACGAATCAAGGCGCTAGTTTACTCTTCGCTTACGATTCCATCCGTATTTGAGCTCGCAGATCACTGTAGAACTGAGGCCTGGCATCCTGCGGCACGAAGATCCCGATCGGCAGTTCCCGATCACTCTCCTCCACCCGAATTAAGCGCTTGCCACTCTCTTCTTGTGTGAGTGTCAACCACCGCGTGTTAAAGACATGACGTTCGATCTTGCCACCGATATTCTTTTCAATCTGCAGTGCGGTGCCATCGATGGCAATCGATTCATAATCGAGTGCATGGCGAGCATAGATAATGAGAGCAATACCTAGGACAGTTAATTCAATCACTGTGAAGATCAAAATCATCCAAACGCCATGGAGCAAGAAGTAGGTTGCTATAAACGATGAAAACAGAAACATCGATAAATAGAAATAACCAACCTGACGTGGCGTAAACGAACAATTTCGTTTCGTGTGCCACGTACGCATGACGATTATTTTGCTAAGAGAGTGTTAGCGTATCGATCCATGGATCGGGCCAAATCCAGATCGAGCTTTGTGAGTCCGCCAGCATCATGGGTCGAGAGCGTGACCTCAACCCGATTCCAAACATTAAACCACTCGGGATGATGATTCATTTGCTCAGCCATGAGTGCGCATTGAGTCATGAACGCAAAGGCTTCCTTAAAATCCTTAAACTGATACGAACGGGTAATGGCATCCCGATTGGTAACCATCGACCATTGCGCTAAATCAACAGCTAAGACCGAGCGCTCGTTAGGACTGAGTAAGCTCGCCATTTCTATACTTAGGAGTTTTGTAAAGCGAGTTGATACAAGAAGGTTGAGCGAGCCCCCGAGCGGCAAAAGGCTAAGATGGGTTGCGGCATTGATTTGAGGAGTTTTGCCATCTCAACTACTTGCTCAGGAGTAATCGCCCCACTCACAACCGGTAAGTAAGCATATTCCAGACCATACTCTTTAGCCACGGCAGCAATCGACGCATTGCTGGGTTGCTCAGGACCCTCTTCACCATCTGGACGATTGTTAATAATGCTCTTGTAGCCCTGCTTTGCAATTTGATCAACATCGCTGGGTTCAATTTGACCAGCGGTTCCAAAATTGGGGTTATGGCACGAAATGTGAATGCTCATACGATCCTTACAAAATAACGTATCTTGAATTTAAACAGACTTTTTCTGGGTTTGCTCAAACAACCACATCCCGGCAACCATGGCGATGACAAAAATCAGCGCCTTCATTTCACCAGAGCCGAGAGAAACCAGCGCGGGTCCTGGACAGAAACCAGCAAGTCCCCAACCCACTCCAAACATTGCACTACCCACAACCAGAGGACGGTCAATATCACGCCGCGTTGGGATATGCATGGCACCACCCAAAAAACTTTGAGTACGTTTCTTGGCCAAGTAGAAAGCAACTAAACCAATCAGTACTGCACCGCCCATGACAAAAATAAGTGACGGGTCCCAATTACCGGCAAGGTCGAGGAAGGCCAAAATTTTGGCGGGATTGGTCATCCCTGAGATCATTAAACCAAGGCCAAACAATACGCCAATTAGATACTCGCTACCGTTTGAGAAAAAGGATTGATTCTGACTCATCGACTTAGATCCAATGCCGAATGAGAAACACCACCAAGAAACCACAACCCATAAATGTGAGGGTCGCAAGCAAGGAGCGTGGTGATAGGCGCGATAAGCCACATATGCCATGGCCACTGGTGCAACCCGATCCGTAGCGAGCCCCAAAGCCTACCAATAAACCGGCAATAATGAGTGTGAGGTAATCCGCATCAATGACTGCAGTCGTGTTCATCTGAAACACATACCTTCCCCACAAAGGGGCGGTTAGCAATCCCAACACGAAACTGGCGCGCCACAACCAATCGGTCCTCTTGGGTCCAATCAGGCCGCCCAAAATGCCACTGATTCCGAGAATGCGACCGTTGATCAACACATACAGTGCGGCTGCGATTCCTAAAATAATGCCGCCTGCTAATGCAGGCCCTGGGGTAAAGGATGTCCAGTCAATCGTCATCAAATTATTTTAATGCTTAACAGGGCTTTGGACTCATGCGCCACTGTAAGTATTGAAGCCCCAAATAGCCTCCCAAGAAAAATCCGGGGAGCGCAATAAATGCATTCAGTGCCAGAGTTGAAATCCCACTTAAACCTTGACCTACCGTGCAGCCCATTGCGGCAACTCCACCAAATCCCATGAGTGCAGCACCCACAAGATGATTGGCTGTATCTTCCACACCTCGAAAGGCTTCCCAACGAAAACGCTTACTGATCACGGCGCTAATCGCTGAACCCGAAATCATGCCTAATACGGCCACGATACCAATGGTGAGCACTTTGGATTTATCGCTCGTGAACATTAACCAATCGAGTGAATAAGCATACGGCGCCACAAATGAGAGACTTTCCATCCGACCTGAGTTAGTTACCAAGAAGGCCTCTTGCAAGGTATTAGGATCTTCCTCAAGGTGCGCAAAGTGCCCGGATACCCACCAAATCGCGGTGATTGCTAGGCCAACCCCTACTCCTGCTAAAAGATTCTCAACATTCCAAAACGATTTCTTCAAAAGCGCATAAGCGATGAAGGCACCACCAATACCAAGCGACAAAATCCAACGCAATTGCTCCTTGCCCATGCCCACACTCGCAGAGAGAACGCTGGGTAAATCCTGTGTGGTTTTGAGAGTCAATGCCACCTGATCGATGGAATTGGTTCTCAGGACCCCCAAAAATCCGCGCATGGTCATGTACGCAACCAGTCCCAACACAATGAAGACAACGATGGATTTGAGATTGCCGCTGCCGATTCGAACCAGGGTTTTGCTGCCGCATCCCGATGCCAGCACCATGCCGATCCCAAATAGAACGCTACCAATGAAGGTAGAAAGATAGAGTATGCGGTTACCGGTATAAAGCGATTTGGTGACATCAATCCAGCCAAGATGGGACATGAGGGCAACCCCCAAGATTGCGATACCAATGGCTAAACACCATTGGCGCATGCGCGACCAGTCCTCCATCAAAATGCCATCCGATACGGCACCAAGTGTGCAAAAGTTCGTGCGTTGCATGATGGCACCCAAAGCGGCAGTAATCACAAAGGTAATCAGCAAAGCTTGGCTACCCAGAGAGCGAATCTGCTCTGGCGATAAATCAGTCATGATGATTCCTAGGGTTTAAATTTGTAGTATTGCTGGTTGAGGTAAGCCACCACGTCTGCTTCATCCTCAGGGAATAGATCAAGGCGCAACTCGGTATTGCAACGTGCGACCATGACCTTCAAGCGATCCAACCCTTGGACCCTACGATCTTTACGGGTGTAAATCAAGGTGCCATCGCCAAAGCCAGACTTCTCAGCGTGGCACTTGTAGCACTTGGTGTCTTCAATCTTCTTGCCATTGGCAAGATTCGGTGCCGCCAGCGCAGGCTGCAGAGCGAATCCACCCAAAACACCGATGAGAATTGCTAAGGTCGATAAAGTCTTCATAGTCTCAAAATATAGTAATTTCAGAAACTGTGATTTTATCGGACTGAGTTAAAAAACTACAGCAAAATCAGTGTTTTAGAAGCTAAAATCAAGATGATTCGGTAATACTAATATAAGCAAAAGTTATAAAGCAATGAGTCATTAAGGCCGAATATAGGCGTATTTATCCTTAAATTGCAGGTCAGCAATGCGAACCACGCCAGAAGGTGTGAACTCGGCATCCAGGATAAATTGGTCACGTTTGAGGTTCCGGTTACGTAAGGTGATCTCACAAACCTCAAAGCGCACACCTCGTGACTTTAATGCGGCAACCAATGGCGCATACTCAGTGCCACTTTTATCCTTGCCACCCTCCATCAGGATATCAACCCCATTGGCGTGGGTCACGACAATAATTTTGGTCTGCGGTGAGACATCCAAGTGATTGCGAATATTGCGCAAGCCCTTTAAACCCTGGGTAGCCGCATCATCGATGTGATAAACCACCTTCGTTGGTTCCGCGCTTGCTAGATTAGAACCAAGTGACAAACCGACGGCTAGAAAGCCCATCAATACTGTGCGAATGAATGCTTTCATGCCACTCTCCTGTTGAAGGTACGACTAGATTGGGGCCATCCCCGGATTACCTTTGACGCCTTTGATCACCGGTTCATTGAGCTTGACCGCCTTAATGGTTTTGACTTCACGCAAATGCCGTGCCATGAGATCCCAAATGGCCTCACCACCCGCATTCTTTGCCTCTTCCGAGACCGGCGCCCAGCCAGCTACTTTGTAGGTCTTGCCTGCTTCAATCAGATTACCATTCAGACGCATCTCGGAGATACGCTTACCAGCGCCACCCGCAGGATCAATCGTATATTGCAAGCCACCAACCCGAACCATATCGCCACCCTGTTGGTAGTACGGGTCGGGGTTGAATAAGTTATCGGCAACGTCCTCTAAGACGGTCTTGATCATCTCGCCACTCATATTGGTGACCGTGGTGTAGGGATAGGTAATCGCCGTTTGATCGAGCAGATGTTCCAGGGTGATGGACTCGCCGGGCAATAAGGAGGTGCCCCAACGAAAGCCCGGTGAGAATGAGATCTCGGCATTCTTTTGCTTTAACAGCCCGTCTAAGATCACTTGATCAAAACTACCATTGAAGTTACCACGGCGATACAAGAGGCCATCGGTCACCGCAAGCTTCTCGGCAAGCTTAGACTCGTACGGCGCCCGAATCTTCTTAATCAAGGCACTCATCCCTGCGTCTGCGGGTAATAAGTTCGAGAACACAGGCAGGAGTTTGTAACGGAAGTCGCTTACTTTGCCACCCTTCACATCAAAATCCAAAACGCCCAAGAACTTACCATTCGATCCAGCGTTGGTAACCAAGGTGACGCCACCAGGATTTTTCACTTTCACAGGAGCTGGTACGCCATCGTGGGTATGGCCACCCATGATGGCATCAATGCCTCGTACCCGAGAGGCCATCTTTAAATCCACATCCATGCCATTGTGCGAGAGCACCACAACCACTTTTGCACCCTTGGAGCGAGCCTCATCAACCATCTTTTGCATATTCTCTTCTTGAATACCAAAGGTCCAGTTGGGCGTGAAATAACGTGGGTTCGCAATCGGTGTATACGGGAATGCTTGACCAACCACGGCAACCTGAACACCATTCATGGTCTTCATGGCATACGGTGCAAAGACCGCATCACCAAAGTCGGCGGTCTTAATGTTTTGAGCGACAAACGAGACCTTGCCTCGGAAATCCTTCTCCACAATCTCCATGACGCGTTTCTCACCCAAGGTCATTTCCCAATGGGGAGTCATCACATCAACGCCCATCGCAAGACAGGCATCCACCATATCCTGACCATTGGTCCAAAGCGCAGTTCCCGAGCCCTGCCAGGTGTCACCACCGTCAAGCAATAAAGCGCCAGGACGGTTAGCCTTGATTTGTTTGACCAAAGTAGCGAGATGGGCAAAGCCACCGACCTTGCCATAGGTCTTCGCAGCCAACGCATAGTCCAGATACGTAAACGCATGGGCATCCCGCGTGCCAGGTTTGACCCCATAGAACTTCAATAGATACTCGCCCACCAAATGGGGTGGCTTACCCTCTTGTGCGCCTATGCCTAAATTGACATTGGGCTCACGAAAGTAGATTGGGAGCAATTGCGCATGGCAATCGGTAAAGTGCAAGAAATGCACATTGCCAAACTTTGGCAGGTCATAAAACTTCTGTGCAGCACTTTGAGCATGAGAAAAATTGGACTGCAAGCTCATTCCGCCAGCCGACGCCACTGCAAGGGCTTGCAGAAACTCCCGTCTACTAAAAGACATACAACTCCTTGGTAATTGGTTTACTGATTAACAGGAGAATTCGGGTCTAGTAACAGAGCCATCACGTCTTGCATTTGCTTCTCGGTCAATAAGTTGAAATGACCAAAGCGCGGCATATTGCTGCACACGTTATAAGCCTTGGAGTTATAAATCCGATTCCAGGTATAGGTCACAACTTCCTTGCTGTAACCGCGTAACTTGCCGTAGTTCCAGAGGCTTGGGCCAATGTTTCCATAAGAAAGTTCTGCTTTATTAATTTGATGGCAGTTATAGCAACCACCACCATTCGCAGCATCTGCTTTATCGGTCCAAGTTGCGCCGCGACCACTCTGAGCAACTCGCTCACCGGCCTTCCAATCGCCGATGTATTTACCACCAGCCGGTTGTTTGATGGTTTCCATGTTGGCCTTCTGAATCGACTCGGCCTGCTTGGCATTGCCCTTACCTGCTAACACTGCAGGATCCGAGCAATACTTTTGTGCTGCATCTTGCTTTAATCGGTCAATTGAGGCAATTCCGTTCGATTGAAAACTATCCTTCATCATCTTGTCGAACTTTGCATCAGCAAATGCAGAGCCCATAGGTAACGCCAATAAAGTTGCTGCTGTAATTAGATATTTATTCTTCATGTTGTTCTCCAGCGATTAGCGTTTCAGACCAGGGGCAGCCATCTTGCCGCCATTTGCCATGACGGCCATATACATCGAGACCGCAATCGTGTCATCGGATATATAAATTGGCTCTGGGAAACGTTGCTGACGATAACAATCATTCAAACGGTATTGCATGGTCCAAAAGGTACCGCTCGATACTCGGTATGCAGGCCAGGCTCCCCAGCCTAAGGCTGCACCAGCTTGAGTCGTTAAGTTTGGTAAATCTTGTAAACGAATCCGCTTACCAGGATCGGCGTGGCAGGATGCGCAGGAGAAATCCATCGGACCAGCTTGATAAAAGAATGACTTCTTACCAAGCTCATACATTTCTTTTTCTTTAGGATGCTTCATTGAAACATTAATCGTTGCCCCTTTGGAATTGGCAACCACATAAGCTACTACAGCCTCGACATCTTTACGCTTACCTTTTCCAAAACTACCGGCAATAATTTCTTTGCCATCAAAACCCTGCAGACGCTCCATGCAGGTCACGATACGCGACTCCAGATCTTGAACTTTGTTGGTGTCTTTAAAGTATTTAGGTAGCACCGCATAAACACCCTTGACTACACCGGGTCCTAGACCGAGATCGCATTTTTCAAGGCTGACATTCTTGGGACCCATCTTTTTCTTCCAGAGCTCCTCACCAGCCATTTCATACAAATCAGAGGGATTACCATCAGCAATCATCGCACGGTACTTCTCAATCTCAGCGGTTGGTGCGTCAGCTGGAGCAGCAGCTTGAGGCGCTGGCGCAGGAGTCGCCGCTTTCTTAGGCGGCTCAGGTGTTGTACATGCTTGCAGAACAAATAGCGAGGACACAATGAGTGCCCCGCGAGTCCAGTGTTGTCTCATGATTCCCTCTTATTGTTTTGATCAGTGAAGTACAAAATACAAATTACGAAACCGTTGCCTCATCGGTCCGCTTACCGCCTTTGTTATCAACCCAACTAACGGTTACTTTGTCACCTTTGGCACCCTTGTACTTAAAGTTCAAGAATGGGTCTTTAGATACTGCTGGACCAAACTCACCCTTAAACACATCCTTACCATTGGCTTTTGCAGTCACAGTGCTAATAAACCACGCTGGAATCGCCTTGCCAGACGCATCTTTGCGCTGACCCGTTTCCATATCATGTTTCATTAGGATTTTGACATCCACCACACCGCCGCTCTCGGTTGCTCGTACGCGCATCGGATCTGACATTTTGCTTCCTCTCTAATTCGTTAAATATGTAATTGACTAATCGGTTTAATCATTAACCGCCGCAACCACCCAGGGTTACTTTCACTTCTTTCACCGCCACGCTCCACTTGTTATCGGCTTTCACTAAAGCGTAAACGTTAGAGGTTTGACCCATCTTGATCCGGGTTGTGACAAATGGCTCGGTACCGGCTGGAATGAAGAACTGAGCAGCCAAGGCGCTTGGGTTCTTGTCGACCAAAATAGCCATTTGTTGAGCTTTAAGAGTGGTGTTAATGCCAACAGGAACTACGGCACCGTTCTCGGCAATATCCGGAGCAATCATCGTGATTGCAGCTGAATTCTCTGGCTTACCGGCACCTAGCACTTTGAACACATCATCCAAAGTTTTTCCTTCGAAGGCGGCTTTGTTCCACTCTTGCGCTTGCGCAGGAGTAATCAAACCTGCTGAAGCCATCAAGCCAAAGATGGCTGAATACTTCAGTACATCACGTCGTTGCATATCCATAAAAACTCCTTGTTATCAACTGCTACTCATTAGTTGTTGCTTACCTAAAACTATAAAGTGTATATAACCCTACTTCAGTTAGTGCTAACCCTTTAACTATTTTCCCCCATTTAACATCCACTGCACCAAGATCTTGTTGTCCGCATCGGATAACTGAGTCTGCGCAGGCATCGGAATTGCACCCCAAACACCTGCACCACCTGCCTTCACTTTCTTCTCAAGCATCGCTTGGGCATTCGCAACGCCTTTGTACTTGTTGGCAACATCAGCGATCGATGGGCCCACTAATTTTGCTGCCGGTGCGTGACACGCTGAACAGTTTTCTTTCTTAAACAAGTCGGCTGGGCCTACCGCTTTGGGTGGGGCACTAGCGGTTGATACCATCAACATGCCAGAGGATGGCAAAGCAGCCACTGGTGGCTTTGTAGTATCAACGCCACGATACGGGCCATACTCCCGGTTTTGCTCTGCTAAGTTATTGTGAGCATTACGAGCATAGTCTGGCAATACCGATCCGATCGCAACGTGTTGGGCGCAATTTGCCATGCATGCCGTATTTTTCACATCGGGTGTGCCCTTCACCGTCCATAAGCCATGCTTCTGGGTCATGCCATTGCGGTTGGGCATCATGCCTTGCACTTGCGCAATATTTTTGTTCGAGAGCACAAAGTCGTCAGGAACCACTTCACTTAAGTTGAGCATAAAAGCAACTAGGGAGTAGGTTTCATCGACCGTCAGGGTGCGCGGTGCATTCCATGGCATGGCGCGATGGACATAATCCCAAAGCGTTGAGATTGTTGCCACCTTCATGATCGTGGTTCGTTGGGGTTGCTTATCGCTCATCAACGATGCGACCCGACCAGTTTTAATATCGTCCTTCGTGGTTCCTCCAGCAATGGGTGTAAACACCTCATTGGATTCACCAAAGGTACCGTGGCAACTTGCGCACTGTTTCTCCCAAAGCTCTTGACCCTTTGCAACCGAGCCCGAGCCAGCTGGTAAGCCCTTAAAGTCAGGGCGCACATCAATATCCCAAGCCGCCACTTCTGCAGGCGTCGCGTTACGGCCCATATTCATATAGGGCTTTGATTTGTTTGCCGCTGGAGCGGTTTGAGCATTTACCTCGGTACCATTTAAAAAAATGGTGGTAGCAACTACTGCGCTGGCAAGAATAGGTTTCATCAAAACATTAGCCGACTTGAACATTGCTGACCTCGCCATTGGTATCAACCTTCCACGATTGAATTGCATTGTTGTGATAAATCGAGCGTGTACCGCGTACAGCTCGTAATTGACGAATGGTGGGTTGCACATAACCCGTGTCATCAATTGCGCGCGATTGCATGATGGTGGGTGAACCATCCCAAACCCAATCGATATTGAAGCGCGTCAGAGCCTTCGTCAAAACGGGGGTCTCAAGACGTGCCGTACGCCAATTATTACCGCCATCAAACGAGACATCTACCCGCTTGATCTTGCCACGACCTGACCACGCTAAACCACTCACGTTGTAGTAACCCTTATCAAAGAGTTGCTGACCACCTGATGGTGTGGTGATAACCGACTTACACTCTTGAATCGAGGTGTATTGACGATGCAAACCATCTGGCATCAAGTCAATGTAGTGAATCGCTTCATCCTTCGTTGCATAAGGCTTGTCACCGACTTCAATGCGGCGTAACCACTTCACCCAACTCACGCCCTGCACACCTGGTACCACGAGACGAATTGGGAAGCCGTTCTCAGGGCGCAGCATCTCACCGTTCATCGCCCAAGCAACCATCACATCATCCAGAGCCATCTCCATAGACATCGTGCGGGTCATACCGGAGCCATCGCCACCCTCGGCCAAAATGAACTTGCCCTTCTTTAAATCAGCGCCGCAAATATCAAGAAGCGTTGATAGTGGTACGCCCGTGAACTCGCAGCAGGACAACATGCCGTGGGTATATTGCACGGTTGGTACAGCCACATTACCCCACTCTAAGCCGGTGTTGGCACCGCACTCAATAAAGTGAATGCGCGATACCGATGGTAGGCGCATGAGATCGTTCATCGTGAATACTTTTTCATTCTTTACAAGGCCATTGATCATTAAACGATGCTTATTGGGATCAATGTTGTACCAACCCTGATGGTGGCGCTCAAAGTGCAAGCCGTTTGGGGTAATGATGCCAAATAGGCCTTGCAGCGGTGTGAACGCTACGGATGCCGCCGATACCCTCGTTAATCCGGGCGACTCACGACGCACTAAGTTCTTTTCATAAATAGATGGTGTGCCATAGGGCTCGGTGGCAACGTTTTTACCCAAAGTCGTTTGCCAAATTTGCTTCTCCAGAATCGCTGGATCGCCCTGGGGATTTGCAAGGGCCAAGCCGCTGCCTGCAGCACCGACACCACCAAGGGCCGCCATGAAGCTCTTGCGCAGAAAGCCGCGACGGGTCTCATCGGCACCATGTTGGTTGATTTGCGCAATTGCTTCTTGCGATAAAAAGTTCTCGGGTGCCTTCCGAATGAGATTCGGGGTACTGAGGGATTGCATCGTTTTGCTTCGTTCACTCATATTCATCGGGAATTAAATAGTTAGACAAAAGTGATGCCGATTAATCCAGTAATCCATTCATGACGCGGCCACAAACGCGTTGGCAGATTTCTAGCGTGGCGTCATCGCAGATCGAGTAATAAACAGTGGTGCCAACTTTACGGCGTGCCAATATTCCTGCCTCATGGAGGGTTCCTAAATGACGCGACACATTTGCTTGGCTGGATTTTGAATACTGAATGACCTCACAGACGGATTTCTCGCCTTCGCACAAGGCGTACATAATGCGCAAACGGGATGGCTCAGCAAGGACCGCAAAGAACGCAGATACCTCTTTAAAGAGTGCTTCCATTTGTTCTGGGGATAATGATTTTTTAGCCAAGCCACCCGCGAAGCCCTGGGCAATAGGGTTTTTTGAGGAGAAGGATGAGCTTGCCATAAATATGCGTAGTTGCGCATATTACACTTAAAATACGTCCAAAAGAATATACAGAGATACCCTGATTCAATCGTTCTAGAATAGAGTGCTGTGATTGGCTGTAACCTCGTTTTATTCTAGAAAAATTAGATAACCAACTGATTTAATTCACGAATTGTTAGATACCCAAGCGATTTTTCTATCCCTGCAGTTGGCCTTTTGGACCTTACTGGTTTTAATCCCCATTGGGATCTGGATTGGCTATCACCTAGCCCAGGCGGGCCCCTGGAAATCCTGGGCTGAGGCGGCACTCGCCCTACCCTTGGTGTTGCCACCCACGGTTCTTGGTTACTACTTCATCGTGGCGTTTGCTGGCAAAAGCCTCTTCGGGGAGCCCTTAGTGTTCTCATTTACCGGTCTCCTGGTTGCCTCCATCATCGTCAATTTACCTTTTGCCATCCAACCCATCCAACGTGCCTACGAGGCAATCCCCACCGAGATCAAGGAAGCAGCCAAGGTCAGCGGGCTTAGCACTTGGCAGCGCTTTCGTTTAATTGAACTCCCCCTTGCATGGCGTGGCATTGTGAGTGGTGCTGCCATGACCTTCGCCCATACCTTGGGAGAGTTTGGGGTGGTCCTGATGGTGGGCGGCGCAATTCCTGGAGAAACCAAAACCGCATCGATTGCAATCTACGATAAGGTGCAAACATTCGATACCGCAGGGGCTGGTTCACTCTCCGTAATTTTGTTACTGATCTCGCTCATTGCCATTGCTATTTCCTATGGGATCTTTGGCCGCAACAGCGCGGGGGTGCGCCGTGCTTAAGGTTCACCTTCAGCAGACCCTTCCCAATCCCCTATCGATTCAGTTAGAAATCGATGCTGGCGAGGTTCATGCGCTGGTGGGCCCCTCTGGTAGTGGTAAGACGAGTATCTTGCGCTCCATTGCCGGGCTTCATCATCCTGAATTTGGTTTTATTGAGTGCGAC
Organism: Polynucleobacter sp. MWH-UH24A; assembly: GCF_018687475.1. Taxonomy (NCBI): domain Bacteria; kingdom Pseudomonadati; phylum Pseudomonadota; class Betaproteobacteria; order Burkholderiales; family Burkholderiaceae; genus Polynucleobacter; species Polynucleobacter sp. MWH-UH24A. Next base: position 977,303 of record NZ_CP061292.1, read on the forward strand.
CACGCGGTGTGGCTTAATCGGGATCCGGCCCGTGGCTCCATGATGACAATGCCACCAAATCAACGCTCTTGTGGATTCTTATTCCAACAATACGCCCTGTTTCCTCACCTTAGTGCTTTGGATAATGTGTGCATGGCGCTTTACAACACGATTAGTGATCCGCAAATGCGCCGCACTGAGGCTAAGCGCTGGCTCGATGAGCTCAATATTGGTGAGCTTGGGGAACGCTTACCTAAACAATTATCGGGTGGTCAGCAACAGCGCGTTGCCCTCGCTCGTGCCTTGGCGCGCTCACCCAAGATGCTTTTGCTCGATGAGCCCTTCTCCGCCATTGATATACCCACGCGTCAGAAACTCTACCAAACACTGGCTGAACTTCGTAAGCAGCTCAATATCCCCATCATCCTGGTCACGCACGATCTACGAGAAGCCCACTTATTAGCCGACCGTATTACTGTGCTCGATCACGGCGTGGGTTTGCAGACCACTGACCCACAATCCTTATTTACGAAACCGCGGAATGCGCGCGTTGCCCAGCTCGTTGGGATTCCCAATCTCTTTCATGGGGTATTTAATGGCGGTACCTTATCGTGGGGGGCAAGCCCTTGGTCCTTTCACGTTGTCGATAAGGGTCGCATTCCTCCAAATTCTCAAGTGGCATGGGTCATTCCCCAAGAGGGGCTTAGCGTTCACACGGCTCCAGATGGTCAACGCATTCCATGTCGCGTGAATACCATTAGTTCTTTGGGCCAAATTGCACTCATTGAGTTTTCGATCGATGGTCTTGACGAACACTTAACATGGGAAGCCTCTGCTGCAGAGGTTAAGCGTTTAGGTTTAGTTCAGGATGCGCAGGTTTACCTCGAGCTCGATCGTAAGCTCATTCATATCATGCCGTTGCGACCGATTAACGACCCGCGTCGTTTTGTGGGCACTACGTAATTACTTTTTTAAGCCAGCCGCTAGATCACGCTTGAGATCATCGATGTTCTCAAGACCGACAGCAATCCGCACCAAGCCATCCACAATACCCGCGTCTTTGCGCGCTTGCGGTGTAATTCGGGCGTGAGTGGTGCTCGCTGGATGCGTAATCGTGGTGCGGGTATCCCCAAGGTTTGCTGTGATCGAGCTTAAGCGTGTTTGATTGATGAGCTTGTAGGCCGCCTTTTTGCCACCCTTAAGGACAAACGACACAATCGGCCCTCCCGCTTTTTGTTGACGCTTCGCTAAGGCATGCTGTGGATGACTCTTAAGATCAGGGTGATACACACGCTCGACTCCGGCTTGCTTCTCTAACCACAACGCCAAGGCTAAAGCATTCGCACTCTGCGCTTGCATTCTCAGTTCTAAGGTCTCAAGGCCTTTCAGAAATACCCAGGCATTAAAGGCCGAGAGCGTCGGTCCCGCGGTTCGTACAAAGGGAAATACCTTGCCCATCACAAAATCACGACTGCCTACAATTGCCCCACCGACGACCCGCCCTTGCCCATCAAGATACTTGGTCGCCGAATGGATCACCACATCTGCGCCGAGCGCTAAGGGCTTTTGCAAGGCTGGAGTGCAAAAACAGTTATCCACCACAAATAATGCCTTTGCTTTTTTAGCAATCTTGGTAATTCCTGCAATATCAGCGATCTCCGTTAGCGGATTGGACGGGGTCTCCAGATAAAAGAGCTTTGTATTACTTTGCACTGCTGCCTGCCAAGCCTTTAGGTCAGCAATTGCCACATAGGTCGTTGTGATCCCAAAGCGACTCAGAATTGAGGAGAACAGTTGTGTGGTCGCACCAAAGACGGATTTAGAACACACTACGTGATCACCCGCCTGCAGATGCGCCATCGCTGTTGTCAGAATGGCGGCCATTCCAGAGGATGTAGCAATACATGCCTCACCCCCCTCAAGTGCCGCAAGCCGATCCTGAAACATGCTAACCGTTGGATTGGTAAATCGTGAGTAGATAAATCCTTGATCAGCATTGGCAAAGCCGTGCTCTGCTTCTTCGGCTGAATTAAAGCAAAAGCTCGAGGTCAAAAACATCGCCTCGGAGTGTTCCTGATAATCGCTTGAACGACGAGTTCCGGCTCGAACTGCTAGGGTCTCGGGCGCCAAGGTTTTTAGATTGGGTGTTGGTCGTGCAATTTTTTTCATAACAGAAGAAGTTTGACAGGTAAATGACAGGCTGTCACGCACAGCGTGCCGCAGATGCCACAGCTGTTGTTTAGTCTCCGTTGGCTAAATGCAAATGCAATTGCGAACGTGCAAAGTCACTGGGGTCGCTCTTACGATCCTCTTCATTGTTTGCGATATTGCGTGCTGCTTCGAGCGCATCCAAATACGCCTCGGTGATATCACCCGTGATGTAATTTCCATCAAAGCAGGATGCCTCAAAGTTCTTAATATTTGGATTGATATCCTGAACCGCTTTTTTCATATCCTCAACGCTTTGATAAATCAGTTGGTCGGCACCAATCAGATCATTGATCTCATCGTGGGTACGACCATACGCAACGAGTTCACTTCGGGTTGGCATATCAATACCGTAGACATTGGGAAACCGCACTGGGGGTGCAGCAGAGGCAAAGATCACTTTCTTGGCGCCAGACTCGCGTGCCATTTGCACAATCTCATACGAGGTAGTACCCCGCACAATCGAGTCATCCACAATTAAAACGGTCTTGTCTTTAAACTCAATCCGCATCGCATTTAATTTCTGACGAACCGATTTCTTGCGCACCGCTTGACCAGGCATGATAAAGGTACGACCAATGTAGCGGTTCTTAAAAAATCCTTCGCGATACGAGATACCTAAGCGCTTTGCAACCTGAAGCGCAGCAGGTCGGCTCGAGTCAGGAATCGGCATCACCACATCAATTTTGCTAACGTCGGTCTCCGCCCGAATCTTTTCTGCTAAGTAGTCCCCCATGCGCATCCGTACGTTATAAACGGTCACACCATCAATCGTTGAGTCGGGGCGAGCTAAATAGACGTATTCAAAAATACAGGGGTTGAGACTGGCACTCGGAGCGCATTGGCGCGTATGAAAGTTTCCATCAAGATCAATATAGATTGCTTCACCCGGGATCACATCACGCACAAAGGTATAGCCTAAGCCTTCAAGAGCAACCGACTCGGAGGCGATCATCCACTCGGTTCCATCGGGTGTATCGATCTTGCCGATGCACAGAGGACGAATCCCAAAGGCATCCCGAAATGCCAATAAACCAAATCCAGCAATCAAGGAGACAACGGCATAGGATCCCTTCACCCGCTTGTTGAGACCTGCAACAGCCTTAAAGATGGAGTCATCATCTAATGCGGCGCTATTCGTCTCTTTTTGCAACTCGTCGGCGAGTACATTCAGTAAGACCTCGGTATCGGAGTTGGTGTTGATATGGCGGCGATCACGGTACGCCATCTCACTTCGCAGCATCGGGGCATTGGTTAGATTGCCGTTGTGGGCCAAGATGATGCCAAAGGGTGCGCTGACATAAAACGGTTGTGCTTCCTCTTCACTGCTCGCCGAGCCAGCAGTGGGGTAACGCACTTGGCCAATACCCGCATTACCAACGAGACTGCGCATATTGCGGGTCCGGAATACATCGCGTACCAGACCGTTGGCCTTATGCATGGCAAATGAATTACCGTTCATCGTGGCTATCCCGGCTGCGTCCTGTCCGCGATGCTGCAATAGGAGCAAGGCGTCATACAAGAGTTGGTTTACTGGTCGATGCGAAATCGTTCCGACAACACCACACATAGTTAGCCCCCTGCCGATCGGTAAGGATCGGTCATTGAAATTGCATTTAACTGCTTCGCCCAGTTTTCAGGTAACCATGAGCGGATCAGTCCAGCCCCCTGCTCAAGCACCGGCCGAATTGCCGATGCCTGCCATGCCTTAGTCTGTTGTGCACCAGTAAGCGCGCCCAAGGTACTCAATACAACCAATACGAGGGCACCACGGACAAACCCAAATATCAAACCAAAGAATCGATCGACCAAAGTGAGTCCTGCACTTGAGAGTAAAGATTGAAAGGCGCGTGCCAATAAACCAGCTGCTATTAATACCGCAACAAAGATCAGTAGGAAAGCACTAGCTAAACGCGCAGCCTCATTCGGAATAAATGCAGAAAGCCACTCGGTGGCTAAATAATTGCAGAAATGGTAAGCAAGCCATGCGGCAGCAAACCATGCGACCAGTGCAATGATCTCCCGAAAAAAACCGCGCCATAAGCCAACCGCTGCTGAAACGACCAAGATGCCAATCGCAAAATAATCCAAGGTTGTCAATTGCATGGCGTTTAGTGATTGCATGATTAGTTCTTATTCGACTCAACAATGCGAGGACTTAGGCCAAGCGAGCGAATTCGTTTCTCGGCCGACTCTGCTGCCTCGCGCTCACCAAAGGGGCCGGCCCGAAGCAAATAAAGTTTGACACCCTCTGTGTTATTTCGGGTCAGAACGTAATACGGAATTTTGTTCTCTTTTAACTTGGCAACCCAACCATTGGCACGCTCTTCCGAAGCAAAGGCTCCAATCTGAATCACAAACTTGCCATTGGCCACCGCTTTTGCATCGGTTGAGCCAACGGGCTCCTTACTCGTGCTCACCAACTCTTCGCCCGGAGCCAAACCTAAACTTTTATTAGCCGCATTGGATGCTGCGGGGGCTGGATTCGTTGGCTTGGGTGCTGCTGCAGGAGTGCTAGCGGTCGGCGCCGGCGTTGGATTCATTTCAGGCTTTGGCTCTGCTTTTAGTTCCACCGGTGCTTTTTTATCTGACTCGATACCAAGTACGCCCGCTGCCGGATTTGGTAAGTTACTCACGATTTGTACTGTAATGTCGTTCGCTACCGGCTTGGGTTGTTGATCCAAAATTTGTGGCAATCCAATCACCGCAATTAAGACTAAGGTTGCTGCCCCAATTAAGCGATGACGAGCCCGTTGCTTCTCAGGGTCTTCGGTCAGCGCAAGTTCTTCGGCACTTTCTTCGTTAGGCTTTGCACGCTTTGGGAAGGTGCGCCGAGCCAGGGGCTCAATTTTTTGGGGGGCAGGCTTGCGTCGAAACAGGTTCGATAAGAAGGTCATGGATCAATGTGCCTGGTTATTTCGATAAGCCATTACGCCTGAAACGGTATAGAAGGATCCGAAGACTAGAATTCTATCACCCTCACCTGCTTTATCCAACGCCGCTTGATAGGCAGCACCTGGATCCATAAACACCAAGGCCTCTTTATTAAACGCGCGCAGGCGCTTAGCAAGATCAGATGCTGATGCGGCTCGCGGTGTGGGTAAATCGATGCAATACCAATAATCAACAGTATTTAATAGGGGCTTTAAAACACCATCAATATCCTTATCGGCCATCGCCCCAAATACCGCATAGGTATAGGGGTGGTAAGCCATCGCTTCAATGCTTTCGGCCAAGGTGGCCGCAGCATGGGGATTATGCGCAACATCCAATACCACCGTGGGTCTACCAGGCAAAACTTGAAAGCGTCCGGGCAACTCCACCAAGGCCAAACCATTGCGAATATCCTGAGCGCTAACAGGCAGACGATCATGCAAAGCAATTAAAGCGGCGATCACCGCTGAGGCATTGAGCAGTTGATTGGCGCCCCGTAATGCTGGGTAGCCTAACCCACTAAAGCGCTTACCCCGACCTGTCCATCCCCATTGCTGTTGATCACCTGTAAAGGAATAGTCTTTGCCCATTAGCCAGAGATCTGCTCCGATTGTATTGGCATGGTTGATTAACGATGTAGGTGGCATTGGGTCAGCGCAGATTGCAATTGCCTTCGTTCGAAAAATACCGGCTTTCTCAAAAGCAATCGCCTCACGGGTATTACCTAAATAAGCCATATGATCGAGATCAATACTGGTCACAATCGCGCAATCCGCATCCACAATATTGACTGCATCAAGGCGTCCGCCCATCCCAACCTCTAAGATCACTGCATCAACCGATGCATTGGCAAAGATATCCATAATCGCCAAAGTGGTGAACTCAAAATACGTGAGAGTTGGCGGATCACTTAATCGACAGCGAGCTTGCTCGACACGCTCAAATGCCTTTAGTAAATCTGCATCACTAACATCGGCGCCATTCAGTCTGGCGCGTTCATTAAATCGCAAGAGATGGGGGGATGTATGACACGCTACCTTATATCCAGCGGCTAGCAATATGCTTTCTAGAAACGCACACGTGGAGCCTTTGCCATTGGTTCCGCCCACCGTAATGACCGGGCATGCAAATTTCAGTCCGAGCGATTCCTTCACTCGCGTAATGCGAGCAAGACCCATATCAATCCCAACGGGGTGGGCAGTTTCCAAGTGGGATAACCACTGGTCTAGGCTGGTAAATAGGATTGGTTGGTTCTTTTGGAGTTCAAGCACGACTTAGCTCGAACTATTGGTTTGCAACAATTGCTTGGGCAATTTCTCAGACGGTATCTTTTGCAATAAGGCGAGTAATTTTGCAAGCTCAGAACGCATCTGCCGACGATCAACAATCATGTCGATGCCGCCCTTTTGCATCAGAAACTCCGAGCGTTGAAAGCCTTCGGGTAATTTCTCACGCACGGTTTGCTCAATCACGCGCGGGCCAGCAAAGCCAATTAAGGCCTTTGGTTCGGCCATCACCACATCACCCATAAATGCAAAGCTCGCCGAGATACCACCCATGGTGGGATCCGTTAATACGCTAATGTAAGGTAAGCCTGCCTGCGATAGTTTGGTCAACATCGAGTTAGTTTTAGCCATTTGCAAAAGCGATAACAAACTTTCTTGCATGCGTGCACCGCCGGTGGCAGTAATGCAAATGAAGGCACATTTCTTTTGAATCGCTTCTTGAACGCCGCGGACGAAACGCTCGCCCACCACCGAGCCCATCGAGCCACCCATGTACTCAAATTCAAAACACGCCACCACCGCAGGAATGGATTCAATCTTGCCAGCAATTACCACCAAGGCTTCCGATTCTCCCGACGCGTCACTCGCTTGCTTTAAACGATCGGGGTATTTTTTGCTGTCTTTAAACTTAAGAGCATCAACGGGATATACCGATTCACCAATTTCAAGACGTGGCTTAGGATCTAGTAAATGATCAAGGCGTTTGCGCGCATTGATGCGCATATGGTGTGAGCATTTTGGACAAACTGAGAGATTGGCCTCAATATCGCTGCTGTAGAGAACCGCATCGCAACCACCGCATTTCACCCACAAGCCTTCAGGAACAGTCTTCCGATTGGCCGGATCACTTTGTTGGATCTGGGGCGGGAGTATTTTATCAATCCAGCTCATAGCGGTATTGTAACGACCTTCAGTTCTGGTCTAGGGCCTGGCGGATTTCTTGGATAAAGCGCTCGAGCACCTGTAACTCTTCCCCCTTTTTTGCTTCCTCAAGCAATTGCACGATGCGACTACCGATCACCACTGCATCGGCCGTTTTAGAAACCGCTTTCGCGCTCGCCGCATCCCGAATTCCAAAACCCACTGCAACAGGGATCGAGGTCTCTTGCCGAATTAAAGGCAACACACTCGCAACATCTTGGGTATTGAGGTTATTCGCTCCAGTGACCCCACGCAGCGAGACGTAATAGATATAGCCCGCAGCAATTTGTGCTGCATGATGAATCCGCTCTTGATTTGAGGTGGGCGCCAACAAAAAGATCGGATCAATTCCTTCGCTACGCATTTGCTTTGCAAACTCTTCACATTCTTCAGGCGGATAATCCACAATTAATACCCCGTCGACACCCGCTGCGTTAGCAGCTTTTGCAAAGGCAGCATGGCCCATTTGCTCGACTGGATTAGCGTAACCCATCAACACAACGGGAGTGGTTTGATTCTTTTGTCGAAACTCCTGCACATTGCTTAAGCATTGCTTGAGTGTCACCCCTTGCGCAAGTGCACGCTCGGACGAGCGCTGAATTACCGGACCGTCAGCCATCGGGTCAGAGAATGGGACGCCAAGCTCAATAATATCGGCCCCACCTTTGACTAAGGCATGCATCACATCCACCGTTAAGCCTGGATGGGGGTCGCCTGCCGTTACAAATGGGATCAGCCCCTTTTTATTCTTGGCCTTCAGACCAGCAAATACACCAGCAATCTTCGACATGAACCTAGCCTTCCGAACCGGTTGCTTGTGCAACTGTATGCATGTCTTTATCGCCACGACCAGAGAGATTAATCAAAATGACTTTGTCTTTGCTTAAGGTCGGTGCTAATTTGCAGGCATATGCTACTGCATGGGAAGACTCAAGCGCCGGAATAATACCTTCAATGCGGCAGCAATCGTGGAAGGCTTTTAAGGCATCGTCGTCGGAGATGGCAACGTACTCGGCTCGGCCAGAGTCTTTTAACCACGCATGCTCTGGCCCAACACCCGGGTAATCCATCCCGGCGGATACCGAATGGGTCTCGGCAATTTGACCATTCTCATCTTGCAAGAGATAAGTGCGATTGCCATGAAGGACGCCTGGCTTACCAGCGCACAGCGCAGCAGAGTGATCGCCAGTCTTCATGCCACGACCTGCCGCTTCAACGCCCACTAGACGCACATTAGGCACATCAATATAAGGATAAAAAATACCCATGGCATTTGACCCACCGCCCACACACGCTAAGACATAGTCAGGCTGTCGGCCGATCATCTCCGGCATTTGAACTTTGCATTCGTCCCCGATCACACTCTGAAAATCTCTAACCATCATGGGATAAGGATGTGGTCCCGCAACCGTGCCAATAATGTAAAAGGTGTTCTCGACATTCGTGACCCAATCGCGCATCGCTTCATTGAGTGCGTCTTTGAGGGTTTTGCTTCCGGACTCAACGGGAACCACTTTGGCACCGAGTAATTTCATGCGATAGACGTTTTGAGCCTGTCGCGCAACATCGACTGAGCCTTGATAGACTGTGCAGTCCAAACCAAAGCGGGCACAGATGGTGGCGGTTGCTACACCGTGCTGCCCTGCACCGGTTTCAGCAATAATGCGTGGCTTACCCATGCGCTTGGCCAACATGGCTTGGCCAATCACATTATTAATCTTGTGAGCGCCAGTATGGTTTAAGTCTTCACGCTTGAGATAAATCTGCGCCCCACCCAATTGCTCACTTAAACGCTTGGCGTGATAGACGGGGGATGGGCGTCCGACAAAGTGCTTTAACTCGTAATGAAACTCTTCAATAAATGCAGGGTCGTGTTGATATTTTGCATACGCTTCTTTGAGCTCATTTAATGCATACATCAACGTTTCAGAGACAAAGATGCCGCCGTATGGACCAAAGTGGCCACGTTCATCTGGTTTATCGTACATAGGAACCTCGACTTGGTTTAACGCTTAGCGTTAGGAATGACTGGTTGGTTTGGTTTGGTTTGGTCTGCGCTTCGAACCGCATCCACAAACTGCCTGATTAATGCCGGGTCTTTCACCCCTTTACGAATCTCAACTCCGCTTGAGATATCAACCGCACAAGGGTGCAGACGAGCAATGGCCTCGCCAACGTTGTGCGAGTTCAACCCACCACTCAAAACGACCCGATGCGCGTTTACGTTTGCCCATGTGTTCGGTATAAGGTTCCAATTAAAGGCGGTACCACTACCGCCGTAGCCGTCGACTAGTGCATCGAGCAAAAATCCGACAGCATCCCCATATTGTAGGGAAAATTCAGGGAAATTGAAGGACTGGCCAATTCGGGCTGCCTTGATCCAGGGCAAGCCCCCTGCTAGCCGTCGACATTGTTCTGGGGTCTCATCCCCATGAAATTGCCACAAAGTAATGGCTGCATTGGCCCGAATCGCCTCCATTTGATTGGGGGTGGGATTAACCACCAGTCCCACCGCATCGGTTGAAGCAGGCAATTGGGTAATCAAGGTACCCGCGTCTTCTGGGCTGATCGCTCTGGGACTTTGGGGATAAAAGACAAAGCCTACCGCATCAACCCGAGCCGCCACCGCAGCTTCAATATCAGCGGGCGTACGTAGGCCGCAGATCTTAATCCGGGTTTGAGTGGGTGTGTAAGCAAGTAAGCCCATGGTTAAGGTAGGAGCATAAGCTCTTTTGGAAAACCGGCATTGTGCAAATGCGGTGCTGGAATATTAAATTCTTCTGGATAACCCACACGCACCAAGTACAGCCCATCGGGAGCAAAGGTTGGCGCTGCTAAATCCCGGTTTCGACCTGCAAGGACGGATTGCATCCAATCACTGGGTTGCCGACCTTGGCCAATATGCAAAAGACTTCCCACAATATTGCGCACCATGTGATGCAAAAAGGCATTAGCCCTCACCTTCACGTACACAAAGGGTTGTTGATCCACAATGGCGCATTCGTAAAGGTGCTTTACCGGGGTCTTGCTTTGACACTCTGACGCCCGAAACGATGAGAAATCATGTTCACCCACCAAGTGCTGTGCTGCGGCTTGCATCTGCTTCATATCAAACCACTGGCCAGCTGGCAGCATGTGATAGCCATAGCGCTGATGCAAGATGGGTGAGCGTGTTGGTCCAGCCAGTAAGGCATAAAGGTAAGTGCGCTCATGGGCACTAAAGCGCGCATCAAAATCATTCTTCACGGGCTTAGCCCAGTTCACCACCACACTGGGGGGCAAGAAAGTATTGATCCCTCGTACCCAAGACCAATCATCCCGCACCACGTCGGTGTCAAAGTGCACAACTTGACCGAGGGCATGCACACCGGTATCGGTTCGACCCGCTGCAGTGGCCCTCACCGATTGCCCGTCACCAATAAACTGACCAATCGCCGATTCGAGTACAGCCTGAATAGTGGGTTGATTGGGTTGAACTTGCCACCCGCAATAGGCGCGGCCATCATACTGCACGCCTAAGGCAATTCGCATCATTTAATGGTCGTTGCGTTGATTGATCTCAGCCATCAGGCCACGAGCGGCAATGGTAATTTGCGGATCAACCTGACTGCTCACCAGCAGAATTTCCTCTAAGGCTTTGCGAGCTGCCTCAAAATCCTCAATGGTAATGTAGGCCTTTGCTAAATTGAGCTTTACCCGCAAGGCATCTGCATCGTGCTGCGCAGGGGTTGGGCTCAGATTTAAATCTAAGCTCGACAAGATGGCGGCCGCATTGGGAGGAATTGCGGCAGGGTTAGCAGATGCCATCGAGCCTGCATCGGCAACCGTGGTTTCACTAGGTTGTGATTCAGCACGGCGTGAGTAGCGCGCCAGCCACCAAAGCAGCAAGCCTGTGATCGCAGTTAAACCAAGACCTACGACTGCTGGGCCCCATTGATCCATGCCTGACTTCGGTAATGGCTGCTCACCTGCGTTCAAAGCCGCTTTGCGAGCCTCGAGGACTTTTTGCAAGTCGGCAATATTTTTCTCAAGCTCTGCAACGCGAGCTTTCGTTTGTGCCAAGGCCTTTTCTTGAGCAACGATCTCTTCGATATAGCGTCGCGTCTCGGCCTCATCGCCTGAGCCAGGACCAATGCGTAAGCGATCCTCTCCCGCTCCCGATGCTGCGCTAGGAGTTTGACTGACCGCTTTATTTGGGGACGTGCTTTGAGGGGATTCACCACGCTGCTCTCGCCAAGCCTGATTTGCTTCTTGTACAAATTCTTTTGCCTGTGCAGGTGTAATCGAACTTAATACGCTGGCATCCGGTTTATTTAACTGGGCGCCTGCTCGCAGACGATGAATACTCCCCCCAATGAATGCATCGGGATTGGCCTTATACAAAGCAAGGAGGGTCTCATCTAAATCAGCATTGCCCAGCTGAGGCCTGATTTGCGAAGCAATCTCACTTAAACTTTGGCCGGGGCGCACGGTAACCTTGTTAACATCGCCGACCATCAAGCTGTAGGTCTTGGCAACACCCCCATTACTCCACTTGAGCCCTAAGATGATGTCAATAAAGGGGTCGTTATCAGCGTCAATCGGGCTCTCCGTCTCCACCACGATCAAAAATTGATCAGGCTGATTGCGCTTTAAGGTAATCGATGGCTTGTAATCCAAAATCCGAGGAGAAATACCAAGGCGTTCATATTCCGTCTTAGCCACCGGATCAATTGCTAATGACTCCATGTAAGGCTTATCCTCAGCCCCGGTTCGAACGGGAATCTCAGCCCGCAAAGCCTCTTTAGGCTTAGACAAAATAATGGGTGAGCCAAGCGTTACGGCTTGTGAACTTGGCACCATGAAAAAGATCACGATGGCCAGTACGAGCCAGTTAAAGAGAGTTTGCAGGACGCAACGCCAAGGCATTTCTGAATTGACCCTAGTGATTGATCAAAATACGCAGCATGCGACGTAATGGTTCAGCAGCACCCCACAGCAACTGATCGCCAACCGTGAATGCGCCAAGATACTCCGGACCCATCGCTAATTTATGTAAACGCCCAATCGGAATGGTCATCGTGCCACTGACCGCTGCGGGCGATAGCTCGCGCTCGGTGAGCTCGCGCTCATTGGGGACTACCTTGACCCACTGATTATCAGCCGCTAGCATCTTTTCAATCTCAGCAAGCGGAATATCCTTCTTTAACTTCACGGTTAAGCCTTGGGAGTGACAACGCATGGCGCCAACGCGCACACAAATGCCATCGATTGGAATGCTGCCCGGCGACCGAAATGGCGGATTACCCATAATTTTGTTGCACTCCGCCCCCGCCTTCCACTCCTCTTTGGTTTGACCGTTTTCAACTGGCACATCAATCCATGGGATCAAACTACCTGCCAAAGCGGTGTTACGAAAGTTTGTTTTAGGGAACTCTGCCGATCGAATGGTCTGTGCAACCTTGCGATCAATATCCAAAATCCATGAAGCTGGATTAGCAAGTTCGCTGGCAACGCTGTGGTGCAAAGCGCCCATTTGTTCAAGCAGCTCGCGCATGTTCGCTGCCCCGGCACCTGATGCTGCCTGATAGGTCATCGCACTAATCCACTCAACCATCCCGCTTTTGAGCAATCCGCCCATTGCAAGCATCATCAAGCTAACGGTGCAATTACCGCCAATCCAGTTCTTGCCACCAGCATCCAAAGACGTATTAATCACCGGGCGATTAATGGGATCGAGCACAATCACTGCGTCATTTTCCATTCGCAGTGCGCTCGCTGCATCAATCCAATGGCCCTGCCAACCCGCTGCTCGCAATTGGGGATAAATGGCTTTGGTGTAATCACCACCCTGACAGGTCAGAATCACATCGCAACGTGATAAGGCCTTTAGATCATTGGCATCTTGTAAACGGGTCTCGGATTTGGTGACCCGTTGACCATTAATCAACGGCACCTCACCACCCGCATTGCTGGTACTAAAGAAAATGGGTTCAATGTGGGCAAAGTCATTCTCGTCTTGCATGCGCTGCATCAACACGCTGCCAACCATGCCGCGCCAGCCAACTAAACCAACCAAAGGATTTACTAAAGGGGTATAAGCCATATCAAACTGTTCTATTCATTCATCATTAACCAAGTGCTGCAACAACTGCGTCACCCATCTCGGAGGTGGATACACGTTTCATTCCAGCCGTATCAATATCGGCCGTACGATAGCCTTGAGCAAGTACTCTTTGCACGGCATTCTCGATACGCTCTGCCTCGCTTGCCATATTCAGTGAGAACCGCAACATCATGGCTGCCGACAAAATAGTAGCTAGGGGATTAGCAATATTCTTTCCTGCAATATCAGGTGCTGAACCATGACTTGGTTCATACAAACCTTTATTGTTCTTATCAAGCGACGCCGAGGGCAACATCCCAATCGAGCCCGTGAGCATGGCAGCCTCATCCGACAAGATATCCCCAAATAAATTGCCCGTGACAATCACATCAAAGGATTTGGGGGCACGCACCAATTGCATGGCGGCGTTATCGACATACATGTGGCTTAACTCCACATCGCTGTATTCCTTCGCAATGCGCGTGATGACCTCCCGCCAGAGCTGCGAAGTTTCCAAGACATTGGACTTATCCACACTGCATACCTTGCGATTGCGCTTACGAGCAGCTGTAAAGGCCACATGCGCAATGCGCTCAATCTCGGGTTCGCTATAGCGCATGGTGTCAAAGCCCTCACGTGCTCCTGTAAAGAGACCATCAGGAGCATTACGAATACCCTTGGGTGAGCCAAAATAAATATCGCCATTGAGTTCCCGCACGATCAGAATATCAAGACCACCAACGATTTCTGGTTTTAAGCTTGAGGCGGCGGTTAACTCTTTGTAACAAATTGCTGGGCGGAAATTAGCAAAAAGACCTAGGTGCTTGCGTAGACCTAAGATGGCTTGCTCAGGCCTTAACTCGCGCGCTAAGGTGTCGTACTTCCAGTCACCAACGGCGCCAAATAAAATGGCATCGGCTGCTTTAGCTAAATCAAGCGTGGCAGGTGGTAGTGGATGGCCTGCTACATCATAGGCAGCGCCCCCAACTGGAGCGGTTTCCAGCGCAAGAGGTAATCGGAGTGCTTCAAGAACTTTTACCGCTTGAGCAACAATTTCCGGGCCAATACCGTCGCCCGGTAGAACAGCAATCTTCATCATGAACCTTTATCTAATAGCGCTGGCCTACTCAGCGCCAGGATCGCGCCAGATTACGGGAGCTGGGTCGCAAGCCATGGCATCCGCAATAAGCGTTCTGCCTCAAAAGCTTTTATTTTATCGGCATGCCGTAAGGTCAGACCAATATCGTCTAAACCATTGAGTAAACAATACTTCCGAAATGGGGTGACCTCAAAGCTGTAACGTCGCCCATCTGGGGCAATGACTTCCTGACGCTCAAGATCAATGGTCAACTGATAGCCCGAAAATGCCTTGGTCTCATTGAACAAATGATCAACCTCCTGCTCCGATAACACCACAGGTAAGAGACCATTCTTAAAGCAATTATTAAAGAAAATATCTGCAAAACTTGGGGCAATAATGGCTCGAAAGCCAAATTGCGATAAGGCCCAGGGTGCGTGCTCTCGAGAACTACCGCAACCAAAGTTCTTACGAGCAAGCAAAATACCAGCTCCTTGATAGCGCGCTTGATTTAGTACGAAGTCTGGATTTAGAGGCCGATTTGAGCAGTCTTGACCCGGCTCACCCTGATCCAAATACCGCCACTCATCAAATAGATTTTGACCGAAACCAGTTTTCTTAATCGATTTAAGAAACTGCTTCGGAATAATCGCGTCGGTATCGACATTCTCGCGATCCAATGGGGCGACTAGGCCTTGATAAACCGTAAATGCATCCATAATTAGTTCACTGGGGTGACGGTAACGTCTTTGTTGTTCGGACTTGTGCCCGGAGAATTAGAAGACTTCGGTGCAGTTTCCACGGGCTTAGCTTGTGGATCCATTTTCTTACCCATCTCCTGCAAATCTTTGCCCACACCGGTCCAGGTATTGGAACACGCTGTGAGCGTGATTGCAAAGAAAAGAATTAATCCAGCGCGCATTGAAAAGTTCATATTCAGATTCTAAGAAAGATTAAGCGATCTTGCGCACATCCACAAAATGCCCCTCGATGGCCGCAGCTGCAGCCATTGCAGGACTAACCAAGTGCGTGCGACCACCCGCGCCCTGACGACCCTCAAAATTACGGTTGGAGGTCGAGGCGCAACGCTCTTCAGGCTCGAGGCGATCGGCATTCATGGCAAGGCACATGGAGCAACCCGGCTCACGCCACTCAAAACCAGCAGCCTTAAAGACGCGATCAAGGCCTTCACGCTCAGCCTGGGCTTTCACCAAACCAGAGCCTGGCACCACCAGGGCTTGCTTCACATTGACTGCCACTTTCTTACCCAATCGCTCGACCACTTTAGCGGCAGCGCGCAGGTCTTCAATTCGGCTATTGGTGCATGAACCAATAAAGACTTTATCCAGATAAATCGTGTCAAGCGGTAAGTTGGGCTCTAGTCCCATGTATTGCAAAGCGCGCTCCATCGCTTGACGTTTCACAGGATCACGCTCACGCTCTGGATCAGGCACGCGACTACCGATCGGTAAAACCATTTCGGGGGAGGTTCCCCAACTCACTTGCGGTGCAATCTCTTCTGCCCGTAACTCAACAATGCGATCAAAATGAGCGCCAGGGTCTGAATGCAAAGTGCGCCAATACTGCAAAGCTTGGCGCAAGGCTTCGCCCTTGGGGGCATAAGGACGACCTTGGATGTACTCAATGGTGGTTTCATCAACGGCTACTAGGCCGGCACGCGCACCTGCTTCGATCGCCATATTGCAAATGGTCATGCGCCCTTCCATCGATAACTGACGAATGGCTTCACCAGCAAACTCCATGGTGTAGCCAGTGCCACCGGCAGTACCAATCTTGGCAATCACCGCCAAAATAATGTCTTTTGCAGTGCTACCAGGTTGCAAACGACCTTCAACCCGAACTAACATGTTCTTACTCTTTTTCATGAGCAAGGTTTGGGTTGCGAGCACATGCTCCACCTCGGATGTACCAATACCAAAAGCCAATGCTCCAAAAGCACCATGGGTGCTGGTATGAGAATCCCCGCACACCACGGTCATCCCAGGCAAGGTGGCGCCCTGCTCGGGGCCAATCACATGCACGATCCCTTGGCGTTGGTCATTCATTTTGTATTGGGTAATACCAAAGCGATCGCAATTTTGATCCAAGGTATCGACTTGTAACTTGGAGACGGGATCGGCAATGCCTTCAGAGCGGTCTGTGGTGGGCACATTGTGATCAGAGACTGCGAGGTTCGCTGAAATACGCCAGACTGGACGTGCAGCAAGGCTTAAGCCTTCAAAGGCTTGAGGGCTAGTTACCTCATGAAGCAACTGACGATCAATGTAGATCGTGGCGGTGCCGTCCTCTTCCGAATGAACGACGTGCTCATCCCACAACTTGTCATAAAGCGTACGCATAATCCCCTTTAAAGCAAATGAAGCAATAAAACGCTTATTTTCGCTCAGAAATGGGAGGAACGGCTCGTGGGCTTGCACCCGCGAACAACTGACGTGGGCGACCAATCTTGTATTCAGAGTCGGTAATCATTTCTTCCCACTGGGCAATCCAACCAACGGTTCTAGCCAGTGCAAAGATGCAGGTAAACATCTCGGTCGGAATACCAAGCGCCCGCTGCACAATACCTGAATAGAAGTCCACGTTTGGATAGAGCTTACGACCCACAAAATAATCGTCCTCAAGGGCGATTTTCTCAAGAGTCATGGCGAGCTTGAAGAGCGGATCATTTTCAAGACCGAGTTCTTTGAGAACTTCATGGCAGGTCTCACGCATTAACTTAGCGCGGGGATCAAAGTTCTTGTATACGCGATGACCAAAACCCATCAGACGCACATTGGAGTTCTTATCCTTCACTTGGGTAATAAATTCACCAATCTTTTCTACGCCCCCGCTTGCTTGAATCGAGGTCAGCATCTCAAGGCAGGCTTCATTTGCGCCACCATGGGCTGGGCCCCAAAGGCATGCAATTCCAGCGGAGATCGCGGCAAATGGGTTGGTACCAGAGGATCCCGCTAAGCGCACCGTCGAGGTTGAGGCATTTTGCTCATGATCGGCATGCAAGATAAAGATACGGTCGAGTGCACGAACCAAGACTGGATTAACTTTATAGGGCTCGCATGGTGTTGCAAACATCATACGCATGAAGTTGGCGGTATAGGACAGACTGTTGTCCGGGTACATAAACGGTTGACCAATCGAGTACTTGTACGACATTGCCACCAAGGTTGGCATCTTGGCGATCAAGCGAATTTGTGCAATCTCACGGGCCTTCGGATCACCGTAATCAATCTCATCATGGTAGAAAGCAGCCATCGCACCAATTAAGCCGGTTAACACGGCCATTGGGTGTGCGTCTCGTCGGAATCCTCGCAAGAAGAACTGCATTTGCTCATGCACCATGGTGTGGTGCATGACCATATCCTGAAACTCGCCATTTTGTTTCTGATTGGGTAGTTCACCATTAATTAGAAGTTGGCATACTTCCAAGAAGTCGCACTTGGTCGCTAACTCTTCGATCGGGTAACCGCGATAGAGCAATTCGCCTTTATCACCATCAATGAAGGTGATCTTTGAGCTACACGATGCTGTGGACAAAAAGCCGGGATCGTAGGTGAACTTTCCGGTTTGACCATAGAGCTTCCGAATATCAATCACGTCAGGACCTTGAGTGCCCTTATAGATGGGTAGCTCGATATCGGGCGTACCGTCGGAGAAAGAAAGTTTGGCTTTGATGTTCGATTCAATCATGGTTCATTCCCAATCAGTCAATGCAATTCAATTATCGTTGACGCAACATTCCCAATACCGCTCGAGCAGACTCTGAATCCATCGCTGGCTTTAACTCTTGACGAGCTAACAACAGATCCAGCAAATCATTGTCATCCAATTGCAAGAGCGTTGATAACGCTTTACCCTGCTCTTCATTTAGTTCATGAGCGAATCGATGAAAGAAACGCTCCAGAATTAAATCGTTTTCCAACAAACCGCGTCGCGCTGCACTGCGAAGCTGATAAATCTGCTTGGCATCAAGGCTCATACTGCCCGACGCACCATCAATTCTTTAATCTTGCCAATCGCTTTGGTTGGGTTGAGATGTTTTGGACATACGTCAACGCAGTTCATGATGGTATGGCAACGGAACAAGCGATACGGATCTTCTAAATTGTCTAAGCGCTCAGCGGTTGCCTGATCGCGGCTATCGGCAATAAATCGATAGGCTTGAAGTAGACCTGCGGGACCAACAAATTTATCGGGGTTCCACCAAAACGATGGGCACGAGGTTGAGCACGACGCACACAGAATGCACTCATACAAGCCATCAAGCTCTTCTCGTTCCGCCGGACTTTGCAACCGCTCTTTCTCCGGTGGCGGCATGTCATTAATTAAGTAAGGCTTGATCGAGAGGTATTGCTTAAAGAACAGGGTCATGTCGACGATTAGATCGCGCACCACGGGCAGGCCTGGCAAAGGACGCAGAGTAATCTTTTGGGGCAAAGAACGCATATTGGTTAAGCAAGCCAAACCATTCTTACCATTAATGTTCATTGCATCCGATCCACAAACACCCTCGCGGCAGGAGCGACGATAGGAAATGCTCTCGTCTTGCTTCTTCAGGGAGATCAGAGCATCTAAGAGCATGCGCTCGCCTTTGAGCTCAAGCTCATAGCGTTGCATCCGTGGCGCCTTATCAACCTCTGGATCGTAACGATAGATTTCAAAGATACGGGTATCACTCATAGTCTTTATCCAAGTATTAGAACGTACGCTCTTTGGGTGGAACCGACTCCACCGTCAGGGGCTTGAGTTGCACAGGCTTGTAATCCAAACGATTGCCTTCGTACCAGAGGGTATGTTTCATCCAATTGGCATCGTCACGCTTCGGATAATCGTCATGCGCATGCGCTCCGCGACTTTCCTTACGCGCTGCCGCTGAAATCATGGTGGAGTTTGCTGTCTGGATTAAGTTATCGATTTCTAGCGCTTCAATTCGGGCGGTATTAAAGATCTGGGACTTGTCCTTGACCCACACACGTTTCGCACGCTCGGTGAGTTCTGCCATCTTACGAACGCCCTCGTCGAGTAAGCCTTGGTTACGGAATACACCAGCGTAGGTTTGCATCGTCTTACGAATATCGTTGGCAAGGTCTTGCGCATACTCACCTGAACTGCTGTTATCAAGCTTGGCAATCCGCTCAAGTGTGAACTCGCCAGCATCCGCAGGCAATGGTTTGTGCTCACGGGCTTTCAGGTTGGCTTGTACGACGTGATTGCCTGCGGCACGACCAAAGACCAAAAGATCCAATAAGGAATTAGTACCAAGACGATTTGCACCATGCACTGAGACGCATGAGCACTCACCAATTGCATAGAGACCATTCACAATCGTATTGGGGTTACCATTTTTCGGAATCACCACTTGACCATGAATATTCGTAGGGATGCCACCCATTTGGTAATGGATGGTGGGTACGACTGGAATGGGTTCTTTGGTCACATCCACGTTCGCAAAGTTCATACCGATTTCGTAGACCGAGGGTAAGCGCTTCATGATGGTCTCTGCACCAATGTGCGTGAGATCCAACACCACATAGTCACCATCTGGACCACAACCGCGCCCTTCTTTGATCTCTTGATCCATTGAGCGTGATACAAAATCACGTGGGGCTAAATCTTTTAGCGTTGGTGCATAGCGTTCCATAAAACGCTCACCATTTTTGTTCCGCAGAATTCCGCCTTCACCACGACAGCCCTCGGTGAGCAAAACGCCTGCACCTGCCACACCGGTTGGATGAAACTGCCAGAACTCCATATCCTCTAGCGGTAAGCCAGCGCGAGCCGCCATACCCATACCATCACCCGTATTGATATATGCATTGGTTGAGGCAGCCCAAATGCGGCCCGCTCCACCAGTAGCCATCAAGGTAATCTTGGCCTCTAGGATGTAAATCTCACCCGTTTCCATTTCGAGTGCGGTGACACCAACGACATCACCCTCCGCATCCCGAATCAGATCAAGCGCAAGCCACTCCACAAAGAAATGGGTCTTTGCTCTTACGTTGCGTTGATACAAAGTGTGCAACATGGCGTGCCCAGTTCGGTCCGCTGCAGCACAGGCGCGTTGCACTGGTTTCTCACCATAATTAGCGGTATGACCACCAAAAGGCCGTTGATAGATCGTGCCATCGGCGTTGCGATCAAATGGCATCCCAAAGTGCTCAAGCTCATAGACCACCTTAGGTGCCTCACGGCACATAAACTCAATCGCGTCTTGATCGCCTAACCAATCAGAACCTTTGATGGTGTCATAAAAGTGATAGTGCCAGTTATCCTCACTCATATTGCCAAGTGAAGCGCCAATGCCACCCTGCGCAGCGACTGTATGCGAACGGGTAGGGAATACTTTGGATAAAACGGCGACGCTAAGCCCCGCCTCCGAGAGTTGCAAGGCTGCACGCATCCCGGAACCGCCGGCCCCCACGATCACAGCATCAAAACGCCTGCGGGGTAGTGTTTTTTTAATGGCTGTCATTCCTTACACTTTCCATAAGATCTGTATGGCATACGCTGCACAACCGACGAGCCATAAAACGGTAATCACTTGTAGACCTAAACGAATGCCAACGGGCTTCACGTAATCCATCCAAATATCACGCACACCAATCCAGGCGTGATAGAAAAGGCTGAGTAAGGCCAGAAGGGTCAGTAGCTTCATGAACTGATTGGCAAACAAGCCTGCCCAACCGTCATAACTTGGGTTACCGTTCAAAAGATAAGCGATCAACAGAACAACGGTGAAGGCAACCATAATGATTGCTGTGACGCGCTGAATAATCCACTCTTTGAGTCCGTAATGAGCACCAACTACCAGACGCTTTGGACCAATATTATTTTTTGACATAGCGTGTGACCTAAAAGAGACCAAACAAACGCAGACCCAGTATGGCAGTCAGCGTGAGACTAATCACCATAACCGATACTGCTGAGCGATTCGCGGCGGCTTTGTCGACCCCAATCTCTAGATCGAGAAATAAATAACGAATTCCGGCGCAGAAATGATGCAAATATCCCCAAATCAACCCTAAGCAAATTAATTTCACGAATGGGTTGCCGAGCAAATTCGAGAAATACGCAAAGCTAAGCTCGGAGGCTAGACTTTTATCGAACAGGAAGAGAATGAAGGGAAGAAACAGAAATAAGGCGGCGCCAGAAATGCGGTGAAGGATAGAAACTTTGCCGGGCCAAGGAAGTCGATATTGGGCAAGTTGCGCAATCCCGATGTTCCGGAACACTGGCCGCTGTTGGGCTGGATTTGAGTCCTGGTGTGAGTCACTCATAGCTGGTTGTAATCCTGACTGATGAAGGGCCAAATTGTTAAATTGTTGTATTGCAACATATTCTATTAGAAACGTAAGACTTAGTGGACACTTTTTTGCATCAAATAAGCTAACTTATTGATTTTAAGTAATTTTATTAATTTTTCTTTAGGTGTTTATCCTTAATCCATCAACTTAATTCATTCACATAGTGCAACTTCGTGGTCTCGTAATAAGCCACACGGACCTCAACTGGCTTGTTGCCATAAGTGAAGCTTCGGCGCTCTACGGATAAAAGGGCTGCGCCAGTCGTAAGACTGAGGTGGGAAGCCAAGTCCGCATCTGCGTTAACGGCCTTAATTTGTTCCTGAGCCCAGACCATATGGGTATTGAATTCGCTCTCATAAAAGCCGTATAGGGGTCCATGCCAAGCATTTAAACGCTCCAAGGAAATGCCCTCAAAACGTTTTGGTAGCAAGTATATGGTTTCAAAGACCGTTGGCTGACCACCAAAGCGCTGAATCCTCTTGACCTCCATTACCGAGTCGCCTGTCTTTAGCTCCAAAAGCGCGGCAAGGTGCGCATCGGCCGAGCGCAATTCGCAGCTCAGAAAAGTGCTTCGCAGAATCAACTCTTTGCCATCGTCTGGAACAAGGCGCAAGAACCGAAATTGCACCGCATCTTCGCGGTGACTCGCCACAAATGTGCCCTTCCCTTGGTGCCGCACCACCACATTCTCTGCAGCAAGTGCGTCGATGGCTTTGCGGACTGTTCCTTGGCTTACTTTGTAGCGCTCGGCCAAGTCCATTTCACTGGGTATCGGCTGCCCAGGCTGCCACTCACCGGCTTGTAAGCTCTCCAATAAGAGATCTTTGATCTGTTGGTACAGGGGGCTAAAGTTGGCAGCTTGCTCTACGGATCGCATTGTTACTTATCTAAATTCTTTTATCTTATAAAAGACTTCATGCTAGTGTAAATGTAAACTAGCGGTTTGTAAGCAAGTTCATCATTAACCCTTTATCCGGAGTTTGTAATGGCAAAAGCCCCTATGCGTGTCGCTGTCACTGGTGCAGCAGGTCAAATTGGTTATTCCCTACTATTTCGTATTGCCAATGGCGATATGTTGGGCAAAGATCAGCCCGTCATTTTGCAGTTACTCGAAATCCCCGATGAGAAAGCACAAAAAGCGCTCAAAGGCGTGATGATGGAACTTGAGGATTGCGCATTTCCTTTGTTAGCTGGCATGAGTGCCCACAGTGATCCCATGACCGCGTTCAAAGACATTGATGTCGCTCTACTCGTTGGTGCACGCCCTCGCGGCCCTGGTATGGAGCGCAAAGATTTACTCTCCGCCAACGCACAAATTTTTACAGCACAAGGCAAGGCGCTCGATCAAGTGGCCAAGCGCACCGTCAAGGTATTAGTGGTTGGCAACCCCGCCAATACCAATGCTTACATTGCCATGAAATCCGCGCCCAGCTTGCCAGCGAAGAACTTCACTGCTATGTTGCGCCTTGATCACAACCGCGCCCTTTCCCAATTAGCAAGTAAGACCAACAAAGCGGTAGCGGATATTGAGAAACTCATTGTGTGGGGTAATCACAGCCCAACCATGTACCCCGACTATCGCTTTGCGACCGTCAACGGCCAATCGGTCAAAGACCTCATTAACGATCCGGCTTGGAATAAAGATGTCTTTATTCCAACGGTGGGTAAGCGTGGTGCCGCCATCATTGAAGCGCGCGGCTTATCGTCAGCCGCATCCGCTGCGAATGCGGCAATCGATCATGTCCGTGACTGGGTCTTGGGTACCAATGGTAAGTGGGTCACGATGGGCATTCCCTCGGGCGGTGATTACGAAATCCCTGCCGAGATTATTTATGGCTTCCCAGTCACGTGTGCCAATGGTGAGTACACCCTTGTTAAAGGTTTAGAAATCGATGCGTTCTCGCGTGAGCGCATGACCCTGACCTTAAATGAGTTACTTGAAGAGCAAGCGGGTGTAAAACATCTTTTGGGTTAAGATCAATGCATTGAAAAACGCACTACAGGAGATGGCATGCGCAAATTACGAAGCTCATTACTTCCAGCATTGCTCGTTGGTATGACGCTTGGTGTTGCGCATGATGTTAAGGCACAAGAGAGTGCCTTGACCATC
This sequence comes from Polynucleobacter sp. MWH-UH24A, assembly GCF_018687475.1. Lineage (NCBI taxonomy): Bacteria > Pseudomonadati > Pseudomonadota > Betaproteobacteria > Burkholderiales > Burkholderiaceae > Polynucleobacter > Polynucleobacter sp. MWH-UH24A. The sequence continues at coordinate 1,001,226 of NZ_CP061292.1, forward strand.
CCCCATGTCTGGACTTGCAGTAACAATGAGCGTTTTGTTACGAGTGGCCCTGCTGAAAAACTGATCGTGCAATGGCGTTCGAAGTCTTATGCAATGCTAAAAGAGCAATCCCTACCCGGCAGTATGCGGTTTAAGAACTACGACAGCGGCCTCGATTTAGTGGTGATCGGACCTAAGGCAATGCTCTTTAATATCAAAACGGGTATTCGTTTAGCCGACGAATGCAAAACCGTAGCCATGAAAGAAGGCAACGAAGCCCATCTTCTCGCCCTCGAGAAATAATCAAGCTAATCCGAATTAATGAAATAAAGGTTGTTGCGAAGGACTATCTTCGGGCATTTCGGCATGAACCACTTCACCCTGCCGATCCGGAAAGAGTGGCACTCCACAATCGTCGCATAGTTCTGGGGTAAACAAGACAGCGTGCCGGAACACATCGTCCACACCTGCATCATGCAGTGCATCGCAAATCCGTTTAATCGGACTTTCTTCATCGGATACATCATTGAGCGCATCACTGGCCACGCTCTCCCGATCGTAAAGAGGCCAGATCACACCGTAGATAATCTCCGACGAGCCTTTAAGGCTAAATGCGATGCGGTACTCATCGGCCTGTTCCTCACCAAACGCACCCACCACACAGGCCAAGCCGGCTGGCAATACGCCGAGAGTCGATTCTAAAAAGTTCACGGCTGCACGAATGCTCAAAGGCCGCACATGTTTATCGGCTAAGCGGCAGTTCGTGAAATACGCCTCTGGCAATAGGAGCTCAAACTCACAACCGGGTAGCAGTTGGCACAGTGGTTCGTACATTGCACTTTGCCACTCTGCTAAAGCCACACCGCGCTCTTGCCGCTGAGGGCCATCCATTTGCCACCGAAAGATCGGTTGCTGGTGCGGCGCAATGATTACTGCCAGAATGAATCGTGGATCCGCCAGGACGGCAATCGTCTCCGACATATCACGCAACTCGAGTTTCATCTCACCACCAGATACCGCGGCATTTGCTAAGGTCTCAAGCAAGGTGCGGGTTTGGGTATGTGAATGAGGCATTTGGTCAATGCTGTAGAGCCATGGCACGATCGCAAATTGCGTACCCTCCGCAGCAACAGCGCGTTGCAATGCGCTAGCCGATGCTTCAATTAAGGAAACGGGTAATGGCCCCGAAGGAATTTGATAACGGGTATGGGCCACAATGGGCATCGCAATCAGCAATGCATCCCAATGCGTACCCTCGCTCTCAAAACTCATGGACTCGGCCAAGGTCTCAGCAGTATCGGCCAATACTTCAAAAGCAACCGTATTAATCCGAAAGGTTTGATCAAGAGCTGCATCAATCACCGATTGATGATGACTCTTCAACAGTTTAAGGAGGCGCGTTTGCAAACGCTCTTCCCAAAACCGATCCTCCACCTGACTGCCAGATGCGGCCAGAGAAATGGAATCCGCCACTAAACGCTCGGTCTCAGGCGAGGTGCGTTGGGATGTTTTGGAACGATGAACCGCCATAATGGAATAGCACTCCTACTCAATCAATTTACTTCAGAACTTACTTCGTTTGCTCGGCACGACGAAATACGGGTTTATCTGGTTTAGATTCTGCAGCACTATACCGATAGCCCTCCGATTTAAAGTTCTTAAGGTCTGCAACATCGGTGATGCGATTGTCCACCACAAAGCGCGCCATGAGACCGCGTGCTCGCTTGGCATAAAAAGAAATAATTTTGTACTTGCCGTCTTTCTGATCCTGAAAAACCGGTGAGATGACCGGATATCCCAATGCATCAGCTTGCAATACCTTGAAATACTCCTCAGAGGCTAAGTTCAATAAGAATGGTTTTTTCTGTTGACTCAGTGTTTTCAGAAGGGCTTTAGTAATACGATCACCCCAAAAAGCATACAAATCCTTGCCGCGTGCATTTTTCAGGGCGGTGCCCATTTCTAGGCGATAGGGTTGCATTAAGTCCAAGGGGCGTAAGACTCCATACAAACCCGACAGAATTCGCACATGCTCTTGCGCAAAGTCGAGTGCTTTCGCATCGAGTGAGCGTGCATCGAAGCCCTCATACACATCGCCATTAAAAGCGAGGAGCGCTGGACGACTGTTCTCCGTTGTAAATGTTTTTGACCAATCGCGATAACGCCCCACATTTAAAACCGCTAATGGGTCGGAGATTCCCATTAACTTACCAACCTGCTGTGGTGAGAGTTTTTTGAGATCCGCAATAAGTTTGGCCGACTCCCCCACAAAATCTGGCAGAGTGTGCTTCTTGATGTTGAGTGGTGATTCGTAATCGAGGGATTTAGCAGGCGATAAAACAATTAACATAAAAAATGGCTCGTTCAATAGTGCTTAACACCCTATTCTAGTCACCTTGGATTATTTTGCAGACCCATGAATGCGCTTTGCTATCGCGGCGCTGCAAATACCAGCTAAAACGGCCCACTCCAAGGAGATGGTTACGGTGCCAACGCCAGTAATCACCATCGGTATCCATTCGTGAGCTCCTGAACGAAATTCGTGTCGAATCTGCCCAAGATCAATCAGGTTCCATGCGACCGCCAATAGTAAGGCAGCAATCACGGCGTAAGGCAAATACTCCGCTAAAGGCGAAACAAAGATCAAGATGACTAATAGAAAAACTGCTGCACAAATCGCTGCAAGTGGAGTTTGAGCGTTGGCTGCCAAATTAACGCCCGAACGATTAAATGATCCACTCGATGGATACGCTGAAAAGAACGAGCCACCCACATTCGCAAGCCCTTGACCAATGAACTCCTGGTTTGCATCAAACGCGTCATTGCGTTTAAGCGCTAATGCGCGCGCGATTGCCATGGCTTCCGTGGAGGCCAGCAAGGTCATGACTAAAACGGGCCCAAACAAAAGCTGCAGATGCTCTAATGACAGGACCGGATAGGAAAGCGGAGGCAACGCGCCAGGTATTGCACTCACTTTACGGATCCCAGAAAATTCGGCGACGTAGCGCTCAAGAACCACTAAGGCGATGCTACCAACAATAACTGCAACGAGCATGGCCGGTATCCAACGATTGAGCGGTTTCCATAAACGCATGGTGACTAAGGTGATCAGCACCAGGGTCAATACCTGCGGTCGCCATTGGCCCTGATAAATCGCGGCACTCGTTTGCTTGATGGTCTCAAGCACATTCGTACCCCGCGCGATCTCGATACCCAATAAGGTTCCAACCTGACTATTAATAATCAGTACGGCAGCGCCTGCAGTAAATCCCACAATCACGGAGTGCGGCACCTTCTCAACCCACTTCCCTGCTCCACCCAAACCCAATGCAATCTGAATCACACCAATCAGAAAACTAAGCGTGAGTACCAACACCACATAATGCTCGCTCTCCGGAATCGCTAGCGGTGCAATCAAAGCCATGGTGGTGAGCGAGATCGCATTGGCTGGCCCGGTCACCATCAGGCGGCTTGACCCAAATAGTGCAGCAATGATGCATGGGACCATCGCAGCATACAAACCATAATGCGGGGGCATGCCGGCTAGCAGAGCAAATGCAATTCCTTGGGGCAAGACCACGATCGCGCCCGTTAATCCAGCAAGAAGATCCGCGCGCACCACGCCCGGCTGCTGATATTCGGGTAACCAACGGGCAAAAGGAAAAGAGAACCGCAATTTATGAATGATCCTAAGTACTCAGAGTCAGCGTGGCACAATTTAGTCATGCCATCACCGCTACTCCAAACTCATCATTCTAGCGATAGTCTTGCATCTGAAGGCTGGTTTGCCTCCAAACTGCCACACGTTGGTACCACCATCTTCACCACCATGTCGGCATTGGCAGCTGAACACCAGGCCATTAACCTCGGTCAAGGATTTCCGGATTTTCCGTGCGATCCAGCCGTACTCGATGCCGTCAATCACGCCATGCATTTGGGTCATAACCAATACGCACCGATGCCAGGCATTGCTGAACTTCGCCAAGCTCTTGCACTTAAGATTGCAACCCTTTATGGCCATCACTACGATCCGCATTCTGAAATTACAGTGACTGCGGGAGCAACCCAAGCAATCTTTACTGCAATTGCTGCTTGTGTCGGTCCCAATGACGAAGTCATTGTGATTGAACCTGCCTTTGATAGTTACTTACCAGCCATTCAATTAGCGGGTGGTAAGGCCATACCAATTGCCATGGAGATTGTGCGCGATGGTGATGGACTCGTCGATTCGTATGCCTTGCCATGGGAAGCGCTAGCGAATGCAATTACTCCAAAGACCCGATTAATCCTAACCAACACGCCACATAACCCCACAGCTAGTATTTGGAGTGCTGCAGATTTAGAGCGTTTGTATTCGTTGGTCAAAGATACCTCGATCTTGATACTCAGTGATGAGGTATATGAGCACATGGTCTTTGATGGCAAACCGCACGAGAGCATTGCGCGCCATGCAGCATTGGCAGAGCGTAGTTTTGTGGTCTCAAGTTTTGGGAAGACCTTTCATGTCACTGGATGGAAATTGGCATTTATTGCTGCACCGGCTGCACTGATGCATGAATACCGAAAGGTGCATCAATTTAATGTGTTTTCCGTCAACACACCGATGCAATATGGCATTGCCCACTATCTGCAAAACCCCGAGCATTACCTTGGTCTTCCCGCGTTTTACCAAGCCAAGCGGGATTATTTCCGTGCGGGTCTTGCTAGCACCCCCCTTAAGTTATTACCCTGCGCAGGAAGTTACTTTCAATGCGTTGATTACACCGCCTTACCGCGTAAGGAAGCAAGCCTCTCAGAGGCCGAATTTTGCCGCTGGTTAACCACGGAGTTAGGGGTTGCAGCGATTCCAAACTCGGCTTTTTATGCCAATCAAACCGAATCGGGTGTTATCCGTTTCTGTTTTGCCAAGCAAGAGTCAACGCTCAAGACCGCGCTACATCGCTTGCAGGCCTTAGCGTCATAATCATTACAAACAAGAGAGCCATGATGAAAAAATCCATGATTGATGTATACAGTTGGGCCACTCCCAATGGCCATAAGATCCATATCATGCTGGAAGAATGCGGCTATCGCTTAGATCGCGATTGGCGCGCCATTCCAATTGATATTGGCAAAGGGGATCAGTTCAAGCCAGCCTTTCTGAAAATCAGTCCCAATAATAAGATTCCAGCCATCGTTGATCCGGATGGACCCGATGGCAAACCAATCCATCTATTTGAATCCGGCGCCATCTTGCTCTACCTGGCTAACAAAACGGGACGCTTTTTACCCAAATCGATTCGCGGTAAATACGAGACGATGGAATGGCTGATGTTCCAGATGGGTGGCCTGGGTCCGATGCTCGGTCAAAATCATCATTTCCGTTTGTATGCACCTCAAAAAATTGATTACGCAATCGAGCGTTATACCAATGAGGCCAAGCGTTTGTATGGTGTTTTGGATGAGCGTTTAAAGAAACATCCGTACATCGTTGGTAATGAATACACCATCGCCGATATTGCGATCTTTCCATGGACTCGTCGTTGGGACAAGCAAGGTATGGACCTTAAGGACTACCCGAACTTCAAACGCTGGTTTGAGATGGTTGGTGCACGACCTGCCGTGCAGCGCGGAGTTGAGGTACTGACCACCTTACGTAAGCCCGAGATGGATTCGAAAGAAAAAGAGCAGTTATTTGGTGCAACTCAGTATCAACGCAGGAAGGTATCAAAATGACGATCACCTCCATTGGAATTATTGGCGCTGGCACGATGGGCAATGGCATTGCACAAGTGGCTGCGAGCGCTGGGTATGATGTCCTGTTACTTGATGTTAACGATGCGGCACTCGAGAAAGGTTTGGCAGCACTAAGTAATAGCCTTGATCGCCTCATTAAAAAAGAAGTGATGAATGTGGAGCAAAAATCCCAAACATTGGCACGGATTAAAACAACGACACATTACGCCGATCTGGCTCAAGTCTCTTTAGTCATTGAGGCCGCCACAGAAAATCAAGCCATCAAAGAATCGATCTTGCAGCAAGTCGATCAGGTGGTCAGCAAAGATGCCATTATTGCGAGCAATACTTCATCCATCTCGATTACGCATCTGGGTTCACGCAACTCACGACCAGAGCGCTTTATTGGGATTCATTTCTTTAATCCCCCACCCCTAATGGCCCTCATCGAGGTCATTATGGGTAAGCAAACCAGTCCCGAGACCCTCAAGGCCGTGCTGGCAATGGCCACGCGCATGGGCAAGGAACCCATTACCGTACAAAGCTCACCTGGCTTTGTGGTCAATCGCATCCTTCTACCAATGATTAATGAAGCTTTCTTTGTCTTGCATGAAGGAATTGCGAGCCCAGAAGATATTGATACCGGCATGAAACTTGGGTGCAATCACCCCATCGGTCCACTGGCATTGGCTGATCTAATTGGTTTAGATACTTGCCTAGCCATTATGGAGGTGTATCACAAAGAATTTAAGGACGATAAATATCGTCCATCGCCATACCTGATTGATTTGGTTGCCAAAGGACATCTAGGACGCAAGACTGGACGCGGAGTGTATGCCTACGATAAAAAGTGAGATGCCCTTACCAACCATCGTGCGGATCCTCGGATACGCCGGCCTCATGCCATTTATTGGTCTAGCCTTCATGGTTCAGCTCGCCGACAGCCCCAATGACCTGATTGCCCTCGAGTCACTCGTGGCATATGGTGCGGTGATCGTCTCGTTTTTGGGTGCCCTGCACTGGGGGGCTTGTTTTAAGACGCTTAGTGAGTCAACCCACAATCGCTGGCTTGATCATAGCGTTTGGATTTGGGGAATCATGCCAGCACTGATTGCTTGGTTGGCGATTCATATCTTCATTCCGCTTGCGCTTTTACTGCTCGCAGCAACCCTCGTCGTTCAGCGCGTGATTGATCAAAACACCTACCGTTATTACTTCACAAACCAAGACGCTGCGAGTGCATTCCTAAAGATGCGCACGCATTTAACAGTCGTGGCAGCACTTTGTTTGATATGGGCGGGTCTAACTAGCTTGGTGCGCAACGCCTAGTTACTCGTGCTTCTTGTGATAGGTGCTGGCAATAATCTTCTCGGTATAGGCAATCGAAATAGCCGATAACACAAAGGTCACGTGGATCAAGGTTTGCCAGATCAGTGTTTTCTCATCGTAGGCAGAGGCATTGATAAAAGTCTTCAATAAATGAATCGAGGAAATGCCAATAATCGCGGTTGCTAATTTGACCTTCAAGACGCCCGCATTAACATGGGAGAGCCATTCAGGCTCATCGGGATGATTTTGTAGATCAAGGCGCGATACAAAGGTTTCCCAACCACCCACAATCACCATCACTAAAAGATTTGAGATCATTACCACATCGATTAATCCCAATACAACTAACATTAAGGCAGTCTCAGTGAGGTCTTTGTCCTTCATCATCGAGATTAAATGCGCGAGCTCCATCCAAAACTGCCAGACATAAACGCCTTGCGCAACAATGAGTCCGATATATAAGGGGGCTTGTAGCCAGCGGGACATGAATATCCAACGTGGCAAAGGACGTAACTTCTTTTCAAATGCGAATTCTTTATCTTCGTTCATCGCATCATTTTAGCGGACTTTATGTCATGGTCATGACCTTATAACAACCAACAAAAGTGCGAGAATAGGAAGATGATGCCCGGCCTCTTTGACACCAAACCCATTGCACCATTGGCCGAGGCCTTGCGTCCCAAACAAATCGATGAAGTCATTGGACAGGCGCATCTATTGGGGCCTGGTAAACCATTGCGCTTAGCCTTTGAAAGCGGTCAACCGCATTCGATGATTTTGTGGGGACCGCCTGGAGTTGGTAAAACCACCATCGCCAGATTATCCGCACAAGCCTTTCGTCACTCTTTCATCGCGATCTCAGCGGTCCTTGCCGGTGTTAAAGAAATCCGAGAGGCCATTGAGCAAGCACACCACGACATGGCTCAATTTGGTCGGCAAACCATCCTATTTGTTGATGAGATTCATCGGTTTAATAAGAGTCAACAAGATGCGCTGCTGCCGCATATGGAATCTGGTCTTTTCACTGTGATTGGCGCAACCACCGAGAACCCCTCGTTCGAGGTTAATGCTGCCCTCCTCTCACGTGCTCAAGTCTATGTTCTCAAGTCACTCACCAACGATGAGTTAAAACAACTTGTAACGCGTGCGTGCGCGCATGCCTTACCCACCATTGCATTGAGTGACGATGCCATCACTACCATCGTGACCTACGCCGATGGAGATGCACGGCGCTTAATCAACTTGGTCGAGCAATTGCAACAAACTGTACGCACCCAGGGAATCACTACGGTGGATCGAGCTCGGATTGAGAACACCCTCAATCTCAATACGCGGCGCTTTGATAAGGGTGGTGATCAGTTTTATGACCAGATCTCGGCCTTACATAAATCAGTCCGTGGTTCGCATCCGGATGCCGCGCTCTATTGGTTGTGCCGAATGCTCGATGGCGGTGCCGATCCCCGCTATCTTGCGCGTCGGATTATTCGGATGGCGTGGGAAGATATTGGTCTAGCAGATCCGCGCGCCATGCAACTTGCCAATGATGCCGCGCAAACCTATGAGCGCTTGGGATCCCCTGAGGGCGAACTGGCGCTAGGGCAAGCCGTGGTTTATCTAGCCGTTGCGCCCAAAAGCAATGCGAGCTACCAAGCATTTAATGCGGCTCGCGCTTTTGTTGCCACTGATCGCAGTCGTGAAGTGCCGGTGCACTTGCGTAATGCGCCAACCCAACTCATGAAAGACCTAGGGCATGGTCATGCCTATCGCTACGCGCATGATGAACCCCACGCGTATGCTGCTGGAGAATCCTACCTACCTGAGGGTATGGAGGAGCCGCGCTGGTATGAGCCAGTTGAGCGTGGCCTAGAAAGTAAGATTGCAGAACGTATGGCTTTCTTGCGTAGTTTGGATGATCAAGCCAATCAAAGCTGACGCATCAGCCGTTTCTGAACTAATAAAACTACGATATACTGTATAAATATACAGTATATGAAATCGGTTCATTTACCCCCTCTGCCGTCCTCGTGCCTCACCCCCATCCGGCACGAATCGTGTTATCGACCTCTGATTGCTGGACGTGCGCCTGCTGGATTTCCGTCACCAGCAGCCGATCATTACGACAAACGCCTTGATCTCAATGAACACCTGGTCTTGCATCCGGAGGCTACTTTTTTCTTACGAGTCAAGGGCGACTCGATGATTGGGGCGGGTATTCATGATGGTGACTTATTGGTGGTAGATCGCTCGCTTGAACCCAGTCATGGTCGGGTGGTCATTGCAGCGCTCGATGGAGAACTCACTGTCAAACGCTTACATCAACAACGCGGCAAGATTTTGCTCTGCGCTGATAATCCCAACTACCCCGCCATCGAGATTCGTCAGGGACAAGAGTTGCAAATTTGGGGGGTTGTGGCCCACGTAATCCATAAGGTGTAGATTGCCTATGCGCCCTGTCTTTGCTCTAGTGGATGGCAATAATTTTTATGTGTCGTGCGAGCGCGTATTCAATCCTCGCCTCGAGGGCAAGCCCGTTGTGGTTTTATCCAATAATGATGGTTGCATCGTTGCCCGTAGCCAAGAAGCCCGCGCACTCGGAATTCGGATGGGAGCCCCCTTCTTTGAAGCCAAACATCTGATGCACTCGCACGGCTTAATTTGGCTAAGCTCCAACTACACCTTGTATGGCGATATGAGCGCGCGCCTAATGGCCCTCTTAAGCGAATTTACCCCCCATCAAGAAATGTATTCGATTGATGAATGCTTTCTTGATCTAACAGGCATTCCAAATGATTTGGTAGCGCATGCCCACCGAATGCGTAAACGCATTAAGCAATATTTAGGATTACCAACCTGCGTTGGGATTGGTCATAGCAAGACCTTGGCCAAATTAGCCAATCACATTGCTAAGAAACGTTTGCATTATCAAGGCGTATTTAGCTGGTCACATTGCAATCGCCTTGAGGCCGATGCTTTGATGGCCGATATCGATATTGGTGAAGTATGGGGGGTGGGTCGTCGCCTAAAAATCCAACTTGAGCAATTTGGTATGCGTAGCGTATGCGATCTGAAATATGCACAAACGAGTTTGATTCGTAAACGCTTTGGTGTCGTGCTTGAGCGTACCGTGCATGAGCTCAACGGGGTGAGTTGCCTTACTTTAGAAGACACCGAAGAGCACCAGGCGGTTCGTAAACACCAAATTATCTCGAGTAAAAGTTTTGGTAAGCCTGTTCATCAACTCGATGAGTTGCGCCAAGCGGTAGTCAGTTATGTCACACGTGCAGCTGAGAAATTACGCCAGCAAGGTTCGTGGTGCTCACACCTCCTCGTTTATCTACGCACCAATCCATTTGCGCCCCATCATCCCCAATATGCCAAAAGTATCACCATCCCCCTATTGATGGGTACGGATGACACCCGCGTATTGGCCAAACACGCCAGCGCAGGCATTGAACACATTTATCGTCCTGGCTTTGCATACAAGAAAGCGGGGGTGATGCTCTTCGATCTGCATCCAGCCGGGCATGATCAGGGTGATCTTTTTTGTCATGCACCACAAAGAGAGTGTTCCTCCCAACTCATGCAGGTGATGGATCGACTTAATCACGAATATGGTTCCAACACTCTGCGCCTCGCAGCCGCTGGCCTACGTCCACAGTGGACCATGCGCTCTTCACAACGTAGCCCTAACTACACCACAGCCTGGAATGAACTTGCCCAAGCATGCGCGAATCGCTAATACAATGAAGCATCCATAACCATTGCAATTAAAGGAAATACGATGCGCAAATTTTGGCTCTCGCTTGGTCTTGCAGTTAGTATCACTGCCCTCTCAGGCTTTTCGTACGCAGGACCTAAAGTGGAATTTAAGACCAACCTTGGTAACTTCGTCGTCGATCTTGACTCCGAGAAGGCCCCCAAGACCGTCAATAATTTTTTGGGGTATGTAAAGAGTGGTTTTTATAACGGCACTGTATTCCATCGCGTTATTAATGGTTTTATGGTTCAAGGTGGCGGCTTTACCACTGATTTGGTACAAAAACCAACGCAGCCGCCTGTAGTCTCCGAAGCGCAAAATGGTTTAAAGAACCAGGTCTACACCATTGCTATGGCAAGAACCTCAGATCCCGATTCAGCAACTGCGCAGTTTTATATTAATGTCAAAGACAACCCAGGCTTAGACTTTCCAAATGCAATGGGTAATGGCTATACCGTCTTTGGAAAAGTAATTTCAGGAACACAAACCATCGATAAGATCAAACAAGTACCAACCGGTGTTGCTTCAACCCCGCGCGGCCGGATGGCTGATGTACCTAACACCTCCGTTGTTATTGAGTCGGTCACCATCCTCAAATAAGTCAATGCTATTGTTAGACGATGTTGAGAGTAGTCGGGAGCAGCCGACTAGCCGACTCTATCAACACGTCCAAGAACAATGGCATGCCAATCGATTTTGTGAGTTAGATGCCTGTTTTAATGGTATTGAAGCGGCCTTGCGCCAAGGCCATTATGTTGTTGCACTCTTTGCCTACGAACTCGGTTATTACTGGCAAGGAATAAGCTGCAAACACCCAGAGCCACTGCCTTTATTGAGAGCATGGTCTTTTAGTGAAGTCAGCAAATTACCCAAAGAGGCAGTCGATGCATTTTTGCATGAACGCTTAGCGATTGAGTCAACACCCAGTGGCATCCTCGATCGGCACGACTCAATCAACCCAATGCGTTTTGCAGAGGATATTGCGCGCATTCATGCATGGATTGAGGCGGGCGATACCTATCAAATTAATCACTCCTATCGAGTGTATGGAAAAGCCTATGGCTCACCCCTTGCACTGTATGCGCGCTTGCGAGAGCGGCAGCCAGGTCGCTATGGTGCATTCATTGAAGATGGTCATCAGGCGGTCTTATCGCAATCTCCCGAACTCTTTATTCGACGCTCTGGCAATACCTTGATTGCAGAACCCATGAAAGGTACGGCCGACGCTACTCAAGCCCATGCGAAGGAGTTAGCCGACGATCCAAAAAACCGAGCCGAGAACGTCATGATTGTCGATCTCCTGCGTAACGATCTTGGGCGCATTGCGCAAACGGGATCGGTCCATGTTCCTGCACTTTTTGAGGTCAAGCAACATGGTCAGGTCCTGCAAATGACATCAACCGTAGAAGCAAGGTCGTTACCTGATCTTCGAATTGAAGATGTACTGCGGGCGGTGTTCCCATGTGGCTCGGTAACTGGGGCTCCTAAAAGACGAAGTATGGAGATTATTCAAGCCCTGGAAGATCAACCACGCGGTTGGTATTGCGGAGCCTTGGGTTGGTTTGATCCAAACGGCGACTTTGCCATGAGCGTGCCAATCCGAACGCTACAAATGGATCAGCACCCGCAAGCAGGTTCATCCGCTTTTATCTTGGGTGTTGGTGCAGGCATCACAATGGATTCGGATGCGAATACGGAATACCAAGAGTGCCAACTGAAGGCGGCGTTTTTAACAAACTTACCAAGTGGTGTGGGGATTTTTGAAACCATTCGTTTTAATCCGGGTAAGGACCTAAGCCGAATTGCAAACTGGTCAAGGCATCTCGAGCGCCTATCAAGCTCTGCCCACGCTTTAGGAATTCAATTTGATTACGATGGGTTGCTTGGTCTAGTGCAGGCAGCCACAACGGATTTAGCGCAGGATTGCGTCCATCGTGTCCGCGTTGATTTAAGTGCAACGGGTCAACTGTCGCTATCCCATTCACAAATCGAGATGCTTCATGGACCCGTCAAATTATTTTGGGCCCATGCAATTTTGCAAGACGATTACACACCGCAACAACTCACCATGCAATCGCACAATCCCTTATTACGCCATAAGGTCACCGCGCGCACGATCTACGATGCCGGCTGGCAAAAGGCAGTGGCGCTCGGTGGCTTTGATGCCCTCTTTATCAACGAGCATGAGCACGTCACTGAAGGTGGGCGCACCAGCGTATTTGTTCGCGTGGAGCCCAAAGGTCCTTGGCTCACACCGCCCCTTTCGGCTGGGGTGTTACCCGGTGTCATGCGTTCGGCGATCTTGGCGGATCCGACTATGAATGCCCGCGAGGCGAACCTGACTATTAACCAGGTTATGAGCGCTAATGAAATAATGCTGTGCAATGCTTTGCGTGGAATGATTCCGGCTCATTTATGAACTACTGCTCCTCATGCGGCTCCAATGTCCGCCTGCAAATACCGCCTGACGATACGCGCATGCGTCATGTCTGCGAGCAATGCGGTGAGATTCACTACCGCAATCCACGCAATGTCGTTGGCACCATTCCCATTTGGGAGAACCAAATTCTTTTGTGTCGACGCGCCATTGCCCCACGGCATGGTTATTGGACTCTGCCAGCAGGCTTCTTAGAAGTCGGCGAGAGTACCGAACACGGCGCCGCGCGCGAGACCCTTGAGGAGGCTGGTGCTCTCGTGGATATTGGCCCCTTGTTTTCACTGCTCAATGTGGCGCATGTCGAGCAAGTCCACCTCTTCTATTTGGCACACATGCGCACACCCCACTTTGAAGCGGGTACAGAGAGCTTGGAAGTGGGTCTATTTACTGAGGCGCAGATCCCTTGGTCTGAGCTTGCCTTCCCGACAGTAAAGCAGACCTTGCAATGGTATTTTGAGGATCTGCATGCGGGCGGCTTTCATCACGGCCGAACACGCTCTCGCGATATTTTGCCCAGTGAACGCATTGAGTAAATCAGATCGTCCAGCATGAGTACGATCCCGTGGCTTGGTCCAAACGATCCATTCCCCGATCCACGATCCCAACCGGATCCGGACCCCGAAGTGCCAGGTCTGTTGGCAGTCAGTGAACGGATTTATTCAGGGCAGCTAGAGCGCGCTTATCGAAGCGGAATTTTTCCCTGGTATTCCGATCATCAGCCAGTGTTGTGGTGGTCGCCTGATCCTCGCATGACGCTCAATCCCGCGAATCTCAAAATTAGTCAGTCATTGCGTAAAACAATTCGAGCTACCCTCGATGACCCGAGCTTGACCTTGCGGGTTGACCATGATTTTTCAGGGGTGATGCGTGCCTGCGCTACCACTGAACGTCAGGGCCAAGACGGTACCTGGATTACCCATGAAATTATGAACGCCTACACGGCATTGCATGAGCAAGGTCATGCCCATTGCATCACTCTGGAACAAAACCAACAGGCTATTGGCGGGCTATATTGCGTCTCCTTTGGGGGGATGGTATTTGGTGAGTCCATGTTTTCAAAGGTACGTGACTCCTCGAAGCTGGCTTTGGCAGCTTTATGCGCATGGTGCTACGATCATAGGGTGACCTTAATTGATTGCCAACAAGAAACTGCCCACCTTCGCTCCTTGGGTGCGATACCAATTGGCCGCTCTGAGTTTTTGCAGCATGTGGCATGCGCTATTCACGCTCCGATCCAAGAAAAATGGGTAATGGATAAGTTCATTCTTGAGAGATACCTGCGATGAGCCGTGTTCATGAGTTACCGATTACAGCAATTCAGTTCTACGCTACGGCACCCTATCCGTGTAGCTACATTCCGAAGCAAATTGCACGCTCGCAAGTGGCTACACCCACCCACTCAATTGGCGCTGACGTCTATAGCAATTTAGTCAATGCAGGGTTTCGTCGCAGCGGCTCATACACCTATCGACCCTATTGCGATCATTGCAAAGCCTGTATCGCAACGCGCATTCCGGTCGCTTCCTTTACCCCCAATCGCAGTCAACGCCGCGCTTGGCAAAAACACGCTGGATTACAAACTCAGGTCTTGAGTCTTGCCTTCACCGACGAGCACTATCAACTCTATCAACAGTATCAATCAACCCGTCATCATTCAAGCTTGATGGAGCATGACAACCAAGAGCAATACACCCAGTTCTTATTGCAAAGCCGGGTTAACTCGCGCATGGTGGAGTTTCGGGATGGACCACACGATCCACATCCTGGTCGTTTGCGTATGGTGAGCATGATTGATGTATTGGAGCAAGGGATCTCATCGGTCTATACCTTTTACGATTCCGCTCAAGTCAGCTCGAGCTATGGCACCTACAGTGTCCTCTGGCAGATTGATCAGGTTCAGCAATTGGGTCTGCCCTATTTATATTTGGGATACTACATCGCACAAAGCCCTAAAATGTCGTACAAGATTAAATTTCAACCGCTCGAAGGATTGATCAACGATCAGTGGCAACGCTTGTTGCCGCATCAGCGTACTGATGATTAATACCTACCCGCTTGTTCGCCCCCTATTGTTTTCGCTTGACCCCGAGGAGGCTCATGATTTTTCATTTGCACAACTCGATCGCCTAGAGCGCTGCGGTCTTCTTAAAACCTTGGTGGGTAAACCCATCATCAAGCCCATTGAACTTTGTGGATTGCGATTTCGTAATCCAGTAGGTTTGGCCGCCGGCTTAGATAAAGATGGAAAACACATCGACGCACTCGCAAGCCTTGGCTTTGGATTCTTAGAAATCGGGACAGTTACGCCACTGCCACAACCAGGCAATCCCAAGCCGCGCATGTTTCGTCTACCCAGTGCACACGCCCTAATTAATCGCATGGGCTTTAATAACGATGGTGTTGATGCCTGTATTGAACGGGTTAAGCGTTCACGGTTTTATCAAGAAGGCGGTGTCATTGGACTTAATATTGGGAAGAATGCGAGTACGCCGATCGAGAACGCTACCAGTGATTACGTCATCGGTATGCGCAAGGTTTATCCCATAGCGAGCTACATCACAGCCAATATCTCATCGCCGAACACTAAAAACTTGCGCGACCTTCAAGGTGAAGTGATGCTGCGCCAATTGTTGCAAGCACTTTGTCAAACACGTGAGGACTTATGTCAACAATTTAGCGTACGCAAGCCAATTTTTCTGAAAATTGCACCCGATCTTGAACTGGCAGATCTCAAGTTGATTGCCGATCTTTTAATTGAATTTGGTATCGATGCGGTAATCGCCACCAACACCACCATTGCTCGCGCGGGCGTTGAGGGGCTTGAACATGGTCACGAAGCTGGCGGCCTCTCGGGATCACCCGTCTTAGCACGCTCTAATCAAACCATTCATGATTTATTTCAAGCACTCCATAATCGCATTCCCATCATTGGGGTTGGAGGGATT
Source organism: Polynucleobacter sp. MWH-UH24A (assembly GCF_018687475.1). Taxonomy (NCBI): domain Bacteria; kingdom Pseudomonadati; phylum Pseudomonadota; class Betaproteobacteria; order Burkholderiales; family Burkholderiaceae; genus Polynucleobacter; species Polynucleobacter sp. MWH-UH24A. The sequence continues at coordinate 1,017,388 of NZ_CP061292.1, forward strand.
CTTTCAGGCGAGAACGTCAAACAAAAACTCGATGCCGGCGCCAGTTTGGTGCAAATCTACACCGGGCTCATTTATCAAGGTCCTAAACTAATTGCGGATTGTGTTCGGGCCTTTCCCTAAGCAAATCATTAATACCGCAGTTGTTGAATTGCCCGTGTTGATTTACCATTAGATTTCACAATACGCAATGCTGTAAAAACTGGCTACAATCATCGATATGGATAGCAAAGCAAACAAAAACTCAGGTGAAGTCGGCAAGACAGCGATTCAGGTCGTTGAACGCATGATGAACCTGCTTGATTGTTTAGCCGATCAAGAAGAAGCTAGTAGTCTCAAATTACTCTCTCAAAAAACAGGGCTGCACCCTTCTACGGCCCATCGCATTCTTAATGATATGGTTGCTTGCCGCTTGGTAGAGCGTGGTGATGGAGGTACGTATCGATTAGGCTTACGACTCTTGGAGCTTGGCAACTTGGTTAAAGAGCGTTTGTCGGTTCGAGAAGCCGCCCAATTGCCAATGCGAGCGCTTCATAAGCTGACTGGAGAGACGGTTAACCTTTCAGTTCGCCAAGGCGATGAAATTGTGTATGTCGACCGCGCTTACAGTGAGCGCTCTGGAATGCAAGTGGTCCGAGCAATTGGTGGCCGTGCCCCCTTGCACCTTACCTCCGTGGGTAAATTATTCTTAGCCGTCGACGATCCCAATCAAGTACGCGCTTATGCGACACGCACTGGCCTTGCTGGACACACGCGCAATAGCATTACCCAATTGGCCAAGCTTGAGAGCGAGCTTGGGAGTGTTCGACACGTAGGTCATTCGCGCGACAACGAAGAGCTTGAACTCGGAGTGAGTTGCCTCGCTGCCGGAATTTTGGATGACACTGGCAAATTGGTTGCGGGTTTATCGCTAAGCTCCCCAACCGATCGCATGCAACCCGATTGGCTTAAAGCTTTGCAAGAAACTGCGCTGCAGATTTCCAAAGGTTTGGGCTATAAACCAAGCCCTAAAAAAGATTAACCTTACATGGTGAGGCGGCGAATTGGCTTGGGCTCACCAGGCTGATAGCTCTCAATCCAATCACGTACGCGCACTGCATCGGCAAATCGCGATTGGGTTCCAACGGAGTCCAAGAAAACCAACAGCAATGGCAAGCCATTAACTTTCGCTTGCATCACCAAGCACTTACCTGCCGCACTGATGAATCCGGTTTTTTGTAAACCAATTTCCATATCACCAGCGCGCACAAGACGGTTGGTATTTAAGAACACCTGCGGGCGTTTATTAATCACCAAGGTGGTATCAGGCCAGATCGAAAACTCCCGTATCAATTTGTAGTTATAAGACGCAACCAGCATTCTGGCTAAGTCCTCAGCAGTCGATACATTGGTGGCCAATAGACCGGTTGGATCGGTAAAGCTGGAGTTTGTCATTCCCAACGAATACGCCTTATGGTTCATGGCCTCGACAAAAGCCTTTGCCCCACCAGGATAGTTACGGGCTAATAAATAGGAGGCGCGATTCTCGGAGGACATGAGTGCTAATAGCAGCGCTTCTTCGCGCGTTAACTTGGCACCCAGACTTAAGCGGGATTTTGAATAAATCTTCACATCCTCTTGTGTAATGGTTAGCACTTCATCGAGTGGCGCATTGGAGTCAAGCACCACCATGGCAGTCATGAGCTTCGTAATGGACGCAATTGGCAAACTAACATCAGGGTTTTTCTCAAAAAGAATTTCTTTCGAATGCTGGTCCACCACCATGGCCACGCTCGACTTCAGATTGAGGTCATCGGGCTGGTTACGCAATCCCATCGCCGTCGCAAACGATGGGCGTGCAGCCGCCTGCGGAGGATTCTTGGGACGATTAACCGTGGTGCGGACCTGTTTTGAATTCGAAGACTTTGGTTTTTGAGCTGCGTTGGATTTATTTCCTTGAGCGCTCTGTTTGGGTTTGTTCGTCTGCGTTCCGGTAGAGGATTGGGCAAGAGCCGGCTCGGCGATACCGAGAGTGAAGCTCAAAATGCCAAGGAGAAGAATCTGGAGGGGGTATCGAACCCTTGTCTGCAAGGCAGGCAAAGAATGAGTTACTGAATAAATGACCGCTTGAATCAATCTCAACGTAAATCCTAGAACACAGTTCAGTTGTGTAATGATAACTGGATTAGCGTTGAGCGCCCACTTTTCCTTGGTAATTGACCAAAATCACCGCGGTCATGGTGAGCATTAGTCCAGCTAGCATCATGAGCGTCAAGGGCTCATCGAACAAAACCCAGGCCATCAGGGCTGTGGTTGGGGGCGTCAAATATAAAAGGCTGGTTACTTTGGTGGCGGCACCTTTGCGGATCAAGATAAACAACAAACTAATTGCACCAATCGAGGTTGGCAAAATACCCCACAGTAAGGCGCCAATCACCGATGCATTCCAGACGATCTGGCGGGTCTCAAACAGCAAAGCAACGATTAAACACAAAACGGTCGAGATTGAAAACTGAATCATCGACCCTGCCCGAAGATCAAAATCAGGACAGTACTTTTTTTGATAAAGCGTGCCAAAGGTAATGGCAAATAGCGCGGCAATCGCAAAACCATAAGCACTCATTGGAATATCCAAAAAGCTGGTTTTCTCGGCAACTACTAATGCAACTCCACCAATGCCCAATATCAAGCCAAGCCATTGACGATAATTGACGCGCTCAGATACCCATGATGCACTCCATGCGGTCAAGATAGGCTGCAAGCCCACAATCAATGCAATCAGTCCAGCGGTCATGCCCAAACGCACTGCACTCCATACTCCCATGACGTACCCGAATTGCAAGAGCGCTCCAGCCACTGCAATGTGACCGGTCTGAGAACGATTAGGCCAGATGGGTTTCCAAAACAAAATGATGACGCCCATCACCATTAGTACGCCAGTAAAGCGCAGAAATAAAAATGTGGCTGGCTCCATATACGGCATTCCAAAGCGCGCGATGATGAAGCCTGTACTCCAGATAAAGACAAATAAAGGTGCGGCAAATGCCTCAATCGAGGTGGCTGACTTCATGAAGTGGACAAAGGCTTGGAAACGCCTATTGTATGCTGATGCGCACACGCAATCTGTATGGTTTGATAATGGATCCGCACCGTATCTTCAATGGGATTGGCATACCCTCCAGCCATCGCCATGGCAATCTGGATACGCTGCTCACTGACAAATGCCATGACGCGTTGATCGCGCACCGCTAATCCCTCGCTCGTCAGTCTTAGACGACCTAAACGATCGCCTTCGAAGGGATCGGCACCCGCTAAGTAAATCAGAAACTGAATACCTTGTTTGGATAGAAAACGGAGAGCCTCTTCAAGGGCCTCTAAGTAGATGGTGTCACCACTACCATCGGCTAGAGCAATATCTAGATCGCTACTCGCCTTTGCAAAGGGGTAGTTTTTCTCCCCATGGATCGAGACCGTGCAAATTGCAGCATCGTTTTGCAAAATCGCAGCCGTGCCATCGCCTTGGTGCACATCCAGATCCAAAATACCAATTTTTTGGGGACCAATCGGACTTTTGAGTAAAACACGCGCTGCAATCGCGGCATCATTAAAAACACAAAAGCCAGATCCCTTGTTTCGGTAGGCGTGATGGGTACCACCTGCTAGATTGACGGCCATACCCTCTTTAAGGGCGGATTGGCATGCCGCAATCGTTGCGCCCACCGAGCGACGAGAACGCTCGACCATTTTCTCGGACCATGGAAAACCAATCTCTTTCTGCTCTGCCTCACTGATAGTTCCACTAATAACCCGCTGGACGTATGAAGCGTCATGCGCCAAAAGGAGCTCCGTATCGCTAGCCCGAGGAGCCTCATGCAATTGGACGTTTGGCAGTCCAAGGACTAAATCACGCAGCATCTTGTACTTGGCCATCGGGAACCGGTGTCCGGTGGGCAACGGCAGCACAAAGTGATCGCTATAGAAGGCTTTCAAGGTTTGTCATATTGATTGTTTAAGTTATTGATTATATTTGATTATTTATATCTTACGCACCGGTAACATTCATTGTTGCAATGCAACATAATATCTTCTATAATTGAGAATAAGATGACTAAAACTAGTCTCCCCTATTTAACTAAAGGAGTCCACCATGAACTTAACCCCTGAACAAATTGCAGCGGCCCAGAAGGCCAACCTCGAGACCCTCGCCGGTCTTACCAACCAAGCCCTCAAAAGCGTTGAGAAGCTCGTTGAGCTCAACATGCAAATCGCTAAGAATAGCTTGAGCGAGAGCATGAGCAACGCAAAGAAAGCACTAGAGGTTCGCGACGTACAACAACTCATGGCCCAGCAAGCTCAAATGATTCAGCCAATGGCTGAGCGTATGATGAGCTATGGTCGTGATCTGTACGAGATTGCGCAAGACAGTTCGCAAGCGTTTACCAAGACTGCAGAAGCAGAGCTCGCGGCTAACCAGAAAAAACTGCAATCAATGGTCGATGAGTGGACCAAAAATGCACCTGCTGGCTCCGATGCTGCCGTGCAAATGATGAAGCAAGCGATTGCTGCAGCCAACAATAGCTATGAGACCAGCCAAAAGGCTATTAAGCACGCGATGGAAGTTGCCCAAGCCAATATGCAAAATGCGGCAGATACCGTTACCAAAGCCGCTACCAAAGCAGCGAAGGCTTCTAAGAAATCGTCTGAGTAATTAGAACGTCTGAGATTAAAACCCCGCTGCGGCGGGGTTTTTTATAGGCGCTAAGGCTTCGAAGCCACTTGACTATTTTTTCTTAGCGGGCGGTAAATCGGTACACGATCCATGATGGGCCTCGGCGGCTAAGCCCACCGATTCACCAAGAGTTGGATGAGGATGAATGGTCTTACCAATGTCAACCGAGTCGGCTCCCATCTCAATGGCTAAACACACTTCACCAATCAGATCGCCTGCATTGGTACCCACAATTCCTCCGCCAATAATGCGATGGGTGTTGGCATCAAAGAGTAATTTGGTAAAGCCTTCATCGCGACCGTTCGCAATGGCTCGTCCGCTAGCCGCCCATGGAAATAAGCCTTTCTCATAGGCAATGCCTTGTGCCTTACATTGTTCTTCGGTAAGCCCTGCCCACGCGACTTCCGGATCGGTATAGGCCACCGACGGAATTTGCTTAGCATCAAAATAGGACTTCTGACCAGCCGCTGCTTCGGCTGCAACATGACCTTCATGCACGGCCTTATGCGCTAGCATCGGTTGACCAACGATGTCGCCAATCGCAAAGATATTGGCTACATTGGTTCGCATTTGGGCATCGACCGGAATGAATCCGCGTTCATCAACTTGCACTCCGGCTGCACTTGCATCAATCTTCTTACCATTTGGTGTGCGCCCTACTGCGACTAAGACGAGGTCATAATGTTGCGGGCCATCGGGTGCTTTCTCACCTTCAAAAAACACTGCAATACCATCAGGCTTGGCTTCTGCACGAACCGCACGGGTTTTAAGCATAATGCGATCAAAACGATAGGCGTTCATCTTTTCCCAAACGCGCTCAAGATCGCGATCGGCCCCGGCCATCAAGCCATCCATCATCTCCACAATATCGATGCGTGAACCGAGTGCGCTATAGACTGTGGCCATCTCTAAGCCAATGATGCCGCCACCAATCACGAGCATGCGCTTTGGAATACTCTGTAGTAATAATGCTCCAGTACTATCGACCACGCGGGGGTCCTTGGGCATAAACGGCAACGCAATCGGTTGGCTACCAGCCGCAATAATGGCTTTCTGAAAACGAATGACTTCTTTCTGACCCGAGAGGTCCTGCCCGCTGCCTGTGCACAGATCCACTTCAAGATGATGCGCATCCAAAAAACGTCCCAAACCGCGCACCACATTAACCTTGCGCATCTTAGCCATACCCGCTAGACCACCAGTTAACTTCGCAATGACGCCCTCTTTGTGTTGACGCAATTGATCAAGATTAATTTTAGGCGGAGCAAATTCAATACCGTGCTTGGCCATGTGTTTGACTTCATCCATCACGGCTGCAGTATGTAAAAGGGCTTTTGATGGAATGCAACCGACATTCAGGCAAACACCGCCAAGGGTTGGATAACGCTCCACCAGAATAACGTTTGCACCAAGATCAGCGCTACGAAATGCCGCACTGTAGCCACCGGGCCCCGCCCCCAAGACGAGTACCTCGCATTCGTGCTGCACCTTGCCCTGATACGCACCTGCTGGAACCGGAATAGCTGCAGGTGCTACTGGCGGTGGTGTGGGTGATTTTGTAATCGCCGGACTGGAAGCTACGGTGGGAGTTGAGGCTGAGGCCGCAGCAGATACCTCGAGTTGCCCAATCACAGAACCCTTGCTTACTTTGTCGCCTACTTTAATCGTAAGACTGGTAACGATACCCGCTTGACCGGCAGGAACCTCCATCGTCGCTTTATCGGATTCGAGAACAATAAGTGGTTGCTCTTTTTCAATGGCATCACCAACCTTCACCAACACTTCAATGACTGGGACATCGGAGTAATCGCCGATATCAGGGACTACGATCGCATGCTGACTCATCACCCTCTCCTACAAAACAGCACGACGGAAGTCGGCGAGTAACTGCGAAATATAGACATTAAATCGCGTGGCCAAGGCACCATCAATCACCCGATGGTCTGCAGTGAGCGATAGAGGACAAATTAAGCGTGGGACAAATTCTTTACCATCCCAAACCGGTTTCATGGCAGCTTTACTAACGCCCAAAATTGCTACCTCAGGAGCATTAATGATGGGAGCAAAGTACGTGCCACCAATTCCACCTAATGATGAAATCGTAAAGCTGGCTCCTTGCATTTGCTCAGGCTTTAATTTGCCCTCACGCGCAAGCGCTGCGAGTTCCGCAGTTTCTCTAGCGATTTCAAAAATCCCTTTTTGATCGGCATTACGAATCACCGGAACCACTAAACCGTTCGGGGTATCGGCTGCAAAGGCAATATGAAAATATTTCTTGAGGACCAGATCATCGCCATCGAGTGAGGCATTGAACTCGGGGTACTTCTTTAATGCGGCAACCGAGGCTTTGATTAAAAAGGCAAGCATCGTAATCTTGCTGCCTTGCTTCTCATTTTCTTTATTGGTCTGAACTCTAAATGCTTCGAGGTCAGTAATATCGGCATCCTCGTGATACGTTACTGCCGGAATCATCACCCAGTTGCGTGCGAGATTGGCAGCAGAAAGTTTTTTGATGCGAGAGAGTGGTTGACGCTCAGTCTCGCCAAACTTACTGAAGTCGACCTTCGGCCATGGAAGAAGATTAAGTCCCCCTAAACTACCGCCCGAGTTTTGATTAGCCGGTGCGCTCGCACCGCTCATGACGGATTTAACGAAGGCCTGTACATCCTCTTGTGAAATGCGCCCTTTGGGTCCCGTACCTTTGACTTGCGCGATCGTGACACCCAACTCACGAGCGAATTTACGAACCGATGGACTCGCGTGGCTTGCACCATCACTCGAGCTCGCCGGCTCAGCACGCACTGGGGCTGGGGTTGAGGTTGGGGCTGACACCACTGCCGGGGTCGGTATGGGTGCTGCAGGAGGAGCCACTGTTTTTTGTACTGGCGCAGCAGGTGCAGCCTGTGGGGCCGAAGTTGGAGGAACTGGTGCGCTTGATGCAGCGGATGCGCTCGCATCACTTGGCTCCAGGAGAAGAACTAAGCCGCCCTCCGAAATACTATCTCCGACCTTGACCTTAACCTCTTTCACGATCCCTGCATGCGAAGATGGCACATCCATGGTGGCCTTATCGGACTCAAGCGTAATGAGGGACTGCTCTTTCTCAACGCGATCACCTGGTTTGATATGCACCTCAATCACAGGCACATCTTGGTAGTCCCCAATGTCAGGAACCTTGATTTCAAGTAATTGACTCATGATGGCCTTACATCTTCATGGGGTTGGGTTTATTTGGATCAATTTGGTACTTACTAATCGCTTGGGCAACCTTACTGCGATCAATCTTCCCATCATCGGCCAAGGCCTTTAGTGCAGCAACCGTGACCCAGCGACGATCCACCTCAAAAAAGTGCCGGAGTTGCTCGCGGGTATCCGAACGCCCAAAGCCATCGGTACCTAGCACTTCATAACGACGGCCGAGGTTCTGAATCGCCGGACGAATTTGCTCTGCAAACAAGCGCATGTAATCGGTTGCAGCAATGACTGGGCCCTGACTATCTTTTAGTAGACGCTCGACATGGGATAGCTTAGGTGAAGCTGTTGGGTTCAGTAAATTACTGCGATTGGTTTCATTCCAATCCCGTCCAAGCTCGTTCATGCTGGGGCAGCCCCACAGATCGGAGGCGATACCCCAATCTTGGTTTAACAGCTCTGCGGCAGCAATCACTTCGCGGAAGATGGTGCCACTACCGAGTAATTGAACGCGCAATGGATTTTTTGCATCGCCCATCGATTGCAACTTGTACATCCCTTTAATAATGTCTTGCTCCGCACCCTTGGGCATCGCTGGATGGGCATAGTTCTCATTCATTAAGGTGATGTAGTAATAAACATCCTCTTGCTCGGTCAACATACGACGCATACCATCCTGAATCACAACAGCCAACTCAAAGGCAAAGGTTGGGTCATAGCTCACGCAGTTCGGAACGGCTGCCGCCCAGATCTGGCTATGGCCATCTTCGTGTTGCAAGCCTTCACCATTGAGTGTGGTGCGACCCGCAGTGCCGCCTAGGAGGAATCCACGACTGCGCATATCGCCAGCAGCCCATGCCAAATCGCCAATCCGTTGGAAGCCGAACATCGAATAGAAGATATAGAACGGTAGCATCGGTACGCCATGCGTGGAATACGATGTTGCAGCTGCAATCCAGTCGCACATGCCACCCGCTTCATTGATGCCTTCTTGCAGAATTTGTCCTGCCTTATCTTCTTTATAGAACATCAACTGATCATGATCTTCTGGGGTGTAGAGCTGTCCCAGTTGATTCCAGATACCGAGTTGGCGGAACATGCCCTCCATACCAAAGGTCCGCGACTCGTCTGGCACGATCGGCACAACCCGGCGACCAATGGTCTTATCGCGCACAACCGTATTGAGTAGACGCACAAAGGCCATCGTGGTTGAGATCTCACGCCCTTCAGCAGTGGCCTCTAATAGTGGAGTAAATGCATCTAACGCAGGAACTGGCAAGCTCTCGGCTTTTGCTCGGCGTTGTGGCAAATAGCCACCAAGCTCCGTGCGCCGCGCCCGCATGTATTCCAGTTCAGGACTGCCCTCTGGAAACTTCACAAAGGGCATATCGGCCAATTGATCGTCACTCACTGGAATCTCAAAGCGATCCCTAAAACGTACGACGTCATCGTGACTCATTTTCTTAGCCTGGTGAGCAATATTCATGCCCTCACCCGACCCGCCCATCCCATAGCCTTTAATTGTCTTTGCAAGGATTACGGTGGGTTGACCCCGATGGCTCACTGCCGATTGAAATGCGGCAAATACTTTATGGGGATCATGGCCACCACGATTGAGGTTCCAGATATCCTCATCGCTCCAATCAGCAACCAAGGCTTTAAGTTCTGGGGTATTAAATACCTTCTCACGCACGTAGGCACCATTTTTAGCTTTCATGGTCTGGTACTCACCATCCACAATCTCACCCAAGCGCTGCATCAAGATGCCGTTCTTATCGCGCGCAAAGAGCGCGTCCCAATGACCGCCCCACACCACTTTGATGACATTCCAGCCAGCGCCTCGGAACTCGCTTTCAAGCTCCTGAATAATCTTGCCGTTACCACGAACGGGACCATCTAAGCGCTGCAGATTGCAGTTCACAACAAAGATGAGGTTATCGAGTTTCTCGCGACCCGCCATGCCGATCGCACCAAGTGACTCAGGCTCATCGGTTTCACCATCGCCTAAGAAGGCCCACACTTTGCGCCCTTCGGTCTTGGCAAAACCACGATCCTCGAGGTAGCGCATAAAGCGTGCTTGATAGATGGCCATAATGGGACCGAGACCCATCGATACCGTGGGGAACTGCCAAAAATCTGGCATCAACCAAGGATGAGGGTAGCTTGAGATACCTTTGCCATCGACCTCTTGGCGGAAGTTATTGAGTTGCTCGTCACTTAAACGACCCAACATATAAGCACGGGCATATACGCCAGGTGCCGAGTGTCCTTGTACAAAAATAAGATCGCCGCCATGCTGTGCGGACGGTGCGTGCCAAAAGTGGTTGTATCCAACATCGTACAAAGTGGCCGCAGATTGGAAGGAGGAAATGTGCCCTCCTACGTTGGTGTCTTTATTAGCCCGCAATACCATCGCCATGGCATTCCATCGTGTAAACGATCGAATCCGATGCTCGATATTTTGATCACCTGGGATCCGCGCTTGGATCTCTACTGGAATCGTATTGATATAAGGCGTCTCGGCATGAAATGGTTGATCAACACCATTCACACGCGCATGCGCAATTTGTTGATCGATCAGATACGCGGCACGGTCGGTGCCTTCGTGTTTGATTACACCATCGAGTGCCTCTAACCACTCTTTGGTTTCCACTGGATCCACATCCAATTGATTCATTTGACCTGCCACTTGCTCGGGTACAGCTGCCATGGTTTGCCTCCGTTTTATCAATAACAAGGGATTGTGTCCCCCTATGGCTAGTATTCTAAGAATAGGTGGTGATTGTGACAATTTATTTTCCACATTCCGGTAATCTTTATCACTATATGGAATTATGCTGCAATGCAAAGCCCTTTATATTAGGAACTTCCACCAACTAGAAAGACCCTTGGATTGGCTACCGGGAACTCCTTACAAGTAAAGCTCTACGAAGCATTTAAACGAATGCCTTCGATACGACGCTTTATTGGTTCGCGTCTGGTCTATACGCCACTAATGGCAATCGTCATTTTTCTGGTGGTGATGGCAATCATCTTAGGAACCCTACAAGTTCAAGAACGGCAACAACAAGAAGGGTCCCTCTTTCGAGAACTGAGTTTGGTGAAACAACGAATTCAGCTGCGCTTTGTCAACAATAGTGAAGCCTTGCAATCCTTTAGTCGCGATCTTGCACAAACCCAAAATGATCGCGTAGCACGCGACAAGGTCTTGGCTCAAATCGAATCGTTTGTTTTGGGTAACCCAGAAATCTTGCAGCTCATTTGGCTAAACGATAACGAGTGGCGCCAATGGATGGTGCCGCCCCCAGCGCGCAATAACGAATGGTTCGATGTGGTGCCTCAAGCAACGGATATTGATCGCGAACTCAAGAAAGCGGTGTTCTTAAGTCGCGAAACCAACCGACCTGCTTATAGTCAAGTCATTAGCCTCACCGTTCCCAAAGATGATCCGATGATGAGCGAGCGTCAATCGGTTTTTTGGGAGGTCATTTCAATCTTCAAAGATGGAGAAGCCACAGGCGCACTGGCGGTGATGTACTCCAGCCAAGGAATCTTGCAATACATTATCCCGCCTGAGTTAAAGAGCCAGCATCGCTACTCCTTAATTGGTAAGGACAACCGAGTGCTCGCTATCTCATCGGATCGTGATACGCCCACGCGCTCACTAAGCAATGAAACCAGTTTGGATTTTGGTGCGCTTGGTCCCAACATCATGTTACGTGTCGACACTTACCCACCACCAACCGATCTTACCTTTCGGATGTTGCTAGGGGTTGTAATCGGCTTGTCTGCGTTTGTGGTTTGGAGCTTGTGGTCGGTTCTTAAGCAAATGCAAGTCCGTCAGCTCACCGAAGCCAACTTACGAACCGAAAGTAGTTTTCGTAAGGTACTTGAGGACTCGATGCCGGTTGGGATTCGGGCGCACGATATGGAAAAACGCATTACCTACGTCAATCGCTCATTCTCGGAAATGACGGGCTGGGCCCAAGAAGAATTACTCGGCTTAAAGCCACCCTTTCCCTTTTGGCCAGCAGAGCTCCATGATGAGCTGATGCAGAAGATGGCGGGCGCACTTGAGGGGAATGTTAAAAGCGGAATCGAGGGCACGATTCAGCGCAAAGATGGAACCCGAATTGCAACGCGCACCTTTATCGCCCCATTAATTAATGATAAGGGCCAGCAAACCGGTTGGGTGACATCGGTGATTGATATCTCCGAACCGAAAAAGATCCGAGAAGAGTTAACCGCCACCCAAGAACGCTTTGTTACGGTGCTCGAGGGCTTAGATGCGGCGGTATCGGTGGTCTCCATTGAAACGGGCGAACTCCTCTTTGCCAATCGCTATTACCGCGAGCGCTTTGGTGATACTGCGAGAGGGCATATTGACCTAACCGGTCATGAAATGGATCCATCCTCCATCTTCCATTTTGAGGGTGATAACGTGGATGCCCTAGCCGGCTTACCGGCCTCTGCTTTAAAACAATCCAATGAGATTGAGTCGGAGGAGATTCAGTTGCGGGGCGATACAACCCATTGGTATGAAGTGCGGCGTCGTTATATTTCATGGGTCGATGGCCACCTTGCACAGTTACTCATTGCGACCGATATTACGCTACGTAAGAACACCGAAGAGCTTGCACGTCAGCAAGAGGAACGGATGCAATTTACAAGTCGTCTTACCACCATGGGTGAAATGGCTTCGTCGCTTGCACACGAGCTCAACCAACCGCTCTCGGCCATCTCGAACTATTGCATGGGAATTGCCAAACGCCTATCGAGCACCCAAAACCCGCTCTCCAATGAGCTAGTTCCTGCATTAGAGAAAGCTAGCGACCAAGCCCATCGGGCAGGCACCATCATTTCGCGCATTCGAAGCTTTGTAAAGCGCAGCGAGCCGCAAAGTAAGTTGTGCAACATTGGTGACATTGTTGCCGACTCCGTTGGTCTCGTCGAGTTTGAAGCCAATCGACACCGCCTCAAGATTGTTTCCGAGATTGCGCCCGATATTCCTCAGGTTGAGCTAGATCCCGTTCTCATCCAGCAGGTTTTAGTGAACCTCCTGAAAAACTCCTTAGACAGCCTGCGTGAGGTTTACCCCCTCTCCTCGCGCTGGTCAGCCCCACCGGTGAAGATTAGTGCGGATCTCGAGACCAGCACTTTCCCCAGCATGCTCCGAATTCGGGTGACCGATGCCGGGGCTGGCATCGCCGAATCGGTGATCAGCCGCATGTTTGAGCCCTTCTTTAGTACCAAATCCGACGGAATGGGCATGGGTCTTAATATTTGCCGCTCCATCATCGAGTCCCACCATGGTAGGCTGTGGGCCAAGAACCATATGGATACCGAGCACACCCGCTTGGTCGGCTGCACCTTTACAATTCTGTTACCGTTGGAATCCAATCAAATAACAAAGACGTCAATAGGAAATAGCAATGAACATGAGCAATCCACCGAAAACAACCCAGGCTGAAGTGGTTTATGTGGTTGATGATGATGAGGCAGTACGTGACTCGCTCACCTGGTTACTCGAGAGCAATGGCTATACCGTCCGTTGCCATGCCAGTGCGGAACGCTTCTTGCAGTCTCTCCAAAATACGGATAAATCAACCATCTCATGCTTGATCTTGGATGTGCGTATGCCCGGTATGTCGGGTTTGGAGCTTCAAGAGCGTCTCATCAGCGAGAACTTACCAATGCCCATCTCTTTCATTACTGGTCACGGGGATGTGTCAATGGCAGTGTCAACCATGAAGCGTGGTGCGGTTGACTTCATTGAGAAGCCCTTTAAAGAAAATGAGTTGTGCGCTCTTGTTGAGCGGATGCTGACCAAGGCCCGCGTTGATTTTGCACAAGCCGATCAACGCAAGAACACTCAAAGTCTATTGAGCAAACTGACTGGTCGTGAGCGTCAGGTATTAGAGCGTATTGTGGCAGGTCGTCTCAATAAGCAAATTGCTGACGATCTCAGCATCTCCATTAAAACCGTTGAAGCACACCGTGCCAACATCATGGAGAAGCTCAACGTCAATACCGTTGCTGATCTTTTGCGTCTTGCGCTCTCCTAATTATCTGATTACGAAGTCATGCCAGCCCAACTGATCGACGGTAATCTTCTCTCCAAAAAGCTTCGGGCTGAGATTGCAACTCGTTCAGCTATTCTGACCGCCAAAGGGGTGCGTCCAGGATTAGCAGTCATTGTGGTGGGAGATGACCCTGCGAGCCAAGTGTATGTTCGTAATAAAGTGAAAGCCTGTGAGGATGTGGGATTTCATTCGGTATTAGAGCGCTATCCTGCGGAACTCGACGAGGCTCAACTTCTCGCCCGAATTGCTACCCTCAATGCGGATCCCAGTATTCATGGAATCCTGGTGCAATTACCTTTACCGAAGCATATCGCTGCGGACCGCGTCTTAGAAGCCATTGCTTCTGAGAAAGATGTGGATGGCTTTCATGTCGCCAATGCCGGAGCGCTCATGGTTGGTGCCCCACTCTTTAAACCCTGCACGCCCTATGGCTGCATGAAGATGCTTGAGAGCATTGAGTACCCCTTACGCGGCGCTCGTGCCGTTGTCATTGGGGCATCCAATATTGTGGGTAAGCCCATGGCGATGCTTCTACTTCAAGCGGGAGCCACAGTTACGATTTGCAATAGCAAGACCAAAGATCTCAGCGTTCATACCAAAGAGGCTGATATTCTGGTCGTGGCAACTGGTAAGCCCAAAATGATTACGGGCAATATGATTAAGTCCGGCTCTGTGGTGATCGATGTCGGCATTAATCGCTTGCCCGATGGCAAACTCTGTGGCGATGTCGACTTTGATACAGCCAAGTATGTGGCGGGTTGGATTACTCCTGTTCCAGGTGGCGTGGGCCCCATGACCATCACCATGCTTCTCATGAACACCCTTGAAGCGGTTGAGCGCAGCATGAAGCCAGTGAGTAAGCTTAGCTAATTAGTATTGAGGGGAATACCAGTTTTTTTGCATTCGGGTAAGCTATCCCTATGAATGCTCCAATCAATCCCTCCTCCCTCGATTCCCATAATCCCCTTTTATCCTTTGGTCGTGGTATTGCGCAGTACGATGCCGTGCGTCCTCAGCAGATTGCTCCAGCCATTGAGCACTTACTAGGTGTTTGCGAGACCGCGGTCACTCAGGCGGTGGATGCGAAAACCCCTGCAACCTGGCTGGATTTGGTAGAGCCCCTTGAAGATGCTACTGAGCAATTAGGGCGGTCGTGGGGGGTGGTATCGCACCTCAATGCAGTCGCTGATACCCCAGAACTTCGTGCAGCCTATGGTGCGATGCTACCTAAGGTCACCGCCTTCTTTGCCAGCCTTGGGCAAAACTTAGCCCTTTACCAGCGTTATAAAGAGTTAAGAAACAGTTTGGCATTTGAAGCTCTTAGCGTTGATCAAAAGAAAGTGATTGAGAACTCCCTACGCGACTTTCGTTTAGGAGGTGCAGAGCTACCCGATGCTGATAAGCCCCGCTTTGCCCAGATCCAGGATGAACAAGCGATTTTGGCCAAAGCATTCTCTGATCACGTGCTTGATGCCACCGATGCCTTTGTGCATGTGGTGACCTCGATTGACGATCTAGCTGGATTACCGCAGGACGTCATTGCAGCAGCAGCTGACACTGCCAAACAAAAGAATTTGGAAGGTTGGGCGTTTACTCTGCACTTTCCATCCTATTACCCAGTACAGCAATATGCTGAGAATCGCTCACTGCGGCGTCTCTTGTATGAGGCCTATGTAACCCGTGCCTCAGAGTTGGCTGTGCAATATGGTCGTGGTCAACTGGAATGGGATAACACCCAAAACATGATCGATCAATTGCGTCTGCGCGATGAAGAAGCTCGGATGCTCGGTTTTGCAAACTATGCGGCGCTCAGCTTAGCTCCCAAGATGGCGCGGGATGTGGCCGAGGTCGATACCTTCTTAAGTGATTTTGCTCAACGAGCCAAACCATTTGCACAAAAGGACTGGCTAGAATTGCAAGAGTTTGGACATCAATCGCTAGGTCTTCAAACAATCGAGCCATGGGATATGGCATTTGTATCCGAGAGGCTCAAGCAAGCTCGGTATGCGTTCTCTGAGAATGAACTCAAACAGTACTTTCCTCTGCCAAAGGTTTTGGAAGGATTATTTAAGGTAATCCAAACTCTATTCTCGGTCAGTATTCGCTCTGCATCATTACCAACATGGCATCCCAGCGTTCAGTCATTTGAGATCCAAAATAAGCAACAGCAAACCATTGCTTATTTTTATCTGGATCCCTATGCGCGTCCTGGTAAACGAGGTGGCGCATGGATGGACGATGCGCGCGGCCGTCGTGTTTTCAGCAATGGTGAAGTGCAAGCGCCAGTTGCGTATCTGGTCTGTAATTTTGCAGCGCCCGTCGAGGTCAACGATCAAATGAAACCGCCCACCATTACCCATGATGATGTCATTACCCTCTTTCATGAGAGCGGTCATGGCCTTCACCATCTCCTCACACAAGTGAGCGCATTGGGTGTCTCTGGCATTAATGGTGTTGAATGGGATGCCGTTGAATTACCTAGCCAGTTTATGGAGAACTTCTGCTGGGAATGGGAAGTGCTGCAAGGCATGACCGCTCATGTTGATACCGGTAAACCATTACCTCGATCCCTGTTTGACAAAATGCTTGCTGCCAAGAATTTCCAAAATGGTTTAACCACCATGCGTCAACTGGTGTTCTCCTTAACCGATTGGCGTTTGCATTCCCGCTTTGATGCCAACTCTGCGCAGGGCCAAGCTGTCTTAGACCTTGCTCGATCGATTAATAACGAATATCACGTGATTCCCCAAGCATCAATCTCGCGCTGGCCCAATACCTTTAGCCATATCTTTGCGGGTGGTTATGCCGCTGGCTATTACAGCTATAAATGGGCTGAGGTTTTATCGGCAGATGTCTACTCGGCATTTGAGGAGGCGGCCAAGGTTAAGGGTACGGTCTTGGATCCAGAGACTGGCATTCGTTATCGCCAAGAGATTTTGGAGGTGGGCGGTAGTCGCCCGGCTGCGGAGTCATTTGCTGCTTTTCGGGGGCGTCCTCCACAAATTGATGCGCTATTGCGTCATGGCGGGTTGGTGGCGCAGGCCTAGCTACTGCTTAATCCAAGCCTTTATTTGATCAATGGTTTGCTGCTCAATGTCATGAAAGCCATGATAAGAAAATGCTTGGCACGCATCACCCGTTGAGCTCCCACCTTCCATGGTTATCAAAGGTGTTTTATACCGCTCATGATTAGCTTGGGTACTGGCATAGGTGGTTAAATGGCATGGATCATTTTTATGATGAACCATTAGGTGTCTACTCTTGAACTTGCGAGTATCAAAGCGGGCAATTTGGTTCATGGATGCTGTATGAATGATGCAATTGATCTTACCGTCAAACTTTTCTGCCAATCCCATTGTGGAGTAGGTACTCCGACTGGTTCCCACCATACAGATTTTGGCATTTGGGAAGCGTGTCCCTAAATCATTAATTAAGGCACCCATCCTCTCTGGGCTCTCCGTTGAATTAGTTGAGGCTGTTGCAAATTGCGAATCACAAAACCGGTTCCTGGAACGAATCAGGAAGTTGCCAGCGAAGTCAAATTGCAACTTACCCTCATTATTGATGTGCGGATTGAGAGTACCAGCTCCTCCGGGCATTAAGATTAAAACGTACTGGGGTGATTGATTTTGACTAGTTAATATGTATGGAACTGTAAATTCATTTGAATACTTCACATTATCAATAAGCTGATCAGTACAGCTTGCATGTAGATGCAAACTTGTAAGAGACAAAATAGCAAAGACTATTAATCTCATGAGGCTGCTGTTCAATAGGCAATCTGTGCGATTACCGGCGCATGATCCGATGGTTGCTCCCAGCCTCGGGGGGTCTTATCGATAGTGCTGGCTATACACTTCTCTTTGAGTTCTTTGCTGAGTAATACGTGATCTATGCGAAGACCCGCATTGCGCCTAAACCCCATCATGCGATAGTCCCACCAGCTATAGGTCTTGGGTGCTTGTTCAAAGAGTCTGAAAGAGTCATGCAGTCCCAATTGAATCAAATTCTGAAACTGCTCTCGCTCTTGGGGTGATACTAGATTTTGCCCTTCCCAGGCCTTGGGGTCATGCACATCCTGATCTTCGGGGGCGATATTAAAGTCTCCCAAGAGTGCTAGACGTGGATAGGTTTTCAGCTCGGTGGCGAGCCATGTTCTGAGAGCATGAAGCCAATTAAGTTTATAAACAAACTTATCACTAGCGGGATCTTGACCATTTGGAAAATAAGCCGAGATTAAGCGCATCGGTGGCATCTCTTTAAAACAAACGGTAGCAGCAAGGATACGTTGTTGCTCATCGGCAAAGTTGGGGATGTTCTTATTGACTTGTAAGAATGCAGTTTCTGGGTCACATGCTAAAGAGGTCAAGGCACTCTTACGCAAAATGATGGATACCCCGTTATAGGTTTTTTGACCATTACTAATGCTAATGTACCCTGCCGCCTCCAGCTCACGATGGGGATACTTATCATCTGTCAGCTTGAGCTCTTGCAAGCACAGCGCATCAATCGGGTTTTGTGCTTTTGCCTGACTATCTAGCCACTGAATAACGTGCGGTAGACGCACCTTGATGGAATTAACATTCCAGGCTGCTATGCGGATTGATTTTTGAGCGGGCATGACAAGATTGTAATTGCCATACCCGGTCAGGATACTTATACGTCGATCTGTAGCTCTTGCAGTTTGCGCGTGATCGTATTGCGTCCGATCCCCAAGCGCGTTGCTGCCTCGACCTTACGACCCCGGGTGACCTCAAGTGCCGCACTTAAGACCGAACGCTCAAACTTCGATAATAGAGAATCAAATACCTCGTCCTGGTTCTCTTGCAGCATCTTGACCGCCAAACGATGCAAGTTGTTTTCCCAATCACCGCCCCGCTGACCAATACTTGCTTCTAGACTCGGGGTTGAAGTGGCTACCGATGAACTTGCACTTGCAGCGGGTGGATTGGCCGACAGCAGCAAATCCTCGGGCAGATCATGAACCCCAACAATGGTTGAGGGTGACATCACGGTCATCCAATGGCACAGGTTCTCGAGTTGGCGCACGTTTCCGGGAAAGGACATTTGGCTAATCGCCTTAATGGCCTCATCCGATAAACGCTTTGCCTCAACCCCCAAGGACTTCGCACTGGAGATCATGAAGTGCCGTGCGAGCGCAGGAATATCCTCCGAGCGCTCGCGTAATGCTGGCAAACGGATCCGAATGACATTCAAACGATGCAATAGGTCTTCCCGGAATAATCCTTGTGCCACCCGCGCCTCTAGATTTTGATGCGTTGCTGCAATGATGCGCACGTTAGCCCGAATTGGATCATGACCGCCCACTCGGTAGTAGTGACCATCGGACAACACCCTTAAGAGCCGGGTTTGCAAATCAAATGGCATATCACCAATCTCATCTAAGAAGAGCGTACCGCCTTCGGCTTGCTCGAAGCGTCCTCGACGCAGGGCTTGCGCACCCGTAAACGCTCCCCGCTCATGACCAAACAACTCCGACTCAAGTAGGTCTTTCGGAATAGCGGCAGTGTTCAAAGCAATAAAGGGTCCCTTGGCTCGCGGGCTGTGTTTATGCAAAGCATGCGCTACCAACTCTTTACCCGTTCCAGACTCACCCGTAATTAAGACCGTGACCTGAGACTGCGATAAGCGACCGATGGCACGAAAGACCTCTTGCATAGCCGGCGCTTGACCAATAATCTCTGGAGCCTCTTGAAGCCAAGCATTGGATTCTTTATTGGCGCCAGGTGAGCGTTTGCCCTCGCCCACTGCACGATGGATCAACTCCACGGCCTTATCGATATCAAAGGGCTTGGTGAGGTACTCAAACGCACCACTCTGAAACGATGAAACCGCGGACTCTAAATCAGAATAGGCGGTCATGATAATGACGGGTAAGTCTGGATGACTGGCTTTGACATGCTGCAACAGATCAATCCCATTACCACGTGGCATACGAATATCAGAGATCAATACCTCAGGGGATTCTTTTTCTAGAGCATTGAGTACATCATTGGGATTACTGAAGCTGCGATGCGGAATTTTCTCGCGACTTAAGGCCTTCTCGAGAACCCAACGAATGGATTGATCGTCATCAACGATCCAGATTGGTTTGTTCATGCCGCTGTCTCCTGCTTCCGATAAGGAATCTGTATATGAAAATCTGTATAGCCTGGACGACTCTCGCAGGCAATAAAGCCCTGATGCTGCTGTACAAAGGTTTGCGCGAGGGTTAAACCAAGACCACTACCACCCTCGCGTCCCGAGACCAAGGGAAAAAAGATACGCTCCCGAATCTCATCGGGAATACCAGGGCCGTTATCAATCACATGCAGATCCAAAGCCAATCGATGGCGTTGCTTTGCAATCGTGACTGAGCGTGCCACCCGGGTCCGCAGTTCAATTTGAGCAGTACCTCGCCGAATCTCATCGGACAAGGCTTGGGCAGCATTGTGAACAATGTTTAGAACCGCTTGAATCAATTGTTCTTGATCACCCAAAATATCCGGCAAGCTGGTGTCATAGTTCCGAATGATCTTTAAGCCCTGGGGAAACTCCGCTAATACAAGACTGCGAATGCGTTCTAAGACCTCATGAATATTCAGAGGCTCCATCGCATGTGCTTTACGATGTGGCGCAAGCAAGCGATCAACCAGTGTTTGCAGGCGATCGGATTCTTTAATAATGACCTGGGTGTACTCACGCAGGCCCTTCTCAGGTAACTCAAACTCGAGCAGTTGCGCCGCCCCCCGAATACCACCTAGGGGATTTTTAATCTCATGCGCTAAATTACGCATGAGTTGTTTATTCGCTTCCACCTGATGCGAGACGCGTTCATCGCGCTCGCTACGCAGCTGTTGGTCAATCGGAAACCACTCCATCATCATGAGAGTTGGGTCTTCCAACATCGCAATCACGACATGCACCGCAAGAGGCTCACGATAGATTTTTCCGGGAACCGAGTACAGCACCAATTCTTGGCGCTGAGCTGCAGCACGACCGGCAAAGACCTCATCGATCATGTGATTTAGGGATTGGTTCTCACCAAAGAGGTCATACAAGGTTAAGCCTTGTAAGCTCTTTCGAGATAAATCGAGCGATGCTTCGGCAGCGGCATTGGCGTAGACTAAGTCTTTGGTAGCCCCCACAAAAACCAATACCGAGTTTGGCATCTGGTCGAGCATGCTAGAAACAAACGGGGCAGCCACTGGCGCACCAGCAACCGCCCCTTCAATGAATGGATTACGCAACATAGAGCGCGCAACCAATCAAATGCTTACAGCGAGTAATACATATCAAATTCGATCGGATGCGTGGTCATTCTGAAGCGGGTTACCTCTTCCATCTTCAGATCAATGTACGCATCGAGCATCGAATTTGTGAACACGCCACCGCGGGTCAAGAACTCACGATCCTTGTCCAAGCACTCCAAGGCTTGATCCAAGCTATGGCATACGGTTGGGATCTTTGCATCCTCTTCCGGTGGCAGATCATAGAGGTTCTTATCAGCAGCCTCACCCGGATGAATCTTGTTCTGCACGCCATCTAAGCCCGCCATCAACAAGGCCGAGAATGCCAAGTATGGATTCGC
This sequence comes from Polynucleobacter sp. MWH-UH24A, assembly GCF_018687475.1. NCBI lineage: Bacteria > Pseudomonadati > Pseudomonadota > Betaproteobacteria > Burkholderiales > Burkholderiaceae > Polynucleobacter > Polynucleobacter sp. MWH-UH24A. The sequence goes on from NZ_CP061292.1 coordinate 1,038,959, forward strand.
TAGTGGATCAGGGAAGCGGGTCTCAATACGACGACCTTTGGGATTGGCAACGTATGGAATACGAATCGATGCCGAGCGGTTGCGTGCTGAGTAGGCCAACTTCACGGGTGCCTCAAAGCCTGGCACTAAACGCTTATATGAGTTTGTACCTGGGTTGGTAATGGCATTGAGTGCGCGCGCATGTTTGATGATGCCGCCGATGTAATACAAGGCAAATTCCGATAATCCTGAGTAGCCATTACCTGCAAAAAGGTTCTCACCATTTTTCCAGACTGACTGATGCACGTGCATGCCTGAGCCGTTATCACCAACGACTGGCTTTGGCATAAAGGTTGCGGTCTTGCCATAGGCGTGCGCCACGTTCTGTACCACATACTTTTGCCAAATGGTCCAATCGGCGCGTTGCACGAGCGTGCTGAACTTGGTACCCAACTCATTTTGACCTTGACCAGCAACTTCATGATGATGCACTTCCACTGGAATTCCCAAGGACTCCAGAATCAAGCACATCTCCGAGCGCATATCTTGGAAGGTATCAACGGGTGCGACGGGGAAGTAACCACCCTTCTTACCGGGACGATGGCCAGTGTTACCGCCTTCAATCTCTAATCCAGATGACCATGGTGCTTCTTCGGAATGAATCTTCACCGAGCAACCCTGCATGTCAACATTCCACTGCACACCATCAAATACGAAGAACTCAGGCTCTGGACCAAAGTAAGCCGCATCACCCAAACCAGAGCTCTTTAAATACGCTTCGGCGCGCTTCGCAATTGAACGTGGATCGCGGTCATAGCCCTTACCGTCGGATGGCTCAATCACATCGCAGGTAAGAACCAAGGTTGGCTCTTCATAGAATGGATCGACATAGGCTGCGGTTGGATCAGGCATCAACAACATGTCAGACGCCTCAATCCCTTTCCATCCAGCAATCGATGAACCATCGAACGCATGACCACTCTCAAATTTATCTTCGTTGAATGCTGAAATCGGAACTGATACGTGTTGCTCTTTTCCCTTGGTATCCACAAAGCGGAAATCCACAAAAGTACATTCCTTTTCTTTGACTAATTTCATTACGTCTGCGACAGTTTTGGTCATGCAACTCTCCTCGATGAATAGATAAAGCGTTTTTCAACAACATGGCGCTAACCATGCCAATTCCGATTTAATACATGGAATGAACTGTACTCGTGCGCAATTGCACGAAATCACCATTTTGCACTATTTTGGTGAATAAATAATGATTTAGTCGGTTTTTGCACAATAAAAGTGCAATAAAGATGATTTATTGGTGAATAAAGACCTCAAAGCCCAGGTCAGCAGTGCCTAATTTGAGCTTTTCAAGGGCCATTGGCACGATATCCGCATCACCCTTCACGCCTAACTCGATATGGCGCTTGGCAAACACCCCACCCCGGATCGGATCGCCGACCGAGGGCAAGCTAAATACTTTGATGCCTTCAAATTCAGACTCAACCGATTCCATGAGTGGCGTTAAGGTCGATTCAATCCCGCTGGGCACAATAAAACTCTGCTCAAGCCAATTGGTTTGATGAAAAAGCTCACGGTAGTGCTCATCCAAACACCAGGCCATCATCGGTGCAGCCATCACCGGAAATCCCGGGAAAAAATGATGCTCATGAATCCGAAACCCCGGAATCTGGTTATAGGGATTAGGAATGATCTCGCTACCTACTGGAAACTCACCCATCTTAAAGCGATGTTGATTCTCAGGACGATTGAGATCGGCTTTGATGGGATCACCCTCGGCACTGGCAATAATGCGCGCAGTGATTAACGCTTTAGCTTGCGGATGCAGATTAAGATCAACACCCAAAGCACGAGCAGCGGCCTGTCGTGTATGGTCATCGGGTGTTGCACCGATACCGCCAGTACTAAAGACCACATCACCGCTCGCAAACGTCTCTTTGAGGGTTTGCGTAATTTGATTGGGATCATCGGCCACATAACGAGCCCATGACAAGTGCAAGCCCCGCTCGCTCAATAACTCAATCATCTTGCTTAAGTGTTTATCACTGCGGCGACCTGACAAAATCTCATCACCAATGACGATTAATCCAAAGCGACGCTGCTCCTCCCTAACCATCGATCACTCCTGGGTTGGATGGATTAGTAATCAGAGTTGCTGAAGTATCAATCGTGTTCATGTGTTCTTTCTGACGCAATTGCTTGAGTGCATGCAATAAGAAATGACTAAACCAAAGAGCGGAGAAGATAAAGATTAGGGAATAGATCCATAGCGCTACAAAGGATACAAATGGAAATAGGACTAAGGCCAATACCGAGGTGGCCCAGAAAAATGTCGGTACCGCGCCGATCATGCCAGCGACCACACCCATCCCTAAAAGAGTCCAGCGATGCTCTTCAAGTAATTGGTTGCGCTCATCAGGGGTTGCGTGATCTAGCAAAACATCGTAGGCCATGAGGCGCATGGTTAACCAACCCCACAAGAGTGGCGGCAAAATTGCAAAGAGTGGTGGGATCCACCATACCGGCAAAGTCAGCATCACTAAGGCCAAGCAAATGAGTGCGGACCACAGGGTGTAAAAGAAGCTACCAATAAAGCTACCGCCTTTGATACGGTCTAAGCCTTCGTAGGCTTTTTGTTTGACAACCGAATCAACCACAGCAGGAACGGTTGAGAATGCAATAAAGACCAAGAGGCTAATGGCAATAATTGGTATTAATAGGATCACTAAGAACAAGGGTGCGATCCAAGCGCGTGCCTCATCAAAGCCAACGTACTCAAGGCCCGATTGAATCCAACTCGTGAAGATCGATGCGGTTAAGAAGGTGCGTAGCATCTCTAGTGCAGGCGACCAGATCAACCAAATCACTACGCCCCAAAAGATCGACACAATTAAAAATGGACGAAAGCTCAGCCACAGCATTTTTGGGTGCATGGTACCAACCAATGCCAAACCCAAGGAACGAATTAAATCAGACAATCATGCTCCTTTATCTACTTAGCTGACCGATTTAGATTTGGTCTCTGTTGACCGAGGCAGATCCAATAAATACCGCAGGGAATGCATAAGACCCCGCCATTGCTGCACTAGAAGATTATTCGATACCTCGAGATTACGAACGCCCGTTGGAAAAACACGCTTCTCAAACACGGCTGTACCAAATGCCAGATCCCACCAAGGAAATAACACACCAAAATTACAACCACCTAATACCCCGGGCTTACCTGGCGCATCATGGCCATAGCCTACTGCGTGGTGATAGCGATGAAATAATGGGGATACTAATAAATACTTTGCAGGGCCAAGATCAATCTTTAGATTGGCATGCTGCCAGCTCTGCACCAACTGCCCCACTACAACCAAAAATATAAATTGTCCAGGCGGTACGCCAAAGATCAAAGCAAAGAAAGCAAAAACCATTGCCCGCATCACATCATCAACGATGTGATTACGATCATCCGACCAAGCGGTCATCCGCGTTTGGCTATGGTGCAAAGCATGCAACTGCCACCACCAATGAAAGCGATGCGACGCGCGGTGATACCAGTAGTCAATGAAATCCAATATCACTAAATAGATCAGAAAACTAACAATGGGGATGGTAGTTACACCCGGGATCCAGCCCTCAACGTTAAAGCGCTCAAAGCGCCAATCGTGCAGGACACCAGAGAGGTAGAAAAATAAACTGGAGAACAGAATAAAGAACGCGCCATGGAATAAACCTAAGCGATGGATCATCGTATAAAGTATATCCGTACGCACATACGATCTTGCATCGATTTGGGTCTCCGCTGGATTGATCCGCTCCCAGGTCCTAAACACAATCGCAATGATCAAAATCTGAATCACACCCAACATGAACCATTCGGTGCCATCAAACAAATCTTCAGCCCATGCCATCGCTCCGGCATGGAACAAAAGGGGTTCGACCATCTGCGTATACAACCAAGTGTGCAAATCCGCGTAGATGTCTTGAATCGATTGAATCAGGCTCATGCCTCTATTATCGTCAATTCGGGATCAAGGCGAAGCAGAAGCCGCGTTTTTTCCAGTTCTCAATGAGGGGCTCGAGTACCGCGGGCGCCCACGGATCCTCGCGGGACCAAATCCCCAAATGGGCAATGGCAATATCGCCATTCTTGAGACCTCGACTAGCCTGCTCAAGCAACTTTGCATTCGGAAAACGCTTTGAGTCCAACTCATCGCCCAAGAAGCCGCTTGGGGACCAACCGATATGGCGATAGCCACACCGCTCACCCATGGCAATTAGTCGAGGAGAGGTCTTACCACCTGGTGCACGCCAGATGGGATCAATTGGTTTACCCGTTAGCTCTTGAAAACGGGTGCTTACTTTGGATATTTCGGTACACAGTTGAGCTTGATCAAAACGAATTGCTTTGCCGGCGTTCTTACCAAACTGAGGTCTTAAGAGCACATCACTCTCACCAGCATCTTGAACCCAATAGCTGTGATCGTAAGTATGACTGCCAAAACGATGGCCCTCTTGAAGCCTTGCTTGCCAATACCCCTTCCATGAATCATCTAATGAATAACCGCCCTGTTTGGTTTTCTCATTCGCTAAAAAGAAGGTGGCTTTGATGTTCTGCTGCTTGAGAACCTGAGCAATGTACTCAGCAACCGCCATATTGCCGGTATCAAAGGTGAGGTACGCCGAATTTTTGCAAGTATTGGTTTGAGCCAAGCCAAGTTGGCTCCAGAGGATGCATGCGCCGATCAATCCATACCGAATCATTCGCATGCGAGACTCGCTATTCCCACTTCGCCCGGGGATAGAAAAAGACGCCGTGTGGAGAACGCCCTACCGGAATCACATCAATTAGTTTCATCGAGGGTACATCAATCACGCCCACTCGTTTTGAGAAGCGCAAGGTGACCCATAAAGTTTTACCATCGGGCGTTAACTCCATATCGTCAGGCCCTGCAGGCAAACCTGTAATTTCACTGATCTTCTCAAGCGTTTGCATGTTCAACAAACTGATCGAGTTCGCCACACGATTCGTCACAAAAACATGCTTCTTATCACCCATCGGTCGAAAGTTATGCGCTCCATTGCCGGTTTTGATTCGCTTAATCTCTTTTTGATTGCGCCAATCAATCACCTGCACATAATCAGCCCCAGTAATGCCAACCAATAAATATTGATCATTAGGAGTCATCCACAACCCGGCAGGCACGGGTCCAGTGCGCATACGCCAAACGATCACTTGTTTATCCAGATCAATCGCCACCACTTCGGCAGAATCTTGCAATGTCACAAATGCCAGTTTGCTATCGGCTGTAAACGCAATATGACTCGGGGTCTTCGCAGCAGGAATGGATTTGGCTAACTTAAAGTCAGCGCCATTCGCTGCATACACATCCACACGATCCAAGCGATTGGCTGCCGCCACAAACCATTTATTGTTTGGTGAATACCCAATTTGGTAGGGATCAATAATTTTGGGAATCCGCCCTGTAATCTCACCGGTCAATGGGTTGAGTAAGGCGATGTCATCGCCCACCGCATTGGCAACGAGAAGGGTTTTCTCATCCGGGGTCATCATTAAATGATGCGGCTCCTTGCCAACATAAAAGGTTTTTGTAACCTTGCGCGTTTGCATGTCGATGAGACTTACCGTTGCTTCGCCAGAGTTCAGAACAACTGCGAGCTTAGGTTCGGCGGGTGCAGCAAACGCTGCTGAAATCCCCAGCAATGAGGCTAATAGAGTAAATACGAGTCGTTGAATTAATTGCATAGCGTGATTGTAAGGCCGAGCCTTGCAGGCATAGGCCTAATAACTCTAGGCCTATTAACGCAAACTGGCTAAGACCTTCTCAAGGCGCTTGACCGACATTGGCATGGGGGTCTTGAGCTCTTGAGCAAATAAGGCAACCCGTAACTCTTCGAGTTGCCACCGGAACTCGCGTAAGCGCGTATTGTGCTCATCATTCATCCCAAGCATGCCTTTGCTCTCTTGCACCATCCGCTGCCACGGTCTCGCAACCGATTCCCAATCGCGCTGGTTTTGGGCATCCCGGCTGGCATTGCTGCGAAGTTTATCAATCCGTAGTGCAATCGCCTTGAGGTAACGTGGTAGATGCACCAAATGCTCATAAGGAACCTGTTTGACAAACTGCGAATGAATCAATCCTTGCAATTGCGACCGCATATCGTCGTAGGCACTACTCGATAGGGCTTTGGCTGCAATTAACTTCTTATGCAATTCCGCATACTCTTGCAAACTGGCTAAGACATGTTTAGCGATCTCACCTGCAATCAGCATGAGTCGCGGTTTACCCTGCTTTAGCGATTCCTCAAACTGCATTTTGTTGGTGGGCTCTTGGTTCTGCAGCATGGCACGTTCAATGGCCATCATTCCAATATGCTCAATCAACTCTTCAACCGACCCCAGTTGAATAAAGAGTAAGCCGATTTCGCGGGCATGGGGTAATTGTTTATGCAAAGCCTTCGTATGCTCTTTTAGAACCACGCTGTACAAGCGACATAAACCTTGTCGATGAACCCGTTTGGCTTCTGCTGGGTCATCAAATACTTCAAACTCGACCGCTGTTTTGCGATCCACCAATGCCGGATAGCCCTGAATCGTTTGGTTCCCCCGGGTCATGGTGACGGTTTGTGGTAACTCACCAAAATCCCAAGCCTGATAACTGCCCTTCTGAATAGGCGATGCTTCTGCTTGATCGGTTTGTACAGTGTTTATATTGGTATCGGCAAGGCTTTGAAAAGCCTCTCGCGCCATTCCACCGTATTCGCTACGCAAGCGATTTAAATTACGTTCTAACTCAAGTTGCCGGCCATGTTCATCAATTAAACGAAAGTTCATGTGGCAATGCGCTGGCAAGGCCTCAGGCCGAAAGTCAGATCGCTTAATTTCAATGGGATTTTGATTGCGGATAAAACGCATGAGGCAATCGGTGAGATCGCCCTTTCCGAAGGAGTTGCCATCTAGCCGTTCTTGAACAAACTGTTTAGCACTTTCTGGCAAAGGGATGCAATGGCGGCGGATCTTTTGCGGTAAGGATTTAAGGAGGAGTTGCACTTTCTCAACACAAAGGCCTGGTACGAGCCACTCTGCCTGAATGGCATCGACTTGATTGAGAACGGTGATTGGCACAATTAGGGTGATGCCATCCTTGGGGCTGCCTGGTTCAAAGTGGTAACTGGTTTGCAGGCTTACGCCATTCATCACAATTGTCTTGGGGTAACGGTCTGCACTAATGCCTGCTGCTTCATGGCGCATCAGGTCTGATTTCTGAAGTCGCAGACTCTGATCTTTTTGTTCCAAATTGACACGATCTTCCTCAAGCCACGCTTGAAGACCGCTGCGGCTATAGACCGTCTCTGGAATTCGTTCGCGATAGAACGCGCACAGTAGCTCATCGTCTACTAAGACATCAGGACGGCGTGATCGATGTTCCAGCGCCTCAATCTCTCGGATTAGTTGACGGTTGTGCCAAAAGAAGGCAAATAATTTACCGTAGCGGCGTTTTGCTTCGGCTTGGGTCTCGCGTTCTAAAGCTGGTGTGTCGACCTTACCAAACATCTCACCATCAACTAACGCTTTCTGAATAAACAACTGATGGGCTTCGCTTGCATCATGGGGGGCATAGGCCACCCGTCGACCGTGGTAAACCGGTAAACCATACAGCGTGGCGCGTTCAAACGCTAAGACCTCGCCGCGTTCTTTATCCCAAAACGGGTCACTCAGCGACTTCACTAAGCGGTGTTTAGCAACCCGCTCAATCCACTGTGGTTCGATCTTAGCCAGGGTTCTGGCATACAAGCGGGTGGTCTCTTGAATCTCACCAGCCACAAACCACGCCCCCACCTTTTTACCCAGACTCGATCCTGGCCAAATAAAGAGACGAATCCCCCGGGCTCCAAGATAATCGCCTGCTTTATTGCCGCGTTGATCGCTTGCGTCTTCATCGCGCTTGCCAATATAGCCAAGCAGACCGGTGAGGAGTGCTGTATGAATTTGTTCATAGGTTGCTGGTGTTTGATTTTCTTTCCAGCCCTTCTCCGCCAGTAAGACATGCAATTGCCCATGCACATCGCGCCACTCACGAAGTCGCCTTGGTGAGAGAAAAAGACTGCGGCACTGATTCTCAAGCTGCCGATTACTTTGTTTATGTTTAAGAGCCTCTTGATACCAGTTCCACAACTTCACGAATGACAAAAACTCAGAGCGCTCATCCGCAAATTGCAAGTGGGCTTGATCAGCCGCACTGGCAAACTCCATGGGTCGTTCACGCGGATCTTGGCAGGCCATGGCAGAAGCAATAATGGTGAGCTCTTTGAGTGCCTGCTGCTCACGCGCGGCCAGTAGGATGCGCCCAATGCGGGGATCTAAGGGTAACTCCGCTAGTGCCTTCCCTATTGCACTCAGTTGAACCCGATGTTGCCCCTGTAAATCAGGCTCGGTGGTGCTCTCAATCGCACCCAGCTCCTCTAAAAGCTGCATGCCGTCGACAATTGCACGACCCAAGGGTTTATCAATAAAAGGAAATTGTGCGATGTTCGGTAGGCGCAAAGCAGCCATGCGCAGAATCACCGCGGCCAGAGAACTGCGCAAGATCTCTGGATCGGTATATGCAGGACGCCCTTGATAATCCGCCTCACTGTAGAGGCGAATACAAATACCGTCGGCTACACGGCCACAACGACCCGCACGTTGATTAGCGGCTGCCTGAGAAATCGGCTCCACTTGGAGTTGCTCAACCTTGTTGCGATACGAGTAACGTTTGACCCGCGCCAATCCTGAATCAATCACATACCGAATGTTCGGCACCGTCAACGAGGTCTCAGCCACATTGGTTGCCAACACAATGCGGCGACCACTCCCTGTCTGGAATACCCGCTCTTGCTCACTCACGGCTTGCCGTGCAAACAAACTCAAGATCTCTGGATGAAAACGCTGTTGCAACAATGGGTCTTTGCGCAATGCCTCGGCGCACTCCCGAATCTCCCGCTCACCCGGTAAGAACACTAAGACATCGCCAGCCCCCGCAGCACCCTCTCGCCACACCTCACCAATTGCTTTGCAAACCGCCTCAGGAATTTCTAGTGCCTCTTTCTGACCAGCAACTTGCAATGGCGCATACCGTTGCTCCACCGGGAAGAGTCGACCACTCACCTCAATCACTGGAGCAGCTTGACCATGGCTTGCAAAATGATTGGCAAAGCGTTGCGCATCGATTGTTGCTGAGGTAATGATGAGCTTAAGATCGGGTCGCTTAGCGATCAGCTGTTTGAGATACCCCAGTAAGAAATCAATATTCAGGCTGCGCTCATGGGCCTCATCAATGATGATGGTGTCGTATTTTTTGAGAAGTGGGTCAGCCTGGGTCTCGGCCAACAAAATCCCATCGGTCATCAATTTGATCGACGCTTGGTTACTGGTGTGATCGGCAAAGCGGACTTGATAACCCACATCCTCGCCGATGGGAGTGCCTAACTCTTGCGCAATTCGTTTAGCGGTACTTGTGGCGGCAATACGACGAGGCTGCGTATGGCCAATGAGTCTACCTTGGTTGATTTTGCCGCGGCCCAGGCCTAAACAAATTTTGGGGAGCTGGGTCGTTTTACCCGAACCCGTTTCCCCACAAACAATGATCACAGGGCTTGCTAGCAAGGCTTTGGCGATCACCTCACGCTGGGAAGAGACTGGCAAACTCTCGGGGAATGCGATGGGCTTACCCCGCAACGCATGCCAAACGATTGCGCTTGACTCGCTCATACCAAACCCTTGACCTTGGTATTTAGGAATGGCTGTCTATCATTTATTTGGTATCTAAGCGCTTGCACCCTATAATTTTCGCATTATGTCCGCGCTTCCATCCTCATCCCACTCCAATCACTTTCCCTTCGTTGGCTGGCTACGCGAGGTAGCGCCCTATATCCATGCCTTTCGCGAGAAGACCTTCGTGATCGCCTTTGCGGGTGAGCTCGCCCAAGACTTTGATCAACTGGAGAACCTCATTGAGGATATTGCCATGTTGCACGCCATGGGCATGCGCATTGTCCTGGTTCATGGCATTCGCCCCCAAATTGATGAGCAGCTCTCCTTGCGCAAGATTAAGAGTAAGTTTGGTAAGGGCCATATGAGCAGTTACCGAATTACCGATTCTGCGGCTCTGGAGTGTGTGAAAGAAGCGGCTGGAGAACTGCGTCTTGATATTGAAGCTGCATTTAGTCGGGGTCTGCCCAATACACCCATGGCGGGCTCACGCATCTCCGTGATCTCGGGTAACTTTATTACGGCAATGCCGATTGGCGTAGTCGATGGCATCGACTACCTTCTCACCGGACTCGTTCGCAAGGTGGACTCGGAGTCCATTCGGATGTCGCTTAATAGCGGCAAACTTGTTCTCCTCTCACCACTCGGGTTCTCACCGACCGGTCAGGCATTTAACTTATCGTTTGAAGATGTGGCTGCCGCTACCGCTGCAGCACTGAAGGCCGATAAGCTCATGTTCTTAACCCCATTCCCAGGGTTGCACGATGAGGAAGGTCATCTGGTTACTGAACTATCGATCGCTCAGTTGCAGGACTACTTGCAGCTCTACCCTGACCTACCCAGCAATATGCGCAACTTCTTAAACACGGCCATGCGCGCGGTGCGCTCGGGTGTGAGCCGTGCACACTTCTTACCCTGCGATCGGGATGGTGTTTTACTCGAAGAGTTGTTCACGCACGATGGCGTAGGCATGATGCTGGCCGCCTCCGACATTGAGAACCTGCGCGAGGCAACGCAAGACGATGTGGGTGGTATTTTGCAACTCACGCTGCCACTCGAGGCCGAGGGTATTTTGGCTGCGCGTGGGCAAGAAGTACTCGAGCGCGATATTGCTCGGTTCTCGGTCATCGAGCACGACAAGGTCTTATTTGGTTGTGCCGCCCTCTTTCCGTTTCCCAATGGTGTCGGTGAACTGGCATGCCTAGTGGTTGATCCCAACTCCCAAGGCTCGGGCGATGGCGAACGGCTATTGAAGCGCATTGAAGCCCGCGCCAAGCAAGAAGGCATCAATACCTTATTTGTTTTAACAACCCGGACTGAGCATTGGTTCCTCAAGCGCGGTTTTGTACGTGCCACCGTTGACGATCTCCCAGAAGAGCGCAAGCAGATCTATAACTGGGACCGTAAATCCATGGTGCTTACCAAAAGGATTTAATCCCCTTATTCAGGGATGTCATACCAACCTGGCCATGACTGCCTATAATCATGGCAATTAGTTCAATCGAGGTTGATATGGCACGAATGGTTCAATGCATTAAGCTCAATAAAGAAGCCGAGGGTTTAGATTTTGCTCCCCTGCCTGGCGATTTGGGTAAAAAGATCTGGAATCAGGTTTCCAAAGAGGCGTGGGCGGATTGGCTCAAGCACCAAACCATGCTCATTAATGAGAACCGCCTCAATATGGCCGACCCCCGAGCCCGCCAATACCTTCTCAAGCAGGTCGAGAAGTATTTCTTTGAAGGTGGTGCGGATATGGCAAGTGGCTATGTACCACCATCGCAGTAATTGCGTTTAGCTAAAACGTAGAGATTCTACAGTTTCCTTTTTACCCAAAAGCAATACATCTGCTTTGCGTTTGGCAAAGAGTCCAACGCTAATCACGCCCGGGATTTGATTAATCGCTGCTTCAAGCGCAATCGGATCTTGAATCGATAAACCATGGATATCCACAATCCATCCCTTGTTATCAGTGAGGTAGGGTTGACCTTCGGCTTTACCGGATTTAATGAGTCTTAATTGAGCTTGCCCGCCCAATAGTGCAAGCGCCTTGTTCACTGCTGTTTGTGCCATGGGAATAATCTCGACCGGAAGAGGAAAGTGGCCCAGTTGCTGCACCAGTTTGCTCTCATCGCAAATGCAGACAAATTCTTGTGCCATGCTGGCAATAATCTTCTCGCGGGTTAAAGCACCACCGCCACCTTTGATCATATGACCCTGTGGGTTAATCTCGTCGGCACCGTCCACATAGATTGGCATGGGGTGGGATTGCTTTGCAATCGCATCAGGTAATTGGTTGGCATCGACGACATGAAAGCCTAATTTAAGCAAACGCTCCGTACTTGCCAGTGAACTTGAGATCACTCCCGCAAAATGATCGCGGTGCGGTGCAAGTAGATCAATAAACCAATTTGCGGTTGAGCCGGTCCCAATCCCTAAATACTGCCCTTTGGGCATCTTTTGGATTACGTACTCTTTAGCTGCCTGGGCAACGCGTTTTTTGAGATCGTCTTGGCTCATGAAGGCAATGATACAGAAGGATATTCGCTATCATATGCCTTTACTCTATGGATACACTGGCTCAACTCAAACGCTTTACCACGGTGGTTGCCGATACTGGCGACTTTGAGCGGATGCGTGCTTTTGCCCCCCAGGACGCAACAACAAACCCTTCACTCATTCTTAAGGCGGTCTTGCAACCCGCGTACCAAGCTTTAGTTTCAGCGGTACAGCGTGACAATCCGAAAGCCTCGCCCACTCAATTGATTGATCGGATCTTAGTGGCGTTTGGGGCGGAGATTCTGCGCATTGTGCCGGGTCGGGTCTCAACCGAGGTTGATGCGCGTCTTTCGTTTGACACTGCTGCCACCATTGCGAAGGCCAAAGAGATCATGGCGCTGTATGGGGCACTTGGTATTCCTCGCGAGCGGGTCTTAATCAAACTTGCCAGCACTTGGGAAAGTATTGTGGCAGCCCGTGAGCTCGAGCAAGAAGGCATTCATTGCAATATGACTTTGCTTTTTTCTGTGGTGCAAGCAGTAGCGTGCGCTGATGCAAAAGCCCGATTGATTTCACCATTTGTGGGGCGCATTAGCGATTGGTATAAGAAGTCCTTGGGTGATCAATGGTCTCTCGAGCAATACGGGGGCGCCAATGACCCTGGAGTGCAATCGGTGCGGAGCATCTATACCTATTACAAACACTTTGAGATTGAAACCGAGATCATGGGGGCGAGTTTTCGCAATACCAGCCAGATCTTAGAACTGGCAGGTTGCGATCTACTCACCATCAGCCCTGAACTCTTGGCTGAGTTGCAAGCCAGTCATGAACCAGTCAGTCCTAAATTGCGAGTCGCAGATGCTAAATCAGCTAGTGTTGAGCGGCTGAACTTGGATCCGGCAAGTTTTGGGAAGCTATTAGCAGAGAACACCATGGCTTCCGAGAAACTCCAAGAAGGCATTCACGCTTTTTGTACTGATATCGAGAAGCTTGAAGCCTTGCTAACTCGCTAATCACTTCTTCAGTGATTTAGCGTGTGCTCGTTGGCGGCGTGCCTCATAGAGGGTCACACCTGTGGCTACCGAAACGTTTAAGCTCTCGACCGCCCCTTGCATCGGAATATGCACTAATTGATCACAGGTCTCACGGGTTAAACGCCGCATGCCTTCACCTTCCGCACCCATCACTATCGCAGTGGGTCCTTTGAGGTCAACGTCGTAGATCGACTTATCGGCCTCATCATCGGTACCGATCAACCAAACTCCAAGCTCTTGCATCTCACGCATCGTTCTCGCAAGATTGGTCACCGTAATGATTGGGATCACCTCGGCAGCGCCACTGGCTACTTTACTCACGGTGGCATTGATGCTGGCCGAGCGATCTTTTGGCACGATCACGCCATGCACCCCGGCACCATCGGCTGCGCGTAAGCAGGCGCCAAAATTATGTGGATCAGTAATGCCATCAAGCACTAAGAGTAAGGGTGGATCACTTTTGACATCCAAACTGTCCAACAGTTCTGGTAAGGTTCTCGCTACAGAAATACCCTCAGCCATCGCCACAATCCCTTGATGGCGATCATGCCCCGCTAAGTTATGTAAGCGTTCCGCATTGGCTGAATAAAGTCGCTTTCCCAAAATGGGTTCGGCTTGCTTGATAAAGTCTGCCATGCGTCGATCGCGCCTTGCAGGATCATAGTAAACCGACTGAATACTCTGGGGGTCGACCCGTAAGCGGGTCTGCACCGCATGAAATCCCAACAGCAGTTGCTTCATTTGCGTTTGCCCTTATGGCTCTTGCGACCGGTACCCTGACCCATCGATGGCTGCCGCGCGGTCTTACCAGTTTTTGTCTTTGATTTCTTACTCGCGGTCGTAGCCTCGCGCTTAGGCGCTTTCTCAGCAGGACGGGTCTTCTTGTGTGCTGCTTTTTTACTGGGGCGCCCTGAATCATTTGCCAACACAGTTGATTTAAAGCGCATTCCATCGCGCTCGTGATTGGTATTCGCTTTGACGAGACTAAACTCGATCTTACGAGCATCAAGATCAACTCGGCTGACCAAGACGTGCAAGCGATCACCGATTCGATACCGTATCCCGGTGCGCTCACCCCGTAACTCCTGACGGGCCTCATCGTATTGGTAATAATCGCCACCCAACTCAGTGACGTGCACCATGCCCTCTACAAATAAACTCTCGAGTTGCACAAAGAGACCAAAATTAGCAACGCCCGTAATCGTGCCTGCGTATTCTTGACCTAAGTGGTCGCGCATGTAATAGCACTTGAGCCATGCCTCCACATCGCGTGAGGCTTCATCGGCACGGCGTTCATTGGCAGAGCAATGTACCCCAAACTGAGCCCAGACGGCAAGCGCTGCACCTTCTTTCGATCCTTTGGTATTGCCTGCTCGTTTGGCTCTGGCCTTCGCATCCTGCTGTGACTGCTTCACAGCTGCAGCATTGGCCCGGCCCTGACCCTTACGAGGCATGGTGAGGTTCATCGGCACATCCTCTGGCAAGTGCGGATGATAGGCTTTCTTACTCAAGATCGCTTTAATGGAACGATGCACCAAGAGATCGGGGTAACGTCGGATGGGGCTCGTAAAGTGGGCGTATGCTGGGTAGGACAAACCAAAGTGGCCTTCATTCTCGGGCTGGTAAATCGCTTGTTGCATCGATCGCAGAATCAGCATCTGTAAGGTACTGGCATCGGGCCGACCTTTGATCTCTTTCATGAGCTTTGCAAAATCTTTGGGGTGTGGCTTCTCGTTTCCAGTGAGATGTAAACCAGTGGTTCGTAATACCTGTTTGAGGGTCTGTACTTTCTCGATCGATGGTTCGCCGTGTACCCGAAAGAGGCTGAGATGGTGATGCTTTTGTAAGAAATTAGCAGCGCAGACGTTTGCGGTCAGCATGCATTCTTCAATTAAGCGATGGGCGTCATTACGTAACCTCGGCTCAATACGCAAGATTTTGCCTAGCTCATTACTGATGATCTGGGTCTCAACGGTCTCAAAATCAATGGCACCGCGTTTCTCACGGGCTGCAAATAATATTTTGTAGAGCTGGTAGAGGTGATTGAGTTGTTCATTGAACTGTGCAAAGCGCACTGCCTCGGGTCCACGGGTATTACTCAAGATCTCCCAAACGGTATCGTAGGTAAAGCGTTGCGCCGAATGCATCACGCCTTGGTAAAACTGATACGCCAGAATCTCCCCGCGTTGATCCACCACCGCATCGCAGACCATACATAGGCGATCCACTTCGGGATTGAGGGAGCAAAGGCCATTGGAGATTTTCTCCGGCAGCATCGGGATCACTCTGCGAGGGAAATACACCGAGGTGGCCCGCAGCAGCGCATCTTTATCGAGTGGATGACCAGGCTTCACATAATGCGCCACATCAGCAATTGCCACGATTAAACGCCAGGCTTTGATCTGACCATACTGCACGGGCTCGCAATAGACCGCATCATCGAAGTCTCTAGCATCGGCACCATCGATCGTAATCAGTGGAATATCGCGCAGATCGACTCGGCCTTTGAGATCATCTTGCGTTACTGCATTTGGTAATGCTTCAGCCTCTTTTAAGGCAGCTGGTGAGAACGTGTGCGGCACGCCGTATTTACGAACCGCGATCTCGATCTCCATGCCAGGGTCATCGATCTCACCTAAAACCTCAACGACGCGACCCACCGCTTGTCGATAACTATCGGGGTAATCAATGATCTCGACACTCACCACCTGACCTAGTTTGGCCATGCCTTGGCCACGTGGTGGGATCAAAATGTCGTGACCAATGCGTTTGTCTTCAGGTGCCACAATCAACACGCCGTTCTCATTAAGAAGGCGTCCAATGACCAAGCGATTGGCGTGCACCAGAACTTCCACAATCTGACCCTCGGGGCGTCCGCGACGATCCGTACCCAATACTCGAATCGAGACCCGATCACCATGCATGACCCGAGCCATCTCGCGCTCGGTCAAAAAGATGTCTTCACCACCATCGTCTGGAACCACAAAGCCAAAGCCATCACGGTGACCTTGTACCGTACCCATGCGATCGCTATCGCGGGTGATGGGTTGATCCGACTTACGCATGAACGGCTTTCGCAATTGAGGTCATGAGAGTGATTTGACCACAATGTGAAGGCAGCAACCTATAATGCACAAATGCCCAAATGGCGAAATTGGTAGACGCACCAGCTTCAGGTGCTGGCGATCGAAAGGTTGTGGAGGTTCGAGTCCTCTTTTGGGCACCAAAATGCAAGAGGATTAGCTACCAATCCTCATTTACGCTTCAAACGGATGGTGCAAGAGGATGGTCTCATCGCGCTCGGGACCCGTAGAGACCATCGCAATCGGTTTACCGCAGATCGCTTCAACTCGTTTGAGATAGTCCTGAGCGGTCTTGGGTAATTTGTTCCAATCGGTAATCCCAACCGTACTATCGGTCCAACCCTTAAAGTCTTCATAGATCGGTACGCAGCGTGCCACCGCTTCAGCACCGCGTGGCAATACATCCAAGGTCTTGCCATCTAGTTTATAGCCCACACAAAGACGAATGGTCTCAATGCCATCGAGCACGTCTAGCTTAGTGATGCATAAGCCGGAGAGTCCATTGATTTGGATGGAGCGCTTGAGTGCAGCTGCATCGAGCCAGCCAGTGCGCCGTGGTCGTCCAGTTACCGACCCAAACTCTTTACCAACCTCAGCGAGCCGTATACCCACCGGATCTTGTTTGTTGGGGTTCTCATGGTCATACAACTCACTGGGGAATGGCCCAGCACCCACTCGGGTGCAATAGGCTTTCGTAATGCCCAAGATGTAATGCAAAGATCCCGGACCCACACCAGATCCAGCGGCGGCATTACCAGCAACGCAATTACTCGAAGTTACAAAAGGATAAGTGCCGTGATCGATATCAAGTAAGGTTCCTTGAGCGCCCTCAAAGAGAAGGTTCTGGCCTGCTTGCTCAGCGGCATAGAGTGCGCTGGAGACATCAACCACCATTGGCTTGATGCGCTCGGCATACGACATGGCTTCATCGAGTACGCGATTGAAGTCCAAGGCATCAACCTTGTAGTACTGGGTTAATGCAAAGTTATGATAGTCCAGGTTCTCGCGTAACTTGGCCGCAAATTGTTCGGGGTAAAAAAAGTCTTGCACCCGCAATGCGCGCCTTGCTACTTTATCTTCATAGGCTGGCCCAATTCCGCGACCGGTCGTACCGATCTTATCGCTACCGCGTTTTTTCTCCCGGGCATGATCAATCGCAACGTGGTACGGCAAAATCAGAGTGGCTGCCTCGGAGATCTTTAAACGTCCCTGCACATCCAAGCCAGCGCTTTCGAGCTCACCAATCTCTTTAAAGAGGGCTTCGGGTGAAAGCACCACGCCATTGCCGATATAGCAAATGACTTGGGGGTGCATGATGCCTGAAGGAATCAGGCGCAAGATGGTTTTCTTACCACCAATAATGAGTGTGTGCCCAGCGTTATGTCCACCCTGAAAACGTACGACGGCTTGTGCATGATCGGTAAGCCAATCAACCACCTTACCCTTTCCTTCATCACCCCACTGCGTACCAATCACAACAACATTCCGACCCTGAGACTTACTCATAT
Source organism: Polynucleobacter sp. MWH-UH24A (assembly GCF_018687475.1). Lineage (NCBI taxonomy): Bacteria > Pseudomonadati > Pseudomonadota > Betaproteobacteria > Burkholderiales > Burkholderiaceae > Polynucleobacter > Polynucleobacter sp. MWH-UH24A. Next base: position 1,056,834 of record NZ_CP061292.1, read on the forward strand.
GCATTCCACTTCGTTTTTTATTGATTTCGCTTTATTGTAGTGATCAAGCGACTAGACGCGCGATTTTAGTTCCCAACTGGCACCTTGTTTCACGAGTTCACGTTGGCACTCAAACTCCTCCGAATTTGCATCATCGCCCTTGTGCGCCTGAATGACCACCTCGCCTGCAGCACGTAACTCATCAATACGACGATTTAGATCTGGATCGTTCGACCAGGGTGCAAAAATCGCTTGACGCTTGACTGAGATATTGGATAAGTCGGCAAGTGTGAGTAGATCCAGTGAAAAGCCCGTAGCGGGTCGTGAGCGACCAAAGGCCTGACCCACATGATCATAACGACCACCGCGCGCAATGGGTTGGGGTAAACCATCCACATAGGCAGCAAACATGACCCCGCTGTGGTACTGGTATCCACGCAAATCCGCTAGATCCAGCGAGAGCTCCAATTGTTTGGATAAGCCACTAGTCGCCGCAATCAGACGCTCTAGATCCTTGAGCGATTGTGCAATCAAGGGTTGATTGGGTAAGGCGAGTTGACCCGACCGGGCATTAGCCAAGACTTCCGCACAAGAGCCATTGAGTTGCAACAATGCCAATAATGGTTTGCTAATCGCAGGCGCAAACTGGCTCACCCATTGAGTGAGGCTTGGCTGGTCTTTGGTTTGTAATATGGTGTAGAGGGTCTCGGTATCGGCATGGCTTAATACCAAATCACCTAAGATGCCTTTAAGCACTCCTGCATGCGACAAATCCAAATAGATCTTGCCAAGCCCTGCTTGAGTTAGTGTCTTTAGGAGTAAATTGATCGCTTCAAGATCAGCCTCCCACCCTGCATGCCCATAAATCTCGGCACCGAGTTGCAACTCTTCACGCGAGGTTGAACCCGGCGGTGTACGGACACGCGCTACCGACCCTGCATAGCACAGACGGGTCACGCCTTCACGATTGAGAAGGTGTGCATCGATACGCGCCACCTGGGGCGTGATATCTGCACGTAAGCCTAAAGTACGACCCGAGAGCTGATCAACGAGCTTAAAGGTTTGTAAATTAAGATCCGATCCCGTTCCGGTTAACAGTGAATCCAAGAACTCCAAGAGCGGCGGGCTAACGAGCTCATAGCCGTAGGATTGATATAGATCGAGGGAGCGACGGCGTAACTCCTCGATCTTGCGAGCCCGGGCTGGCAATACATCAGCAATATCCTCGGGCAGTAACCAACGGTTCATGATGCGATCGTTTAGTTCTTCTTTTGCATGAACCGGAAGAAATCGTTGCTTGGCTCGATCACCATTAAGTCTTTCTTATCCTTAAAGGTGTTGCGATAGGCTTCAAGGCTGCGATAGAACTGAGCAAACTGGGGGTCACGATTAAATGCTTCGGCATAGAGGGCTGTCGCTCGAGCATCGCCCGCTCCCTTGATCCGCTGTGCATCGCGATAGGCGTCTGCCAAAATCACATCGCGCTGACGCTCCGCACTTGCCCGAATCTTGTCCGATTCTGCTGCTCCCGTGGAGCGCAATTCATTAGCCACTCGCTTACGCTCTGCTTCCATTCGGCGATAGACCGAATCGCTAATTTCAGCGAGCAAGTCAATCCGCTTTAAGCGCACGTCGACGATTTCAACACCAATCGCTTTGGCATCGTCCTCCACTTTTTTCTGAATCCCTTGCATCACCTGATCACGCTGCTCTGAAATAATCTCGCGAATGGTGCGTTTGGTGAACTCTTCGTTTAACGCCGAACGAATCAGCTGGTTCATCCGATCGGTCGCTAGCCGCTCATCACCACGGAAGCTCACGAAGAACTTGAGGGGATCAATAATGCGCCACTTCACATACGAATCCACCAAGAGGTTTTTCTTCTCAGCAGTAATAAAGCGCTCTGCGTCGGGGTTATCAATCGTCATGATGCGACGATCAAAGAAGATGACGTTTTGAAATGGTGCAGGTAGCTTGAACTGCAAACCTGGTTGCTCAATCACTCGCACAATCTGACCGAAGGCAAAGACCACGGCAAACTTGCGTTGATCGACAATAAAAATACAGGAACTAATCAAATAGAAAGAAACGATTAGACCCAGAATAAGACCAAGGAGACGATTAGGCATGATAACTTTTTCCTCGATTCTTAACGATCACCGCGATCACGACTGCGCAAGCCATCCCGTTTCTCGGGAGTACGCTCCGCTGGGGATGGTGCTGCACTGGGAGTGGGACTAGAGATGGCATTGGGTGAGATGACACCCGGCAAAGCAGCGCCTTGCAGTTGCGCAGCTTGTTGCGCTTCGGTAGTCACTTGGTTAATGATTTTATCGAGCGGTAAATACAACAAGCTATTGCTCTTGGCAGTGTCGACCAATACCTTGGTGACATTGTTGTAGATCTCTTTCATGGTGTCGATGTACATCCGATCGCGCGTTACCTGAGGTGCCTTGGCGTACTCGCTGTAAATTTGTTTGAAACGCAAGGCATCACCTTCGGCCATCGCAGAAACACGTGCCCGATAACCTTCAGCCTCTTGGATTAGACGCGCTGCTGTACCTTTCGCACGAGGCAGGATGTCATTGGCATACGCCTCACCCTCACTCTTTAAACGCTCACGGTCTTGACCCGCTTTCACCGCATCATCAAACGCGGCCTGAACTTGCTCTGGCGGTTGCACATTTTGCACGGTCACGCTAGTCACAAAGATACCGGTTTTATAACTATCCAAAATAGCTTGAATGGCCAAAGCCAGATCAATCGCAATCTTCTCACGACCTTCATACAACACCGTATCCATCTTGCTGCGTCCCACAATCTCACGCACTGCGGTCTCAGCAGCCTGCACCACGGCCATATCTGGATCGCGATTATTAAAGAGATACTCCATCGGATCCTTTAAGCGGTACTGAACCGCAAAACGCACATCAATGATGTTCTCGTCTTCGGTCAACATCGACGAATCTTTTTGATTGGTACCCTTAATCATCACCGAGCGACCAACCTCAACCGAACGTACGGCCGACAAGTTCACGGTCTCGGTTGATTGAATCGGCCAAGGCATCCGCCAGTTAATACCGGGACGTGCTGTGTAGTCGTATTTACCAAAGGTGAGAACAACACCGGCCTGACCTTCCTGAATCATAAAAAAGCCACTAAATAGCCACACCAGGGTCACAATGACTAAGGCACCTAAGCTAGCGGTCTTGGGATTAAAGCCCTCAACATTAAATTGGGGTGGTTTACGTCCACCACCACTAGGGGGCTGTCCGCCACCCGATGGCCGCTTCTTGCCGCCAAAGAGGTTATTTAACTTGTCATTGAAATCGCGCCAGAGATCATCAAGATCGGGCGGTCCATTTTCAGGGCGGCGATTACCTTGGGGTTGCTGATTAGGTTGAGCCTGATCACCACCCTCTTTAGGATCTTTATCCCCTTTGGGTGCTTGATGGTTATTTCCCCAGCCAGGATCATTGACGGAGAAAAACCCTTTAAAGTAGTCACCTACTTTATGGAGTGTTTGGCGAATAGTTTCGGGTCGAATGGAAATCAAAATCGGCGGTTTCTGGTCTATCGGTTAATGGTTGAAGCAGATCGCCATGCGCCTTGTGATGTTGGACGTCAGCGTGCTCAACCTTTAGTTTATCAGTCCTGTGTGCAAACTCGCATAGACACTCGCGCAGCAGGTCTAAACCTATGCCTTCCTGGGCAGACAAAAAGACCTTGTAAGGCACCCCATGAATATCACGTTCAATATGAGGGCCTTTAGTAAAAGTCTGCGGCATCAAATCAATTTTGTTCATCACTTCTAAACGTGGAATGCCATCCGCCCCAATTTCCTTCAGGACCGCTTCAACTTGAGCCTGCTGCTCCTGGGCAACTGGGCTGCAAGCATCAATCACGTGCACAATCAAATCGGCATGCACCGTTTCGTCAAGCGTGGCTCGAAAGGCCTCAACCAATTGATGCGGTAACTCCCGAATAAATCCCACAGTATCAGAAAGGACAATTTGCCGCCCCTCCTCCAAATGAACGCGTCGGGAGGTGGTGTCCAAGGTCGCAAAGAGTTGATCAGCGGCATAGGTGCCGGCTTTGGTCAGTGCATTAAATAAGGTGGACTTACCGGCATTGGTATATCCCACCAATGACACGGAGAACACTTCGTTGCGTGCCCTTGCTCGCCGTTGGGTGCGCTGCTGACGTTGCAACTTGGCCAGTTCTGCTTCCAAGCGTTTGGCTTTGGTTGCTAACATGCGGCGATCCAACTCCATCTGGGTCTCACCCGGACCACCGCGCAGACCAATACCACCCTTCTGACGCTCTAAGTGACTCCAAGCGCGCACGAGTCTTGACATGCGGTAGCGCACATTGGCTAACTCCACTTGGGTCTTACCCAAATGGCTCTTCGCACGTTGGGCAAAAATATCGAGGATCAATCCGGTGCGGTCGATCACGTGTTTACCCAGATGACGCTCAAGATTGCGTTGTTGCGTTGGTGAAATCGCATGATTGACGATCGCAAGTTCTGCATCGTGCTCCTGCATCGCACGTAAGACCTCATTGGCCTTACCCGAACGGATAAATAAGGAAGGGTCAACGCTACCGCGACGCCCAATGACCGAAGCGCTTGGTATCGATCCTGCACTCTGCGCTAAGAGTGCAAGCTCCGCCATGCTCTCTGGGAAATCGTCTTTGCCGGTATCAATTCCTACCAATACCGCACGGACCTCCTCGACTCCGGTGTTATGCAGCTGGAGCTTCCTCATCGTCTGCCCTAAAGCTCACAGCTCGGGCGGGTACTACGGTGGAGATGGCGTGCTTATAGACCATTTGGGTTACGGTGTTGCGCAACAGAATCACGTATTGATCGAATGACTCAACGTTACCTTGCAACTTAATGCCATTGACCAAATAGATCGACACTGGAATGTGCTCTTTGCGCAAGGCATTCAGAAAAGGGTCCTGCAGCAACTGGACTTGTTTGGTACTCATACTGCTCCTTAATCGTTATTTAAGTTAGGGAGTCTTGCTTTTGTATACAACACGGATGGTTTCTGTAAGGATATTAACCGTATTCAACGGAATTCTCCACGGATTGAACATATCCTACTTACGACGTGGTTTTTCATCCTTGACGTAGGGGTTTGCCGCAGTCCGGAACTCAATCCGCAGGGGCGTACCGCGTAATTCAAAGATCTCCCGAAAGCGCCCTTCAAGATAGCGTTTGTAGCTATCGGTAATGCCGTGCAAGGCGCTCCCATGAATAATCACAATTGGCGGGTTCATGCCGCCCTGATGGGCGTACCGGAGTTTGGGTCGGCCTTTGGCCACCCGTTTGGGCTGTTGATGTGCCACCGCATCAATCATGGCGCGAGTCAGTTTTGGTGTAGACAGTTTGGCCATCGCAGCCTGGTAAGCCTTATCCACATCCTTAAAGAGCTCTTTGATGCCAAAGCCTTTTTTGGCCGAGATGGGATGCACATTGGCAAAGTCTAAAAAGCGCAGCTTTTGTGCAATCTCCACGCGCGCACGTTCTTTCACATAGGCGTCTATCCCATCCCATTTATTAACCGCGACCACCAGAGCGCGTCCCGCTTCCACAATGTAGCCCGCAATATGCGCATCCTGCTCAGAGATATCCTGCTGAGCATCGAGCATCAAGATCACGACATTGGCATCGTTAATCGCTTGCAGAGTTTTGACCACCGAAAACTTTTCAATGGCTTCAAAGACCTTGCCACGACGACGCAGTCCTGCGGTATCAATCAAGACATAGGATTTGCCATTGCGCTCAAACTCAACCTCAATAGCATCCCGCGTCGTGCCAGGTAGATCAAAGGCAATGACCCGATCTTCCCCAAGCAAGGTGTTAATGAAGGTCGACTTGCCAACATTGGGTCGGCCCACCACCGCAATCTTCATTGGCCGCGTGCCATCGGCGACCGCTGCATCATCAGGCTCGGGTTCAGGGATCTGCAATTGATCGAGCGCTTCTTCGATGAGAGCGCGCACCCCATCGCCGTGAGCAGACGAAATGGGTTCAGGTTGACCAAGACCCAACTCATAAAAATCGGCTGTGACTACGCTAGCCGACATGCCCTCGGTCTTATTGACCGCAAGGATGACCGGGCGACCGGTCTTGCGTAAGAAATCGGCAATCACGCGATCCTGTGGGGCAAGCCCTAGTCGGCCATCGACCATAAAGATCACTAGATCCGATTCGGCGACGGCTTGCTTCGTTTGCTTTGCCATCTCAGCCATGATGCCGGTCTTCGCAACGGGTTCAAAACCACCCGTATCAATGCAAATGAACTCCCGATCGCCAACGCGACCGTTGCCATAGTGACGATCACGCGTGAGCCCAGGAAAATCAGCAACTAAGGCATCTCTCGATTTAGTGAGGCGATTAAATAAGGTGGATTTACCGACATTGGGTCGGCCCACGATGGCAATAACGGGTTTCATGGGGATTGGTCTTAACGCGGGCGATATGCCGCAATCTTGCCACCTTGAGAAGCAATGATGATCACGCCACCTGCTGCAATCGGAGCTGCAGTAACTGGTGAGCTGTCGTGACGAATGCGCGAGACCAACTGTCCACTATTTTGATTGAGAAGATGAACATAACCTTGTTTATCACCCATCAGCACCACTTTGCCAACTGCAAGCGGTTCTCCCACATCACGCCAGGTGAGTTGCGTGTTCTCCCACACTTGCACACCATCGCTTGCACGATAGGCATAAACGTGGGACTTCTCATTAGCAGCAAAGACAAACTCCGTACTTTGAGTGGTGCCGGTATAGCTTGAGAAATCCTTCGACCACGCTAAATTACCAGTGCGTAGTTCAGCGCAACCAATTTTCCCTTGATAAGAAACCACGCAAAGGCGCCCTTCCTCAAGACTCGGTCGACTGGTGACATCATTTAAACGTTCGATCTCAGAAAAGCCTTTGGGGAACGAGACTGCCGACTCCCAAATGAGTCCACCGTTGGAGAGCGCGAGTGCTCCAAAGCGGCCGCCGGCAAAACCAGTGACCACGGCATCATTGCCAACTAAGAGCATGCCGTAACCAACACGCAGTGATAATGGGGACTGTTGCCGTTGATAAATCCAACGCCGTTTACCCGTGTTTGCATCCAAACCAATAAAGCGATGATCTAAAGTACGGATCACTACGACACCGGCTGCTACGATCGGATCAGAAAGTACCTCACTTCCAATTAGGTGCTTCCAAATATTTTTACCCGACTCATCGTAGCCATAGGCATTGCCTTCACTACTAACCACCACTGTAATCTTGCCATCCGATCCTGGACCAATGGAGAGTTTCTCGGGAACACTAACCTCCCAAACCACACGCCCAGTCTGAATATTTAACTTACTAAGCGTGCCACGTGCCGATGCTGCGAAGAGATGGTCATCAGCAACAACGGGACGAAAGTTAGCAGGAACGGAGCTACCGACACTGGTTGACCAGACCTCAGCAAGCTCGACTTGATTCGTTATATTGACGAGCTCAGCCGGTTTGCGAACCTTGGACGAGCCCGAACAGGCAATCAATGCGATGGAAAGAGATGCGATGGCACCCCAGCGCAACAGTCGCACTACATCCCCCCTACAGCATCAATCTTTACTTTCAATAAGCCACGCGCGTCCTCCGGAAAGGCTCGATCACTTTGCATGGCTTTCATGGCCTTGAGGTATTCGGTACGCGCTTCAGGGATTTTTGTTTGCACCAGATACCAATCACCACGACGCTCAATCCAAAGGGGCTCAAATCCTTTCACAGCTTTTTCTTTGAGGAGTTGATCAGCCTCTTTGAGGCTGGCTTCAGTCCCTTGATCAATAAGAATTCCAAGGAGCCGCAATTGCGCCAGAGCCCGAAACGAATCATCGCTGGCTTGATTGGCGGTCCACTTCAAATAGCTTTGTGCTTTAGTTGCATCGTTACTGTCCATCGCGACCTTGGCAGCCACAAGGCTTCCCATCGCTGCATAACTCGTGCCACCGTATTTGTTTTGCAAATCTTCAGCCGCAAGATACGTTTTGTCTTTCTCGTTCTTACTAATCGAATTAATTAAGGTCTCGTATAACTTACCCGCATCTGCGGCTTGATCGCGTTGATACCACTTCCAAGCACTCATGCCGCTATAAACGAGCAATGCCACGGTAATGACACCGATGATGTAATTGCCATAGCGGGCCCAAAACGATTTCAGGTTCGCTAGGTTTTCTTGTTCTTCGAGGTCAAGTGCCATGCCAATACTGCTTTCTTCAATGAATTAAACGCTTATTTTATGCTGTATCGCTTACGAATCGACTAAAGCGTCGACCACTGCTGCCAATAAACCCGATAGTGGCACGGCATGTTGCTCACCAGTGCCACGAAGGTCCTTCAATTGCGCCTCATCCGAAGCGAGCTCATCAGGGCCAATAATCAGCGCCAATTGCGCACCACTTGCATCGGCTTTCTTCATTTGGGATTTAAAGCTCGCACTCTGCCCATCGGGTGGGCAATGCAAGATCACATCAATCCCGGCGCTACGGAGCGCTTCTGCTGCAATCATGGCTTGTACCAAGGTATCCCCGCCCTGGTGTAATACATAGACATCGCAAACCGGATCGCTCTCTGGAACACTCTTCGAGATCGCCATGAGATCCAACACGCGCTCCATGCCCATGGCCCATCCACAGGCTGGGGCACTTTTACCGCCCATACGCTCCATCAAGGGATCATAGCGACCACCGCCAGCAATCGTACCTTGGGCTCCCAGTGCTTCGGTAGTCCACTCAAATACTGTTAGGTTGTAATAATCCAAACCGCGCACCAATCGTGGGTTGATCTTAAATGGAATGTTGTTGGCTTTCAAAAGGGTTTGTACTGCTTCAAAGTGGGCCAGTGACTCTGAACCCAAAAACTCCAGGAGCTTTGGTGCACCTTCAATCAAAGTCTGCATGCTTGGGTTCTTCGAATCCAGAATCCGCAGTGGATTGGTTTGCAAACGCCGTTGCGAGTCCTCATCCAATTGCACATGGTGTTGGGTAAAGTACTCCACTAAGGCTTGACGATGCGCTGTGCGCTCCGCAGCCTCACCCAAAGAGTTGAGTTCCAAACGTACACCTTGCAAACCAAGCTCATCCCAAAGGCGTTGACCCATCAAGATGATCTCGGCATCGATGTCTGGGCCTGCAAATCCCAAGGCTTCAATCCCAAATTGATGAAACTGGCGATAGCGTCCACGCTGGGGGCGCTCGTGCCGAAACATGGGTCCCGTGTACCAAAGGCGTTTGGGGCCGTCATAGATCAAATTGTGCTCAATCGAAGCACGCACCACTGCTGCGGTTCCTTCGGGTCGCAATGTGAGCTGTTCTCCATTGAGTCGATCTTCAAAGGAGTACATCTCTTTCTCCACGATATCGGTCACCTCACCGATACCACGTTGGAAGAGCGCCGTTGCCTCGACGATCGGCGTCCGAATCTGCTCGTAACCATAAGCTCGAGTGAGATCGGCTAAGGTGCGCTCGAGATAAGACCAAGCCGCTGCATCTTTGGGCAGCAGATCGTTCATGCCGCGAATGGCATTAATTTTTTGCATGGTAATTGGCTTTAACGTACTCGTCGACAATTAGTTGAAACTCTTCAGCGATGCCCTCACCGCGCAAGGTCTTTACTTTTACACCATCCACAAACACGGGGGCGGCGGGGCTCTCACCAGTGCCTGGTAAAGAGATACCAATATTGGCGTGCTTACTCTCACCCGGGCCATTCACAATGCAACCCATCACCGCCACGTTCATGTTCTCAACACCGGGATGGGTTTTCTTCCACACCGGCATTTGTTGACGCAGGTAAGACTGGATCTTGGCAGCGAGTTCTTGGAAGGTGGTACTCGTGGTGCGACCACATCCAGGGCAAGCAATCACCATCGGTGTGAAATTGCGCAATCCCATGGTTTGCAAGATCTCCTGACCCACTATCACTTCGTTCTCACGCGGCGCACCCGGATCGGGGGTTAAGGAGATGCGAATGGTATCGCCAATGCCTTCTTGCAATAAAACTGCGAGTGCGGCAGTCGATGCCACGATGCCTTTGCTACCCATGCCCGCTTCGGTGAGACCAAGATGCAAGGAGTAATCACAACGCCTTGCCAGATCGCGATACACCGCAATCAGGTCTTGCACACCGCTCACTTTACACGATAGCGTAATCTGATCAGGGTTCATGCCGAGCTCAACGGCTTTACTCGCCGATTGAAGTGCCGACTGAATCAAGGCCTCAATCATGACCTCTTGCGAGGTTTTGGGCATTGCCAGCTTTGCGTTATCGTCCATGATCTGCGCTAGCAAATCTTGATCGAGACTACCCCAGTTCACACCAATCCGAATCGGCTTCTCGTAGTGACAAGCCGCCTCGATCATTTGCGCAAATTGTGGATCGCGCTTGGCGCCTTTACCCACGTTACCAGGGTTAATGCGGTATTTGGATAAGGTCTTAGCACAATCCGGATAATCTTTGAGTAAGGTATGGCCGTTGTAATGAAAGTCACCAATCAATGGCACCTTTACATCCATCTGATCGAGTTGCTCGCGGATGTAAGGAACTTGGGCCGCGGCTTCTGGAGTATTGACGGTAATGCGCACCAGCTCTGAGCCTGCTCTTGCCAACTCCTTCACCTGAATCGCGGTTGCGATTGCATCTTCGGTATCGGTATTGGTCATCGATTGCACACGCACCGGGGCGTCCCCACCAACGGTCACGCGGTGATCGCCCCACGCAACCACCGACTGGCGCGAGAGCCGGCGTGGCAATGGTCCAAGGGGCAATGGGGGTAAACAACCAGGCTCAATCTTATTCATCATGGCATCCAATTGCGATCATTATCGTCCCTGAAACTGAATCACCTGCTCATCGAGTGCTTGCATGCGCTCGGCACGGCGAGTTCGGTCTATCACATCGCCTGCCAACTGTCCGCAGGCAGCTGCAATGTCGTCACCGCGGGTCTTACGCACGGTGGTGACCAGATCGGCGTCTTGCAAAATTTGGGCAAACTGCTTAACCCGCTCGGCCGGTGAGCGCTTGAGGCCCGAGGCAGGGAATGGATTAAAGGGAATGAGATTTAATTTGCAACGCAAGCCCTTTAAGAGTTTGATTAATTCTTTGGCATGCTGGTCTTGGTCGTTCACGCCATCGAGCATGCAGTACTCAAAGGTAATAAAGTCGCGCGGTGCAAATGGTAAGTAGCGATCACAAGCAGCAATCAGTTCTTTTAAGGGATACTTTTGATTGAGTGGCACGAGCTCATCGCGCAGCGCATCGTTGGGTGCATGCAAGGATACGGCGAGCGCCACAGGGCAATCCTGCGCCAAGCGATCCATCATAGGGACCACACCCGAGGTGGATACGGTCACGCGCCGGCGTGATAGACCATAGGCATGATCGTCAAGCATCAAGCGTAGCGCAATCAGAACCGCATCGTAGTTCAATAAGGGCTCGCCCATGCCCATCATCACCACATTCGTAATCACCCGACCCTGGGTTTGCTCGGCACAATCCTCATCGAGTCTGCGAATCGCAAGCGGATCCTCGCGCAGATGATGCTCCGCAAACCAGAGTTGTCCAATAATCTCTGCGGGTGTTAGGTTGCGGGCAAAGCCCTGATGACCGGTGGAACAAAAACGGCAGTTGACTGCACACCCTGCTTGGGAAGAGATACAAAGCGTACCGCGATCGTCTTCGGGGATGTAGACCATCTCAACGGCATTACCAGCGCCCACATCCAGTAACCACTTGCGGGTGCCATCACTGGCTTTCATGTCCCCAATAACAGGCAAGCTCGTGATCTCAGCGTGATCGGCAAGCTGCTGACGAAAGGATTTGGCTAGATCGGTCATCAGCGCAACGTCACAAACGCCACGCTGATGCACCCACTGCAAGAGCTGCTTAGCCCGAAACGGCTTCTCGTTTAATCCCGCAACGTACTCTGCCATCTTGGCAGCATCAAAATTAAGTAAGTTCGTGCGGTTGGTAATCAATGGTGAATTAACGCGCGAAGATGTTCATGCCGGGGAAGAAAAAAGCGACTTCCACCGCAGCGGTCTCCGGCGCATCCGAGCCATGCACGGCATTGGCATCAATGCTGTCTGCAAAGTCAGCACGGATTGTGCCTTTATCAGCCTTCTTTGGATCCGTAGCACCCATCAACTCGCGATTTTTGGCAATTGCATTCTCACCCTCAAGCACCTGAATCATCACTGGGCCTGAGATCATGAAGCTCACGAGATCCTTAAAGAAAGGACGCTCTTTATGAACTGCATAGAACTGCTCCGCTTCATTTTTTGAGAGGTGCGCCATTTTGGCGGCGACGATCTTCAAACCGGCTTGCTCAAAACGAGCATAGATTTGGCCAATCACGCTCTTCGCGACTGCGTCAGGTTTGATGATGGATAAGGTGCGCTGAATTGCCATGCAAAAACTCCAATGATGTTGTGTGAAACGGTTTTTCGGTTTTATTGATTCATTTGTCAGCAATACTCGGTATTGCGATGCGAAATTATACTTTGTTTTTAGGGTTTTATCCCCGATTCCCACTCCTAAGCCCTTGAATTTCTTAGGTATATCAAATTAGCGGCCAATCCAGAAGACCCGAATGACACAAAGGTCTTGATTTTTATATGTTTTGTCTATACTTAGTGACTATCAAGCCCATGTTGGGCTTATTTATAGGAGCTACTCAATGAGTGATCTTAATTCGGTTGGTTTCGGTCGTAACGTTTCGGTTGCAACTGCCCAATCCCGTAATCGTGTCCTAAGAAACACCTACGCCCTCTTGGCACTTTCCATGGTGCCTACCGTCATCGGCGCGTGGTTAGGTGTGGCCATGGGCTTTACCTTCTTCGAAGGTAGTCCATTTATGGGTGCGATTATCTTCTTGGCAGTTGCCTTTGGTTTCTTCTGGGCAATCGAGAAGAACAAAGATACCGGTATGGGTGTGATGCTCTTGCTAGCGTTTACCTTCTTTATGGGTGTGATGCTCTCACGCTTAATTGGTATGACTCTAGGCAGCTATAGCAATGGTGCAACCCTAATTATGGGCGCCTTTGGTGGCACAGCCGCCATCTTCACGGTGATGGCTTCCATTGCAACGGTCTCCAAGAAAGACTTCTCGAGCATGGGCAAGTTCCTGTTCGTGGGTGTCATTCTGTTGATCGTGGCTTCCTTAGCCAACATCTGGTTGCAGATGCCTGCATTGATGCTAACCATCATGGTGGTTGCAATCGCTATCTTCTCTGCGTTCATCCTTGTGGATGTGCAACGGGTAGTTAATGGTGGCGAGACCAACTACATCATTGCGACCCTAGGTATCTACCTCAATATCTACAACATTTTCTCCAACCTCTTGGCTCTTCTGGGCATTTTCGGTGGAGACCGCGACTGATAGCAACGTAGTCCTGCGGTAACTTCAGGGCGCTGCGGCGCCCTTTTTATTTCTTGCTCTTTAAGTAATCCAATACCCAAGCAGGATCACTATCGCTTGGGAAGATTGGGTAATGCACCGCCTCAATACGCCCTAGATGACTAATTAAGGTCACGCGTTTGAGTAAGGTCATCCCTGCTGCCACAAAGGTTGGTAAGTTGAGGGCCTTCTGGAACTGATAATGCTCATCACTGAGCACCTGAAACGGCAAATGCAAACGCGTAGCCATCTCGCGTTGATACTCCGTACTTTGTACACTGAGCCCAAACACATTGGCATTTAGGGCTTGGAGTTCTTGATAGTGATCCCGAAAGGCACAACTTTGCGGTGTGCAACCCCGCGCTCCTGGGATTTGATCCCACCCCTCAGGTAATGGCACGTTAGGCTGACCGGTCATGGGATAGCAATAAATCACCAAACGCCCAGCTAGTTGGGAGAGGTTCACCATCGATCCATCCGTTGCTAACAAAGCTACATTCGGCAAAGACATGCCAACCAAATGATTGCAAGCCCCATCGTCTTGGGGAACAGGTAAATCAGTGGGTAGTTGGTTGAGATTGGTCATGGAATTAGTGATCCGAGCTAAGTTTCAATGGAGAACGAACAACTGTATGTTTAATGCGCTCCCAATCCTTTTTAGAGATCGGCTGACTGTCTGGGTCAGATTTTGCTGCTTTTGTAATTTCAGCATCCTCTTTAGTGCTAGGCTTAACTAGTTTCTTTTTCATGATACTCATGCTTGTAAAATTTTGTAATTGAATATGGTTTCAAATAAATGAACAAAGCAAAGAGCATATTACCTCCTCCCGCAATTCCAGAAAAAGAAAGATGGCTTCATTCCCCTGATGTAAGTAATGATCTTGCGAAAGCGTTGGCATGGGCCGTTGTAAATCCAGCAGTAGCCACGAATCTTGATACATTAAAGCTCAACTCTTAATAGTTAATCGGCTTTCTTTTTGATCAAACACCGCAATCGATTCAATGTGCGAGGTGTGGGGGAACATATTGATGATTCCTGCTTTGCTCAGGGTGTAATTGAGTTCGTGCGTCAGAATCGCTGCGTCGCGTGCCAGTGTTTTGGGATTGCAGGACACATACACGATGCGCTTTGGTAGCGCTGTTGATGGTAGGTCTAGCATTGCCTTACAAATCTCCATCGCACCCTCTCGCGGTGGATCAATCAGCCATTTATCGGCCTTGCCCCAGCTATTGAGATCAGTAGCCGTGACCTCAAAGAGATTGCTTTGGGTAAATTGGGTTTTGTGATCGAGTTGGTTATGACGGGCGTTTTGTAAGGCACGCTGAGTCAGGGTCTTGCTGCCCTCAATACCAAGCACTTCCTTAGCCAGTGTTGCAATGGGGAGTGTGAAGTTGCCAATGCCACAAAAGAGATCGATCACACGATCACTTCCTTGGATCTCCAGTAATGCAATCGCTTTACTAATTAGTACTTGATTGACTGCGTGATTGACTTGGGTGAAGTCCGTCGGTAAGAACGGTAAGCTGACCCCAAACTCTGGCAAGCTGTAACTCAGCGCTTGCGCAGCGGGGTAAAACGGTTTGGCACTCTCAGGGCCTTGGGCTTGTAACCAAATACCCACCTGATGGTGTTTAGCAAATACTTCAAGATTCTTCAGATCTGCGGGGATCAGTGGTAGCAAGTGCCGAATCACTAAGGCAATTTTGGGAGCACTTGGTTGGTTTACATCCTCTCCAACCGCAAACTCAATTTGCGGTACGCGATCTCGAATACTAAGTGAGCCCACCAGCTCCCGCATGGGCACTAATAGATCTGAGATCCGCTTAGGGATCACTTCGCAGGTCAGCATGTCCGCCACATAACTACTGTTGTGCTCATGAAAACCCACCAAGATCGTACCCTTCTTAATCGAGCGATCAATCACACTCAAGCGCCCACGATGGCGATAGTGCCAAGCAGGTCCTGCAATTGGTCGCAGGATCTCGTCGGGCTTGATTCGTCCAATATGCCACAGATCATCCTCTAAGACCCGCTGCTTCATCGCAATCTGCGCAGCAAAATCCAGATGCTGCATGCTGCACCCTCCGCAGACTCCAAAATAGGTGCAGCGGGGTGTAGTGCGATAGACCGCGGGTTTAATGAGTTCGTGGAGTTTGGCTTTGGCAAAACGCGCTTTCTCACGGGTAATGGTGTAGGTCACCTGCTCGGTGGGCAATGCTCCCCGAATAAAGAGCACTTTGCCGCCCTCCTCATTGGATTGCCGTGCAACGCCTTGGGCCTCTAAATCCAATGAATCAATCGTGACAATCGGCGATGCCTTAGGCATCCGCACCTCAGTGCTCATCGTTCATCACGAATGCGTTAGTGAGTGAAGCCCGCGAGATACTCAGGCCAAGGTGCCTTACCTTGTTTGGCATCCTGTTCAAGTTGCTGCTTCACATACGCGAGTTCTTCCTCATACTCGTCGGCGGTAAAGCCACCGCGCATTTGCTGAAAGCGGCAATACACCAAATACGTATTAACCACATCGGTCTCGCAATACTGTCGGATTTGCTCAATCTCACCGCGTTGATATGCAGGCCATACTTGTGAGCCATCCATACCCAGCTTCCCCGGAAATCCACACAGCTTGGCAAGTGCATCGAGCGGTGCATTGGCTCGAGCATTATGTTTGGCCAAGACATCCATCAGATCAATATGTCGCATGTGATAGCGATTAATGTAGTTGTTCCACTTAAAGTCTTTACTATCGCTATCGGTACTCTCCCCCATCTCCCAATAGCGTGGTGCTGCCACTTGGTTGAGTAGTGCTCGATAGTGCAAGACCGGAAGATCAAAGCCGCTTCCATTCCATGACACCAATTGAGGGGTATATTTTTCGATGAGTTCGTAGAAGGCTTGCACCAAGGCTTTCTCATCATCATCTGGCGCTCCAAGACTGCCAACCTTAAATTGCGGCAAGCCCTCTTTGGTCGTTCTGCGGATTACGCACGAGATCGCGATGATCTTTTGCAGATAGAGCGGCAAAAACGCTTGGCCGGTTTGAGTAGCACGGTCGTCCATGGCGGCCTTTGCCACCTCAGCATCGCTCATCGAATCTGGATACGCATTGAGTAATCGCAATCCGGCCACATCCGGAATGGTCTCAATATCAAATACCAATACGCTGGGAATCGATTTAGCCAAACTCGTTATTGCAAATACTGCATTGGATTAACGGGCTTACCATTCATGCGTACCTCAAAGTGCAACTTCACCATGTTGGCATCTGAATCGCCCATCTCCGCAATGCGTTGACCCTTGCGGACGCTCTCGCCCTCCTTCACCACCAGCGTGCGATTATGGGCATAAGCTGTTAGATAGGTGTTGTCGTGTTTGATGATGACGAGATTGCCATAGCCACGCAAACTATTGCCGGCATAGACCACTTTGCCATCGGCTGCCGCTTGAATCGGCTCACCCATCTTGCCGGCAATATCGATGCCTTTGTTCTTGGCTTCATTAAACTCTTCAACCACTTTACCCTTCGCTGGCCACGAAAGCTTAATGGGTGGATCAACAGCATCGGCCTTCGGCTCTGCAGCAGCAACTTCTTTCTCTTCCACTTTCTTAGTGGCGACTTTCTTATCCGTCGATGCTTTGCTGTCGGCTGGTTTAATCGGTTCAATTGGCTTGGTTACAACCCGAGCCGTACTCGGTGGTGGCTTGACCCGTAAAACCTGATCAACCTCAATCAAATTGGGGTCGGTGATATTGTTCCAAGCGGCGATATCGCGGTACGACTGACCGTTATCGAGTGCAATCCGGATTAAGGTGTCGCCCCGCTTCACTCGATAGAACCCAGGTGGCACCGGCTCTTGAGCGGGGGCACTGGCTACCGGTGTACTGCGATCGGTAATGGTGGCTGGTTTGGTTCGTGGCGGGGTCGAACACGCGGTAAGCCCCAGAGCGATAAGCGCAATGAGTACGGTCTGACCAAAGCCAACGGGATATCGGATATGTGAGCTGTTGTGCAATACGTTCATATCACCCCTGATTGTAAGGGGACAAAAAAGACCTCATCAAGTGCGGTCCTTTGGTAACGGTGGGAGCTGACCCGCTCGATGAGTAAGAGCTGCTGCTCGGTCTCGCTTTTAGAAACTGGAGCAATTAAGCGTCCCCCAATAGCCAGTTGATCCAATAAGGGGTCTGGCACTCCCAATCCAGCCGCGGCGAGGATGATGCCATCAAATGGTGCTGCTTGAGGTAGCCCTCGAATGCCATCGCCATAGATCAGGCGCAGATTAGCGATCCGAAACGGACGTAATTTGGTGCGGGCCAGATCATGCAAGGCACGGACGCGCTCAATGGAGTAGACCTCCTGTGCCAACAAACTCAGTACCGCGGCTTGGTAGCCGCAACCAGTCCCAATCTCGAGCACCTTACCCAAGGGTTGTTTATTCTTGTGTAACAACTCAATCATGCGTGCCACCACCGATGGTTTGGAGATGGTTTGCTGATGCCCAATCGGTAATGCAGAGTCCTCATACGCGCGGGCGTGCAGTCCAGCATCGACAAATGAATGGCGCGGCACTGTGGCTATGGCTTGCAAGACCTGCGGGTTCTTAATGCCCGCCTCATGCACCTTGCGCGCAAGGTCTTGGCGATGCCCAGCAAAGCGCTCGGCAGATTTCATCCGCGGTCCCAGCCCGATGCCCGCATACTGGCTTGGCGGGCATGGTGGGTTAAATCGAGTTGCATGGGCGTAATTGAGATGCATCCCTCATTAATCGCATGAAAATCCGTCCCCGGCGAAATATCGCGCGCCTCACCCGCAGGACCAATCCAATAAATGTTCTCGCCGCGTGGGTTTTGTTGCACGATCACGGGTTGTGAGTGATGGCGGGTTCCTAAACGTGTCACACGCCACCGTTTGAGTTGCTCATAATGGCCATTGGGAATATTGACGTTTAGTAAGGTAGCAATGCCATCAACCCGCTCCATGGGTTCTTGCAGGGCCTGGGTCACAATATCGCGCGCTGCTTTAGCCGCATCGTCAATTTGCGCCCAGCCGCGATCGACTTGCGAGAACGCAATGCCCGGTACCCCAAACATCACGCCTTCAATTGCGGCCGCCACGGTGCCTGAGTACAGAACATCCTCACCCATGTTCTCGCCTTGATTAATTCCGGAGACCACGAGATCGGGTTTGCTCTCCAAAAATCCAGTCATGGCCATGTGTACGCAGTCGGTCGGTGTGCCGTTCACAAACAGAAATCCATCGCGCTCTCCACCGGCTACCCGATGAATACTTAAGGGTCGCGAGAGCGTGAGCGAGTTCGATGCGCCACTGTGGTTTTGCTCCGGTGCCACAATCGTTAACTTGCCTAAGGGGCGTAAGGCATTGACTAAAGCGAGTAAGCCAGGGGCTAGGTAGCCGTCATCATTGCTCACTAAGATGTGTGGGACTTTACTCATAGATACTTTCGTTGATTGATTTAGCTGATGGAGCGGCGATCGAGTAAAGCACGCGCCAAGGTTCCCGCATCGACATACTCCAACTCGCCACCCACCGGAATCCCACGGGCGATGCGAGTCGCTTTAATGCCCTTGATCTTTAAGATCTCGCCAATGTAATGCGCAGTGGCCTCACCTTCACTTGTGAAGTTCGTGGCAAGCACCACCTCGCGCACGGGTCCTCCAAACTCCGGTTTCTCAATCCGATCAAGTAAGCGATCAAAGTGGATCTCATTGGGTCCCATGCCATCAAGCGGTGAGATACGACCCATCAGCACAAAGTACTGGCCCCTAAAACTCATGGTTTGCTCGACCATCACTTGATCGGCCGGGGTCTCCACCACGCATAGCAAGGCTGGGTCACGACGCGAATCGCTGCACGTCGTACACAGTGCAAGTTCAGTAAAGGTATTGCAACGCTGGCAATGGCCAATCGACTCAACCGCTTCACCGAGTGCTTGTGCAAGGACCGCGGCGCCATTACGATCATGTTGCAATAGGTAATACGCCATCCGCTGTGCTGATTTTGGGCCAACACCAGGCAAGACCCGCAGGGCCTCCACCAAACGACTGAGTGCGTCTTGAGGCTCGTTTGATGGTTTAGTACGACTCATCCGAATTTAGAACGGTAACTTAAATCCAGGGGGCATGGGCATCCCAGCGGTCGCTCCCGACATGAGTGCTTGGCTAGCGGCTTCAGCTTGTTTGAATGCGTCGGTGTATGCGGTCACCACTAAATCTTCGAGCATCTCGCGATCATCCATCGCCGCCGGATCAATTTGCACCCGCTTCATCTCATACTTACCACTAATGGTGACCTTCACTAGGCCTCCTGCGGCTTGACCCGTGAGCTCCAAGGCATTGAGCTCTTCCTGAGCGCGCTTCATCTTCTCTTGCATTTGCTGCGCTTGTTTCATTAAGCCCGCAATTTGACCTTTCATCATGGTGTGCTTCTCCGCTATCGAAATTAATTAATGGGACGAACCGAGCCCGAGACCACTTTGGCGCCAAACTCACGCTCAAGCTCTTTTAAGAATGGATCTTCAGCAATTTGCTCTTCGGCATTGAGTTTTTTCTCTTCATACACTTGCGCATCAACTTTAGCAATCGTGTGATTGGCTTTACCCTCACCCAATTGCAACTTCACCGGTTTGCCGTACTGGGCCCGCAAGGTCTCCCCAAAACGGGCGAGGGCATCATCCGTTGCCAGTTGTGGCATCGCAGTCGTCAGAGTAATAAAGAGTGTCGTTGGGGTATCGCGCCACTCCACGAGTTCGGTTTGGTGAGCGAGTTGCTGCAAGAGTCCTCGCAGTGGCAGGTTACGAACCATCGCATGCCAATCAGGCTTGATCTCACTATTGAGGTTTGGGGTATGGGCAACTGTCTGCGAAGTAACACTCTTTGCAACCGGCTTTGTCTCCACGGACTTACTTGCAGGAGTTGCTGGTTTAGAGGTTTGCGCAGCAGCCTTCGGTGCGCTGTTCGCTGTTACTGACGTGCTACCACTGCCACCGGGTTTGAAGGCCAACATTCGTAAGAGCGCCATCGCAAATCCAGCTTGCTCATCGGGGGCTAATGACAAATCAGCCCGACTGGTAATAGCGATTTGATAAAAGAGTTGGGTTTCTTCGGGAGTAAACGCTTTAGCAAGCCTACGAATCTCATTCGCCTCTGGCCAATCCTCTAATACGGAGTTTGGCACGATCTGGGCCGTGACTATTTTGTGTAAGAGGCTGGCGAGATCTTGCAACGCTAGGGAGAAGGACATACTGCGTAGACCCATCTCTTCAGCAATCTCGTTTAAGGTCTTGCCATCCTTACTCTGCAGGGCATCCAAGATCTTGATGAGATAGGTCTCATCAATGGTGCCGAGCATGGTGCGAACCGCAGCTTCAGACACGGGTCCGGCTGCATAGGCGATCGCTTGATCGGTGAGCGATAGCGCATCGCGCATGGATCCCTGGGCGGCTTTCGCAATCACCCGCAAGGCATTCGCTTCTGCAGTTACTGACTCCGATCCCAGAATCTGTTGCAGGTGTTCTACGATCAGAGGCACTGGCATTTGCTTGAGATTGAACTGCAAGCAGCGAGAGAGTACGGTGACCGGCACCTTTTGCGGATCGGTGGTTGCCAAGATGAACTTCACATGCGGTGGCGGCTCTTCAAGGGTCTTGAGCATGGCATTAAAGGCATGCGTGGAGAGCATATGCACCTCGTCGATCATGTAGACCTTAAAGCGTGCACTGCTAGGTGCGTAAGCGGCCTTCTCTAATAGAGAGACCATCTCATCGACACCGCGATTGCTCGCCGCATCCATCTCGATGTAATCGACAAAGCGTCCCGCATCAATCTCGGTGCAGGCTTGGCATTGACCACATGGTTGTGAGGTCATTTGCCCTTTACCATCCACTCCCGTGCAATTGAGGGCTTTAGCCATAATGCGAGAGATGGTGGTCTTACCGACTCCACGGGTTCCAGTGAACAGCCATGCATGGTGTAAGCGGCCTTGGTCTAAGGCGTGAGTTAAGGCTTTAACTACGTGATCCTGACCCACCAGTTCAGTGAACGTTTTAGGGCGCCATTTACGAGCCAGTGCAAGTGCAGTCATGGGCTCAATTCTAACAAGGCTACAATAAGAATGGACGGGCCTCCTCGCATGGTGGCTTGGCAACCTGGTCAGGTCGGGAACGAAGCAGCCATACCCAAATACTATCAGTGCCGAGGGTCCGGCTCGTCCTTATTTCTTCAGCATCTTAGTTACTTACTTATCGATTGCTTATTTGCTCAATAGTCCTAGAAACACTCCAAAAATACTCTTGAAGGTCCAATAGGCAATTCCCAGAATGGTAATAGCCATTAGCAAACGGGATCCAAATTCAATACGAAATATTTTGGCTCGATTGTGTGTGAGTTCAATTAAAAATACCATTTTGAGTGCCTAACTGTTTAGATATGAAAATCACAAGGTTATTGGCAAGAATGTGGTTTGTGAAGAGGACAAACCTTAAAGGTTTGTAATCACATTAGAGACTATTTGTAAAAAATAATTACTTCTTTATGGAGCTTTTGCAAAGCGCTTGAGATCAGCATACTCCTCGGGAAAGATTTCCCCAATTTCTCGGTAAATAATTTTGTTGTTCTTATCAAGGATGATGAGGATTGGTATGCCTTTGACCTTGCCCATCGACTTTTGTAATTCTGGAGTCATCATGGCTGCCGGGAATGTGTACTGATTGTTTTCCATATATTGCTTGGCAAGCAATGGATTCTTATCAATCGAAATCGTAATGACATTGAGTGAATTCGGCGGTAGTTCTTTATAGAGTTTTTCGAGATAGGCGTTTTGCTTCTTACAAAATGGGCACCAGGTGGCCCAAACCTGGATTAAGGTGTTTTTGGTGTTGTTGGCCGGTATGGCATACGGTGTGCTGTTTAGTGTTTGTAGCTGCCCTAGCTCAATTGTTTGACCAACTGTCAGCGCCATGGCCATGGTTGGCAAGAGCGCTAGGCATAAGATTAGATGTCTAAGAAGTTTCATAGATCAATCCTAACTGAATTGATTCGCAGCCCGTATTTTTTGGTGCCATTACTTCCCCTATACTGGCTCATATTGTGAGCCTTTTATGGTTCATGCTGTTGCCTATTCTGTTTTGGGGGATCGCCGATGAGTGATTTAGAGCGCTTACACAAGATTAATTATATGATCCAGAATCAAGGCTGCGTGCCGATCGAGGAATTCTTGACGAAGTTGGAGATCTCGCGTGCGACCTTCAAGCGGGATCTTGACTACCTGCGAGATCGCATGAACGCGCCGATTGTGTATGACCGTGCAATGGGCGGTTATCGCTTTGATAAACCCAATGCGGGGGACAAGTTTGAGTTACCTGGTCTGTGGTTCTCTGAAAAGGAGGCGACTGCCCTCGTTCTCATGCAGCATCTCTTATCTAATCTAGACACTAATGGTTTACTGAGTCCCCATATTGCACCCCTCATGAACATCATCGATGGCATCTTGGGTCAGTCTGAGATTTCTGCTAAGGAGTTACGCAAACGCATTAAGGTTTTTGGTATGTCGGCTCGCAAGAATATCCTCGAGAACTTTGAAGAAGTGGGCGTCTCACTTCTAAAGCGTCAACGTTTACACCTCTCCTACTATTCCAAAGGTAAAGATGAATTAACCGAGCGCACAGTCTCGCCACAGCGCCTAATTTTTTATCGAGATAACTGGTATCTCGATGCCCATTGCCACATGCGTAAGGGGCTGCGCAGTTTTGTCATGGATGGTATTCAAGCTGCACGTGTTCTCGAAGAGAAAGCTATCGAAGTCTCTGAAAAAGAATTACATGAAAACTTTGCCGAGAGTTATGGCATCTTCTCGGGTAAAGCAACCCAGCGTGCCAAGTTACGCTTTACCCCCCAGAAAGCAAGGTGGGTTGCTGCAGAGACATGGCATGGGCAACAGGTCAGCAGCTTTGATAAGGACGGAAATTATCTGCTCGAGTTTGATTACAACCAAGACCCCGAATTGGTGATGGAAATCATGAAACACGGGGATGGCGTTGAAGTTCTTGCGCCAGCCAGTTTGCGAAAAAAAGTAATGGACGAGCATCAAAAAGCGCTTAAACGCTACGCATAGTGCAAATCATCAATCTCCATTACCATGGGGGGGATGGAAGATCCGGTCTATAAGAAACCTGTACCAAAACCTGTCTCACAGACACCGTTACCTAGTCTTGAGGAGATTTTGGAGAAGCAATGTGCTGAACTCGTGGAGTTAGCACAAGTTCGCTATGGAATTAAAGGGTCTAAAGTCGAGGTTCAACTGACACCCTTATTAATCCATGATCGAATGTCTGAGAAGCATATATTTTCTGAACTGAGTACCATACCGGATCATGAGCGCGCTGACTGTGTTTTGTATGCACTCGCCAAAGGCGAGATCAGCGCACCTTTAGCAAACCGTGTTCTATCCACCCTGCGAGTCATTCAAGGGGTTAAATCAAGAGGTCATTTGAGTTAACACTTTTTTATTCCATTGCCTATGATCACAATCCTTAAACGAATTATTCTGAGTTGCCTCCTTTTAAATCTAGTAATCGCGCATGCCCATCATGGTTGGTCTGAATATGACCAGACCAAGACCGTGAAGCTCACTGGCACGATTACTCAGAGCGGCTATGAGCATCCGCATGGGGTGGTAAAGTTAAACGCGGATGGTAAGTCATGGACCATCGTACTTGCCCCACCCTTTCGGATGGAAAATCGTGGCTTGAGCAAAAGTGATATTGCCAACGGTGCACAAGTCACGGTTGAAGGCTATATCAATCGCAGCCAACCCGATGAGTTGCGCGCTGAGCGCATCACTGCTGGAAATAAAACGGTCGAACTGCGTTAATGAGTAGTCCCGTCATGGCCTTGGAGGGCTTGTGGCTAGCCCAGGCCATGAAGCACTCCAGTTGGCTCTATCCCACGGTTGAGACCATGCACATCTGGGGCATTGGCATGCTCTATGGTAGCGTGGTCATCATGGATTTAAGGATCTTGGGTGTTGCCAGCAAACTCAATCTATCGGACCTATCTCGCTTGGGAGTCTTGGTTGCCCTCTTCGGCTTTGGTCTAGCAGTGCTCACCGGATCACTGATGTTTATTGCTCAAGCCTCTGAGTTGATTAGCTCACGCTTATTTATTCTGAAGATGTGCTTGATCTTCTTACTGTTAGCCAATGCAATCATTTTGCGCATGCGCACGGTCTCCAATGGGATCAGTAAAGCCCAAGCCCTGATCTCACTTGCGGGTTGGGCAAGCGTGATTGGGATGGGTCGTTGGTTGGCTTACTTATAGACTCCACTTTTGGTATTCGTTATGATGGTGTTACAACCAATAGGAGGGCCTCACCATGACGCGCGCTTGGATTCTTGGACTTGTTTTTTGTTTGACAGCCTGTTCCCACCTCTCAACCTCTTCCACTGATTTAATCCGCGATGGCAAAGGTCTTGAAAACTTTCACCAGGTTGGTGATGCAAACTGGCGAGTCGAAAATAATCTGATTGTGGCTGATCGTGGCAAGGCCGGATTTCTACTCACCAAAGAGTCTTACAAAGACGTTTACATTCGTGCCGAGTTCTGGGCAGAGACTGATACCAATAGCGGCATCTTCATTCGGGTCACCAATCCAACCAAGATTGCTGCCGCTAGTTCCTACGAAGTCAACATTTGGGATATCCGACCGGAGCCTAAATTTGGTACGGGGGCGATTGTGGATGTCGCTCCAGTGAAAACCCCCATTACTAATTTAGCCGGTGGCAAGTGGAATGTCATGGAAATCCGCGCCGTTGGTCCAGAAATCATTGTCAAACTCAATGGGATTGAAACAACGCGCGTCAATGATGGTCGCTTTAAAGAAGGTCCGATTGCTTTGCAATTTGGTCCGGGGGTCAAAGGTGCGGTCGGCGGGCCAATTCGGTGGCGCTTAGTGCAAGTTCAACGACTCTAAGTAAGGCGTCGCGGAACGCTTAGGGATAAAACGATACCACACAAAATGAATGCAAATGCCACGCCGTGGTAGAGCTCAGGTGGTTTTTGTAGCAGCAGTGTTGAGAGAATCGCAGTAAACACTGGAATCAAGTTTGTAAAGAAGGTGGCTACCGTTGCGCCTGCTTGATTGACCCCGAGCCCCCAACACCGATACGCAATCAATGATGGCCCAATGATGACATAGCCAATCATGCCGAGTGTTTGCCAGTTCCAAGTAAAGTAATTTAATCCCAGTAAATACTCGGTCTGCGCAAACACCAAAGACCAACAAAACCCAAATCCCACTTGCGCAAATAAGAACTCTGCCCAAGGCCAACTGCGTTCTGTACTTTGCTTAGGATGGGCTAGCATCCAACTGTAGGCGCCCCACAAAATGGTTGCCAGCACCATCCATAAATCACCGGCTACAAATTCAATCTCGATGAGTCGCTCAAAATCCCCGCGCACAATCACAACGGCTACACCCACCATGGAAATCAATGCGCCGGCAATTTGCCGAATCTGTGCCCTCTCGTGATAAACAACGGCCCCAATCACAATTGCCCAAATCGGCATGCTTGCCCCAATCAGAGTGACATTAATTGGTGTGGAACTTTGTAAGGCTAAATACAGCAAGACGTTATAACTACCAACGCCAAAGAGGCTTAAGAGTAAGAACCGTTTACGGTGGGTCCACAATGGGCTGCGGGGCATCAATACCCGCCAGGCAAATGGAAGTAGTAAGAGCGCGGTTACACCCCAGCGAATGGTATTGAGTAAGACGGGTGAGCTGCTTTGCACCAAGATCTTCCCCACAATGGCATTACCCGCCCACATCAGTGCTGCCGTGGTGAGGTAGAAAAAAGTAAGGGCCGATGCTCGCATCGACCCTACTCTACCAAGATTTAAGCTTGAACTAACGAATGACTATTCGGCAGTTGCTCCCGCAAACTTCACCACCTTGGCCCACTTGTCGGTCTCGGCCTGAATGATCTTGCCAAAGTCATCGGGTGTTCCGGTGATTGGAACGCCACCCAATTCAGCTAAGCGCTCACGAACTTTGGGCTCACTCATTACTTTATTAATAGCGGCATTCATGCGATTAATAATGTCGCGAGGCGTACCCTTAGGCATCCCGACTCCAAACCACGCAGTCGCCTCATAGCCAGGCACGGTTTCACCAACGGTTGGCACATTGGGTAAAGATGGCTCACGATTGGCCGAGGTTACTGCAAGCGCCTTTAATTTTCCGGACTTGATGTGACCGGCTGAAGACGGCAGGTTATCAAAGAGCACTTGCACTTGATTGCCCATCAAATCAACCAGCGCTGGGCCGGCACCCTTATAAGGGACATGCAGCATATTGCAACTGGTCATGGATTTAAATAGCTCACCCGACATGTGTACTGAAGTACCGCTTCCCGAAGACGCCATATTGATTTTGCTCACGTTGTTCTTACAATACGCTAAGAACTCCGCCACATTGTTTGCAGGAAAACTGGGTGGCACCACCATGACGTTGGGGGTACGCACTAGTCCAGCCACCGGGGCAATATCCCGAACGAAATTGAATGGCAGGTTTTTATACAAAGTCGCATTAATACCATTGGCTGGATTAACAAACAACATCGTATAGCCATCAGGCGCTGCCTTGATGACTGCTTCTGTTCCTATGTTGTTACCACCACCAGGTCGGTTCTCCACAATCACCTGTTGACCAAGCACCTCGCTTAATGGCTGGGCTACGATTCTGGCGATTACGTCCGTTGTTCCAGCAGGTGGATAGGGCACGATCCACTTAATGGGTCGATCAGGGTATTTTTGTGCCCATGCCCCAGTTGTCATCCCGAGCAATACACATAATCCCAGTAATAGTTGCTTTAGTTGCATCGTTGTCTCCTTATGTTTTAGGATCATTTTGATTTTGTAATTGAAACATTACTACATAAATTTGGTATTAAATCAATTGAGGCAAATCGGGGGTCGACGCTCCCCAAAACGGGTGGCTTGCTCAAAAGCGTACGCCATCTGCAATACCTCAAAGTCCTGACGGTGGCCTCCAACAATCTGTATGCCTACAGGTAAACCCGAAGCAGTAAATCCTGCAGGCACTGAAATCGCTGGATTGCCTATCGCACTAATGAAGTAGGCGGTTTTCTGCCAATCAATATAGGTTTCCATCTTCACCCCCGCAATCTCGCGCGGGTAATCCAGGTCGACCGAGAATGGCACGACTTGATTCACGGGCAGAATAAAAAATTGATAGCGCTGCATAAATGCCCGCATGCGGAGATAAATCTCAGTGCGCTTGGCCTCGGCGCGCGCCAGTTGGGGACCGGTTAAGTCAAGACCCTGTTCAGCATTCCAGATCACGGTGTCTTTGAGTTGATGCCGATGCTCTTTCATTAAGGGACTAATGCGTAGCTCGGTACGCCAAGCGCGCCAGAGCATAAAGATCTCACCGGCCTCTGCAAGATCAATACTGTCGTCGATCACTTCGCAACCCAGTTGCTCAAAAACACTGCGCGCGGCTCGCATGACCT
Organism: Polynucleobacter sp. MWH-UH24A; assembly: GCF_018687475.1. NCBI lineage: Bacteria > Pseudomonadati > Pseudomonadota > Betaproteobacteria > Burkholderiales > Burkholderiaceae > Polynucleobacter > Polynucleobacter sp. MWH-UH24A. Next base: position 1,084,825 of record NZ_CP061292.1, read on the forward strand.
GCCGCACTTCGGGTTCAACCGGTAAGCCCCCAAGATCTTCGCTATACGCCACTTTAGTACCCTTGAACTGACGACCCAAAGGAGCATTAAAGATAGAACCGGGTGTATCTAACGCAATCGGTGAACGATCATCGGGCCCTGACATCACCGACATGGCCAGTGCAAGATCTTGCACTGTGCGAGCCATGGGGCCTGCCACACTCATGGTGTACCAACCCAGCTGATCTGGCCAATTGGGCACGCGACCAACCGATGGACGAATCCCAACAAGATTGCAAAAATTAGCGGGGTTGCGTAGCGAGCCGCCGAGATCCGTGCCATCGGCCAAGGCGACCATCCCCGTTGCTAAAGCAACCGCCCCTCCACCAGATGAGCCACCGCAGGTCTTGGTTAAGTCATAGGGATTAGGGGTGGTGCCAAAAAGACTGTTAAAAGTTTGACTGCCAGCCCCAAACTCGGGTGTATTGGTTTTGCCAAGACTAATCGCCCCTGCTTTTTTAAGTCGCTCAACGGGTAATGAATCGTGCTCGGGAATGAAATCCCGATAGATGGGTGATCCAAAGGTGGTGCGTACTCCCTTGGTCAAAAATAAATCCTTGTGTGCAACAGGTAAGCCATGCAAAGCACCGAGTGGAGCTTGCTTGGCGAGTGCCGCATCCGCCGCCTGTGCTTCTTCCAAAGCACTCTCGGCCGTTAATGTAACGATGGCATTGAGGGTGGGATTGAAGCGTTCGATTTGATCCAAGTGCGCAGTGATTAATTGCGTCACACTGATTTTTTTATTGCGAATGAGTTGTGCTTGCTCGCAGGCGGTTTTGAAACAAAGTTCTAAATTAACCATTCATTCCTCACGGTGGATGACTACAGTGATACTCCAAATCGCTTTGCAGCTTCCACAATATCACCCCAGGTCTGCTCATCAATCGTAATGCCCTGTTGCATTCTCATCTGCATCTTCTGTTGCTCAGGTTCACCAGCAATTTGTACTGGGTCCTCATTGGCCTTGGGACTTTCTTTAACCCACTGCATAAAGGATGCAACCTCTGCATCGAATTGCTCTTGGGTGGTGGTCTGCTGGGGATTAATCAAGATACTCAACATCCCATTCCAAATTGCCCGGCTCTTCATTGGCCTGGGTTTCCAAGTACCACTCCCGGTCAGTGCTCCACCAATGAGCTCGCAAGCAATGGCTAAGCCAGAACCTTTGTGTTCACCGAACGGCATTAACGCACCCATCTTGCCGTCGGCATTTGGTTTAACAACCACACTGGGATCTTGCGTGGGTCGGCCTTGGGGGTCTAATAAAAATCCCTCTGGAATTTTTTTGCCTTGGTTATGCGCAACCCGCATTTTTCCTTGAGCAGCTCGACTGGTAGCAAAGTCCAAGATAAATGGTGTTTGCTGTTTGAGTGGCACACCCACACAAAATGGATTGGTACCATGTCGTCCATCCGCACCGCCCCACACTGCTACAACAGGCGAGGATAAAACGTTCACCAGATGAATCGAGACCAAACCATGAAGAGCAGCGATCTCAGCAAAATGACCAATCCGACCAAGATGATGCGCATTCGCTAAAGATACGATGCAACTGCCATGCCGTTCTGCGCGCTCGATCCCCATGCGCATGGCTTTCTCTCCAGCTACTTGCCCATATCCTTGTTGGGCATCCAATACGAGCAAAGAGCCCAGGTCACTATTGACCTTGACACTTTGATTCAGTTTGAGGGAACCCTCAAGAAAGGCTTCAACATAACGCGGGATCATCCCCACCCCATGCGAATCATGTCCCTTTAAATTAGAGAGCACTAAGTTATGGGCAACGGTCTGCGCTTCGCTCTCACTACTCCCCATTGCCCGCACGATATTTGTAATCTGTTGTTCGATAACGTCGTGGGCTAAGGTGGGCATGAATAAGTGTCTCTTGGCTAAATAGTAGCTTAAGGTTCTCGTGTATATTAAATCAATCAATTCATCAATGAATTACAGGAACCCATGTCTGCTCGCAAGTTAAAAAAGCCAGAAGAATTACGCAGTCACCGTTGGTATGGTGTGAAGGACTTACGTAGCTTTGGTCATCGCTCACGGACAGCTCAAATGGGGTACACCCGCGCAGATTATGCAGGCAAGCCCGTCATTGCGATCATTAATACGTGGAGCGATATTAATCCCTGCCATGCGCATTTTCGACAACGTGCTGAAGAAGTAAAACGCGGCATTTGGCAAGCAGGTGGCTTTCCAGTTGAAATGCCAGCGATTACCTTATCGGAGCCATTTCAAAAACCCACCACCATGCTCTACCGCAATCTGTTGGCGATGGAAACCGAAGAATTATTACGCTCCTACCCTGCCGATGCATGTGTGTTGATGGGCGGTTGCGATAAAACGACTCCTGCTTTACTGATGGGCGCCATTAGCATGAACTTGCCCACCATATTTTTACCTGCAGGTCCGATGCTACGGGGTGACTATCAAGGTCAATATTTAGGAAGCGGTAGCGATGTCTGGAAATACTGGGCTGAGTTACGCGCCGGCAATATTACGGAGAGTGATTGGCAAAACATCGAGAACGGCATTGCACGCTCCCCAGGGCATTGCATGACCATGGGAACTGCCTCCACCATGACGAGCGCAGCTGAAGCGTTGGGTTTGTGCTTGTCCGGGTTTGCCTCGATTCCGGCGAGCGATGCACGCCATGCACAAATGGCAAGCCTCACAGGACGACGTATTGTGGAGATGGCTTGGGAAGATCTTAAGCCCTCGGATATTCTCACCAAAGCATCATTTGATAACGCAATGACTACGGTCTTAGCCCTTGCTGGTTCCACGAATGCCGTGGTTCATATGATTGCCGTCTCACGACGTGCTGGATTTCCGCTCACGCTCGATCACATTGATGCACTGGCAAGACGTGTTCCTGTTCTGGCAAATTTACGGCCCGCAGGTCAGTATTTAATGGAAGATTTTTATTACGCCGGTGGCTTACGTGCCCTGCTCAAGCAACTCTCGCCCTTTTTAGATCTGCAGCAACACACCGTTGACGGTAAATCCCTGGGTGAGCTGATTGCCGATGCCAAGGTTTATCAACCCGAGGTGATTCGATCTCCCGATAATGCCCTTGTTCCTCGGGATAGTTTGGCAGTTCTCAAAGGTAACCTTGCGCCCGATGGCGCTGTGATTAAACCACCTGCGGCCGAAGCGCACTTACTCAAACACACTGGCAAAGCCGTTGTTTTTAAGAACTACGATGATTTAGCCGCACGCATTGACGATCCACAGCTCGATATTGATAAAGACTCGGTCATTGTGTTGCAACATGCCGGCCCCTTGGGTGCACCTGGGATGCCCGAGTGGGGGCAATTACCCATTCCCCAAAAGTTACTCAAGCAAGGAGTTCGCGACATGGTCCGCATCTCTGATGCGCGCATGAGCGGGACCAGTTACGGCGCGTGCATCTTGCACGTTGCGCCAGAGTCTTACGTAGGCGGTCCACTCGCCTTTGTGCGCGATGGTGATTTGATCGAACTCGATGTGCCAGCCCGCAAACTTAATGTATTAATTTCGGATGCGGAAATGGCAAAACGCAAAAGTACTTGGCAAGCGCCACCACAAAAGTTTGATCGAGGCTTTGGCAAGATGTATAGCGCCCACATCATGCAAGCCAATCATGGCTGCGATTTTGATTTCTTAGAAACCAAATCCGCTGCAGGATCCGGAGCAGATCCTGAGATTCATTAGGCATTATTCGCTTGCAACAAATAGGCTCGGGCGCTTAGACAGTATTTGCTTTTAGCCTTGCCTCTTTGAGTCGTGGTTCAACGAGGTGGCCCTTGCGTGCGCGATTACCTGCAAAGCCTTTCAGCGTTTTAGCATCGAGATGCGTATCGGTTGGTTTGCCAGCGCGACCAAGTCCAGAGTAACTCGCACCATCAGCGCCAACTGCGATGGCTGAGCGCATAAATTCTTTTGGATCGAGACCCATCAAGATCACGCCTTTACCACCCGTGGGTAGGCGCTTGAGCTCATCGAGCGGGAATACCAAGAGTCGACCGTTTTCGGATAAGCAAGCAACTTGGCGCATGCCCTCGCTCACCTTCGCAGCACCCAGTGGTGCATCACCGGCTGTTTTCTTATCCAGACCCACAAAGGATTTACCTGCTTTATTACGAGTGATCATGTCCGCAACATTGGCTAAGAAGCCATTACCGCCTTTGGTGGAGATTAGAACCAAATCATCGGCGTGACCCGCATAGTAGGCGACAATTTGCGAGCCTGCGGCAAGATTGACGTAACTCGTCAGTGGTGAGCCATCCCCTCGTGCACCAGGTAACTCACTCACGGCAACCGTATAGACCCGACCATCGCTACCAAAGCCAAGCATTTGATCCACGGTGCGGCACTCAAAGGTGTCATAGAGCGCATCACCAGCTTTAAAGGTGAACTGCTGAGGATCATGCTCATGGCCCTGACGAACCCGCACCCATCCCTTTTGGGATACGATCACGGTCACTGGCTCATCAATCACCTTCACTTCGGCTACTGCACGCTCGTCTTCTTTCATGAGGGTACGACGCGCATCACCAAACTCCTTCGCATCGCTCTCAATCTCTTTGATGATGTGCTTACGCAATGCTGACTCATTACTAAGCAACTCATCGAGTTCGGCCTTTTGCCCTTTGAGTTCTTTGAGCTCCTGTTCGATCTTGATCCCCTCAAGACGCGCAAGTTGGCGAAGACGAATCTCTAAGATGTCCTCCGCTTGGCGCTCAGTGAGCTTGAAGGCCTTCATCAAATCGGGCTTAGGCTCATCGCTATTCCGAATTAGCTTAATCACCTTATCAATGTTCAGAAAGACGATCTTGCGTCCTTCTAAGATATGAATCCGGTCCTTGACCTTACCCAAGCGGTGCTCAGTACGTCGGGTTACGGTCTCAACTCGGAACTCAATCCATTCGGTCAATATCTCTTTTAAGCCCTTTTGACGGGGGCGACCGTCATTGCCGATCATTACCAAGTTAATCGAGGCATTGGACTCGAGCGAGGTATGCGCAAGGAGCAAGGTGATGAACTCACTCGGTTCTACATTCTTACTTTTCGGTTCAAACACTAAGCGGACTGGGGACTCACGACTTGACTCATCACGTACGCTATCTAAGACGTTCAATATGGTTTGCTTAAGATTGTTTTGCTCGGTGGTGAGTGACTTCTTACCCAACTTCACTTTCGGATTGGTGAGCTCTTCAATCTCTTGCAAGACACGTTGTGCAGAGGTGGCTGGTGGCAACTCGTTAACCACCACTTGCCATTGGCCACGAGCGAGCTCTTCAATCGTCCAGCGCGCTCGTACTTTGACCGAGCCACGCCCACTCTCATAGATCTGAGCGATCTCACTGCTTGGGGAAATGATTTGCCCACCACCCGGAAAATCAGGTCCTGGGATATGTTTAAGTAAGTCGCCCAAACTGGTTTTAGGCGACTTCATCAACGCCACGGCGGCGCTTGCAACCTCGCGCAAGTTATGCGATGGGATCTCGGTCGCCATACCCACAGCAATTCCGGAGGCGCCGTTGAGTAACACGAATGGTAAGCGTGCAGGGAGTAGTTTGGGTTCTTTAAAGGAGCCGTCGTAGTTGGGCACAAAATCAATCGTGCCTTCATCAATCTCAGCAAGCAGCAGGCTCGCAATCTTGGTCAAACGCGCCTCGGTGTAGCGCATGGCTGCAGCCCCATCGCCATCGCGTGAACCAAAGTTACCTTGGCCATCGATGAGTGGATAGCGTAAGGAGAAATCCTGGGCCAAGCGCACTAAGGCATCGTACGCGGATTGATCGCCATGCGGATGAAATTTACCCAAGACATCACCAACCACACGCGCACTCTTGACAGGCTTAGCGTCAGCGCGCAAGCCCATCTCGTTCATGGCAAAGAGAATGCGACGTTGCACCGGCTTTTGACCATCAGCAACTTCTGGGAGTGCGCGCCCTTTGACCACACTGATGGCGTAATCGAGGTACGCGCGCTCAGCGTAGATGCCTAAGGATAAAAACTCCTCAGGGTTTGCCGTATTGGCTTTGGGTCGCTCTTGCGTAAAGAGATCCCCTTGCTCAGGAATTGCTTTCTTACTTTTAGTCGATGCGGATTTTTTAGTTACCATGCTCTGTCCTAAATATCGGCTTCGACTTCATTGCCGCGCTCTTCTAACCAATCGCGGCGCGCACCAGACTCTGCCTTGCCCATCAACATGTCCATGGTCTTGATGGTTTCACTCTCACTCATCTCGCCCAAGGTCACTGGTAAGAGACGTCGGGTATCCGGATTGAGGGTGGTATCCCACAATTGCTCGGCGCTCATCTCACCCAAACCTTTAAAGCGTGAGATCTGCCACGCACCCTCGCGCACCCCATCTTTGCGTAGCTTGTCTTCAATCGCAATGAGCTCACTCTCATCGAGTGCGTAGATCTTCTGTGCCGGCTTCTTGCCCCGCGCGGGAGCATCAACACGATACAGCGGTGGTCGGGCAATGTAGACATGACCGTTCTCGACTAAGCGTGGGAAGTGTTTATAAAAGAGGGTCAAGAGTAGCACCTGAATATGCGAGCCATCCACATCGGCATCAGACAGAATGCAAATCTTGCCATAGCGCAGGTTGCCTAAATTAGGTTCATCATTGGGTCCGTGCGGATCGACGCCAATTGCCACTGCAATATCGTGCACCTCATTGTTCGCAAAGAGCCGATCCCGCTCGGTCTCCCACGTATTAAGGACCTTACCGCGCAAGGGGAGGATGGCTTGGTACTCTTTATTGCGACCCATCTTCGCTGAGCCGCCAGCGGAGTCACCCTCCACCAAAAAGATCTCGTTTAAGAGAATATCTTCGCTCTCACAGTCTGTGAGCTTGCCAGGTAGTACTGCGACACCTGAGGATTTTTTCTTTTCCACCTTTTGCCCAGCGCGGGTGCGCGCTTGTGCTTGCTTAATCACGAGCTCTGCCAGTGCTTTGCCGTAATCAACGTGGTGGTTAAGCCATAACTCAAGCGCAGACTTTACAAAGCCAGAGACCAAGCGCACCGCGTCGCGGGAGTTCAGGCGTTCTTTAATCTGCCCTTGAAACTGCGGATCCAATACTTTGGCAGACAATATGAATGAGGCTCGAGCAAAGACGTCCTCAGGCATGAGCTTCACGCCTTTGGGCTGCAGAGCATGAATCTCGACAAAACTTTTGACTGCATGAAATAGTCCTTCGCGCAAACCGCTCTCATGCGTACCACCCGCAGGAGTTGGAATGAGGTTCACATAACTCTCACGTACCGGTGCACCCTCTTCGGTCCAACTCACCACCCAAGCGGCGCCTTCACCTTCAGCAAAGGCTTCTTCATCGCCAGCACCACTGGCGTAATGCTCGCCCTCAAACGCAGGAATCACTGGGGCGCTATGGCCACTTTGTGCTAAGGCCTCATCGAGATAGCCTTTCAATCCTTGGGTATAGAGCCACGATTGGCTTTGACCGTTTTTCTCGTGCACGAGCGTTACTTTGACGCCTGGCAAGAGGACTGCTTTAGAACGCAAGAGGCGCTCGAGATCAGCCATGGGAATGGTGGCGCTATCAAAGTATTTTGGATTGGGCCAAACGCGCACTTTGGTGCCATGCGCTTTATCGCCTTTGGTGGCCGCTTTGGTTTTGAGCTTCTCAATCACATCGCCATCGGCAAAAGTAATATTAGAGACCTGCTGCTCACGCCACACAGTCACCTCTAAACGTTTAGCCAATGCGTTGGTCACCGACACACCAACACCGTGTAAGCCGCCTGAGAATGCATACGCACCGCCACTGCCCTTCTCGAACTTACCACCGGCATGCAATTGCGTGAACACAATCTCCACCACCGGTTTTTTCTCTTGCGGGTGCATACCCACTGGAATACCGCGGCCATCGTCTTCAACACTCACACTGCCATCGGTGTGCAAGGTCACCACCACTTCTTTACCGTAACCACCGAGCGCTTCGTCAGAGGCGTTATCCAAGACCTCTTGAATGATATGCAGTGGGTTATCGGTACGGGTGTACATGCCCGGGCGCTGACGCACCGGCTCCAAGCCCTTTAAGACCTTGATGGAGGATTCGCTGTATTGGGATGGTTTACGTGTTGCCATGCGCAGAAATTGTAGTCATATCCATGAGGTGGGTAGCAAAAGCATGGGAAAATAAGCTGATGGGAGCATTAAGTCATATTCGGGTATTGGATCTAAGCCGCGTTTTAGCGGGTCCGTGGTGTGCTCAGAACCTAGCCGATTTAGGTGCGCAAGTGATCAAGGTGGAGCGGCCGGGCGCGGGTGACGATACCCGTCATTGGGGGCCACCGTTTGCCAAAGACCCAAATGGTCAGGACACCACCGAATCAGCGTATTACATTTCCATTAATCGCAATAAGAAATCCATCACTCTCGACATCAGCACTCCCGAAGGGCAAGCGATTGTGCGCGATCTGGTTAAGACCTCCGATGTGGTGATCGAGAACTACAAGGTTGGTCAGTTAGCAAAGTACGGTTTGGATTACTTGAGTTTGTGTGCAATTAAACCGAATCTCATTTATTGCTCGATCACCGGCTTTGGTCAAAGCGGTCCCTATCAGCAACGCCCTGGCTATGACTTCATCTTGCAAGGCATGGGTGGCTTTATGAGCATTACTGGTGAAGCCGATCATCTACCCGGTGGTGGTCCTCAAAAGGCAGGGGTTGCCATCGTCGATTTATTTACAGGCATGTATGCCAGTTCTGCCATCCTAGCCGCGGTGATCCATCGCGATCGCAGCGGTGAGGGTCAATACATTGATATGGCGCTTTTAGATACGCAGGTCGCGATGCTTGCCAATATCTCCAGCAATTATTTATGCAGCGGGGTCTCACCGCATCGCTGGGGTAATGCCCACCCCAATGTCGTGCCCTATCAAACCTTTCAGACATCGGATAGCTGGATCATTGTGGCAGTGGGTAACGATAGTCAGTTCCGTAACTTTGTGAAGGCTGGTAACCGCGAGGCCTTAGCCGACGATCCGCGCTTTGCAACAAATCCAGCGCGCATTGAGCATCGCGCTTCTTTAATTCCACTGTTGGTTGAGATGGTGAAGGAGAAGACCAAAGCACAATGGATTACTCTTTTGGAAGCAGCGGGGGTGCCTTGTGGGCCCATTAATAATTTGCAAGAAGTGTTTGAGAACGAACAAGTGATTGCGCGCGGTATTGAAATGCATGTACCTCACCCAACGGCTGGTACCATGAAATTGGTCGCTAGCCCAATGCGTCTATCGAAGACACCGGTTGAAGTACGTATGCCTCCCCCACTATTGGGGCAGCATACCGACGAAGTGTTACGAAACGAACTTGGCATGAGTGCCTCACAAATTAACGAACTGCATCAGAGAGGCATCGTATGACCCAGCGCGCTCCAAGCTTATCGATGGTCCAAGTGCTGATCTTTGGTAGTTTGATGGTCACCCTTTCCATGGGGATCCGTCATGGTTTTGGTCTCTTTAATATGCCGATTACCTCTGCCAACGGCTGGGGCCGTGAGACCTTCGCATTAGCGATTGCGCTCCAGAATTTAATTTGGGGATTTGCGCAACCCGTCGCCGGTGCGCTTGCTGATCGCTATGGTCCATTTAAGATCATGATTCTGGGTGGATTCCTCTATGCCGTAGGTTTGATCGGTATGGCTCTCACCAATGATCCCTGGTTATTTCATTTAGCGGGTGGCCTATCAATTGGTATTGGTTTAGCAGCGACGACCTACAGCGTGGTGTACGGCATCTTAGGTCGTAATGTCAGCGCAGAGAAGCGCGTCTGGGCCATGGGTGTCACTGCAGCAGCAGGCTCTTTTGGGCAATTCTTGATGATGCCTCTGGAGCAAGGCTTGATTACGAGCTTTGGTGCCAACGAAGCACTGATCTATTTAGGACTCATGGCCTCGCTCATGATCCCGATTGCATTTTGCTTGCGCGAGACCGGTTTTGCGCCCAATCAAGCCGGCGATCAAACGATTCGTCAGGCCCTTAATGAAGCGATTGGTAATCGTAACTTTCGCTTTTTAATGATGGGTTACTTTGTATGTGGCTTTCAGGTGATCTTTATTACGGTTCACCTTGCGCCCTATCTCAAGGATATGTCTGCGGTCTATCCGGGTATCAACGGTGCTACCGTTGCTACCACTGCATTGGCATTGATTGGTTTATTTAATGTCATTGGTACGTATTACGCAGGCATCTTAGGTGCGCGCTATCCAAAACGCTTTTTACTCTCAGGAATTTACTTCACGCGCTCACTAGCGATTGCTCTCTTTTTATTGTTGCCCCTCTCATCGATGAGCACCTACGTGTTTGCTGCGGTCATGGGTGTGCTGTGGCTCTCGACTATTCCTTTAACAAACGCGATCGTTGCTCAAATCTTTGGTGTCAAATACCTCACCATGCTCTCCGGAGTGGTGTTCTTCTCGCATCAATTGGGTAGCTTTTGTGGTGCGTATTTCGGTGGCTACTTATATGATCTCACCGGCTCCTATCAGATTGTGTGGGGCATTGCGATGGCCCTTGGGGTCTTTGCAGGCTTGATTAATTTACCAATCCGTGAAGAGCCCCTGCAGCGTCCGGCTAGCGCCTAAGGCCGCAGCAATTCGGTAGCGATGGCCGCCTGCTTTCGGTAGAATGCATTCATGAGCCAATCCGCATCAATCACCTCATCTCCGACCTGGAAGAAGATTGCACTCTATGCCAGCAGTGCGATCCTTTTAGCGCTGGTCTTTGCGCTTTACTTCATCCCTGAGGTCGTGATTGGTTTAGCTGAGCAAGCATGGGCCCTGTGTGGCTGATAGTTCATTCCCGCTGTAGCACAATGGATAGTGCAATCGCCTCCTAAGCGATAGATCCAGGTTCGACTCCTGGCAGGGGGACCAAATTCATGTGAGTTTTATTTTTGAATTAGGAAAATCACTAAATCGATTGCATATTAATGTGTCACGCATTTGTTACGCTTTTTCATTCGTGCACAGTCCATTGGTGATGAAGTTATCCACAGTGCGTGTGGACAAAACTGCAAAATGATTTGTAAGTGCTGATTTTTAAACGAGTGAGCTAGTATGCTCAATAATTGAGCATCAATCGTGTGGCTTGATTGCTTGGTCAATGAGTTGGCTTACACTTGACTCATGGCAATAATCCCTGTAAGCACTCTCGCCGCCCTCGAAGAAATGTTGCAAAACGCGAGTTGCCATTTGCCCCACGCGTGCTTGCCAGTTCTGTTGGGTGATCACACCGTCGGTCACCTCGTCCCTGAATTTACCCCCTTTGTAATTGAGAGTTTGCAACGCGAACCGATCGCGCATCTTCATGTTAGTGCACGCGGTCTTGCATTAGCAACGGTATCGCCTGCTCACCTCAGTGCGAGCTTGCGTATCTTGGCAATGCGCATGCGTAGGGCCGGATTGATTCCAGCGTGGCGTAATGAAGAGTTTGCTTTCTATGGCGCTGATGGTCATGAGTATTTTCGGGTTGAGCGCGCGGCATTTCGAAGTCTTGGGGTGCAAAGTCAGGCGGCGCATATCAATGGTGTTGCTGCCAATGGCCAACTTTGGGTGGGAAGACGCAGCGAAAGTAAGCAAATCGATCCTGGCAAGCTTGATAATCTGGCTGCCGGCGGTATTAGCGCCGCAGAGACCGTCGTGCATTGCGCGATTCGGGAACTGTGGGAAGAAGCTGGCATACCTGAGCCCATTGCCAGCGGCATCACCCCAGCGGGTAAGCTACTCATTAGTCGCCCTCATCCACCGCACGGCATCCACCACGAGAGTCTCTTTATCTTTGATCTAGAGCTTCCCAATCACCTCATTCCTGTGAATCACGATGGCGAGGTCAGTGGCTTTATCCAGTTGGATCTTGCAGAAGCCGCCGCACGAATACTGGCTGATGAGTTCACTACTGATGCAGCCTTGGTCACAGCCGACTTCATATTGCGCCGCAACCGTATCGCTTGATCCGGCTCAAGGATGCACTTGGGGGATTCGTGGTTAAATAGGGTCACAAGGATGAAACAGGGGTGCCCCCATTGCGGTGGTGCTGAGAAAGACCCTCGAACCCGATCCAGGTAATGCTGGCGTGGGGAGTTCCATCAAACCGGTACCCGGTTTCGTCCACTCGATGAATATTGTGAGGAGATGGACATGAGCGTTAGCACCGAGAATCAAAAGAAGGTCAAACCAGAGATCCCAAGTCTGAAAAGCTTGGAGCGTGACTTTGGGCAAAAGTTTGCCTATCCGGCTTCCACCAAAACCTATTTGCAAGGATCGCGACCCGACGTGAAGGCGCCAATTCGGGTGATCGAACAGTTGCCGACTAAAACGGGTGAGACTGAATCGGCTAATCCGCCCATTCCGGTGTATGACACCTCAGGCCCCTACAGCGATCCCGACATCGTCATCAATTTAGAAAAGGGTCTGCCCAAATTACGTAGCCAATGGATTAGTGAGCGTGGTGATACCGAGCAACTCGCTGGCCCCTCTTCCGAATACGGTGAGGCCCGTGCTCACGATCCAGCCACCGCCCATTTACGCTTCTCACATATTGCCGCACCACGGGTTGCCAAGTCGGGTGCGAACGTGAGTCAAATGCATTACGCCCGCAAAGGCATCATTACCCCTGAAATGGAATACGTGGCTCTGCGCGAGTCCATGGGTCTTGAGAAACTTCGTCAAGATCCTCGCTATCAACAAATCCTCAAGCAGCATCCTGGTAAATCCTTTGGTGCCAATATCCCCGATGTGATTACGCCCGAGTTTGTGCGCTCGGAGATTGCCGCAGGTCGCGCCATTATTCCTGCCAACATCAATCACCCGGAGTTGGAGCCCATGATCATTGGCCGTAACTTCCGAGTCAAGATCAATGGCAATCTAGGTAACTCTGCGGTGACCTCCTCCATTAATGAAGAGGTCGAGAAAATGGTGTGGGCGATTCGGTGGGGTGCAGACACCATCATGGATCTATCCACCGGTAAGCACATTCATGAGACCCGCGAGTGGATTATTCGGAACTCGCCAGTACCCATTGGTACGGTGCCTATTTATCAAGCCCTGGATAAGACCGGTGGTATTGCTGAAGACCTCACCTGGGAAATGTTCCGAGACACCTTGGTGGAGCAAGCCGAGCAAGGCGTAGATTACTTCACGATCCATGCGGGCGTATTGTTGCGTTATGTGCCACTCACTGCCGATCGCATTACCGGGATCGTCTCACGCGGTGGCTCCATCATGGCGAAGTGGTGCTTAGCGCATCACAAGGAGAACTTCCTCTACACCCACTTTGATGAGATCTGCGAGATCATGAAAGCCTACGATGTGTCCTTTAGCTTAGGCGATGGTTTGCGTCCTGGTTGCATTGCCGACTCCAATGACGCCGCGCAATTTGGTGAACTGCATACCTTGGGTGAACTGACAGCCAAAGCATGGCAGCACGATGTGCAGGTCATGATTGAAGGTCCGGGTCACGTTCCAATGCAACGCATTGAAGAGAACATGACCGAAGAGCTCAAGCATTGTTTAGAAGCACCCTTCTACACCTTAGGACCCTTAATTACTGATATCGCTCCTGGCTACGATCACATTACTAGTGGAGTTGGTGCAGCGCAGATTGGTTGGTACGGTACTGCCATGCTGTGCTACGTAACTCCCAAAGAGCACTTGGGTCTACCCGATAAAGAAGATGTGCGCGAGGGCATCATTACCTACAAGATTGCTGCCCATGGTGCCGATCTTGCGAAGGGCTTTCCGGGTGCTCAGTTGCGCGATAACGCACTCTCCAAAGCGCGCTTTGAGTTCCGCTGGGAAGACCAGTTCAATCTTGGTTTAGATCCCGAGCGGGCGCGTGAGTACCACGATGCCACACTCCCTGCAGAGGGTGCCAAGATTGCTCACTTCTGCTCGATGTGCGGTCCGAAGTTCTGTTCGATGAAGATCACGCAAGATGTACGTGACTACGCCGCAAGTCTTAAAGAAGGCGTCGATCCCGCCAAGGGCATGGAAGAAAAATCGATCGAGTTCCGCAAACGCGGTAGCGAGATCTATCAGTAAGAACGAAGATGAGTATGTCCTACGCCATCGTCGGTGCCGGCCTCATGGGTCGGATGATGGCGTATGCCCTCACCAAATCGGGTTCGCGGGTTGAACTGTTTGAACGCAGCGGGCCCGAGGCAGAGCACTCCGCAGCGCGGGTTGCTGCTTCGATGCTGGCTCCTCTGGCTGAATCAGCCATCACGGAAGCACCAGTAGTGCGCATGGGTCTCTATGGCCTTGATCGTTGGAAGCAACTTATCACGGAGTTGAACGCGCAGGTATCTCAACAGACTTACTTTCAGCAAGATGGTACCCTCGTTCTGTGGCATCGCCTCGATGCACCTGAGGCGCAACGTTTTGCTGAGCATCTTGAGCGCAATGTGCGCATGAACCCTGCACTAGCAACCCCATGGCATCTTGATGGTAAGGCGTTAACCGAACTTGAGCCTGCAGTAGCGGAGCGGTTTACTCAGGGCCTCTTTTTGCCACGTGAGGGCCAACTCGATAATCGTCAACTCTTAACTGGCTTACTTGAGTTCTTAACCAAAGCACAAGTGCCCATGCATTGGCATCGTGCGATAGAGCCCAATGAGCTGCGTGGTCATGGCTTTGATTGGGTCATTGATTGCCGTGGTTTAGGGGCAAAAGCCAGTTGGGCTGATACTCGCAATCCATTGCGTGGGGTTCGGGGGGAAGTGATTCGGGTGCATGCGCCGGAGGTTAAGCTCAAGCGCCCAACACGCTTAATCCATCCCCGCTATCCCATTTACATTGCTCCCAAGGAGAATGATCTGTATGTGATTGGTGCTACGGAGATTGAATCCGATGATCTCTCGCCGGTGAGTGTGCGCTCCTCCATGGAGTTACTCTCGGCGGCTTACTCGGTGCACTCCGGTTTTGCCGAAGCCCGAATTGTGGAGGCTGCCACACAATGCCGGCCTACGCTTAAAAATAATTTACCCGAGATTTGTATTCCGGAGCCTGGGCTCATGCAAATCAATGGGCTCTATCGCCACGGGTATTTAATTGCACCAGCGATGATGGATGCGGCATTGCAAGTGCTTCGTGGTGAATCTCAAACCCTTGCCAAGCGTTTTGATCTGCAAATCCAGCAAGCTACATTGAGTCAGTCTCTCGTATGATGCGCGTGATCGTTAACCAACAGGTCCGTGAGCTTGCCCCTGCGAGTAAGGTCAGTGATCTCTTAACAGTGCTTGATGCCAAACCGCCGTATGCTGTGGCAGTTAATTTGCAGTTCGTTCCAAAATCACAACATGCGGAGTATGTTTTGCAGGATAACGACTCCGTCGAAATTATTTCACCGGTGACCGGTGGTTAAACTATTCATATTCAACTCATGACCGCTCCTTTACCGACCCATCTCAACGATCCTCTCATTTTGTATGGAGAGTCGTTTGCGAGTCGCTTACTCTTGGGTACCTCGCGCTACCCCTCGCCTCAGGTACTGGAGACCGCCGTGCAACGTGCACGCCCCGCCATGATTACTGCAAGCTTGCGACGTCAGGGCTCTGCAGCAACCGAAGCGCACAGCGGCTTTTGGGAGCTTCTTAAGAAAATGGCAGTACCGGTACTACCAAATACCGCCGGTTGCCATAGTCCTCAAGAGGTGATCACCACTGCACAGATGGCGCGTGAGGTGTTTGAGACCAATTGGATTAAGTTAGAACTGATTGGGGATGATTACACCTTGCAACCCGATACCTTACGTTTGGTACAGACTGCCGAGCATCTCATCAAAGATGGCTTTAAGGTCTTGCCTTATTGCACCGAGGATTTGATTGTGTGTCAGCGCTTGGTTGATGTTGGTTGCCAGGCGGTCATGCCGTGGGCTGCGCCGATTGGTACCGGTCAAGGACCACTCAATCCGTATGCAATGCGTTTATTGCGTGAGCGTCTTTCGGTTCCATTGCTGGTGGATGCGGGCTTAGGTCTACCGTCGCATGCCTGCACGGTGATGGAATGGGGCTTTGATGGCGTACTACTTAACACTGCCGTGGCACTTGCCCAAGATCCCGTAGCGATGTCTTCGGCGTTTACTGCTGCAGTTCATGCGGGTCGGCAAGCATTTTTATCAGGAGCGATGCAACCACAAGATTCAGCGCAAGCGAGCACGCCATTGGTGGGCACCCCATTTTGGCATCACGAATAGGAAAATAGCGTGAGTCATATTCGGGAGATGGCGAAGCAAATTGTGGCGGCGCATGGCCAAGATGATTTGTGCTTACCTTTGCCAAGCTTTAGTCCTGATCAACCTCCGCCTACCATTAAGACCGAGACCAGCCAAGACCAATACGAACTCGCGGGTACGATTGCAGCGATTGAGATGGGCTTTATTGAAAGCGATGCACGCGTTTTAGGGAAAGCCTGGTCACGCATGATTAAAGAAGTGGGCGACTTTAATCCGAAGCTTTGGCCCTCACGCCCAGAGTATTTTGAGATGTTGCCCTATTCCCGAAATTCAAATCCAAAGGCTTTCAAAGAGTGTCCCAAGCGCTTAGGCCTCTACGGAGTGTTCCCGGATGCCGATTGGATTAAGCGCATGGTCGATGCCGAACTTCCCACCGCACAGTTGCGATTTAAATCGGATGATGCCAAGAGCATTCGTATGCAAATAAAGGAGGCGGTTGCAGCGGTTAAGGGAAGTAAGACCCTCTTATTTATTAATGATCATTGGGAAGAAGCGATTGCCGCAGGTGCCTATGGAGTACACCTAGGCCAAGAGGATTTGGTCAGTGCCAATATAGATACCATTCGCGAGGCTGGACTGCGATTAGGAATTAGTACCCACGGCTATGCCGAGTTAGCCATTGCAGATCGGTATTGCCCAAGCTATATTGCAATGGGTGCGGTGTTTCCCACCAATCTCAAGAAGATGCCTACTGCACCTCAAGGCTTAGGTCGTTTATATGCCTATGCCAAACTCATGCAACACTACTCGCTGGTTGCCATTGGTGGAATCGATGAAGCTAGTGTTCATGCGGTGGCACAAAGCGGGGTCGGCTCTGTTGCTGTGGTTCGTGCGATTGTGGCTAGCGATGATCCCAAAGCAGCCGTCAAACGCTTGCAAGAGCTCATGAAAACTAACTAACTAATTAAGCGTTTATTGTTGGTCTGGTAATTGAGTGGGATAGAAGTCGTGCATATGCCACAGCGGCCCGGGCCCTTGACCAATTTCTAGATGCTGCCCCGCTTCAATGGCTGCACTCACAAAGGTGATTGCTTTAGCCACTGAGTGGCTTAGATCATGTTTATCGGCCAAGTAGGTCGCAATAGCGCTTGAGAGTGAGCAGCCGGTACCATGGGTGTTCACCGTCGGAATGCGTCGATGCTTAAACTCTTTATGAAACACCACTGGCACATCGTCTTTGCGATCGTGCCAAATTAAATAGTCCACCAGCTCGTGCGGCTCACCTTCTAAATGACCCCCTTTGATCAGGACCGCACGTGGACCAAGGGCCAAGAGTTCTTCGGCAGCCGTCTTAAATTGATCAACCGCCACAATGGGCCGTCCTAATAAGATTGAGGCCTCATGCAAGTTCGGTGTAATGATGGTGGCAAGGGGAAAGAGCTCGGTCACCATGGTGCGTGCCGTATCGTCACCACCCAAACTCGCACCTGAAGTAGCGCGCAAGACTGGGTCCAAGACAATCTTACGAATGCCATGTTTTTTTAGACAAGCGGCTACCGTTTTTACAATGGCGGGACTCGCCAACATACCGATCTTGACCACATCTACACCAATATCAGTAACGACTGCATCAATTTGTGCCTCAATCACATCAAGATCAATGTCTTGGATTCTTGTTACGCCCAAAGTATTTTGGGCGGTAATCGCTGTAATCGCGGTCATACCAAACCCACCTAAGGCAGTAATCACCTTCAGATCCGCCTGAATCCCTGCGCCACCACCGCTATCCGATCCCGCAATACTTAATACCTTAGGGATGAAGATGGGGTTGGGTTTGGAGAGTTTCATGAAAAAGATGTCCTTGGAATCTATTCGCTATAATAGCGACTATTCCCTGATAGCTCAGTCGGTAGAGCGACGGACTGTTAATCCGCAGGTCCCTGGTTCGAGTCCAGGTCGGGGAGCCAAATTCAGTAAGGCTTACAGGTTAATTGGCTTGTAAGCCTTTTTTGTTTTCTATTGGGCATTACTAAGACCTACGGTCATTCCGCCGCAGACGTAATGGATTTGTCCAGTAATAAATCCAGCGCGATCATCCAATATTGAGGCTACTGCATGCGCTACATCTTCGGGTTGTCCCATCCGCTGAACCGGAATACTTTGCAAAATCTTAATTGTTTTTGGAGCATCTGGAGGATTGCCGGAAGTAAAGAGCTCTGTAGCAATAGGTCCAGGCCCAATCGCATTGACCGTAATGCCATATTGAGCCATCTCTAGTGCCCAGGTTTTGGTCATCCCAATCAGCCCAGCTTTACTGCCTGCATAAACGGTTCGTTCTTCTTTACCAAGGGCTGCTCGACTGGCAATACTAACAATGCGTCCAAACTTGGCCTTTCGCATTCCAGGAAAAAGATGTTGAGTTAAAAGCATTGGGGCTCTTAAATTAATTGCCATCACCGCATCAAAGTCATCAACCGTGGTCTGCTCCAATGCTGCTGGACGAATAATTCCTGCATTGTTCACTAAGCGCACAATGGGTTCGCGTGCTAGAAGTTGAGGTATCAGATCATCAATTGCCTTCACATCGTTTAAATCAATTGGATGAAATACTTCATCCTTCAAAAGTGTCTTGGGCGCCTTTTGATCTAGGTTAATCACGCGATAGCCATCCTCGGTTGCCCGGGTTGCAATCGCCCGCCCTATTCCTTGACTTGCACCGGTGATTAAAACAAGATTATTGATGTTCATTGATTATCCTTCGGAATTAACGATTCGCCGTTAATGCACGACACATCGCACGTTGATCACCATTGGTAATGAAACCACATTGACTTTTATCGTTCCCGGCAAGCGCTCGGCACATCGATCTCAAATCACTGTCATTGATAAATCCACATTGGCTTGCATTCTTCTCTGCAAGGGCTCGGCAAAGAGATCGATAGTTCGCTTCTTGAATAAACCCGCACTGGCTGGCATCTTGTGCAAACACAAAGCCTGAAAATAATGCTAGCACGATGAATAGGCGTCTATATTGCGTCATTGATTTATGATCATATTCACGATATCGTTGAATCATTCTAATTGAAGATTCATGCACCATTGACCGTTTGGAGATAAATATGATTCGATCACAAATCATTCATGGAACAACAGCCATTAGCGCAGTGATGCTAATTTTGATTACACCTAGCTATGCGCAAGATACCAGCAATGAACAACGCATGATTGATCATTGCCGTCAACGCCATCCGGAGATGAGTGTTGATCAGTGTCGCTCCATGTACCAAAATATGAAGAACATGACTCCTGAGCAACGCGTTGAACGGTGCAAGCGCAATCACCCTGAGTTATCAGCCGAGGCCTGCCAGAAAAAATACGGTGGCTCTACCTAGCGCTGCACTAGGATTTGCCTGGCAATCGTCTCTGCAATCAGCATCACCGGTGCATTGGTATTGCCCGATGTAATGCAGGGCATCGCTGAAGCATCGATGACTCGCAAGCGTGCTACTCCGCGTACCCGACACTCGGAGTCCAAGACAGTATGGGGATTATCGACTTGCCCTCGAGCATCGACCTTCCCCATGGCGCAGGTACTCACCGGATGAAAGATTGTGGTTCCTAAATCGCGTGCCGCATGTTCTAGGTCTTGCTCACTTTGCAATTGAGTACCGGGCAATACCTCTTTGGGAGCATAGGGCTTTAGGGCATCACTGCCCATAATTTGACGGGTGATTCGGAGACTATCCACTGCAACCTTTAAATCCTCTGGGGTTGATAGATAGTTACACTGGATTTGTGGATCAATCTGGGCATCGGCCGATTTAGCCCTCACCCAACCGCGTGAGCTGGGTCGTAGGTTACACACACTTGGTGTAATCGCATTAAAGGGATGCAATTGTTCTCCAAATTTAGGCAAAGAGAGTGGCTGCACATGCCATTCAATATTAGCAGTGGGTTGCGATGGGTCGCTTTTGCTAAATGCGCCTAAAGTAGAAGGCGGCATCGTTAGTGGGCCCGTTCTCTTGAATGCATACTCCAAGCCCATACCGATTCGGGTAAACCAATTTTTATAGAGGGTATTGACGGTCTTACAGTTCTCCACCTGATACACGGTGCGGATCTGCAAATGATCTTGCAGGTTCTCACCCACTCCTGAGAGATCCACCTTCGTTTTAACTCCGATGGCGTCGAGGTGGTGGTGCGCCCCAATTCCAGAAACTTGCAGGAGTTGAGGTGAGCCGATCGAGCCAGCCGACAAAATGACTTGGTCCTTCGCATGGGCAGTAACGCGCGATCCTTCATGCAACAGATCGAGGCCACTCACTTCCCAGGCGGCGCCATGCCAGGCGTTCTTTTGTTGCTGTGGATTGTTCTGAGTTTGAGGTTGAGTGGGAATGAGATTCAGATGCAAGACCTGCGCTTTGGTCAGAATGGTGAGGTTCTGGCGGTGGCGAATCGGATGAAGATAGGCATCGGCCATTGACCAACGCACTCCCTTCTTTTGGGTCATCTGAAAATAAGCACACCCTTCGTTATCGCCTCGGTTGAACTCCTCGATGGCAGGAATACCCTGCTCCTGTGCAGCTTTGCGCCAAGCATCGAGGATCTCCCACTGCACCCGCGGCTGCTCGACTCGCATCTCTCCCTGATCTCCGTGCCAGGCATTGGCTCCAGCAAAGTAGCTCTCCAGGGATTTATAGGTCTTTAGGGTGGTGTCCCATGCCCATCTAGAATCCCCGGTTAACTCAGCCCAACGGGCATAATCACTCGCCTGACCACGCATATAGATCATGGCATTGATCGATGAGGAACCACCAATCACACGCCCTCTCGCATAATGAATCGAGCGTTGATTTAAGCCAGGATCGGGTTCGGTTTTGAAGCACCAATCGGTTCTTGAATTAGCAATTGTGTAGAGATAACCGACAGGGATTTTGATCCAAAACCAATCGTCTTCACCACCTGCCTCGAGCAATAAGACCCGGTGCTTAGGGTCTGCTGAGAGGCGGTTTGCCAAGAGGCAGCCTGCGCTGCCAGCACCTACGATGATGGTGTCAAACTCGAGTGATGCTGGAATGCTCACGGTAGAAAGATGAATTACTTCTTTTGACGTCGTTCTTGAATGGCTTTTAATACAACCGGGGTATTGAGTTGCTGATCAACCATGTATAAAGCCCCGCCATAATTAGCTTGCAGATCATAGCCAGAAATACCAACGGTATAGAAAGTTACATTTGGATTAAACGAACGGATCGTGCTGCTTGAGCCAGCAGAGAAATTGGCTTCGATATCAAGACCCATTTGCTGACCATCAACAGTAGTAAGAATAAATTGTTCGATGGCATCTTGGGTCTTAAAGATAATAATTTGATATTGCTCTTGGTATCCAGCACCGAGACCCTCACCGGTTTTCATATCGCGCATGAAGACGGGTTGGTCTTTATAGCGCTTGTCGTATAGAACCCCCTCGCCGCGTGCCACCACCACCAAGATGACGTTCACATTCGTGGTATTGAATATGGCATAGCCTGCTGCGCTCTCAATATCTTTGCGAACCTTGGGGTCTTGCTTCAATAGAAGATTTAAGCCCGTCTCTGCCATTTTGATGGTTGCTTGGCGCTTTTGATGAATTTCAGCAGGCGTCAAGGGTTTACCATCCTTACCGGTCGATTGGCATGCAATCAAAAATAAGGGGCAAAGCACTAAGGCAAGGTAATGGATAAAGCGCTTGGATGGATTCATTGACGAGGATACTTTTAATTACTCTATCTGAGAAAGTAAACATCATAACGCTCTAGACGCATGTATCCAATAAACTCCTAGGCCTAGATTAGCGCGTAGACTGTCGATCCCTGCAAAACAGTATTACCATCACAATAGCGGCAACGAGCTCGGCGCTGACAAATCCGAAGACGTCAGCTGGGGCAATACCCACAAAGGTATTGGTAAAACTTCTGGCTACAGCAACTGCAGGATTAGCAAAGAAGGTGGATGACGTGAACCAGTAGCCCGCGGTGACAGTGAGCGCCACCAACATCGGCACCCTATCTTTCGCCCCTTGATCCCCAATCCGAATCACCGAGAGCAGGACAAGCGTTGAGATCAACTCACTTACCCAGATACCAACTCCAGTTCGCGCCTTGGTCGATTCTTGCAAAATCGATAGTCCAAACATCAGGTGCGTTACCCAGATACCAGCAATCGCACCACTGAACTGACATACCCAATAGGCAAGTAGCTTGTTGAGACTGAGATGCCCCAGCTTCCAAAACATCAGGCTCACCACAGGATTGAAATGCGCACCTGAGATCGGGCCCAAGAGGACGATTAAGACATAAAGCCCCGCTCCCGTTGCAATGCTATTGCCAAGTAAGGCCACGGCTGCATTGCCATTCGCGAGGGTCTCACCCATGATGCCGCTACCCGCCACAATCGCGAGCAGTAATGCGGTGCCGACGAACTCGGCGACGTAGGAGTTCATGAGGCTTTGTGGTGGATCTCTTTCAGAGCCATCGAGTCGAGTTTCTCAAGCGGCATGCTGGCTAATAAATCAATGCGCTTTTTAAGTCCGTTCTTGACATCAATAAAGGCAAGGCGCTTCTCCACATCCGTACCGCTTACTTGGGATGGATCAGGGAAACCCCAATGTGCAGTAGCAGGATTACCTGGCCAGATCGGACATACCTCACCGGCCGCGTTATCGCAGACCGTGATAATGAAATCCATCTTAGGGGCATTGGGCAAACCAAACTCATCCCAGCTCTTACTGCGTAATTTAGATTGGTCATAGCCCATCTCTAAGGCTAATTCCTTGGCAAAGGGATTGACTTGGGTGCCTGGGGTTGAGCCGGCAGAGTAACCAACAAAAAGTCCACTAGGATGAGTGGAAGCTAGCACCTCACCAAGTACTGAACGAGCGGAGTTATGGGTGCACAAGAAGAGTACGTTATATTTTTTCATGGGCATACGACCTTTTTCTTGGACTTGGGGGTGCTGCACGATTGTCCCTGGCAGCAGTTATCCAATAAGAAACCACTTAAATCCTCAATCAAGTTGGGATTAGGGCGATAAATGAGGTTTCGGCTTTGACGTTCTACCAACAGCAATTTCGCATTGAAAAGCTCCTTCAGATGAAAGCTCAAGGTTGCATTGGGAATCCCCAACTTCTCAATCAATTGACTAGGGGTCAAGCCAATATCGCCGCGTTGCACGATCAGACGGAAGATATTGAGACGGGTCTCCTGCCCTAGGGCCAGAAGAACTTGGATGGCATCAGTATTTTTCATATTTCCAATTATATAGAAATATATGACAGGTTTGTGACAAAAGTAAAAATAGTGAGCCTAAATCAAATTTATAAAAGTAAAATTACAAACGGGGAGATATGGATGAAAACTACTTGTGAAGAATCAAGGGTATCGATTAATTATTTAATTCCTAATAAAGAGACTATTGAAGCAATCCGCCAAGCTAGAGAAGAGAACCTGGAGAAATTTAAGACTATCGAAGATTTAATGAATGATCTAAATTCGAATAATCAACAGGATTAATGATCCAGAAATTAGTTATCAACAAAATCCTTGATACCAACAAACGGTGCTATTTTGCCGCTGTTGCTGTCTTCATAAACTGCGGTGATGTAACGCCCATCGACACGTAGATACTGGTTAGCTCTTCCATACCAATCTCGGCAGGACTCACCCAATCAATCGGCACATAGAGTAAGCCGCCCCCGATTGGTACCGGCGCGGTTGGCACAATCACCGCATAGCAGGCTTGCTCTTTCACCATCACGGCTTGGGGGGATGAGAGCAAAGCCAGAGCGGATACACCACCTGAACCACCAAAATGAACCCATACTGGGCGCATCGTTTTGAGCTCTTCATCATCCCGCTTGGCAACCAAGCTTACAAAAGTGTGGATAGTGTCATAGACCGTTCGCACTATGGGTATCTTACGAACGATGCCATTAATGATGGCTGAAAATCCCTTTTGCAAGCCCTTCTCAACCAACACACCCAAAAACAGCAGAGATAGGATCACAATCGCTAAACCAACCACATAACCGACCCACTCTAGGCCGGCAATACCTAAGCCCATCTTTGCCATCACGCTGCCCACCGCACTCGAAGGTCCAAGCCAACGAATCACAATGCCCACCACAAAGGCAATGAGCAGAGCAGTTGCAATCAGAGGAAAAGCCGCCAGAAGACCAGTTAGGAATAAGCGAACGAGTTTAGATGAGCCGGGTGACATAATCTAAGAAGTGTAATTCAGGAAAGTTCCAATACAGTCTTTACTTCTCAGCAGGAAATAATGCCTGTGACAAGATAAACATGACTGCGGTACTCCAACCAAAAGAGAGTAGCCCCGAGACTGCCATGATCACAGATAACAACTGCCATTGGGTTGGTAACGGGTCTGAAATAAATCCAACGGTGGTGTACGTACTGCCTGCATACACCATCGCTTGATGTGCCATCGGAATAATATCGGAGTAATTAAGAGCAAGACCCCAGACATAAATCTGGCAAAGATGAGATAAAAGTAATGTAAGAATACAAGCAACAAATACGAGTTGTGCCCTTACATTCTGGTGTTGGCTGGTAAAACTAATCAGGGCTCGCTTACCCTTGCTAGTTACCACCATCACAAAGAATGCTTGAATCAAGATGCATAGAATGAGAACAAAACTTCCTAGGACAAATGCCTGGAAATTAAATACATCCTGGCCTGCAGTAATTTCCATAAGCTACTGCTGATATGACGACCAGGCATTGATATCAAAGCCACTGGCTGCACGCCATTGCTGCAAAGCTTTGGAGCCCATCGGGAAGACCAAGGGCGAGGCTAAATCAGCACGGCGCCCGCCAACAAGTTTCGTTTGATTCATCCAATAATTATTCCCCAGCGTCGTGAATTTCAGGGATACAACCTCTTCCTGATCAATTGACGCTACTTGCGGAATCTCCAAGGAGTCAATTGGATTGATCGTAAAAATACCACTTGAGCCCAAGCAACCGTTATCCACCGCGTTCGCAACTACGGTATAAGCCTGCGAGGTCTTAGCGGCGGCGTACCAGAAAATCATGGTGTTACTTGCGCTAGGATGATCGAATAGTCCGGCAGCATCTTGTAATCGCGCACCATACTGTCCAGACCAAGAGACCGGTGCCGCAATTAAATCGGCACGACGCAATGCTAAGACACCCGATGCTTCTGGAAAACGGAAATCATCATTGAGCAGCATCCCAATCTTTCCGATCGAGGTTTGATAAACGGGCAAATCATCCCCTGCGGCAAGGAAGGCATTCTGTGACGGATCCAGATGGGTCTGTCGGTAATGGCCAATCAACTTGCCGTCTGGTCCCAACAATACTGCCGTATGAAAATATACTCCGTTCTCACTCTCAATAAAGGAGGCTACCAGGTGGGACTTGAGTCGTACCGCAAAGTCACTCGCAGCTTGCGTTGATTTGCCCAATCGCTTTTCAGCAATGGCCTGAACATTATCTTTTGATACCGGACCACAAAATGAATACGCTGGTAAGACGACGAGATTGGAGGTTGCTGATAGAGCTTGTATCTTTTTAATCAATCCATCACAACGATTGAGATTGCCATCAAAATCATTGGCATCAATACGGTATTGCACTGCTCGAGCTGTTACCTCGCTTGGTGACTTGGTCGCGGCTCCATCGGTGGGCGCTCGATAGAAAGCAAGGTCTTTATAGAGCTCTGGGCGCCGATGCTCGAGTGTTTTTTTCTGATCATTATTAAACTTCGCAGGATCAATCGTGCCATAGATAATACTGGCTTTATTGGTCATGGTTTTGGAGTAATCCGTTGCGGGGGCATGCGCAATGCGCTCGCCATCGGCTTGCCAAATTGAGGCTGAGCCTCCATAAGTGACTGTAATACCAGTTGTGGGGTTGCTTTCGGCATTATTACGATCCGCCGCCACCATGGCCAAGCCATTCCAAGCAGATTGATGCTGAACTGCCGCAATGGTGGAATGTTTACTTGCAGCCTCTGCACCTAGCTCTGGCAGTACACGATCGGATGAGCAAATGTAGGCGATGATGTCGCACCCCTTCAGAGCAGCCACTCGAGCGGGCTCCCAATAGGTATCGTCATAGCAAATAATCATGGTGATACGACCAAGCTCGGTCTCAAACACTGGGTAGCCCGTATTTCCAGGAACAAACCATAAGATATCAGAGGGATTTAAGCCATTCTTGCGGTATTTACCAATAAATCCTTTGGGACCAATCAGCGCACCAGTGTTGTAGGTCAAGCCAGTATCGCGATCAATCTCTGCAATGCCAATGGCGATATAGCACTGATAGCGAGCGGTGATTTGGGATAGTGCATCGGTGGTCTTACCTGGCACCGAATCCATATAGGGCAAAAATTGCTCTAGATCCCGGTAGATGTAACCCGAGATCGCAGCCTCTGGCATCACAATTAGACGTGCGCCATTTTTAGCAGCCTCCTCAGCAATGGCTGCTGCAGCCGTGATGTTTTTCTCAAACTCCATGAACTCTGGATTAAATTCAATGGCGGCGACCTTAAATGGCTCTTGCATGGTATGGATCCTATTAGGCAGACATATCGTTACCCTCATTGGGCCATTTGGGGGAAGGCCACTTGCGGATAACACTGGTTACATATAACGAGGCGGTGACAATAACTGCAATTGCTGTTGCAACATAGAACGAGGTGGTAATCGTTAAACCATAAAATATCAAACTTCCAATGATGAGTGCGGTTGCAAACCAATGGGCTTGACTAAACACTGCAGAGCGATGCCCAGTTAAAGCATCTAACGCCATCCCCCCTGCTGTTGCTGTCAGTACCCCACACAGAATGATGGACACAAAGGGAACCTCATGAATGAGTGCTTTTTGGCAGCCAATTGCAATCAGTAGACCAATCGCAACTCCACGAAGCACTAAATATGGAAGCTCTTGAGAGATGAAGCGGTAAAAGAAAAATGCACCCAAGACAGAGGCAAATAAGATCCAAGGCAAATAATATGGGCCCGTGATTGCAACTGGCTCCAAGCCTAATAGTAAATCACGCACCATACCTCCAGCAGCGCCACATAAAATTCCTGCAATTAATGTTCCAGAAATCGGAACATTCCGACTACGTGCAGTAGCAGCACCATAGAGCGCAGTAGTTGACATCGCTGTGACATCGACCCACAGAGGCAATACTGGCATCAAATCAGTCATAGGGAATGGTGGAAAAGGAGTTGATTAAAATTCTAACATTCAATCGAGGTACGCATTAAGCAACGGGTACCCTATTTCAACCCAATTACCCTAAGCTGCTAGATCAAAAACAAGCACCTCCGCATGCTCTCCTTGGTTGATCTCAATGCGTGACTCGTTAGTAATCATGGCAGCATCGCCACCACTTAAGCGCTGTCCGTTTACCGTTAGTGCACCTTTGATGAGGTGAACATAAGCCTTACGGTTGGGATCCATTGCTAGAGTTGCATGCTGATTACCATCAAAGGTTCCTGCATAGAGCTTGGCGTCGGCATTGATGGTGATCGAATCCCCTGCTCCATCGATGGAAGCTAAGAGGCGCAACTTACCATCCTTATCTTGGGCTGGAATCGTTTTTTGCTCGTAGCCTGGTTTGACCCCCGTAAATTTGGGCTGAATCCAAATCTGCAAAAAGTGTGTCGTTTGATCCTTGGCATAGTTGAACTCGCTATGGGTAACACCAGTCCCTGCGCTCATGCGTTGGATATCGCCTGGCGGGATGGATTTGACATTCCCCATACTGTCTTTGTGTGCCAACTCGCCTGAGAGAACATAGCTAATAATTTCCATATCCCGATGGCTGTGCTCACCAAATCCAGTTCCGGGATCAATTCGATCCTCGTTGATCACGCGCAAATTACCCCACCCCATAAATTTAGGGTCGTAGTAATTAGCAAATGAGAAGGAGTGAAAGCTCTTGAGCCAGCCATGATCGGCATAGCCCCGCTCCTGCGACTTACGAATCTGCATCATTTAAGTCAGGGTACAAAAAATGAAATTAATCCGCACAAACTGAAGACAATTCTAATCAGGCATATTGCGCAAGGCGGCGATGCGCTCGTCCAATGGTGGATGGCTCATAAACAGGCGCTTGAGTCCAGTGCCCATACCCCCTGAAATACCAAAGGCTTCTAACTGCTCAGGCAAATGCGGTTCATTGATCGACTTTTGTAAGCGCTCGAGCGCCCGAATCATCTTTTGCTTGCCTTCAAGGTAAGCTGCGCCGGCATCGGCACGGTACTCCCTTTGACGACTAAACCACATCACGATAGCGCTTGCCAAGATACCTAGGACCAACTGCGCAACAACGGTAGTAATCCAATAGGCAGGACCATGACCACGCTCGGTCTTAAAGACAGCACGATCAATAATATGACCAATCACGCGTGAGAGGAAGAAGACGAAGGTATTAATAACGCCTTGAATCAGTGCCAAGGTCACCATATCGCCATTTGCGACGTGACTTACTTCATGAGCCAATACCGCCTCGGCCTCATCACGGGTCATGCCATGCAACAAGCCGGTGCTGACTGCCACCAAGGAACTGTCTCGCATCATCCCCGTAGCGAAGGCGTTGATGTCTGGCGAGTCATAGATTGCTACCTCGGGCATACCAATACCCGCTTCCTTGGCTTGCCGTGCCACCGTATTGACCAGCCACTGCTCCTGTTCATTGCGGGGTTGCTCAATCACATACGCACCGGTTGAGTGTTTCGCCATGGTTTTGGAAAGTGCCAGCGAGATAAAGGAGCCGGTCATACCGACAACCGCTGAGAGCATTAGTAAAGAGGTGAGATCAAGGCCAACACCCTGCTCATCCAAAACCTGGCCTAGGCCAAAGATATTGATGATGATGGTGATCACCAACATGATGGCAATGTTGGTAATGAGGAAGAGAAAAATGCGTTTCATACGTAGTACTCCTTATGACAATAGGACTACGCTATCAGGAATTTCTTAAATGTGCTGAAAACGAATTGGCTGACTATTTTTAGGGGAATTATCGGTCGTGTCACCAAACTAGATAAACAAAGATCCCAAGCTGGATGAAGTTCACTACGACACTCGCGCCGTGCAAAATCCCAAATTTTTTCTTATTCCCTTGATCCGATGCGCGGTTAATCGCTGGAGTTAGCACCCATAGGGAGATAAAAAATAAGGCAGCGCACCCCACCAACAATCCCATGCTTAAAGTGTCCGTTGCTACGAAGGAGGCGATGATCGAGACCGCTCCTAAGAAGGCGTAGTACTTTGGGAAGAAATTACGCACGTATTTACTTGCCCACTCTTGAGGCAGCACCTTAAATACTGTGGGTGCTACGGCGATGGTAAAGAACACCATGATGCCGATCATGCCGCAGACCAGATAAAGACTGAGATTAGGGTTCATCGACTTATTTGTATTTGTATTGGGTTGGACAGTAAGCCCGCAGCACATCTGGGTCACGCAGTTGCCGATGCTTGGTTTGTCGTCCTGTAACTCGCGCACGCCACAGACGATAGGAGCTCGGCTTTAGAACACTACGCATTAAGGCTTTGACCTCGGGCTCACTTAGCTGAAACTGAGCCTGGATTGCTTCAAAGGGCGTGCGGTCTTCCCACGCCATCTCAACAATACGCGATAACTCAGATGGATCAAGTGTGCTCATCCTAAGGATTAAACACGAATTTACAAAATCAGGTACAGTCAGCTCGCATGACCCTCCTCCAGAAACCGTTTCGGGCGCTTGTCATTGGCTCATCGGGGACCATCGGCTCCGCCCTGGTCTCTACTCTCCAAATGCATTCCAACTGTGCTGAGGTGATGGGAATCCATCGAGGATCGATACCATCCATTGATTACGCTGACCCAAGCACAATCGCCACAGCAGCCGAAGCA
Source organism: Polynucleobacter sp. MWH-UH24A (assembly GCF_018687475.1). Lineage (NCBI taxonomy): Bacteria > Pseudomonadati > Pseudomonadota > Betaproteobacteria > Burkholderiales > Burkholderiaceae > Polynucleobacter > Polynucleobacter sp. MWH-UH24A. Next base: position 1,115,001 of record NZ_CP061292.1, read on the forward strand.
CTAGCAGCCCACCGGCCCTTTGATCTGATTATTAATACCATCGGGGTTTTGCACAATCAGAACGTGTCCCCCGAAAAGCGCTTAGCGGATCTGCGTGCGGCGCAGCTCCAAGAACAGTTTTTAGTGAATGCAATTGGGCCTGCACTGACGATTAGTCAGTTCACAAAGCTCTTAAATCCTGCGGGTGGTATTTATGCCACGCTGTCAGCCAAGGTGGGCAGCATTAGCGATAACCGTTTAGGGGGTTGGTATAGCTATCGCTCTTCTAAAGCGGCACTTAATATGCTGATTAAAACCGCTGCGATCGAACTCAAACGTACCATGCCTAGAGTTGCTTTGATTGCCATCCATCCGGGTACTGTGAACTCCAATTTATCCAAACCGTTTCGGGGTGAAGAAATTGGTCGTGACCCTCAGCAAGCCGCCAATGAAATCTTAGCCGTTCTACTGAAAGTCAATACCGAGGACTCTGGAACGTTTCGGTCTTACAGTGGCGAAGTGATTCCCTGGTAATTAGAGGGTCTGCTTTAGTTGCTGTGCCAAGCGATAGCCACTCAGCCAAGCACCCTCAACGGTCGAGTTCTTCAACCAATCGCCACACATCCCCACCGCAATGGATGGATCAAGGGCAAACTCACGCTCATTGGGCTGCTCGAGTTTGGCGTAACGCCACAAATGGCTTTGGTGTAAATCGGGCTCCACTCCAGTGAGTTCCTGAAATCCTTTAATCAAGATGGGTTCGATCTCAAACTGGGTGTGATCGACGTGCGCCGCAGACCATGCGTGACTGGCTTGCGCTACCCAGGTCTCATACACGGGGCGATTGGGTTTGGAGTTATCACGCGCCAACCAAGAGAACACACTGCCTTCCACAAACGCGCCATCGAATGCTAAATGAAGAGGCTCTTTCAGATAGGCAAGCAGTGTCCAACAGGGCAGCATCACTACTTCCTGGCAAATCGCTTTTAAGTTGGCAGAGTATTTGCCAATTAAGCGTTCAGCTTGCACCGACGTAATCGCGAGTACGAGGTATTCAAATGCCTCAGGGATTTGACCGTGTTCTTTGGTCGTGATCTTCCAGAGATCATTGATACGATGCACATCCACCACCGTATGTTGCGTTAGTACCTGTAGGCGGTTTGCTAAATACTTCGCAGGGGAGGTCATTGCTGGAATGCCGACATAGCGCGTTGCATCCGATGGTTTATCAATGGTATTGCCTTGACTGAAGGTCACAATCCGACCTGACCATGGTTTGGCGACTTCGGCTTGTACCCACTGAGCAACTTCTTCCTTGAATAGAGCATCGCGCGCCGTGAAGTACTGGGCACCATGATCGGCTTCCCAATCGCCAAAGTAGCGATGGCTCATGCGACCACCCACGCCTTTACTCTTGTCAAAGAGTGTGACTGCAAAGCCATGGGCTTCTAGCTCCCCGGCGCAGGAGAGTCCAGCAATACCCGCACCGATGATGGCAACCCGTTTTTTAGTAGAAATCATTTAATCCAACCAGCGTTTTCGATAAGAACCGTCTGCATCATATTGCGCAATTTGATTGGCGACATTAAAGGCTCTACCACCCCGTGGGTCAGTGCCATGACCCGCCACATATAGCCAGTTGCCTTGATTGCTATACACATCATAGTCAATCAGGCAGGACTCAAACCAGGCTGCGCCCACCTGCCAGTTACCGTTCATCGCATAGACCCAGTGACTCGCCACAATTTGGCGCATGCGATTGGATAGAAAACCCGTGACGGCTAACTCGCGCATCCCCGCATCGATCAAATCAACTCCCGTCGTCCCAGTAGACCACTGTGTAAAGAGTTCGGGGTCAACAGTATTCGGTGTTCGCTGACTCAATCCCTTCGGACTAAATAAGCGCTTGCCATATTTCAGCATCAGAAAGCGAAAGTAATCACGCCACAAGAGCTCAAACCAAAGCCAATAGCTGCCATCATTGGCCCCATACCGATCCTCATAGCGATGGATCCGTTTTGCAATCGTGCGTGCGGAGATTGATCCGACTGCTAACCAAGGTGAAAACTTACTGGACGCATCAAATTGACTTAAGGCATTACGGGTCTCTTTATAGGAGTCTGGCAAGCGTCGTTCACAGTATTGCTCAAGGTGGGTCAGCGCTTGGGACTCACCGCCGTTTACGAAGAGCGAGGTTGTAAGCTCTGAAATCGGGTCTTGCTTTGTTAGCTTGGCTGGTAAGGGCGGAATTGATTGGGGTCTAGCAACCGGCTCAGCGTATCGCAGTCGACGTTTTTCGACCGCCTGTCGAAAGTTAGTAAAGACATCGGGTAGCTCTTGAACATCCATGCCCAGAGTTTTTGGATCGAGCATTGTTGATTGCCACTGGGTATTGATGGTTAGTCCTGCTCTTTGCAGCTCCAAAATATCGGATTGCTCTTCGGGAGCGGCGATTGCCTCACAATAAATGACATCGGCACCGACCTCTATGCAAAGTGCTGGCAAGACATTCTTTGGCTCGCCCTCTAGAACGAGTAGTGTTGAGCCCTTCTCTTCTAGTGATTTTTGTAAATCACGAAGGTTCTGGTGCAGCCATAGAGCGCGTTGCTTACTTGCTCGCTCAAATCCCCATAGTGTTTGCTCTTGTGAAGGAAATATAAAAACCGGTAAGAGACTTTCTGAGTGTTGGCAGGCGTTTACAAATTGGGGATTATCCAGAAGACGCAGGTCTGCTCTAAACCAATAGATCGAACAGCCCACGATAATGCTTTAAGTCGATTGCAGCTTAGCGTTGGGATCGACCATGCATTGCTTTTGAGCATTACGCTCAATCGCTTTGAGCCACTCCGGCTTGGCTTGATTGGTTAGTGTATTGAGTTCACTTAATTGATGATCATTGGCCAAATTACGCACCACGCGTGCCACACACGTGCAGTAATTATTAAAGTCACTGGCCTCGAGGCTTTTGTTCTTCACGTTTTGATGATTGCGCAGTTGCTGGGCAATGCAATTTTTAGCGATTGGATCGCTGCTAACGGTAGCCAAAGCTGGGCTGGATATTACAAGCAACAAGCTACTCAATAAGGCTGTTGGGATGCGGGTAGGTTTCATGGGAAGCTTCCAAAATGATGAAACCAGCATACCAAAATCCATCTGTTCATGCAGGAGGTCGATCACCCTCACTGATCGTCATGCTATTTTGTGGCGCTCGTTAAAAGTCAAAGCCCAGTTGCGCCTTCTCTGGGGCAGCCTTTGCCCGAGTCCGATGCATGGTCTTGCGAGAGCCGTGCTTTTCTAGGACTGCCTGTTTAGCGATTCGGACTTCAGCAAGCTGTCGGCGTCCATAAAGCCGTGACTTGGCCTCTTTGGTGGCAATCGCCAAATCCACAATCGGCAAGGGAATCTCAAAGCCCACCCGAATACCAAATTGCTCTTGCAAAGCTTGGGGCATATTCCAGGGCTCAAAAAGATAGGTATCTGGCACTTTGCGCATTGCTGGTAACCAGGTGCGCACAAACTCGCCAGTAGGATCATGATCCATGGCTTGTTTAATCGGGTTATAGACCCGGGTGGTGTTGATTCCGGTGGTACCCGATTGCATTTGCAGTTGGCTCCAATGAATCCCCGGTTCGTAATCCAAAAATTGGGTGGCTAGCCATTCGCCCACGGGGCGCCAATGCAGCCATAGGGGGTAAGCAGCGACCGAGACCAGCATCGCGCGCATCCGAAAATTGAGCCAACCGGTCTCGCGCAACATCACCACACACGCATCAACCATTGGCCAACCAGTTCGCGCTGCTTTCAATGCCTCAAAGTGTTCATAATTAAAGTCATTCTCACGCAGACCATCGTAACCACGGTGCATATTGCGCCATTCAATCTCAGGCTCGCTCTCAAGCTTTTGAATGAAATGGCAGTGCCAATACAAACGGCTCAGAAACGCCCGTAAGCCTGCCTTTTGTCTTACTGAAATCCCCTCTTCAGTGATCATTGACCGTGTACGACTCACGACCTCGCGCATGCTTAGGCAACCATAGGCCAGGTAGGTGGAGATACGCGAACATGCCTGTGGGGCAGTAACAGGCGATGAGATACCGCCCCGATAACGCTGACTGCGATGCATCAAAAAGTTATCCAAGGTTTTGAGTGCAAGGCTACGACCGCCTCGCTGACGCCGTGGTGGATCATGTTGAAGATGCGCTGGAGGATTGATTACTGGCAAGGGTGGTATCGAGTGATTCCAGAATGCGAGTGGTGGAACTGTTTCTGGTGGGCTTGCCATCTGACGCTCCCACGCTGCCTGCCACGCATTTCGGCTCTTTAGGCGTCGCACCACACCAAACTGTGGGTACTCATGCCACGGAATGTGATGATCGCGGCACCAACGTCCTATGCGTCGATCGCGATCATAGGTCCATTGATTACCGGTCTCTTCATGCGAATGCAGCCCAGTAAAAGGATGGTGTTGCCAGACTTTATCGAGAATCTCGATTACATCGCCGGTGAACACCTCAAGACCACCGCCCTGCTTTCGGAGTTCTGCATCGAGGTCAATTAAAGACTCGGTAATAAATCCAAAATGGCCCAAAGCCATATCGGCTTGCTGCCAGAGGCCTGGCTCAACAATATAGATGCAGCGAACCGGTCCACGACGTGCGGCATGAGCTAAGGCAGCATGATCCTCCCAACGCAGATCGCGCTTAAACCAAACAAGCTCATAACTCATGGCAAATCACTCTTTATGACGGAGTGATAACGATAGCACCGAAGAAAAATTTGCGTTCGGTGCTAATCCATCAAAAGCTCAATTGATCTTTCTGGTGCTTACTTTAGGCTAACCTGCTTACCATCGATCCAGGTCGAGATCACTTTGATGTTGCGGATCTCTTCGGGCTTGGTTTTACGTGGATTCTTTTCCAGAATCACCAAATCAGCCTGCTTACCAAGCTCTAAGCTACCAACCAATTGATCGGCGAAGATCTGATAAGCCGCATCAATGGTAACTGCTCGAATCGCATCGTCCACTGAAATGGCTTGATCAGGACCTAAAACCTTGGTGGGCGGCAATTGCCACATTCGCGTGACCGACTCGGTAATGTAGTTCAGCGGACCAACATTAGAAACTGGTGTATCGCTATGCAATGTGAACTTGCCACCTGCGCGCTTGATCTCTGCAGCGGGATCAATACGGTTGGCACGCTTCTCACCGATGATGTGGTTATGAAAAGCCGAGCCCCAATAGTCGACGTGACCAATCGTAAAACTTGGAATCACCCCGAGTTTCACGGTTTGCTTAACTTGTTCTGGATGGTTCACCGTGAAATGCTCAATACGTAGACGGCGATCTTGTGGCTTTGGATTGTTCGCCAAGAGTTTGGTATAACTTTTGAGGGTTTGATCAATGGCCTTATCACCATTGGAATGGGTTGAGATTTGCCAACCTTGATCAAAGTATGACTTCATCGAGTTGTAGATCTCATCGTCTTTGAAATTAAGTGCTCCGCTCCAAGAACTTCCTTTTGGATAGGTATAGGGCTCGCGCAGTGCTGCAGTTAAGCCTTGGGTTGAACCGTCTGAGATGTATTTGATTCCGATAAATCGCAAACGATCATCACCTTCGTTTGGTTTAATGGTTTTGTAGCCTGGCGGCATCGATTCGCTAAAGAGATAACCCCGAACCCGAATGGGTGACAGGTTTTTAGCAAAGATCCCTTTGTAAATCGCGATTTCTTGATCGACTCCAAAATTACCTCCCACGCTCATCTCTGAAGCAGTGGTGACACCAACCGATGCCATTTTGCGCATCGTTCCCAATATGGCGCCAATTAACTCGGCTTCAGAGGGGTTGGGCATTTTGGCCATGAATGGCAAGTACGATGGCGGCTCAACCAACTTACCAGTCAGCTTACCGCTGGCATCTTTCACATAAATGCCCCCACCTTTGGGATTTGGGGTTTTATCGGTCACACCAGCGAGCTCAAGGGCTTTGCGATTGACGTAGCCAATGTGACCAGACTGGTTAACGATAAAGATTGGTACATCCTTCGACACTTTATCGAGGTCATCGGCATTCAGCTCTGCCATAAAAGGTGAAGTACGCGATGGGTCCACTCCAAAGCCAAACAGCCAACCACCCTTCGGAATATTCTTCAGATGCGCCCTCATCTTGGCAATTAAGGTCTCTTTAGTGTCATACGGTAAGGTGAAATTACTGAGATTGAGTCCCAAGCCCTCAAAGACCGAGGTAATCAAGATATGAACGTGAGGCTCAACAAACCCTGGCATTAAGGTTTGACCCTTGAGATCGACCATCTGCGTCGTTTTGGATTGCCAGTCTTTCATGACCGTATCTTTATTGCCCACCGCCACAATCTTGCCACCCTGAACTGCTAAGGCTTGGACCTCATCATTTTTCTGGTTGACGGTCACAATCGGGCCACCATAAAAAATGGTATCGGCATTGCCTTTAGCAAAGGCGAAAGAGGCGGAGCCCATGAGAGCAATGGTGAGTATTTTTCTAAGCAAGGTCATTGGATCTTTCTAAATAAAGACATACAAAAACAAGCGGTTGAAATCAAATCATACAAAATACAAGTGACACTTTGTTAACAAAAGCGACTAAGCCCAAAAAGCCCTGATTTGAGCTGCTTCCTTCTTGGCACGCTCATACCCTGCTTTCAGCGCAGGTTGGATCTGACGAGGATCGGTTAGATTAATTCCGTCTGGCGCGCCAGCCACAATCCACTTCACTTTCGTGCCCACACTTTCAATGTCCTTGATGTTTTGTGCCATTGGATGCGGAATCTTCGTCAAAATAGGACCGGTCACCCCATCGGTCAGAGTAATGACTAGAGCACGTTTTGATCCAGCCACTACATCGACATGGGCTGGGTTAGAGCACATCCCACCATCCATACCGTAGCGCTGACCTAGCAAGGTAGGCCCCACGATTCCGGGTAGCGAGCTGCTTGCTGCGACGGCGTGAGCTAAGGGAATCTTATTCTTACGAGCATTGGCTTGACCTACGATTAGCCGTTCACCGGTATAGCAATCAATCGCTGTCGTAAACATTTTGGGTGTTGGCCAATCCGTTTTACTATCGCCAGTGAGCAATGCTGCGAGTGCTTCAACACGGGAGCCATTTATGCGGTTATCCGCTGCTAGTGCGGCGCGTCCGATTACCTGACGTGTCTCAATGCTGCCATCGGTCGCACTCATATTAATTTCTATTGCTCTGAGCTGACTTGTATTGGGATTTGTTGTCGGGGCGAGCTTGGCAAAAATCTTGGGGAACTCGCCAAAGAAATCCATTTCCGTACGAAGACGTTTGAAGTGTCCTGACAACAGCGATGAACCCATGTACGAACCCGCTGAGGTTCCCACGACCATTTGAGGCAAGCCTGCCATGTCAAGGCCAGCCTCCAATAAACCATGAAAGAACCCGCAGTACCAGGCAATGTAATACTCCCCACCACCACCTAAGACTAGCGTACGGTCGAGGCCTTTTGCGAAGGGAGAAACCGTTGGGGTCGTCGCAATGGGAATCGACAGGCCGTCATTTGCAAAGATCTTCTCTGAGATCTGCTGAGCTTTTTGAGCAAAGCCTTGAGCCTGAGCAGTAGATCCATAGAAAGCACTTGCGACTGCAGGTGCAGCCAAGGCAGATGTTTTTAGAAAGGTTCGACGTTGCATAGTAATAAATAAGTAAGTTGAGAAACTAAACCCTCACCATGATAAGCAAGGGTTTCGATGACATCATGAGCGATCCCTTAGCTTTTGGGGCAGGCATTGGCCAAGGGCTTGCCCGCAATACGATCTTTCACCCACTCAAGATACATTGGGGCTGAAACACCCGGAGTCGCAAAGTGCGTTTGCTCTCCAGGTAATTGGATACGCGCAACATTCGCGCCCTTTGCACACATCTGCTTTTGATAGAGCTCGTGCATGATGGGAGGAACCGCGGTATCCTTGGTGCCCCAATAAATAATGACCGGTGCCACAGGTTTTACTGGCTTGACACTACCATCGACAAATGCTTTAAGCCATGCCAGTGTATTACTTGGCTCAGGCTTTAAGAGCGACTTATAGTTGTCGCCATAGGCATAGTTAAACGAATCAGCTAGCACATGAACGCATTTATTCATGGCGAGCTTCTCAACAACGTTTGCACCCTCAGTAGTCAACATGTCGGTTAACTTCAAATCTGGAAAAGCAGCCTGAGTACCCCATAACCCCATCACGTAATGGGCAAACAAAAATATGTTGGGAACGTTGGCTTGCGTAAATCCATTCATGAGTTTTTTTGCAGCCGCTTCGTCCTTAGGAATATTCGGCAACATCACGGCGACATCATCTGGTGCCAAAGCCACAAATCCGAGGTATTGCAAATCATCGGCCGCAGTACCCTTTTGAGACTGATACTCAGGAAGGCTCGCTGCTGCGATCGTGGCACCACCACCCTGAGACCAGCCATAGATCACGGTCTTTTTACCCGCGCCCACTTCTTTCATGGAGCTGGCGGCGCGCGCTGAGTTGATGGCATCGCGACCATTCGTTTGCGCAACGGCATACTGATGCTTCCCACCACCGCCAAGGCCTTGATAATCAGTGGCTACAACGACATAACCTTGATTAATAAACTCCTGCCCATTAGGGATCCCAAAGTCGGTCCAGGAATTTCCATCCATTAAGAAATACTGATTCAGTGCACGGGTTGGATCAATAATTTGCGATGGACCGCAATTTTGCGCAGAGCCAGTGGTACCGTGAGCCCAAGCCAAAATGGGTCTTCCTTCCTTTGGAGCAGGCCCAACGGGTGCCATAATCACGCCAGTGGAGATGGTCCTACGACCGGCAACATCCGATGAAATGTAAGCAATCCTCCAGGCCTGCGCACCCTTGATCGAGGTATCAATCTTCTCTTGTTTGATGACTTGACCCAATTTACCTTCGGGTTTCATTTTCATAACATCGGCATAAAACGCGGGCATGGGTGGATTGGCATGCACTACCGAAATTGGAGCGATGAATAGAGCACTGACTACCAGAATAGAAAATAGTTTGATCATAAGAAACCTGAAGAAATAATTACGCTAGGTATATATAAGAGAAATCACTTCAAAATAATTAGGGTCACAGTTGCTCTAGCACCCCATCCGGATGGACCGCCGGGTGTATTACTCACGTAATACATTGGGCCAGCGCTAAAGGAAAATGGCAAACCATCAATCACCACCACTTTTGAGACTCCTGCATAGAGCGGATTAGAGGTACGGCGAGTATCGTAGTTATAAAGCGCTTCCATATTCGTTGAGAAAGTCCATGCCTGTTTATTGGTGTAGGCAACAAAGGGCTGACCGTAGAGATTATTTTGAGTGCCGAAGGCGGGATTGCCGCCCACTTCCCACGATTGATAAGCGAGTAAGCCATAGGTCCATGGGCCTTGACGATTAAGTACGACACCGGTCACACCAGCACCCGTTTGTTGCGAACCAAACTTACCACTATTGCCTGATGGCGAAATGGCGTAGGGACCAACACCCCAGATCCATGAGGAGTTGGTATTCGGTGCATAAAAGGATTCGACGGTAACGCTGGCGATACCAGAACCGGTAAATGACGAGCCACTCGTGCCTTGCACATTGATTTCACGAACGCCAGCCACAATGGGTCGCACAATAAAAGTATCGCCACCGCCTAAGTCAAATGGCAAGACCGGCTGGAATAACAAACTTTGCTCCGAGCCGGCTTGGTTCACGCCCACCCCACGACTGTACTGATACTGGGTTTGCACCGAGATCATGTTTGCAATCGGGTTTGCTAATTTTTTAGCAATATCAACCGTGTCTATTCCCTTTGCTGGGCCAGTCGATGGGCTAGGTGCGGCCTGTTGTGCGATTGCAGTCCCCGATAAAAATCCCGAGAAGAGAATGGCGCTAACGATTTTTTTGGTTTTCATAAATTGGTCTCAGGAATCAAAACTTGAAGGTAATCGCAAGTTGAGGGCCTTGCATGGTAGTCTTTTGCAATACACCGCCGGCTTTCATATCGTAGTACAAGGCACGATAGCTCAATGAGGCATCAATTAACTTACCAAAGGATTTGCCCACACCAATCATGGCTTGCCATGTGACATTCGTGGTACCGCCACCGCTACCAATATCGCCATAGAACGGGACATACCAGCTTGAATCGGCTAAGCGATAGCGTCCTTTAGCACCAATAATCGGATCAACGGTCGAGGTGGTCTTCGAAATCGTTTCTTTCTCTGAGGTACCCACTAAATTACCATTTAAGGTTGCAGTCACGTCGATCGCACGAACACCGAGCAATCCATCCACATACGTATTCTTGGTGTTCACAAAGGTATACGTTGCTGCACCGGTCAAGATGGTTTGTTGCAGAGTAATTTTGTCAGCAACGGTAGCAGCGCCCCCTGCAACCGGAATCGAACCTGAATGCTGGAGGGTTGCCGAAACCAAATCACCCATGATTCCCCACTTGCCGTAGTGCGCTTCTGCAGCAATCATGCCACCTGATTTGAGATTACTAAGAACATTACTCGAATTAAAGTCGGCAGATCGTGCCAAGCCATTATCAAAACCCATCGTGCCTTTGATGCCTGGGGCCCAGACATAAGGGCTTACTTCAACACGCCATTGGTCGGCTACGGTGGGAATCGGATTATCGGCATTGGCTGATGCCGTACCAATCACCATACAGCTAGAGGCGACCAAAATTACCTGTAAGCCACGATGAAAAGGATTGGAAGAGCTTGATTTCATGAGATTAAGTTTTTTGACAATAGATTAAGAATGTAAATTATATTAGACAAAATTACAGTATTTATTACTTTGATTGCACGGTTTTATCTGATCTAGAATGAGTTCATAACGCATCACGCGATTGCGTGAATGCGATTTGATAAAGAATAGAGAGACATGGCACCCTGGAAAGCAGCACGCGTAGGCGATCATATTGATCAGGTTGATACTCCGGCTTTAGTTCTGGATCTTGATGCATTTGAGCGCAATATGAAGCTGCTACAAGATGCGGTCTCGAGGGCCGGTGTGCGATTGCGCCCTCATGCCAAGAGTCATAAGTGCCCTGAGATTGCCTTGCGTCAAATTGAGTTAGGCGCAGTGGGCATTTGTTGCCAGAAAGTTAGTGAGGCAGCAGTCTTTGTCGATGCGGGTGTATCGGATATCTTCATTACCAATCAAGTGGTGGGTCAGAAAAAAGTAGCGCATGCCCTTGACTTAGCTGCGCGCGCACGTATTGGGGTGCTCGTGGATCACGAAGATCAAATCAGTGCCTTTGCACGTGCTAGCGCAGCGCGTCAAGTGACGATTGATGTCTATCTTGAAATTGATGTGGGCATGGGTCGCTGCGGCGTAGCATCGATTGAGCGCGCAGTGGCAATGGCTCAACAAATTACTGCTGCGCCCTACTTAAACTTTATGGGCCTACAGTGTTATCACGGTAGTGCCCAGCACTATCGATTGCCCGAAGAGCGCCAACAAGCCATTGCAAAGGTGTGCGCCAAAGCGGCGGCGGCTAAAGCGGCGATTGAGGGTGTGGGGATTGCGGTGGAGCGGATCTCGGGTGCGGGGACTGGCTCGGTCATGCTCGAGAGTCACTCCAAGCTATTTAATGAAGTGCAAGCGGGGTCCTATATCTTGATGGATCGTGATTACGCTACTAATCAACGCGATCCTAGCGACCTGCCCTTTGAGCATGCCTTATTTGTTAAAACTGCTGTTCTTAGTCACCCGAATGCCAATCGTGCGGTGGTCGATGCTGGCCTGAAAGCATCGAGTGTTGACTCTGGGATGCCAGTGGTTTGGCAGCGCACCGATGCCAAGTACCTAAAGGCCTCCGATGAGCATGGGGTTCTGGAGCTTACGCCCGACAGCACCCTAAAGCTTGGCGACTATGTGATGCTCGTGCCGGGGCATTGCGACCCGACCGTTAATCTGTACGATGAGTTAATCGCGATTCGTGGAGATCGGGTCGAGGCCATCTGGCCGATTGCAGCGCGCGGCGCACTACTGTAATACTAGCGATCGTTTATTAGGCCCAGAACTTTTTCATCTCTGGGAGATCTTGCATACCGCGATCGTAGCCAAACTTAATCGCAGGAGCCATGATGCCAGGATCCACCACACTCAGAGTTTTACGACCTGGCAACATTCCAACCACAACTAATTTCGTTTTGGTCCCACCGGCTTCTAAATCTTTTACCTCTTGCAAGATGGTGTTGGGCAAATGATTAAGACGTAAGCCCGCCTTCTCTTGGGCAATCGTATCGGCCAAAGCAAAGACTAAGGCACGCTTTGAACCGGCGACCACATCGCAATGGGTCTCTGTCGAGCCAATCGTGCCATCCATACAAACACGATCTTTCACCCAGGTCGGCCCGGTGACGCCGGGAGCAGATGCACTGGCGGCAACCGCAGTTGCAACTGGCACGCCCGAGTCTGGGGCAATCACTAAGCGCTCACCGGTGTAGCAATCAATTGTCGTGATGTACATCTTGGGTGGTATCGTTTTTAGATCGCCCAGAAATACTTTGATGTTCATCTCAAACTTATCCTGTGGGATTGATTTGGCTGCCATCGCTGCATGCCCAATCGCCTGAATAGTTGCTGGACTACCATCCTTGGCCGCTATACCCATTTTCATGACGCGCTCTTGACTGGGTGAGAACTTATTGGTTGGTACAAACTTAGCCATCATTTTGGGGTAATCGGCTAGCAGATTGAATTCTGCAGAGAATAGGTCAAGGCGTCCTCCTAATAACGCACTTCCCAGTAATGCACCCGCAGAGGATCCAACCACAATATCGGCTAGGCGCAGGTTAACACCGTTACTTAGCATGGCATGAAAATACCCCACCAAGAATGAACTCATATACTCCGAGCCACCACCCAATACGAGTGCACGATCCTTGCCCTTACCCGGAGGGTTCTTATATGGAATGGGATGCGCTAGCCCATCATTCCAACTCGCAGTCGATGCCTGAATAGTTTTTGCGTCCTGTGCCTTCGCTTCGGCAACGGCTTTAGTGCATGCATTGCTAGTCTGCGCTAGTGCTGAACCTCCAGTAACGGAGGCAGCGACACCCAAAGCAGAGGTTTGTAGAAATTGGCGACGGTTCGATGATGTCATGCTGACCTTCCTGGAATATTGGTTTTGTAGATTTGGTTTTGTACTGTCTCTGGCAGTGGCTGACTCTCAGAAGCAGGAATCATCACTTCGATATATGAGGCGCAATCGCTCGTGTTGGCTTTCTGAATCGCGGCGTCTAACTCTGCCACGGTGCTCACGCGCGCCGTGAACCAAGTATGGCAACCCATCGCCCCCGGAATTTGTGCGTAGTTCCATTGAGCTAGATTGTCATAGGATGGACCAATCTCACTTAATACGTTCTCGACTCCATAGATGCCATTGTTTAATACAAAAATGATGGGCTTGATTCCGTAGCGTCCCATCACTCCGATTTCATTAGCAGTGAGTTGATGGGAGCCATCACCTGTGACCAAGATGGTTCGGCCTTTAGTATTGGCCATGCAAATTCCCTCGGCTGCTGGGGTAGCCCATCCAATCGAGCCCCACAGGGTTTGAGTCTGGAAACCAACTCCATCGGGTAAGCGCATTGGCGTGGTGTACAAAACGCAAGTTCCGGTTTCAACGACTAAGATATCACCGCTCTTTAGCAACGCATGTAGACGGGGATAAAAATTGGCGGAGGTGGTTGGATCGGATGGTTTTGCATCCACAGGGGTTGCGGCCTGATTGAGGGGGCTTGGCTGAGGACGTGCTTTGATTCTCTGAGTTACACCCTGTAAAACATCATTTAATACCACGCCCGTAAAGATGGTGTTACCCTTGCGCACAAACTGATCGCCAATGATGAGTTGCTTTGATGATGCGATGGCATCGGACCAAAAGGTGGTATTGAAATCCTCAAAAATAACCCCGCCAATATCCAGCACCAGGTCGGCGCTCTCCACAATTTCTTTCACTTGACTGGGGCTCGAGCCTGCGCCGTTATAAATACCTAGATAGCCTGGGTGCGCCTCAGAAAGAGTGCCCTTGTCCATCGGCGAGCACGCAAACGGAATCTTGCTTCGGTTAAAAAACTCGATGGCATTTGCGATGACTCCATACCGTGCAAGTAAATGAGTAGGCAATGCCACAACGTTCTTACTCGCTTCGATCTTAGTAATAATGAAATTAATCGCAGCGTCCAGTGCAACGGGGTCGCTACAAGCCCGCTCAATATTAGCCAATAGGATTCCCTTGACGGGCTTACCAATCACCGGCATTTTGGCAAGATCCATGGGAACTGTGATGTAAGCTGGTGCGCTTTGTCGCAAGGCCTCTCGAATCACACGCTCCATCTCGGCGATCGCATTATCTGGCGTGAGATAGGCCGATACGCAACAGGCCGCCTCTGAAAGATGACGAAAGTTGTTATACACCCCGTCACCCAAGGTGTGATGGGTAATTAAGCCCTGACGTTGGATTTGAGTACTAGGCGCACCAACGATATGAAACACTGGTAAGCGCTGGGCTTTGGCACCCATCACGCCATTGATGGCGCTCAACTCCCCCACCCCATAGGTGGTTGATAAGATAGCGGCTCCTTGAATTCGGGCATAGCCATCGGCAGCATAGGCAGCGTTTAGCTCATTGGCGCACACAATCCATTCGACCCGCTCGCATGCCTCAATCGCATCATCAAATGGAAAGGAGTAGTCACCCGGTACCCCGAAGACCCGATCTATTCCTAAATCGGCTAAGCGATTGACCACATACTCTGCAACGGTTGGTCCGTTTGAAGCCATATGCCACTCCCAGTGTTTGATCTGAATCAGGCTATTTTAAGCAGACTGATGAAACGACTAACAGCCTAAGCCTTGAAAAAGTCCAGCAATCAATCGAACGCTCTTGTCCCAGCGCTGACATTGGATTGCATTCGCACCAACTATGGACGAACGTACAAATCCTGACCATTCTTGATGGTCTTTACAACCTGAATATCTTTAATTTCCATTGGCTTCACTTTTAAGGGATTCCGTTCGAGAACAACTAAATCCGCTAGCTTCCCCGTTGTAATACTGCCCTTTGAGGCCTCTTCTTTGTATTGATACGCCGCAACCGATGTGAAACCACGAAGTGCAAAATAAGGATCAATGCCTTGCTCAGGCCCTAAGGTTGTCCCAGAGTAGGTAACTCGATTAACCGAGGTCCAAATGGTAAATAGAGCGCTCGGACCAGATGATGGGGTGTCATTATGAATACCAAACTGCATACCCTTTGCTCGGGCTGAGTTGAGGGGCACCATTGAGCGAGCCCTATCCTCCCCTAAAATTTTTCGGTACACATCGCCATACATCCAAATGTGGTTTGGCATAAATTGGGGAAGAATCTTATTGGTTTTGTACTGATCCAATTGATCATCACGAATAAAAAAGGAGTGGGCAATCGCGGTACGACGGTCCTCTGTAATGCCTGTCTCTCGAATTGCTTTTGATATTGCCAAAAGGGTCATATCAATTCCAGCGTCGCCATTCGAATAGCCGTAATACTGAATATTCTTTTGATAAGCGAGCTTTGCATAGCGATCCACAACATCTTGCGACACAATCGCCATACCTCGCCATCCTTTTGGCACGCCAACGGTATCGGCATAGGGTTTTGAGAAATACGCAAGACGCAATTGAGGGGCGCCATCCGTGGATACTAAAATCCCAGCGACTTTGAAACCCCCATCACCCTTGGTATAGATACCAAATGGGTAATTTTTATTGCTTGCCAGTAATTGATCCACTACATCATAGGTTGGTAAAGCAATCAAATCTAAGCGAATCAAATTACGGTCCACTGCTTGGCGCATTTTACGAATATCATCAATGGTGGTTTCATAACTTTGCGCTGTGGTGAATCCATTTGAGGCATAAATCATTTCGGCCTTACGATAGGTCTCCAAAATTAAATCCTCAGAATACCTACCAAATACCCTAGCAGTTGCCTCTACATTGGGCATACCGATTAACTCCCCCGTGAGTTTTCCGGTCTTTGGATCAACGGGAATCATTCCTTGTGTAACCTTTGTGGCTTTGGTAATCCCTAACTTTTTTAGGCCTGCCGAATTAACAATCCCCGTCAATGTGGAAATATTGTTAATAAATACTGGTTGATTGGGAAATGCTTTATCCAACTGCGCAATCGTTAGAGGGCCATCGGTTAGAAAAGAATCTGCATACTCGGCACCAATAATCCAACCATTGAATGGTCGAGCTTCTGCTTTTAAGCGGTCGATTAATTGCTTTGTGGTGCTGGGTGGATTTTTTGAAAAATAGCCCAAGTTAACGGTCAAGGTATTTTGAGCGATCAAGGTAAAGTGCCCCCAGGCATCGATAAAGCCCGGCATTAATGTTTGACCTTTTAAATCATGCAAGACGGGATTGGTACCCGCCGCATTTAGGGCATCTCGCAAGTTACCAACGTATGCGATTGTCTTACCCCTCACTACGACTGCCTCAACATACTGCGGTTGCTCACCCTCCATCGTCAGGATGTCGCCATTGAAATAGACGCTCGCGGTATTGGCAAATACGTGGGTCGCGATTAAAAGGATGCAAATACCAAAACATCGTTTGAAGATTTTCATTTGTTAACCGCTTTGATGGATTAAAGGCTTGCCAAGGATAAATGACAAACGGTTATGAGACCAAACTTCTAAACGATTTTGATGACTAGATCAGGAAAGCCGTCAAGCATGCAACGTACAATATCGCCACGCACCACAGGACCCACATTTTCTGGGGTTCCTGAGTAAATGATGTCACCAGGGAACAGTTCATTGGCTTCGGATAGCTTCACAATTTGCTCTGCGACTGACCAAATCATCTGGTTTAAGTTTGCCTTTTGACGAACTTCACCATTAACCGATAAAGAAATAGAACCGCTCTTTTGATGCCCAATTTTGTTGACTGGAAAAATGGGGCCAATGGGTGCCGAATGATCAAACGATTTACCGATTTCCCAGGGTTTCTTTTGATCGCCCATAAATCGCTGCAAATCACGCCGCGTCATATCTAAACCAAGGGCATATCCATACACATGGTCTAAGGCTTTATCAATCGTAATATTTTTACCACCAGTTTTTAGGGCAGCCACTAACTCCACCTCGTAGTGATAATTCTTAGTTAGGGTTGGATACGGGTGATCCACAATTTTATTGGGGGCAACAAATTGAATCGCATCGGTAGGCTTTTGAAAAAAGAATGGTGGTTCACGTGTTGGGTCAGACCCCATCTCCCGTGCATGCGCTGCATAATTTCGCCCAATGCAATAAATACGACGAACGGGAAATTGCTCACTACTATTCGCTATCGGAATATAGGTTGGCTCTAATTGAAACGGCGTCTTTGGCTTTGCTGCTTCTGCCGAAGATGTGGCCCCTAAGGTCACGATGGAGGCAGCCCCCAGTCCAAGCTTCATCCATTGGCGACGATTTTCGTAAGAGGTTTCTTTTTTAGTTGACATTATTCATCCCTAGTTGATTGATCGGCGATGCGACCATTGTGCGCCGCATCCTTTTAAATTTCAATGGGTTGCTATTCCTGAATTTCCCTAATGGTGAAGATCAATACTTAGGATTTGTATCAATGTACCTAGTTTTGCTATTACTGAAGTGCTTATCAGTAAACTACTGCTTTCAATGTATTGATCTGTAAAGGAATGGACATGAATCACTCGTCAACCTTAATGCATGGTGGCAAGATCTTAGCCAATGCCCTGGTTCGTCAAGGCGTTGAATTCGCTTTTGGTGTTCCTGGCGAAAGCTTTTTGCCTCTTCTTGACGGTCTGGTTGATCACGATTCCAAACTACGCTTTATTACCTGCCGCCAAGAAGGTGGCGCCAGCTATATGGCTGAAGCCTATGCCAAACTAACTGGGAAGCCAGGTGTTTTGATGGTTACACGTGGCCCTGGAGCCGCAAATGCCCTGATCGGAGTGCATACAGCCTTTCAAGATTCAACTCCGATGGTGTTACTGATCGGACAAGTGGGTACCGACATGGTAGGTCGGGAAGCCTTTCAAGAAATGGACTACCGCAAGGTTTACTCTGAGTGTGCCAAGTGGGTTGGCAGTATTGATCGTGCGGATCGTATCGATGAATACATCTCCCATGCATTTCATCTCGCTCAATCTGGACGCAAGGGTCCCGTAGTGTTGGCCCTACCAGAGGATGTTTTGTTTGCCCAGGCCCATGAACACCCTAGCCCTAAAGCTCAAATTATTAGTCCCGGATTAGACCAAGCCTTATTTAGCGAAGCCATGCAGGCTCTAACCAAGGCCAAACGAGGCATGATCCTTGCGGGCGGTGGCTCATGGACCAAAGATGCGTGCGATGCATTAAAGCATTGGGCAAATCGGGAAGGAGTGCCCGTAGCGACAAGTTTTCGTTCTCAAGATCTGATTGATAATCACGATCCTTGCTTTGCAGGAGATCTGGGTATTGCTGCTAATCCAGCCCTAGTAAAACGAGTTCAAGAGGCGGATGTCCTACTTGTTATTGGTGAGCGTTTAGGCGAAATGACCACTGGTGGCTACACCATTCTTAGTGTTCCAAAACCGGCATTAACACTCATTCACGTTTTACCCAGTCCTGATGAACTGGGTCGGGTTTATGCAGCTGACTATGCCCTAGCATGTTCGCCAGAGGCATTTTGCTTCGCATTAACAAACGTAACTATGGGTAAGCAACATAATGCCGAGCGCATGCATGCAGCACACAAGGACTACCTTGCTTTTAGTCAACCCAACTCCATTCCAGGGGATGTCCAACTATCAGAGATCGTTGCTAAGCTAGCGAATGAATTACCCCGTAACGCGATACTGACGAATGGAGCGGGTAATTTTGCCGCCTGGCTCCATCGCTTTTACCCCTATGGTGGTTTTAAAACACAATTAGCTCCAGCCAATGGCTCCATGGGTTATGGCTTGCCAGCAGCAATTGCCGCAAAATTGGTTGACCCTCAGCGAGTGGTCGTGGCCTTTTGTGGTGACGGCGACTTCATGATGAATTGCCAAGAGTTAGCAACAGCACTTCGCTATCAAGCCCAACCGATTGTCTTAATCATCAACAATGGGATGTACGGCACCATTCGAATGCACCAAGAACGAGAGTTTAAGAGTCGAGTGTCCGGTACTGAATTAACAAATCCTGACTTTGTACGATTTGCAGAGAGTTTTTCAATGCCCGGTTATCGGGTTGAACGAACCGAACAGTTTGCTTCTGCACTGCAAGCAGCTCTTAACAGTTCAAAAGGTGCCATCATTGAAATCGTCATCGACCCAGAAGCAATTAGTCCGAGTAAGCGCCTTTCTGAGCTCGGGCGCCCCTCTTAATCGACTTTTGCTCCAGACTCTTTAACCACTCGGGTCCACTTTGCAATCTCACTCTTAATAAAGTTAGCAAATTGCTCAGGGGTATTGCCCACGGGTTCAGCCCCCATGGCTGCGTATTTCTCCCGCACTACCGGACTATTAATCGCACGCACCGCTTCAGTGTTGATTAAGCGCACCAAATCGGGAGGCGTATTTGCCGGCACCAAAATTCCAAACCATGAAGTAGCCTCATAACCTGGAAGGTTGGCAGCCTCAGCCACGGTAGGCAAATCGGGCAATGCTGGCGAGCGCTTAGCACCGGTCACAGCCAAAGCCTTTAAGCGTCCAGCTTTAATGAAATTGATAGCCGATGGAATGTTATCGAACATGATGTCCACATTGCCTGCAATCAAATCCGCAACTGCTGGAGGACTACCCCGATACGGTAAATGAACCATATAGGTTTTAGTCATTGACTTAAATAGTTCACCAGCCATATGAATCGAGGTGCCATTTCCGCTGGATGCCATATTCACCTTACCGGGATTAGCACGCGCGTAGCGAATCAAATCATTCACACTATTTATATTGTTACGCTTGGCCCAATCTGGATTGACCACCAAGACGTTCCCAAACTCTGCCACCAATGTAACCGGTGCAAAATCTTTAATCGGATCAAATGGTAATCTACCGCCACCTTGGGTATACAAGGGCTGATTAATTCCGTGGGTACCCACCGAGCCCATCAACCAGGTATAGCCATCAGCCGGAGCTTTAGCAACCAGTTCAGCGCCGATATTTGCTCCAGCGCCGGGTTTATTGTCAATCACAATATTCCATTTAACTAAAACCCCCAACTCCGCAGCCAAAGGTCGGGCGATATTATCCGTTGCCCCACCAGGAGGAAATGGGATTACATAACGAATCGGTTTATTTGGAAACTGACTTTGTGCATGAACACCACCAAGACCAAAGCTTGCAAGAAAAATAAATGGCAAGACTAGTCGTAATAATTGGCTAGGCGAACAAAAATTAGTAAGTGCTGCCCTTTGCATCGTATTCCCCTTTTAAAAACCGCGTTATCAATCAACGCATTATTTTGAGAGCCAGCAGCTAAAGCCGCCTGTATTGGCTTTAATATCCATATTAATGGTAAGAATCAAAATAATGCTCAGGATAAATCCTAATAGCCTCTAATAAAACAACTAAATTCATGGTTTAGCAAAGCATAATTACCTACAATTACCGCTTAACTAGACGAATTACCAACAATCATGACAAACCCCGTAATTATCTCCGTCGCCATTACCGGCTCAGTCCCCAGAAAGAAGGATTGTGCCGGCCTGCCGGTGACGGTTAGCGAACAGATTGAGGAAACGCATAAGGCGTATGACGCTGGGGCTAGTTTGGTTCATATCCACGTTCGCAATCCAGATGAAAGCCCTGGCTCAAATCCCGATCAATTTTTTGCAGTTCAAGAAGGCATTCGTAAATACTGCCCCCAAATGATTGTTCAGTTTTCAACTGGTGGCCGGGGCCGCAATCAACAAGAGCGCGGAGCAATGTTAGTTCATCGTCCTGATATGGCATCGCTTGCAACTGGTTCAGTCAATTTTCCAACCTCGATCTATGAAAATCCCCCCGATTTCATTGAACACTTAGCGGGTGAAATGCTCAAATACAACGTCAAGCCAGAGATCGAGATATTTGACTTGGCGATGCTGTATAATGCCGCGAATTTAGTTGCGAAAGGCCTCATCCGAGCACCAGCTCATGTGCAATTTGTGATGGGCATCCCCAATGCCATGCCTGCTAAGCGTAGCATCCTAGAGTTCTTAATCAAAGAGCTTCATGAGGTATTGCCACAAGCGACTTGGACAGCTGCTGGAATCGCCAAGCATCAACTTGTTCTTAATGAGTGGGCCCTAGAACTTGGGGGTCACGTCAGAACTGGCCTTGAAGATAATATTCGCTTTGATAAAGACCAGATTGCTAAAGATAATGCGCAATTGGTTGCTCGGGTAGCCAAGCTATGTAGCAAATACAACCGGCCAGTTGCTAAAGCGAAAGAGGCCAGACAGATCTTGGGGTTGCATCAAGTAAGCTAATGACTACAAGCTCTGATCTTTGATCGAGTTTTGTAAAACCCCTATGCCCTCAATCTCGATTTCACAAAGATCACCTTGCTTCATAAAAACTGGTGGCGTTCTGGCATATCCGACGCCGGCGGGAGTTCCTGTAATCACCACGTCGCCAGGCTCCAAAGTCATGCATTCTGTAATCAATTGAATTGTCTCGGCAACACCCCATAAGAAATCTTTGGTATTGGCATTTTGCATAAGATTGCCATTTAGGCGTGACTGAATTTGCAAACCATGCGCCCCGCGAGGCAACTCATCTGGGGTCACAAGCCATGGACCAAAAGCCCCAGTCTGATCAAAGTTCTTGCCAATCGTCCATTGACTTGTTTTGCGTTGATAGTCTCTGAGACTACCATCATTGAAAATACTATAGCCAGCGACGCAATCAAGGGCGTTTTCCTTGGTTAAATTACGCGCTTTCTTTCCTACAATAAATGCAAGCTCTGCCTCATAGTCTAATTTGTCAGAAACGCGTGGACGAATAATCGGAGCCAAATGGGCAGTGAGTGAGGATGGGCCGCGCATAAAAAAACTGGGGTACTCAGGCCGAGCGTTACCGCCTTCCTTGGCATGATCAGCGTAATTCAGACCCAAACACACGATTTTTCCAGGCTGATCAATTAAAACATCGAACTTAACTTCAGAAAGGTTATGAATGATTGCATTAGGATTAGATAAAGCTTGCTTGGCCATCGAAAAATGAGGATCGATTTCAATCAGCGCTCTTAACTTATTTGGAATACTTGGGTCGGTGGCGCATAAATCAATAAATTCTTGTGATGACTTATCACGCAACAACCCGATTTTGGGTTGCATGCTTTGGTCGCGGTAACTAAATAGTCTCATGCTGACTCTCTAAAATATTCTTTCTTTGATCAACTGATTGGATGATCAGATGTTCGCAAACTTCAATTTAGATTAAATTGCGAGAATTATCACTGTCTAATAGAACATTGCAACGCATTTCAAGAACCTGCAATACTAGAATCCGAAGAATTGCGAATATCTTCACTTGAATTATTTACCATTACTGTTATTAATTTACGTCGGTGGAACCCAATCCCCATCCAACGTTGTCGACAAGAATAAAACAATATTTGGCTTTTTGTTAGTCCTGTCGGGGGCACTTTGAGCAAAAACAGTAGTGCTTGCTATTAATGCCGATAAAAGACTAATAAAGATTGTTTTGGATAGAATCCTCATAAACATTGCTCTCAAATTTTTGACCATTAAGGTCTATAGAATAACAATCTTTGATGAATGGTCAGCTTTTTAGCAATTGCCTTAAGTCTGGCCAACCCAGCAGGAGTCGAATCTGCGACCCACCGCTCAGAAAGGCTGAAAAACTCCCCTAGACAACATTAAATAATGGCTCGCAGTGTCCTGATTTCATTGTTCGTCAATATACCGGTAAGTATGGCGTCAGTAGGGCCAGATGTTGGGTTGGTGGTATCCGCAGACGCCTGTCTAAAAACCGTTACCAAAAAAGACTTGGCTTATTTATCGCTAAATTATCAGTTCTGATTTGTACTAATTAATCTATTAGAACTTCAGATATCCGATACCAGCCATTAATTTAGAAACGCTCTAACTGTCTCAGAGAATTTTTGGCGTTGTTGGAACAAAAATGCATGTCCGCCATCAAAGTACGTGAGCCATGAGTAGGGAATTTGATTCGCGATGATTTGAGCATTCTTCGGAGCATCAATAATGTCAAAACGTCCACCAGCCACTAACACCGGTACCTTAATATTTCTTAAATCAACATAGTTTTGATTATCCGAATCCCAAAGCACCGTTCTTGCCCGATCTTGACGCATCTTAGTTTCTTTTGAGATATTAAAGTCCAGTGGAATTGTTCCTGCTAATTTTGCCGCATTTAATCTTGCGAGCGCATCTTTAGCAGCCTGCTTACCAGCCTCGTTTTGTGGAAAGAGCAATGCAACATTTTCCATCAATGAAAGATTAGGATTGTTGAGTTCATCAGTGACTTTTTTGCTCGCTTTAATTTGAAACTTTCCACCTGGATTGGGAGAGCAAAGAATCCCTTTAATCACTAAGTCGTGATGTCTTATTAAAAATTGTTGAGCAATTCGGGCGCCCATTGACCATCCAAGGATATTCACTTTCTTGTAGCCTAAGGCTCTTACCAACCCTGCCGCATCATCAGCCATCTGAGCAATCGTTGTCTTGTTTTCCATGGAATCCGTTGATAGACCAATACCGCGATTATCAAAGATGATTAATTTATTATTTTTAGATAGCTCATCTAACAATCCCGGGTCCCACATACCCATTGTTTGCGAATACCCTGCGATCAAAATAATCGGCTCGCCTTGACCACGAGTGTAATAAGCAAGCTTTACCTCCCCTACTTGGGCAAATTGAACTTCAACTTTTGCTTGAGCATATAAAGGGCCTGAGAGACTAAGCAGGATCAAAAGCAGAGATAGGGTAAATTTTTTTATTGCAAACCCACATTCGAGGTATTGTTTCAAAATTTTTCTCCAAGAATTTACAGCGTATCGATTCAGGCTTTGCTAGGGATACCTTATATAGAGCTCAATGTTAAACGTATCAGACCGCGACCCTAATCAGATCGTTCATATCGCTAATTGGAGTCACGTGTTTAAACACGATTGTCAGCAGGCGTATGTCAGGAAAACCGACAATTTACATTAATCACATTAAAAATGCATTAACGGTATCAGCAAAGCGTTTGTACTGCTGAAATAAAAATGCATGTCCACCATCGAAAAATGCTAGCCATGAAAAGGGAATTTGATTGGCAATGATGAGAGAGTTCATTGGCATATCGACCACATCAAATCTTCCATCGGCAAGAAGTACTGAATGCTTAATCGCTTTCAGATTCCTAAAGTTCTCCTGATCCTTTTCCCATAGAGTAGTTCGAGCTCTATCCTGCCGAATAGTCGTCTCTTTACTTACTCGAAAGTTATTTGGGACAATTCCTGAGTTCACCGCAGCTTTTAGTCGGGCCAATACCTCCGCTGCTGCTTTCTTACCAGCCTCATTGTTTGTAAATACTAAACTTACCTTTTCGGTTTCCGGAACATTGGGATCATTTAGCTTTTTCTCTACGTCTGGCGAAGCGGGATCCTGATGACTGCCTCCTGGATTGGCTGCACACAGAATAGCCTTATGGACTAAGTTTGGATGACGAATCAGCATTTGTTGACCAATCCGAGCGCCCATTGACCACCCAAGGATATTTACCTTCTTATAGCCTAGGGCTTTAGCCAACCCAGCCGCATCATCAGCCATCTGAGCAATCGTTGTCTTGTTTTCCTTGGTATCGGTTGATAATCCAACGCCACGATTATCAAACAAGATGAGTTGATTTTTCTTGGATAACTCATCTAAAAGAGCGGGGTCCCACAAGGACATTGTTGAGATAAAACCATTGATCATGAGTAGTGGCTCACCCTGTCCGCGAATGTAATAAGCAAGTTTTACATCCCCTACTTGGGTATATTTAATCTCTGGCTTAGTCTGAACAGTATTAGCCTGAGCAAAAGCATTCGCCCCATGCAGTACTGCGAACCAGATCAGTGCTAATTTAAAAAATAGTTTCATGACAGCCTCAGAATTGATTGCATATTATGCCAGTCAGAACTTCCCAGAATTGGCCTGCCCAGCAGGAGTCGAACCTGCGACCTACGGCTTAGAAGGGCTGGCTAATCTGCTTTAGACAATATCCGACAATGGGTTTCCGTGCCCTGATTTGGGTTTTCGGCAAAACAGGGGTCATCGTGGTGCTGTGTGGGGTCCGATGTCGGGTTCATGGTTTCTGCAGGCGTTTGTCGGGAAAACCGCCCCAATGAAACACATCTTAGAAGTAGTGCCCTTAAGATTTCTTCTCAATTTGTTTTAAACTTTCGTTTATTGAAGAAGCTGGTTCGTAGCCAAGTACCTTTTGGGCTTTACTTGTGGAGATACTAAAACCATACCCCATCAAACGCACCATTTCTCTGACTAACGGTGGGTCTGACTTTAAATTTAATGACTTCCAAATCGCCTCGATCAGGCCAGCAATCTTATAAGCAATCGATGTTGGTAAAGATAGTTTGGGAACTTTGTAACCTCCAACCCTCAAGCGTTGGGTCATAAACTCCTTAAATGGCAAATGGCCTTCATCAGCAATAAAACAGGCCGAGCCATCCAATTCAGCCTTCAAGGCAAGTGATACTGCGTGACTTAGGTTGTCCACGTGGCAAGTCGCATACGGATATTGACCCCCATCAAACCAAGCAAATTGGCCTTGATTGGCAGCTTTACCAATTTGTTTATCTACCGCATCACCAGCGCCCCAGATAAATGGTGGGCGTAGGGCTATGGTTTTTAACTGCGTACTATGGGCCGATAAAACCAATTGTTCTGCGATTGCCTTAGTTCTTGAGTAAGGAAACTCTAGCGAGCTACAGTAAGGCTGACTCTCATCAATATCAATGAGTGCTTTTCTCTCATTCATTGCTACAGAGGCGGCGCTGATAAAAATAAAGCGTTCAACCTGAGCAATTTTGGCGGCTTCAAGAAGGTGCTTTGTAATACTAATATTGGCATCTTCAAATTCTTTCTCTGGACCCCAAAACTTCAGATAGGCAGCGCAGTGAATAACCGCATCACAATTTTTAAGCAGTTCCTGAAGCGCCACATCATCACCCAAACTTCCCAACCAATAGCCGCCGCCTAGTGCTTCAATAGTTTTAATACCCCTATCCGAACGAATATGACAGACTAACTCGTGACCATCTGATAGCAACCTTTTTAAAAAGTGACTACCAACAAAACCTGTGGCACCGGTTAGGAATATTTTCATTACAAAATACTAACAAAACAAAATGAAATATCGACTTACCCGACAAATTCCACCAAGTTCCACCTGATGCCAGTAGTCACCTGGATCCCACCCGGTCTCTCAGCCCCACCGCTATCGGACTTAAGGGTGGCCAATCTCAGCCACAATCAACTCAATCCACACAGTTGAAATCGCTCAGATCTGGCCTGCCCAGCAGGAATGGCTTCACCGATGCTTCGTGCTCAAAACTGCGATCTGCAACATAGAGAGGTTTGCTAAGGCGGATACTTGAACGCTATCTTATTCCGGTTTAATGTTCGCCATTTTCACTACAGCGCCCCACTTTGTCGACTCTGATTTAATTAGTGCTGCAAATTCTGCTGGAGTACCTCCGCCGATTTCATTACCTTGTGCGAGCATTTGCTCACGTATCTGCGGATCCTTTAAGGCTTGATTGGCTGCTGCATTTAAGGCTTGAATAATCTCTGGAGACGTACCCTTTGGTGCTATGAGTCCTTGCCAATTTAAGACCTCCACTTTTGGATAGCCAAGCTCAAGGAATGTGGGCACATTGGGTAGTAAAGGCGAGCGTACTTTACTGGTAATCGCTAAGGGTCGTAACTTGTTCCCTTTAATACCGGGCATGGCAGAATACATTTGGTCAAACATCATCGTCACATTGTTGGCCATGAGATCCATCAAAGCTGCTGAACCGCTTTTATAAGGCACATGAATCAAATCAATATCGGTATTGATCTTAAATAATTCTGCCGATAACTGATGACTACCTCCAATTCCCCCCGACGAGAAGGTCAAGGATCCAGGCTTTGCCTTAGCGGTTTTAATAATATCTTGTACTGATTTGTAAGGCGAGCTTGGATTTACAACCAATACCAAAGGACCTCTCTCGATTAATACGATGGGAACTAAATCGCTCTCTGGGTCATAGCGTAAATTACCAAAGAGGGTTTTATTAACGGCTAATGGTGCAAAATTTCCCATCCCGATGGTGTATCCATCCGGGGCTGCACGCGCAATCATTTCAGTACCTATATTACCGCCTGCTCCAGGCTTGTTTTCAACAACGATGGGTTGTTTGAGTAATGCACTCATCTTTTGAGCAATTTGCCGACTACGGGCATCTGCGCCGCCCCCTGCTCCATAGGGGACAATAAACATAATCGGTTTATTGGGGTAATTCGTTTGAGCGAGCACCGCACTCGTGTGGAACAAAAATGCCCATAGGCCAACACTGATAAGCAATAAGGTCGAAACGAACTTTTTCATTCTTTAGGTCAATCATCTCGCATATTAGCCCGTTGGACAATTGGAGCAAGGCGATTTCTCTCATCATTAAGAAAGCTTACAAAACTTGCTCGAGATCCTGGGATTGGCTCGATACCTTGCGGTACCAAACGTTTTTGCACCTCACTCGACTTCAGAGCTGCTTCGACTGCCTTATTCATTTTGTCGAGGATCTCGTTGGAAGTTCCCTTCGGGGCAAAAAGACCAGCCCAATGCCCAATCAAGATTTGAGGGTAACCCTCCTCTTTCGTAGTTGGCACATTTGGAAGTGCCTCAATGCGCTTATTCCAAGTCGAAGCAATTGCTCGCAGCTTTCCTCCCTGAATCTGTGGAATCGTGACTGCGCTTGATTCCGATGTTGCATCAACCTGATTAGAAAGTACTGCTACTTTGGCCTCTGAGCCACTCTTATACGGAATGATGTCGTATTTGCCACCCGCATTAACCTTGAGCATTTCGGCAACAAAATGCGGGGTGCTACCAGTGCCTGCCGTTGAAAACTGAATTCCCTTAGCGTCTTTGGCTCGGGCAATTAAATCACGGAGATTTTTAATGGTTGAGTCTGGAGGTACCACGATGATCGATGGGCTCACAGCCAGAAGCGCCACGGGGACCAGATCCCCCTCCTTATAAGGCATCGATTTTTTAATCATGGGATTGGTAATGATTCCACCCGCGCTCACAAAAAATGTGTAGCCATCAGACGGGCTCTTTGCCACAAAATCTGCTCCTAGAACAGATCCAGCGCCAGGCTTATTTTCAACGATGACTGGTTGCCCAAGCTGCTTAGAGACGCCCTCAGCAACTATGCGAGCCACAATATCATTTGCGCCCCCGGGACCAAAACCGACTACAAACTTAATTGTGCGTTTAGGCCATTGGTCTGTTTGACCAAAGGCTGGATTTAACAGGAAAATACTAGAAATGATGAAACTAACCAGGTGAAGAAATTTCATTGAGGATAACGCTATTTATAAAAAATTCAGAATTGATTGATTCAATTTGGATCACTTAGTGGGAAGTTTTCTGCCAAATACTGTACCGATCACTGTTATTTAATTTACTGCACAAATGATCCAATAATCTGATTAAATACTCATATAGCCATATCGTAAGTTTGTCCTACCGTCACCAAATTGGTCGTAATGGGATTTGGCCATACTTACCGCATCACCAATTAATGATTTTTGTTTTTCGGATGAATAGTGGTAAATGCGCGCTGAGTTTTTGCCGAATATAGCTTGCTTAACCTCGCTATTCGGGCCACCAAGCGGCATAAATCCATATCTCTTTTGCATGTCCTCTGGAATTTCAAGTCTACGCATTGCTTCGATTTGCCATTGGGGTGAGCCTGTCCAAATTGCGTCGGTACCCCAAACAACATGATCTGAGCCCAAGCCCTGGATTAATTGGCCAAGCATGGCGGCGCAAAGGCGAGGTTCAGCAATGGTACTTTGTGCAAAAATTTGTCCAAGATCACCATAGACATTCTTGACTCCATATTTTTTTGGAATTTCAGATAAATCAGTAACCCAATCAATGCGGCCAGTTTTGGTAAATTGCTCCCACCCTAGATTCCAAGTCCCGCCTGTATATCGAAATGCAGAGTGATAAATCACAAAATTTAAGTTTGGCCAATCTTTAGCTGCTTTAGCAACATCACGAACATCTGCATACCCTAGAAGATGGGGATATTGTGCTGTGACGGATGGGGGATATAAGCCCTTATGTACGCAAACATTCGCAAGGCTTGGGGTCGTCTTGCTCCATTTGGTCAGTTTTTCATAAAAAGGGTAGAGTAATTTTTCATCATCCAATCGCCACGGATGTTTAGATAGATGTTTATTAGTGTTATCTCCAATCGTGTAGCCTTTGAATGAATCAGGCTTTAAATTTTCATAATCACTTTCTACCTTATCAAGCCAACCAGCTGTGCCTGGCATAAAAATGGCATGTGAGAACATGCGTTTTGAGCCACTCTCTCGGTTAATTGTTTGTCTTGCCTGAGCTTTCATTGCATTGGTAAGAAACCAATCGCGCGGATCCTCAGACCCCGATCCAGAAATAAGCGCAACTTTAGTGTCACTATCTAAATATATTTCTTTAAAGTAGTTAGCAAACTTTAAATCATCTAAAGATTGGGGCTTATCGATTAAGGCGGGATTCCATGAGGCCTTACCAACAGCCTCTCGTGATCGCACAAAACCTTCCAAACGAGTGTCATCCCGTAAAAAATGAGTGTGCATATCCATAATGAACTGGTCTTTTAGTTGACTAGCTCGCTCGTTTGCCATTTCTGGTGTTGATGCCTCGGCCATACTAACTGCATACAAAGGCCCAAACGTCTCATTCATTGCCACAAAGGCAGCTGCCATACCTGCGGCACCCTGAAAGAAACGTCGTCTTGATTGACCCTGTTTTTTTGCTAGCTCAAGTCCAAGTCGCTGTACGCGCTTTTCAAATTCTTTTTGTTTCTCAGTTTGCCGACCAGGGAAAAACTCATCGCTTGATATCGCTCGAGTTGGAATTGGTAAGCGTACTTTTTCTTCTTCAGCAGGTACTAATCTTGCAATTTCATCAGGAGAGAGCATTTAAACCTCCGCGAACTTATACTCCACTAACTAATTTATTTTCAAGTACACCTACACCACCAACTTCTAGCCGTACTGTATCGCCTGCTTTTAAAAATTTAGGTGGCTTAAAGCCCAAGCCAACACCAGCAGGAGTTCCTGTGGCAATGATATCGCCTGGATACAGGGTTATCCCAGCCGAAATAGTTTCAATAAGAGTAGGTACATCAAAAATTAAGTCTTTAGAATTTGAGCTTTGTCGAAGCTCATCATTTACCCAACATTTTACGGATATGTCGTCATCGACTAATTCATCTCGAGTGACGATCCATGGGCCCATTGGACAAAATGTATCAAAACTTTTACCAAGAAACCACTGCTTATGACGCTGCTGCCAATCACGGGCAGTTACATCATTAATAATGGTGTACCCCCACACATGTTTAAATGCGTCTTGCTTTGTAATACCTTTGCCTCCTTTGCCAATGATCACGGTAAGCTCAACTTCGTAATCAATATCAGTTGAAACTTTTTGGGGGATCACAATATTCCCCCCTGTGCCAATTACTGATTCAGGTGGTTTTGTAAAAATGATGGGATGTTTAGGAATTTCATCGCCCGGCTTTGAAGTACTACTGTCATACCCGCTTGTACCGAACTCTTTAGCATGCTCATAATAATTTTTACCCACACAAAATATATTCCTTTGTGGTCTTGGTATTGGCGCTAGTAACTGAACATTTTCAAGCTCATGGGTTGCGGTAATTTTTGGTAATGGTTTTGCATCAAGCTGTAATTTAAGGATATGCAAGACACCCATTTCCGATAAATCTTTATTTTCATCATACTCATGTATTTTTTGATGATTTGTATCTACCATTCCAATTCGGACTTGATTTGAGTTATTTTTTAATCTAAAAGTAGCAAATTTCATCCGATATCCTTTTTATAGATAAAAACTTTTTATTTATTAAATAAACAACTGCTGATATAGTTTAATTGTAGTAGGATCCTTAATTAGTATTCATAAATATAAGTTCGGGGGTGCCATGAAAATCACTTATCGGTTTCTACTCTTCTTTTTTTCATGTGCAGCTTTTTTTCACCCTATTAAAAATGCTGTAGCACAAGAAAATTGGCCGATCAAGCCAATTACTATGATTATTCCATTTCCTCCCGGAGGTGTTGCTGATACTGTCGGAAGACCGGTTGCTGACGCCTTGTCACGATCTTTAGGGCAACCGGTTATTGTTGAAAACAGAGCTGGTGCGGGAGGTGGAATCGGCATGGCTGCTGTAGCAAAAGCTAAACCAGATGGATACACTATTTTATTGGCACTTTCTTCTATCTCAATTATCCCCGAAGCCGATAAAATTTTAGGCAAGCCACCTTCCTATTCACTGAGCCAACTGAAGCCAATTGCTCGATTTACTGCAGACCCTACGGTATTGGTTGTTCGAAGCGATAGTCCTTGGCAAAATTATTATCAATTTATTGATGCAATGCGTAAATCTCCTGGAAAATATAATTTTGGCTCGTCCGGAAATTACGGAACAATGCATGTTCCTATGGAAATGCTAAAAGCTAGCCAAAAATTTTTCATGGTGCATATTCCATATACGGGCGCAGGCCCTGCTATTGTTGGTCTTTTAGGTGGTCAAGTCGATGCTGTTGCAACTGGTCCGAGTTCCATTGTTCAATATATTAAAGCCGGACGTGTCAGGGCTTTGGCTCACTGGGGGGAAGGTCGTCTAGCCAGCTTGCCTGATGTACCGAGTTTTAAAGAAATGGGGGTACCAATTCAATTTGCCCAATGGGCTGGTCTGTTCGTTCCTGCTGGAACGTCTGATTTCATTACGAATAAATTGCGTGAAGCGTCTAAAGTAGCGTCAAACGATGAAAAGGTTCGATTAATCATTAATACCGCAGGAAGCCCCATTCAATACTTAGATGCACCTGAATTTAAAGCCTACTGGGATGCTGATGCAAAACAAATGGAAGAGGCAGTTAAAAAAATTGGCAAGGTTGAGTAATTAGCAAAACAAAATACAGACAGTAGAAATTTCCAGTACAGCCTGAATATATTCACTTTATAGTTTCAGGAATTATTAAGAGTAAGAAATTTTGCAACTTAAATATATAAAATCAAGATGTATCAAACTTTTATATAAAGAAATTAACATAATTACAAATAAAGTAATAAATTATTATTTGCGGTTAGAAAATCCTTAACTAATGAAATATTAAATCCGCTAACAATCACCAAAAAAATGTTGGGTGGGGTCCCATGTCGGGTTCGCGTTATCTGCAGGCACTTGTCGGGAAAACCGACATATTAATTAAATAACTAGATGAGTTTTATTTTTTATAGATCTCACATAGACTGTTAACGATCTTGATGGCGTTTTCGTCTGCGATTCGGTAGATCATTTTGGTGCCATCGCGACGTTTATCAATAATTCCGAGTTCCCGAAGCGTTGCCAACTGCTGGGATACCAAAGTCTGACGAACCGCTGTAATCTGAATTAATTCGCTTACAGTACGTGGCTGAATGCAAAGCTCACAAACCATTCTTAGACGCAGTGGGGTTGACAGTGCCTTAAGCACCATCGCAACCTCCTCTACTAATTCATCGGTAATGGTATTTTCAACTTCAGGGACTGCTGACCTTGGCACGATTAATCCTCTAACTCAAAATACGTATGTTCTTTGCGGTATTGGCAATTGGCATCATGGTTACTAACCTTGCCATTTATGTCCGTTGTAAGTCGTTTGCAATACTGACAACGATATTCATAGAGCTTGCCATCCACTTTTTCTTGTGGATAGTCGATGTAGAGCGTTTCTGGATAAAAACTCATTTTCCTCTCCTTCTATACAATTCCATCTATGAAAGCAGTCATCTTCTTTGGCCATGGAGCGCGCGATGTGCGCTGGCGTGAACCGTTTGATCGGTTAGTCAGTATGTGGCAAAGCCAATACCCTGAGGTAATGGTGGAGCTGGCTTTTTTAGAGTTGATGCAACCCAATTTATCCACGGCCATTCTCTCCTTAGGACGCCAAGGGGCTAAAGAGATTGAGATCATCCCAGTCTTTTTTGGGCAAGGCGGTCACTTGCGTGAAGACTTTCCCAAATTGCTGAGCGAGGCGCAAGAACAATTTCCGCATATTCAGTTACGCGCTGCGTCTGCGGTCGGTGAGGATGAGTCGGTCTTGCGCGCCATTATTGATTTCACGGCCCGCACGTTGCGCTAACGCATCCCCAATTAATACCAATAAGGGCTGATCACTTGTCTGCCAATCATTGCGATTGCTCTCAGTGGAATTGCTTTGATCGGCCAACTCATCTAACGTCATCGACCAGGTGCGCTCCCTTGATGTACTAATCGATTCCAATAAATGAACTGGGGTTGATCTCTTATGACCCGAATTAATCAGATTTTGTGCAATTTCTACCGCATGGGCTCTTGCCATGTAATACACCAAGGTATCGGCGCTTGGTGAAGCTAATGGTGATTCCTGAGCTTCACCATCTTTGGCCTTGGCATGGGTGACAAAAGCAATGCTGCGAGCGACACCGCGCAAGGTCAGTGAGCGACCTAGGCTCGCGGCTCCCGCTTGAGCGGCGGTAATGCCAGGAATAATTTCATAGGCAATCCCTGCGTCTTCCAGTGCGGCTAACTCTTCATCGGCTCGACCAAAGAGCATGGGATCACCACCTTTGAGACGAACCACCGTGGTATGTTGATAGGCAGCATCAACCAAGCGCTTATTAATAAAACGCTGGGAGGTTGATAATTTGCCGCAGCGCTTGCCAACCGCAATGCGCTTAGCTTGCGGGCAAAGTGCTAGCAGTTCGGGTTCAACGAGTGCATCATGCAACACCACATCGGCTTGGGCTAATAGCTTTGCACCCCGCACCGTAATTAGATCTGCAGCACCAGGTCCCGCTCCAATTAGATACACCTTACCCATCGGAATCATGCTGTAAGTGCCTCGGCTTGATGGATTGAATTTAGGGTACGGGGATAACGCCAGCTATCTTGCATCCGCACACTAAATTGTTCAAATTTGCGCAGTCCTAGCTCACGATCTTGATCGGCTCGTAACACAAAGTGATCAAAGCCTACGCGTGCTAATTGATCCAGTTGATCGATCAATACATCGCCAATCGCCCATACAGGACCAGTCCATGCCAGTCGCTCACGCAGGAGCGCAGCGGTGCTATACCCTCGCCCATCTCTAAAGATCGGGAAATGCACCGCCACCATGGGCCAAAGTTTTTGCCCTGCATGAATTAATTGCTTGTGATCGATGACATCATCGGTCGCTGCAAACCACATACCAATCTCACCCGCTACTGCTCGTTCGAGTAATTGCTGATTGTTTCGATGGGTAAGCCAGTACTGAAACGGGATAATGTGCTTACCCGCTGGAACATTCGCCTCATTGTCCTGTGGCTGCCAGATCTGCCAATCCGTTTGGGTGAGGGTTGGCTGCTGCGTGCGTAGAAAACGAATTAATCCACTCATGCGACGCCCTCCTTCTCTGCTTTGGCATCATGGGCATAGGCTGCTTGCTTAAATGGCTCAAGACCCAAGCGCCATACGGTTTGGATAAAGCGCTCGCCATCGTAACGCTCGTTGACATAGGTCTTGATGAGTCGATCAATTACCGCAGGGATCTCCTCAGCTAAGAAAGCGCGCCCGATCACCTTGCCAATTGCAGCTTCATGACCTTGTGCGCCACCCAAGGTAACCTGAAACCACTCCTCACCGTCTTTATCCACCCCCAAGATACCGATATTGCCCACATGATGATGCCCACAGGAGTTAATGCACCCCGAGATGTTGATAGAAACATCGCCCACGTCATGTAAGTAATCCAAATGATCAAAGCGCTCTTGAATCGCTTTGGCAATTGGGATGGATTTTGCATTGGCGAGCGAGCAAAAGTCGCCACCCGGACATGCAATGATGTCAGTGAGTAAACCAATGTTGCTCAGCGCCAGTCCCAGTCGTTTAGCCTCTTGCCACAAGGCAACTAATTGGGTTGATTCCACATCAGCCAATACCAAATTTTGCTCATGGGTCACCCGCAGTTCCCCAAAGCTATAGCGATCGGCTAGCTCGGCAATGGCATTCATCTGCTCAGCCGTAGCATCGCCTGGGGCCTGAGTTCCATGGGGTTTTAAAGAGAGCACTACGCTGCTGTACCCAACGACCTGATGCTCACGTACATTGCGCTCGAACCAGCGCACAAAGCCAACACGCTCATTCGGTTGGAGTTCTTGAATGAGTTGCTCTTGGGATAGGGCTGGTAGTTTTTTATATGGCGGCTTGGTAAAGTGCTGCGCCACCCGCTGCCAATCGGCATCAGTCCATGCAGCATAAGTCGTTTGGGTATGCGCCCACTCCTCCTCCACTTGCTTGGCAAACTCATTGACCCCTAAGGCTTTAACCAAGATCTTGATACGGGCTTTGTAAATGTTATCCCGCCGACCGTGACGGTTATAAACCCGCAAGAGTGCTGTGAGATAAGCAGGCAGATCTTGCCATGGCACATCCGTTTTAATCAGCTCAGACAACATGGGGGTGCGTCCCATTCCTCCACCCGCGTAGATATTGGCTAGCAGTACGCCCTGATCGCTTCGTTTGAGCTCAATCCCCACATCATGGCACAGCAAAACCGTGCGATCTTCTACTGCGCTATTGACTGCAATCTTGAACTTGCGAGGCAAAAATGCAAACTCTGGGTGCAGCGTCGACCATTGGCGCAAAAGCTCGCAAATCGGTCTTGGATCAATATATTCATCAGCGGCTACACCTGCAAATGGATCGCTCGTGATATTACGAATGCAATTGCCTGAAGTTTGGATTGCATGCATTTGCACCGCAGCCAACTCTTCTAGGATGAGTGGTGCCTCTTCCAAATCAATCCAATTAAATTGAATATTTTGGCGGGTGGTGAAATGCCCATACCCACGGTCGTAATACTTGGCAATCTTGGCTAGGGTTCGCAGTTGCGCAGAGCTCAACATGCCATAGGGAATCGCAACCCGCAGCATATAAGCGTGGCGCTGAAGATATAAGCCGTTTTGCAGTCGCAATGGCTTGAACTCATCT
Source organism: Polynucleobacter sp. MWH-UH24A (assembly GCF_018687475.1). NCBI lineage: Bacteria > Pseudomonadati > Pseudomonadota > Betaproteobacteria > Burkholderiales > Burkholderiaceae > Polynucleobacter > Polynucleobacter sp. MWH-UH24A. The sequence goes on from NZ_CP061292.1 coordinate 1,151,347, forward strand.
TCGGAAAGCTGGTGCTTTAAGCGACGTACGACCTGCTCCGCGAATTGAGCGCTGCGTTCTTGAACTAGGGATTGGTCGATTTCGTCATATCGGTACATCCAATGGATTGTGACGAAAGATTTACATTCCTCAAAATAATATAAAGGGATTTATATATATGAATCCGGATATATTAGATAGTTGGAATATTCGAGAAATCAAAAATTTGATGTATGTTGACATCCACAGCCTCATGGCTAGCCAATCTCAACACTAATCGCCACTATCGAATCAGTAAAAAATTCCAAGATCTGGCCTGCCCAGCAGGAATCGAACCTGCGACCTACGGCTTAGAAGGGTTCTCAAATCTGCGGAACACAATGCTCGACAATGGGTTATCTAATCCTGATTTGGGTGTTCGTCAAAACAGGGGTGGGCATGGCGTTGGGTGGGATCTGATGTTGGGTTCGTGGTGTTGGCAGGCGTTTGTCGGGAAAACCGACAATTCGAAGTACTCACTAATCACTAAAATATAATTCACAAGCTAGTAAAATATTAACCTAGAGTAAAAAATATGTAGTGTCAGCTCTAGACAATCAAGTCAATTGATAAAATTTTTCTTTATTTCATTAGGAAATGAATGATGCGCCTCTCGGCAGTTTTCATACTGGCTGTAATTGTCATTTCTGGTCTATTAAAAATAACTCCAGCAGTTGCCTCACCACAGCAACACACCTACGCCCAGATGCTAAATTCGGGCGAAATACGCATGGCCATTCCTTATGGACGTATCACCTACATAAACTCAAAAGGGCAAATTCTGGGATTTGCGCCAGAGTTAAGTAAGTATTTCAGTAATTTTTTACTCGCAAAATATAAAAAGAAGGTTCTAATTAAGGTCGTTCCTTCCGTGCCTGGAAGATTGCTATCTGCAATTGATGATGGAAACGCTGACTTTGCACTTGATTATCTAAAAGAATTTATTCCCAACAAAGACTCGAATCGCTTTTTAGTTTACGAGCACCCGCGCGTTGAGAAATATGTCATTGTTTCTAATCAAAATCAAGCAAAGATCATTAATCTTTTAGATCTATCGGGTAAAACCGTTTGTGTCGATCGATTCACTCAAACAACCGCATTAGATGAAACCAATAAGGAATTAAAAAAAACTAAAAAAGATGAAATTCACATTTATCAAGATCGGGGCGTTTTAAGTGACGAGGATCTTTTGCAAATGGTCAATGGTGACCTTATTGATTATATTTGGGTTGCCAATTGGCGCGCAGAGCTTTGGAAACCCCTACTACCGAATATTGTGATTCATCCAGATACTGCTGTGACTGGCGGATCACCCGGAGACGTAATTGTTACAAAAATGAATGCTGATCTAGCCAAGGATATTTTAGATTTTGCAGCAAGTCCTTATTTAGAAGCCGCATTACGAGACTATCGACAAAAGACTTTTTCACAGGAACGGTTTGCACTAAAAAGCCCATTGACTCAAACTGAATTAAATCGTTTTGAATCCATGAAGCAGTACTTTTATCGATATGGCCACGAGAATCAATTGGATCCTTTATTTTTAGCGGGTCTGGGTTTTCAAGAATCGTTACTTAATCAAAATGCGGTAAGTTCCGTTGGCGCAATTGGCGTGATGCAATTGATGCTAGAAACGGGAAAGTCCATGAATACAGGCAATATCTATGAGCTAGAGCCCAATATTCACGCAGGGGCCAAGTATATTAATTCGCTTTTGCAAGCGTTGTCTTTAGAAAGCGCTCTTTCTGAAACTGAACGAGGATTTTTTGCCGTGGCGGCATATAACTCTGGGGCAAATAATGTTCGCAAAGCAAGAGAGCTGGCTATCAAGATGGGGCTTGACCCCAATCAATGGTTTTTGAATGTCGAAATGGCCAGTGCAAGACTATTCGGACTGGAAACCTTTCAATACGTTCGTAACGTCTATAAATATTACGTTACCTACGATGTGTTAATCAGGAAAACAACCTTAGCTCAAGAAAAACTAAACCCAAAGAGATGAAACTACTTAGTTAAGCCACCACCCACGGCCAAGAAGGGCTGGCAAATATACAAATCACAATGTTCGACAATGATTTACAGTAGGCAGGTTCGAGGTGTCCGTCAAAACAGGGGTGTCGTGGTGTTGGATGGGGTCCGATGGTGTCTACAGGCACGCATCGACTAAGATCTTGAGATGGAACTTAGTGCAATCCATCTAATCCTTGGTCTTTTAGGAATTGGTGCTGGTTTGTTAGGGGGTGTGATTGGCTTTGGCACCACCATTATTCTCATGCCACCCTTAGTCTATTTGCATGGATCGCTGTTAACCATCCCCATCATTGCAATTACGGCAACCATTGCTAATCTGGCTAGGGTTTTCATTTGGTGGCGCAGTATTGATTGGAAAGTATGCGCCGTCTATGCTGCTAGCGCCATTCCTGCCGTTATTTTGGGCGCCAATACGTTAATCTTGCTCAATCCCCAGGCGATTGAGATTGTGCTGGGCCTATTTTTACTATTCCTCATTCCAATCCGTCGTTGGATGCGCCGCCAAGAGATCGTAGTTAGCCTGTGGCACATGGCCTTAGTTGGTGCTGGGATTGGCTATTTAACAGGCATCGTTGCAACAACAGGGGCGATTAATACCCCCTTCTTTTTGGCTTATGGATTAACCAAAGGCGCCTATCTCGGTACCGAGGCAGCCAGCTCACTTTCCATCTTCATTACCAAAGGGGTAGTGTTCCATGAACTGGGCGTGATTGATCGTATCGCTATCCTGGAGGGACTCTTTCTTGGGGTCTGTGTCTTTATAGGATCACTACTATCCAAACGAATTGTTCTAAAAATGCGTGAGGAGCAATTTATCCAGATGATGGAATGGGTGATTGCTATTTCGGGGATTGCAATTTTGATGATGAGTATGATTCACCAATGAGTGGTTTTGTCTTTTCCTGCATCTTAGGCGCTGCGCTCATGCACGCTCTTTGGAATATATTACTCAAGTCGGCATCGGATAAAAATCTAGAAACCGCGGTAGCAAACTTTGCAACCGCAATCCTAGCCCTTCCCTTGCTGGTGATATATGGACTTCCTGACTCCCAAACCTTTCCATATATCGCTTTATCAATTGCCCTTCATTTAATTTATTTTTATTTGGTTGCATCCGCATATCGCTTCGGGGACTTGAATCTCGCTTACCCCATCATGCGCGGTGCGGCCCCACTTTTAACCCTCTTATTTGGGTATGTGTTTTTACGTGAACAGGTATCTGATGGAGTAATTGCTGGCATTTTTCTTGTATCAGCTGGAGTCATCCTCTTGGGTTTACGTAAAACCACCTCCTCAGCCCATCATTTAAAAGCCCTACTCTTTGCTCTTGGCAATGCCTTAGTCATAGCCCTCTACACCATTGTTGATGGGCATGGGGTGCGGCTTAGTAATAATGCGTGGTCTTATGTGAGCCTATTAATGTTTTCGCATGGCTGTGTTTTTCTGTCAGTAGTCCTTTGGCAACGTCGTCGTCAGCAATTGCTACCGGAGAGCTTTAGCTATATCAAATCCCGTCTCATGTACCCCTTAATCGGCGGGACTTGTATTATTGGTTCCTATTCGATTGCACTTTGGGCAATGACCCAAGCCCCCATCTCCTTAGTTGCAGCAGTTCGGGAAACATCCGTTTTATTTGCATTTCTATTTGGAACTCTCTATTTAAAAGAATCGCCATACCCTCAGCGAATTTTAGGTGCGCTGGGAATATGTCTAGGTTTAATCTTGATACGAATTTACTAACTCTTAGTTCAGAGCATAAGAAAATCAACGATTACTGGTTTTTTATTTGATGAGAAGTTGCCACCCACGGCCGATAAGGGCAAACTAATCTACGAAACACAATATTCAAAAATGGGATATCTAGCCCTGATTCTGTGTCCGTCAAAACACCGGTGGTCGTACTGCTGGATGGGATATTCCCGCGGTTGAGGATGGCTAGTTACTTAAGCTTACGGAGTCGACGAAAAAATATGCTGCGATTAAGTGAAATATCAGTGTTTTAACTATGTCAGTTAAAGCGACAATATTTGTCCCATATCTCCGTAGTAAGACTTGACGCATACCCAAATCAATAAAATCCAAATTAACAAAATTATGAATAGCCCTAAATGGCTTTTGGGCTTTAGTTGATTGGATTTCAACCACTGTTGGGCTTGTTCTCGTGATTGAGCCATCACATCATCGGGTACTAATTTAATTGTGATCCAAATAAAGATTGGGATCAGAATAAGGTCATCAAGATAACCTAGTATTGGTACAAAGTCTGGAATTAAATCAATGGGACTTAGCGCATACGCTACTGTAATGAATGCCACTGCCCTCGCTATCAATGGTGTTTCAGGATTTTTAAGGGCAAACCATAAAACCAAGACATCGCGCTTGAGCTCCTTTGCCCAACCCTGAATTCTTTGAAATATTTTCACTATCTAATAATGGAAACTTATCAAGGTTCTAATGTAATTAGTATCGTTTCTAAGCGACCTAATTTTTTAAGCGTGTCAATCTCAAATCTAATCTCTATTTAGATACATCAAACCATAAACTAAATACCTTATAGAAGTGGCTGAATAAACGCAAACCATCCACCAATCATTAATAAGCCAAGGCTAATCCAATAAATTCGTTCTGAGAATTTCCGTGTTTTCAAGCAGGGATCACGCATCTTAGGATCAATCGGACATGGGGCATTTCGATTACGCCACTGCAATATGCCGCCAATGAGCATCAAACCACTACTTAATGCAAATATCGCCTCTTTATGCTCGCTAATCCACACAATCTTTGGAAATACAGATACTAAAGAGGCGAGCGTTGCCCCCGCACCCAAACTGACCAGGAGTGCGGGGATGGCACAGCAAATGAGGGTACTCGAACTCGCAAAGAGGCTAATTAAAGCACTGATATAGCTAGTCTTTGTTTCACTCAAGCCATCGTGACTCATTTTTTATCCTTTTGCTGAGCCTTAAATTGCGCAACCGTCTGCGGAATGGTTTCGATCTTGACTACGTCGTAGCCTGAGTCTTTGATCTCTTGGCTAATGAGCTTCTCATTGAGAGTTTTGCCCTCTTTGGCCTCAACGATCACGACTTTATTCTTGAGATCGACAAAGACTGCCTTGGTTTCGTCCATTTTGGAAATACTTTTCTCAATACCCTGGGCACAAAATGAGCAAACCATGCCATTGACGGTGACTTTCATACTAGCTAAGGCAGACTGGCTCAATGCCATAAATGCAATTGCAATGATTAAGTTCAATTGTTTCATTTTCATTCTCCTAATAGTTATACATAAAGTTAAATCGCAGTTGTCCTGATAAATTAGCGCCCGCCTCCACAAAGTACCGTTTGTGAATCACCCTGACCATCGGCGTGAACTCATATTGCTTAGAAACAAAGGTCATGCGCCTTGCTTCAATCACCACCCAGGGTTGCGGTTCGTCATAGTCCGCCTCATAAAAAGAGGCGCCCAAACGAGCGGTGGTGATATTGCTGGTTGCCCCCTGTGCGGCATAGACCCGAGCTGATGCCATTGAATAAAAGCGAGTGGTCTCGTAATCCACTTGAATACCTGGTGACGCCATGGCTTTTGAGCCAGCAAAGGTATTTCCAGTGGTAGAACCAAGACCGCCAATAAACCAGATATTGGCTTGTAGTTCTGGCAAATTCCAGCGTGCTACCTTGCGGGTGTAAACCGCTTCCAGATTTTGCTGTTTCGACACAGAGTTATCGGTTTGCATGGCACTTGCTGAAATCCCAAATGCATCATTTGCAGTGGTGGCGTAGTTCAAGCCTAACTCCTGATAGGTTTTACTAAAGTCCCCCATCAGCATCCAGCTGTTCTTAAACCCCATCGGCGCCGCCAATGAATTTTGGATACTTACTGCAAATAACAGGAAAAAGCTGGCTAAGGCAATTCCTTGCTTCATTTGAGTTTTTCCATGGTGGTGATATCAAGCGTTCCATCCACAACCTTGATTTGGAATCGGACTTTATCGCCCGGCCGATATTGATCCAGTGGAATCTCCTTAACCACTCCAAAGGGCATGGTCATCGGGGCCATCTTGATACTGGGGATGTACTCGTGCTTTAACACAATGCGGCTTCGTGATTGATCAACACGCACCACTTCACCATTTACCCACTCGGGGCTGGCATAGACGTAGGCCGAAAATAGACCAAGAAATACAACAATCAATCGTTTCATTTAACTCTCCAAAAAAGATCAAGCCCAAAATTTGGGCGGACTTATCCTAGGGGAGTTAAAGAATGGGTGGCTTATTAGCGACCGAGAGGTCGATACCCGTTAGTGTTTTGAGGGAGGTAGAAAAAGTTTGTGTAAATCGATCTGTTATTAGCGCAGGAACAGAATCAGGTAGTAAAGCAAAGGCCATGCATAAAGTACATGAGTAGCATCGATCCTCACTCACTTCAATGGCTTGGTGACTATCCATGGAATGTTGAGCTACATCACCATCTTGGTGACAAGGATGGGCTACTACCGACTCCTGCATCTGGCTCACGGGGATAACAAGCACTTTTTGCATGCCCATATCCAACACCGCCCAAGCTTGGACTGGAGTCAGCATTACCAGAAATACAAGGAAAATTTTTCGTAACATCGTTTTAATTTACCACTTTTTGTAGAAAAATGATGAGTCGGTTTAGGCTTCGCATTTGGGTTTGTCGGGTTTCCCGATAGATTCCACCAAGTTCCACTAGATGCCAGTAATTTCGGAGATTTCAACCGGTAACTGCGCCCCACCGCTGTCGGTCTGATAGGTGCCCAATCCGGACCACAATCAGCTCAATCGAATCAGTAGAAAATTCCATTGGGTGGCCTGCCCAGCAGGAGTCGAACCTGCGACCTACGGCTTAGAAGGCCGTTGCTCTATCCAGCTGAGCTATGGGCAGTTGGGATGACTGATTTTAATGGACTATCCCCTGCCTTGGGCTCTTTTGGGCAATTTATTAAACTCCTGTTATAAATAGTGTTTTCATAACAAAAACTGTGTTGGAGATTTCATGAAATTCCTCAAATCTTGGCTTCTACTGATTGGTTTAAGCCTTTCTGTTTCTTCGTTTGCTCAATTCCCTGCCGATGTGGGTGACGACAAGTATCAGCCTCGCTTGGGTCAAGAAGGCAAAGATGTGATTTGGATGCCGACTAGCAATGAGTTGATTGCCCAAATGCTCAAGACCGCCAAAGTGGGTCCCAATGATTTGGTGTATGACCTTGGTGCTGGTGATGGCAGAATTGCGATTGCAGCAGCCAAAGATTTCGGTGCGCGCACCATCGGTATTGAATTCAATCCCGATATGGCAGCCTTTGCACAACGCAATGCTAATCGTGCGGGCGTGGGTGATCGTGTAAAGATCATTAATGGGGATATCTTTAAAGAAGACTTTAGCAAAGCAACTGTCGTGACCATGTATTTGTTACCTGATCTGAATTTACGTTTGCGACCCATCATTCTTGCCATGAAACCCGGTACTCGTGTGGTCTCGCATGCTTTCACGATGGGCGATTGGGAAGCCGATAAAGAAATTGATGCGGGACAAAGAGGTTACTACTGGGTCGTTCCTGCTAATGTGGCTGGTGAATGGCAACTCGATGGTGTTGATGTAAACGGCAAAGGCACCCTCAGTTTGTCGCAACGTTACCAACGCATTGGTGGCAACCTCACTATCAGTGGCAAATCACAACCAATCCTTAATCCAACCCTTGAGGGCGACAAACTGAGTTTTGGCTATCTTGATCGTAAGAACAATTTGCATTCAGTGAAAGTTACTGTCAATGGCTCACAGTTAAAGGGTGAAGACAAAGGCAGTACGACGTTTACTGAAGTAACCGGTAAGCGCCGTTAAGTCTGTCAATGGGAAGTTCTGAAGGCGCTAGCTCTAGCGCCTCTCCTCTTCGTTTGCTCAGCCCCCTTGGGGCTGTTGCCATTATTGTGGGCATCGTCATTGGTGCCGGTATCTTCAAAACCCCATCGATGGTGGCTGGTATCACCGGTGACGTTGGCTGGGCTATTACCATTTGGATCGCTGGCGCACTCATCTCATTGATGGGTGCGCTTTGCTATGCTGAGCTTGCCACCCTCTATCCCCATGCAGGCGGGGATTACCATTTCTTGACCCGTGCGTATGGCAAGAACGTCTCGTTCTTATATGGTTGGGCCAAGGCGATGGTCATTAATACTGGCTCGATTGCTTTGTTGGCCTTTGTGTTTGGTGACTACATGACCAAGGTGTTACCTCTAGGGACTCATTCTTCGCTTTATTGGGCATTCTTCATTGTGATTGCCCTCACACTGGTTAACTTGATTGGGATTCATGCATCAGCCAATGTGCAAACAGTACTCACTGTTTTAGAGGTAACTGGTTTAGTTGCCATCGTAGTTGCTGGCTTTGGTTTGTTTGGAAATGCTCCACCTGCGGTTGATAACCCCCCCATGTTTAGTAGCACCCCACAACTGGGCATGCTTGGCTTGGGAATGGTTTTTGTCTTACTCACCTTTGGCGGTTGGAATGAATCCGCTTACATCTCAGCTGAACTCAAAGGCACTAGCAAAACAATTGTGAGCGTGATTGTGATCAGCTTGGTAGTCATTACCATCATCTATTTACTAGTCAATATTGCCCTCATTAATGGACTTGGTCTTAAAGCACTAGCCAGCAGTAAAGCCGCCCCTGCGGATCTATTGGGCTTAGTCTTTGGCCCTGTGGGTGAGAAATTACTGGGTTTATTTGTAGCGGTTGCTGCGCTCACCAGTATTAATGCCACCATGATTGTGGGGGCCCGCACCAACTACGCCATGGGTGAAGACTGGGATGGTCTTAGCAAAATGGGCAAATGGGAATCTTCCCGCGGCACACCCACGTTTGCGTATCTGGTTCAGGGTGTCATCAGTCTGGCCTTGGTTGGCTTTGGTGCCCTACAAAGCGATGGCTTTGAAGCCATGGTGGAATTTACTGCCCCGGTCTTCTGGACCTTCTTGTTATTGGTTGGTATTGGTTTATTTGTATTGCGGTTTAAAGATCGCTCCCCGCGCCCCTTTAGCGTTCCCCTCTACCCCATCACACCACTGATCTTCTGCGCCTCGTGTGCTTACCTGGCTTACTCCAGCATCATGTATGCGCATAGCAAAGGGGCAGTGCAGATCTCTTTCTATGTGATGCTTGCCGGCATCGTGGCATTACTCATTCTGCGTTTACGTAAGGCCTCTTAGGTCATTAAATTGACATCTGGCTCTGTAAACTGGAGCTTTTAGGGTGTTGCTGTTCATGCGTTTGTTCTCGTTGATTCAATATGCTTTGCTGATTCTGGTCTTGACTGGATTGCCAAGACCAGTCTATGCATTTGAGCCATTAAATACCGATGATGCGGGCACGATTGGTAAAAGCGTTAACCAGATCGAGCAGTACTTTTATGTTTTACACAACAACACGCCGGGTAATCCTGGTAGCGTGGCTACCCCTGGTGAGGAGTTCCGAGGGCTTGGTAATGCTAAGGCTTTTCCATTTACTTACACCCATGGTCTCTCCGATACCACTGAGATTGCGTTTGCTACCACCTACTATGCAACTCCGCGTGGATCCTACTCGCCATTCTCAAACAATATTGTTTCCTTTAAATGGCGCTTCTGGGGCGATGGTCAGACCGGCCTTGGAATGGCAATTAAGCCAGCAATTACCCTGCCAGCGAGTACCTCACAGCAGGTACAAGGCTTAGGTCTGGCAAAGACCAATTACGAGTTCAACTACATCCTCTCCTACTATTGGGAACGGATTCAGGTGCATACCAATATTAGTTACGCCCGTAATCCCTACAACACCAACTACCCCATTAGCGGCACATACAGTCCGTATCAAATTAATTTGGTATCGGCTTCAATTGCGCCCGTCTGGATCGTCAACTCGTGGCTCAAGCTTGCTTTGGACATTGGTAGCTCAATTGATACCTCCACCGATGCCGCTGCGGTCAACGACTATGGGATGGTAGCAGCGATCTTCTCAGTCGATAAAAATATTGATGTTGGGTTCTCGTATTTACAAAGTAGCACGACGCCAAATAATGCATGGACTAGCAAAGGGATCGTATCCAACCGTACCGAGATTGGTGTCACTTGGCGTTTTTGAGGAATTTGGGAGAATCAACAAGAGAAAAGTGGTCGGAGTACAAGGATTCGAACCTTGGACCCCCTGCTCCCAAAGCAGGTGCGCTACCAGGCTGCGCTACACTCCGACAGACCTCCATTATAGCCTGACTGGGGCCTAAGTACCTGCCTACATCTGGGGGGCTTGACAGCTCAGGTACCATTAAAGGTATGCGTATCTCTTTGCCCCCTCGACTCGCCTCACAAAATACTGCGCCCATCAAGCGCTGGGTCGTGCTTGGCTTCGTGCTATTGAGCCTCTTAAGCACTCAATGGCTTGGGTTGGTTCACCAGTTAGAGCATCAAGAATTTAAACCCTCGGTAACCCTCCACGCCCATGAGTCCCATGCCAGCTGCGAGAGCCATGATCATTCGCTCTTTGCATTCCTGGGCCACGAAGAGAGTTCAGTCGATTGCCAACTCTTTGATGCGATCACGCTCGCGGGTCTCATTACTGGCAGTCCAATTCAGTTTGTTGCTCCAAATGGTTTTAGCCAATCCCTCTTTGGCTTTGTCACTCAAGTTAGTGCATCTCGCACTCACGAGCCCTATCAATCGCGGGCACCCCCACTCCCCATCCTCTAATCCCCCTACGTAAATCGGTCTTCGCCTGAAGACGGATTTGAATGCTTAAACGGCTTGACCTAGCTTGGCTGGGTCATCCCCCATTTGGATGAATCAATCATGAACCTGACATACTCAGCGATCGCAACACAGCGATCAGCCCTTTGGCTTGTGGCCACAGCTGCATTTAGTAGCGCAGCTATGGCACAACAAAATCCCATGCAAATTGATGTCACGGGCTCCCGTGAGTCTGCAAGCAGCATTTTGACCCCCACCAAGATCTTGCAAGGTAATGAGTTGCAAGACAAATTAGGTACCACCTTAGGCGCCACCATTGGAAATGAACTTGGTGTATCGCAAACGGGTTACGGTCTTGGTGCATCGCGCCCCGTGATGCGCGGTCTCGAAGGGGCGCGTGTTCAGATCTTACAAAACGGTCTATCGGTTGGTGATGTCTCTGCAATCTCTGCAGATCATGCGGTAGCAAGCCCAGTGGCGAATGCCAGACAGATTGAGATTTTGAGAGGAGCTGCTGCTCTACTCTATGGTTCAGGATCGAGTGGTGGCTTAGTCAACGTCGTCAATGACCGGATTTTGACAACCTTGCCCGATAAGCCAACGGGTGCAGTGAACACCAGCTATGACACGGTGAGTAATGGCAGAGCAGCCTCTGGTGTTATTGAGAGTTCCGTGGGATCCGTGGCAGTTCATGTGGATACCGCCATCAATAACAACCAGAACTATCGGATTCCGGGATACGCCGAGCAAAATGGGCCAAACGCAAACTGGAAAATTAATCCCAATGGAGAGGCTGAAAATGTCGCGTATTCAGGAAAACTACCAAACTCATTTAATAACCAAAATAACTTAGGCGTGGGCGCCTCGTATATTGGCAAATCGGGATACACGGGTATTTCAGTTGAGCGTTTGAACAATAACTACGGTATCCCGACACCTGAGGGCGGCATGATTGCCCAATCTCAAAATCGCTATGACTTCCAGCATCAAACCCGTGATCCATTTGCAGGGTTCTCTTCAATTAAGTTTAGTGCAGCAAATAGTAATTACAACCACACAGAGTTTTCTATAACAAATGGAGCTTATACACCTGCCGCTCTTTGGAAAAATATTGCTAATGAGGCAAGGCTTGAATTGGCGCACAAGGCGATTATGGGTTGGAAAGGAACGTTTGGTGCACAAGTAACGAGATCCTCCGTTGAGGCCGTAGAGATTGGAAGTGGAAGTTATGCCATCTTGCCATCGACCAAGACCAACTCCAACGCACTCTTCTGGATTGAAGAGGGCCGCTGGGGTGCCCTACAAGGTAATTTGGGTTTACGGTATGACAATGTCAAACAAAATCCAAATTCTTCAACGGTATTAAGTGCTGAAGGTCCATTCGCTAGCCCAACAACAGACCCTACAGCTCCCCAAGTCCAAAGTAAAAACTTTAATTTAATCTCCTATTCTGCTGGCGGCCTCTGGTACTTTGCGAACGGGTATGGCACTGGTCTTTCTTATACAGTTTCTCAGAGAGCTCCAAGTGCCCAGGAGCTCTACTCCTACGGGATTCATGAGTCGACTGCCACCTTCGCGGTGGGTAATTCCAATTTAAGTAAAGAGACCTCACACAACCTAGAGTTCAATCTTCAAAAAACCATGGGTCAAGTTCGGGGCAAGGTGAATGTGTATCTCAATAAATTTAATAACTATATTTATGGCTTCTATACTGGACAATACATTACTCAGGCTGCAGATGAAGGTAAGGGATTCTCTGTAGTTCAAGCCCAACAAGCTGCTGCTACCATTAAGGGGACTGAGGGTGAGCTGACCTACAACTGGGGCAATGTGGGTAGCGGTGCACGCTTGTTTGCCGATGCGTCTCAAGGTACTTTTGATGCGGGTGGTAACTTGCCCTTGCAACCTGCTCCTCGGGTTGGTGTGCAGGTGGCACATCAGAAGAATGGGTGGTTGGCCAATGCGAGTTATACCTATAGCTTTCAGCAAAATCGTTTAGCCACTTGGGAGGTTGGGCCTACTCCAAGCTATAACCTCTTAAATGCCGGTTTGTCCTATACCGAGAAGATCAACAAGGTGAGCTGGACGGGCTATATGATGCTCAAGAATATTCTGAACGATGATATTCGGTATGCCACCACGCCAATGGCGGTTCGTTTATACGCACCCCAGCCCGGCCGCAGTTTGATGGTTGGCGTTCGAGCTAACTTCTAGTCTCAATCATGGATCGCACTTGGGTCTCGCAATACAGCGCGAGGTCCTTGCGATCCAAATCAGTTGCTGGGCTTGGAGCAAAGATCAGCTCGACGGTAATGGCTTTGGCTCTGAGCATCTTGGCAATTGAATCAAATAGGGTCATGTCGCCAATGAAGGCTGTGGTATCGCTATATTCCTGATTGGCATTGCGATACCGAATAGCCATTGGGAAGGTTTGGACGTGGGTTTGTGCGGCTGACTCAAAGAGATTGGTCTTGAATGGTAAGACCTGATCCCCTGCTGTTGAGGTCCCTTCTGGGAAGATGCATATTGGTTCTTTTGGGAGTAGATCTTCCAATTGCTTAGCAATCTCTTTGCCGTGCCGTTTATTGTCTCTGCGAATAAAGAGGGTTCCAGTTTGCCTAGCCATCCAACCAAATACGGGCCAGCCAGCGACTTCCGACTTAGCCACAAAGCGGCAAGGCAAGAAGGAATGAATACTGGCAATATCAATCCACGAAATATGGTTAGCCGCAATCAGATAGCCCCCGCTCTTGGGCAAATACTCGGTATTGATGGCCTTGAGTTTGAGACCAAAGATGCTAAGCAGTTGCTTCGACCAAGATTGAATATGGCGTTTCTTGATAGCTTCTTGCGCAAAGGGAAAGATGATTATCAGGATCAACGCACCTTTGATCACATGGAAAATGATGTGCAAGGCGGGCCAGAGTAAGAGTCGGGAGGAATCTGCCATAGTTCAGATGATAAAGGGGTTGTATTGGCGCTTGTCATCAAACTGACACTAAAGTGTCATGATGATTTCATGATGCGGTGGCATCGTAGAGGTCCATGGAGCACTATCGAGCCATTTGGATCTCAGACGTGCATCTCGGGACACCTGGATGCCAGGCTAAATTCCTCCTCGATTTCTTAAAGCATAACGAATCCGACACCCTTTATCTAGTGGGCGACATCATTGATGGTTGGCGCTTAAAGAAAAGTATCTACTGGCCACAGTCCCATAACGATGTGGTCCAAAAGATCTTACGTAAAGCTCGCAAAGGAACTGAAGTTGTGTATGTTCCTGGCAATCATGATGAATCGATTCGTCAGTTCTTAGGCCTCTCCTTTGGTGAAATCAAAGTGGTGCCTGAAGCCATTCATACAACGGCTGATGGTCGCAAGCTCTGGATTACCCACGGCGATTTATTTGATGGCGTGATGCAATACGCCAAGTGGCTTGCCTATGTGGGTGACAACCTCTACTCCCTGATCCTGTACTTCAATCGCTACCTTAATCTGCTACGCGTTCGGATGGGCATGCAATATTGGTCACTCTCGCAATACCTAAAGCACCAGGTGAAGAATGCGGTGAGTTACATCGCCGACTTTGAAATGATCATGGCGCGCGAGGCCCGCTTACGGGGCTGCCAAGGCGTGGTCTGTGGGCATATCCACAAAGCCGAGATCCGCATGATCGACAACCTCCTCTATTGCAATGATGGCGATTGGGTCGAAAGCTTGACTGCCCTAGTTGAAACCCACGAGGGCGAGCTCAAGATTGTGCATTGGCCTCGCATCTTGGACGACAAACCCGTCATCGAGGAAGTAACGGTTGAACAAATGAGCTTATCAATTTCTTTTCCAAGCCGCGTGTCATCACCTGGATTGATGGCGCAATCCACTATTACCCATTCAATGGAGACCATTACATGAGAATCATGATCGTGACTGACGCTTGGGAACCCCAAGTCAATGGCGTTGTAAGAACCCTCAAGCAAACTACGTATGAGCTGCAGAAGATGGGGCATCAGGTCGAGATGATTACTCCCGCTGAATTTAAGACCATCCCCTGCCCAACTTATCCTGATATCTCCTTGTCGATCCTGCCTGGTAAAGGTGTCGCCAAGCGGATGAGGGCGTTCTCGCCCGATGCGATTCACATTGCGACCGAGGGGCCACTTGGCTTGGCGGCACGCTCGTATGCACTACGCCATCACTTACCATTCTCAACCGCTTACCATACTCGTTTTCCGGAATACGTCTATGCACGGGCTCGTATTCCTCTGGCATGGACCTATCGCTTCCTCAAATGGTTTCATGGACCATCGATGGCGGTAATGGCACCCACCCAAGTGGTGAAAGACGATCTTGAGAAATACGGTTTTGATAATGTTGTGATCTGGTCACGCGGTGTTGACCTTGAGATCTTTAAAGCCCAATCCTCCAAGGTATTGAACTCTGCTCATCCCATCTTTTTATACGTAGGTCGGGTTGCGGTTGAAAAGAATATCAATGCCTTTTTGGAGATTGATCTGCCTGGATCAAAGTGGGTGGTCGGTGACGGTCCAGCCTTAAAAGAAATTAAGGAGAAATACCCCCTCGTGAACTACCTTGGCGTTCTCAATCAATATCAATTGGCCGAGGTCTATGCTGCCGCTGATGTGTTTGTGTTCCCAAGCAAGACCGACACCTTTGGTCTCGTTTTGCTTGAAGCCATGGCGTGTGGTCTCCCTGTGGCTGCTTACCCTGTGACGGGTCCGATTGATGTACTGGGTGACTCCAAAGCCGGGGTCATGCATGAGGATTTAAAGACTGCATGCATGGAGGCGCTACGCATTCCGCGTGAGGTAGCGCGTGCTCATGCCGAGAATTTCTCATGGAAAGCAGCAAGTGAGCAATTTGCCAATCATTTAAAGCCGGTTCGTGTGCATGTGAGCACGCAAACGGTTCCTGCTTAATGAGCCAGCCGTACGACATTAAACAAAATCCCCACAAGGGGAATCGTGGTCTAACCCGGGCAATCCATGCCGCCAAAAATTCGTGGCATGGCTTAATCTTTGCGTATCAAGAGGAAAGCGCCTTTCGGCAGGAATTGGTCTTATTACTTGTCTTAAGTCCAATTGCCATTCTCTTGCCAGTGGGTCTACTCGAGAAGGCGCTCATGATCTGCTCCTTAATCATGGTGCTGGTCATTGAACTACTCAACTCGAGCGTAGAAGCGGCTATTGATCGGATCTCTTTTGAACACCACGACCTCTCTAAACGGGCCAAGGATTTTGGTTCGGCCGCCGTGATGTTAGCCCTATTAATCGCCTTTGTGATCTGGGCTGCCGTCCTTTATCAAGAATTTATTCAATAAAATCAATTACTTATGATTCTGTCGCCATTGCCTTATTCCTGTAATATATGCCCTATAGGATCAGGCTATCACCTTAGGAACCGCTATGCCTGATATCCCAAATCCCTTTTCGCCCTTGGACAATCTATTCATTACATCGAAACGTCATGCGAACGCATCAATTCCTACAAAACCCTGGGCGGATAAATTGAATCCCCTTAAGAAGCTCTTTGGCAAAAAGCCCGAGGCCACCAAGGGTGAGGCCAAATCCGAGACATCTTCATCCAAGACTGGATTAGAAAATGTCCCCCAGCTATTAGGTAAAGCCAAGCGTGCCCCGTTCAAGATTTCATGGGCCATCAATGACGAAGAGATCAAAGAAGCGCAGCGCTTGCGTTACAAGGTGTTTGCTGAAGAGATGGGTGCACGCTTACCGGCCAATGAAGAAGGTCTTGATATCGATGAGTTTGATGCCTATTGCGATCATTTACTCATTCGTGACCCTGAGACCTTGCGCGTGATTGGTACCTACCGTGTCTTGCCACCCCATAAAGCGAGTCAACTCGGTCGTCTTTACTCGGACTCCGAATTTGATCTCTCTCGTATTAATCATTTGCGCCCCAAAATGGTTGAAGTGGGTCGCTCTTGTGTACACGAGGACTATCGCACGGGCGCAGTGATCATGGCACTATGGAGTGGTCTTGGCCAGTACATGAAACAGCATCAATATGAGATCATGCTTGGTTGCGCCAGCATTCCGATGGCTGATGGCGGCCACTATGCAGCGAGTCTCTACAACTCGCTCGGGCCGGAGCAAATGGCACCGGTTGAGAACCATGCATTTCCGAAGTTACCCCTCCCCTTAGATCGTCTAAATGGCGGTCTTGATGTTGAAGCGCCACCACTCATCAAGGGCTACCTAAAACTTGGAGCAAAGATTTGCAGTGCTCCGGCTTGGGATCCCGACTTCAACACCGCTGATCTACTCACGATGTTGCGTCTCTCCGAAATGAATCCGCGCTACGCGAAGCATTTCCTAGAAAAAGCCGACTAGTCGATTAGCTTTAGGGTATAGCGATACCCAATTCGTTCCCACTCCGCTGCTTCTTTACGCAGGCTGAACTCGGTTAAGGGGTGGGCACTTGCCCACTGTCGATCAAGCAAGACCTCAAAGGTCTCAGTGTTAGGGTTCTTTATCTTCACCTTGGGTAAATGCTCATCCATGCGTGAGCGGCACAAGACATGCGCTAGACGGATGCAGAACAACATGCGCCAGTCGGTGAAGTTGGCATTGTTCGAGAGTTTGCCAAGTTTACCGGTGTGTCCCAGTAAGAGCGCCGCCAGTCGGGCTTGATCATTCTTGGAGAACCCCGGCATATCGGCATTTGCTGCGATATAAGCCGAGTGCTTGTGATAGCCGTTATGCGAGATCGATAATCCCACCTCATGCAAGTTGGCTGACCAGCCAAGTAAGGCAAGATTATCGGTGCGGCTCTCATGATTCGGCTTTGGTAATTGGGCCAAGAAATCCGCCGCCAGCATCCCTAAGCGATGCGCCTGCTCACGATCGACTGCATAGCGTTGCATAAACTGCTCAACGGTTACGAAGCGCATATCGTCATGTTGCGTGCGACCTAATAGATCATAGAGCACACCCACACGCAAAGCTGCATCACTAACTTCCATGCGCTCGATTCCTAACTCATCAAAGATGGCGATCATGATCGATAGTCCTCCAGGTAATACCGGACGACGATCATCTTTAAGGTTAATGAGTTGAACGCGATCGATGTGATCAAAGTCGAGTAGGCGCTTCTTCATCCCCTTGAGGCCTTGCAAGGTAATCACCCCCGCACCGCTATTGTCTAAGGGATCAAGAGTCGATTTCTCCCCAGAACCATTGAGTTTGTTATCGGCAATCAAATCCGATAAAGCGCGTGCCGTTCCAGATGAACCAATCACTTGATTCCATCCCGACTTGCTAAATCGTCCTTTAATCACTTGTACCTCACGGCGCGCTGCAAGCTCTGCCTCTTTAAATGCATGGGGATCGATCGCGCCGTTCGGAAAAAAGCGGATGCTATGCGAGACGCAGCCGATATAAAGACTCTCTAAGAGCTTAGGCTCATAGCCCTTGCCAATGATGAACTCGCTTGAGCCGCCACCCACATCAATCACCAAGCGATTACCAGAGACGGCTGGTGCCTCATGCGAGGTGCCGATATAAATCAAGCGGGCCTCTTCAACTCCAGCAATCACCTCGATTGGAAATCCCAAGGCAACCTGAGCTTCTTGCACAAACTTTTGCGCATTACGTGCTACCCGCAAGGTATTGGTGGCAACGGCTCTCACCTGTTCTGGCCGAAAGCCCCGCAAGCGCTCTCCAAAGCGTCGAATTGCGCCTAAGCCCCGCTCCATTGCCTCATCATCCAGGACCTTACCGGGGGTTAAGCCTGCTGCCAAGCGGACCGGCTCACGCAAGGTATCAATGGTACGTAGCTGCATCCCGGAGGGAGTAATGTAGGCCTGGCAGATGAGCAGTCGAAAGCTATTGGAGCCAAGGTCCACAGCGGCCACTAGGTCTAGTCCGGGCTTATTGGGGGTGCTGGTCTTAGACACGGTATTTAGAATTTATTAAGGTCAAAGACTATTATCGTATGAAATAAAAGTGACACATTTGTGAAATATAAAGAGATATGTCACTTTTATTACTCAACCGTGAAATCGGTATTCTGGAGTTTAATTCACGGGTACTAGCGCAAGCCGAAGATCCAAAAATTCCCCTCTTGGAACGCATTCGCTTTCTGAGTATTGTCTCGAGTAATCTCGATGAGTTCTTTGAGATTCGGATGGCGGGTATCAAAGAACAGCTCAGCGACAACCCCTTAAAAGTGGGTGCTGACGGGCGCACGATTGCTGAGAACTATGAGCTAGTCTCTCAACATGCACATGCGCTTGTTGATCGCCAATACCATCTGTATCAGCAAGTATTACTTCCTCAGCTTTGTAAAGTCAATATTCAGTTCTTGCTGCCCGAGCACTGGAATCACGAACAACGCGTTTGGGCTGAGGACTTCTTTAAAGAAGAGCTCTTTCCCCTCCTAACACCCATCGCACTCGATCCCGTTCATCCTTTTCCACGCGTCATCAATAAGAGTCTGAACTTTATTGTTCAACTCGAGGGTAAGGATGCATTTGGGCGCAAAGCGAATCTCGCTGTGGTACAGGCGCCGCGTTCACTCCCTCGCTTGGTCAAAATGCCTAAGCGCCTTGCGGGTCGTCAAGAAACATTTGTCTTTTTATCATCGTTTATTCAGGCCTTTGTCGGTCAACTGTTCCCGGGAATGAGCGTCCTAGGCTGTTATCAATTTCGGGTCACGCGCAATTCCGATCTCTTTGTATCCGATGACGAGATCACCGACTTACGCCAAGCCTTACAAGGTGAGTTGCCCACCCGCCATTTAGGTGATGCCGTGCGACTTGAAGCGAACATTAATATTCCAGAAGCGTTGTTGCAACGCCTGTGTAAAGAGAATAATCTGGACATGCGCGATTGCTATCGGGTGAATGGCCCCGTCAATTTAGTCCGCCTTGCGCAACTCCCTGACTTGGTCGATGAGCCTAAGTTGGTCTTTAAGCCTCATATCCCTGCTATGCCGTTCAAACGTGGCTCAGGTAATGGCGTGATCTCATTCTTTGAGCGTATTAAACAGTCTGATCTACTCTTGCACCACCCCTATGAAAGCTTTGAGCCTGTCTTAGACCTCTTACGCGAAGCCAGTCGAGATCCTCACGTAATGGCTATCAAGCAAACGGTATACCGAACTGGCGATAAATCACCAGTGATGGAGGCGCTGATTGAGGCTGCCCAAAATGGTAAAGAGGTCTCTGTAGTTCTTGAACTCCTTGCTCGTTTTGATGAGCAAACCAATATCAATTGGGCAGCCCGCTTAGAGGAAGTAGGCGCGCATGTGGTGTATGGTGTGGTCGGTCATAAATGCCATGCCAAGCTCTTACTCATCGTTCGTAAAGAGAAAATCCACAAATCGGGTAAGACTGCACTGGTACGCTACGCCCACCTTGGAACCGGTAACTACCACCCTCGCACCGCCAAGCTCTACACCGATTTTGGTTTGATGACCTGCGATCCGCTCATCACTAAGGATGTGCATCAGGTTTTTCAGCAACTCACAGGGACTGGCATGCAACTCGAGACCCGAGAGCTGTGGGAAGCACCGTTCACCATGCTCGAGCAACTCGTGCATCACATCCGTGCCGAGACCAAGGCTGCGAAGCAAGGCAAGAAGGCGCGCATCATTGGCAAGATGAATGCCCTTTTGGAAAAGACCATCATCGAGGAGCTCTACAAAGCCTCTCAGGCTGGGGTGAAGATTGATTTGATTGTGCGCGGTGTCTGTGCGCTGCGCCCTGGAGTAAAAGGTCTGTCCGAGAACATTAAGGTGCGCTCGATCGTGGGCCGTTTCTTAGAGCATCACCGGATTTATTACTTCTACCATGGTGGCTCTGAGCAGGTCTATCTGTCCAGTGCAGACTGGATGGAACGTAATCTGCTACGCCGCGTCGAAGTTGCCTTCCCCATCAAAGATCCCAAACTAAAGCAACGGGTGATTAACGAGGGTTTGATGGTTTTGCTTAAAGACAATGCCTCAGCATGGCTCATGAAGGCCGATGGTAGCTATGTCAAGAGTAAGCCACGCATCAATCAGGCTCCAATCGTGGGTCAACTCGAACTGCTTAAGAAATTCGTTCGGGCGGAAAGCGCAGGGTAAAGGTGCTACCCTTACCAAGCGTACTCTCAATAACTAGCTGAGCCTGATGACGGCTCGCCACATGCTTCACAATCGCTAACCCTAAACCGGTACCACCAGTCTCACGCGAGCGACTTCGATCGACCCGATAAAAACGCTCCGTTAAGCGCGGGATGTGCTCCGATGAAATCCCGGGGCCAGTATCAGTGACCGAGAACTCGCCCTCGCCTGCAGCATTGATACCCCATGAGACCGTTACCGATCCAACCTCGGGGGTATACCGGATCGCATTGGATACCAAATTACTAAAGGCTGATAAAACTTCACGTTCCTCACCCAATAAATTACAGGATGTATTGAGATTCATGTTGAGTGCGTGTTTACCTTGCGATAAGGCATAAGCATCATTTTTGATGAGTGACATCAAATAGCTCATTGAAATGCTGTTTAATGGAGCTGGTTGTGAATTAGCCTCAAGATTTGCCAGAGTTAAGAGATCCTCAACCAAGTTTTTCATACGCTTGCCTTGATCCATCATCATCTCAAGGTATTGGGCTTTTTGCTCTGGGGGAAGATCTAAGGTCTGAACTGTTTCCAAAAATCCCATCATGACGGTCAATGGTGTGCGCATCTCGTGCGAAACGTTCGCCACAAAGTCACGACGCATGGCCTCAGCCTTACTCAAATCGGTAATATCCTGAATTAGGACCAAGCGCCGGTTCTCAGAGAATGGGAAAGCTTGCAGAAGAAGAATGCGACTGAAATTTGCCCCCATCTTCTCTAGCACGACTGGTTCATCATACTTACGACCCGTAATGTACTGTACAAACTCAGGGCGTCGCACGATGTAGTGAATTCTCTGTAGCACATCCCGCTTGAACTGAATACTGAGGAACTGCTCTGCAATCGCATTGCACCACTCAATTTGATCCTGATCATCGAGCATCACAATGCCATTGGGTGACGCTTGAAAAGCTTCGATGAAGCGTCTGTATTGGCGTTCTACATGCTCAATATCTTTACGTAAACCAGTAATAATACGTTGAAGCCTAAAGAAGATTTCGGACCAAGAACTTCCAAATCCAAACAAATGAGAAATCCCAGCGCCCCTCACAAAAACATCTAAACGGGATTGATTGACGTAGGCAATAAATAGACTGATGACTACGATTAAAAGAGCAATTAACCATCCGAGCTCATCGCCCAAAAACGACTCTCCGATCAGGCCAGCAATGCTGGCAAGCACAAGGATCGGGATAAGTCGCAGAAATCCAGAAAGCATGGCGACATCTTAGAGCATCTTGAAGCGATGCTCAAAATTTAAGCAAGCCGATTAACCTGGGGTTTTGGTGATTCGGTAGCCGCTACCGCGCACGGTCTCAATGTATTGATCGCAATTGGCTTCGGATAAGGCTGAACGCAAGCGCTTAATGTGAACATCAACGGTTCGCTCTTCGATATAAACCTGGTCACCCCAGACCCGATCGAGTAAATGCGAGCGCGTATGAACCCGCTCTGGATTACTCATGAAGAACTGAAGTAGGCGAAATTCCGTTGGTCCTAAATTGACAAACTGATCTTTTTCACCCGGATGAGACACAGTGACCCGATGGGTTGAGGGATCCAATTGCATAGGACCTAGCTTTAAGACTTCATCACCTAGTCCCAAGACCGAATTTCGTCGCAGCAATGCCTTCACTCTGGCAATCAGCTCCTTCGGTGAAAATGGCTTCGTGACATAATCATCCGCCCCAGAATCTAGCCCCTGGATCTTATCGGCCTCTGCTCCTTTGGCGGTGAGCATCAAAATGGGGATATTTTGCAACTCAGGGCTCGCGCGCAGCTCTTTGGTAAATTGCACTCCCGACTTACCGGGCATCATCCAATCCAAAATCAAGAGATCAGGCCGATGAACACGAATCATCCGCATCGCCTCCTCGGCCTGCAAGGCTCGGTCGACGGTAAATCCCGAATGGCTTAGGTTAATCGCAATCAGTTCTGCAATCGAAGGTTCGTCTTCAACAATCAGAATGCGATGGGGCATAGGCTATTTAGTTGCTTCGCGAACCAGATCATCATGGGGCACATGACGCACGTCTGAACCCTTCACAATATAAATTACAAATTCAGCAATATTTTTTGCGTGATCGCCAACGCGCTCAATCGCTTTTGCAATAAAGAGGAGATCCAATCCGGTGGAGATCATCTTTGGGTCTTCGGCCATATAAGTGATGAGCTTCCGTACAAAACCCCTGAACTCTTCATCAATTTGCTTATCGTCTTCGACCACCTTCGCAGCACCAACCGCATCAAGTCGGGCAAAACAATCGAGCGACTGCCTTAAGAGATCGATCGCCATTTGGCCAGAGAGCTTAATCTCAGCAGCATTAATCTTGTAGCTCACAGACTGCTCGATAATACGCTTAGAACGCTTCGCAACCCGCTCAGCCTCATCACCGGCACGCTCTAAATTCGTAATGGCCTTTGAAATCGCCATCACCAATCGCAAATCACGAGCCGTTGGCTGACGACGGGCAATTAGTTCTGCGCAAGACGAATCAATCTCCACTTCTAAGGAATTAACAGTTTTTTCCCGATCAATCACCTGATTGCACAAATCAATATTGGTCTCTGAGAAACCACGCATCGCAACTTCAATTTGCGATTCCACCAAACCACCCATTTGCAGCAACTTACTGCAAAGAGAATTTAAGTCTTCATCAAATTGCGATGAGAGATGGCGGTCGTTCATAATGTCTCCTAATTAACCAAAGCGTCCAGTAATGTAATCTTCGGTTTCTTTCTTAGCGGGTTTAATAAAGATTTGGTCGGTCTTGCCGTATTCGATGAGCTCACCAAGGTACATATAGGCAGTGAAGTCAGAAACACGGGCAGCCTGCTGCATATTATGGGTCACGATCGCAATCGTGTAATCTTTTTTGAGCTCATTAATCAATTCTTCGATCTTGGCAGTCGAAATTGGATCCAGAGCCGAGGTTGGCTCGTCCAACAACAAAATCGAGGGCTTGACCGCTACGCCACGGGCAATACAGAGGCGCTGCTGCTGGCCGCCAGAAAGGGATAAACCGCTCTGATTGAGCTTATCTTTCGCTTCAGTCCAAAGAGCTGCCTTGTTTAAAGCCCACTCGACGCGTTCATCCATTTCAGCTTTAGAAAGACGCTCGTACAAGCGCACACCAAACGCAATGTTCTCATAAATGGACATTGGAAATGGGGTGGGCTTTTGGAAGACCATACCAATCCGTGAGCGGAGCAAGTTAACGTCCTTACCCTTTTCCAGAATATTCTCACCGTAGAAATTGATTTCGCCCTCAGCGCGCTGGCCTGGGTAGAGGTCGTACATGCGATTTAAGGTACGCAATAAGGTCGATTTACCGCAACCCGATGGTCCAATAAAGGCCGTGACTCTGCGCTCTAGGATATTCAGGTTAATGTTTTTTAAACCCTGGAAACTTCCATAAAAGAAGTTCAGGTTTTTAATCTCAAGCGCGTTCACTGCGGTTGTATCAGTCGAATGAGCAATCTGTCCCTCTCCTGCACTCGATTGATTAATATCAGAATGGAACATCGATTTCATAGTAGTTGTCATACGCTTACCTTTTCACGCAATAATACGCGGGCTAGAATGTTTAAACCTAAAACTGTGAATGTAATTAAGAGTGCGCCACCCCAAGCTAGGCTAACCCAATTGTCATAAGGGCTCATTGCAAACTGGAAGATTACGACCGGCAAGTTCGCCATTGGGGCATTCATATTAGTTGAAAAGAACTGATTATTAAGGGCTGTAAAGAGTAATGGTGCTGTTTCGCCACTCACACGAGCAATTGCTAACAATACGCCAGTAATCACACCACTTTTCGCAGCGCGCAAGACCACACTCATCGAAACCTTCCACTTTGGCGCACCTAATGCGAATGCTGCTTCACGGAGTGTGGTGGGTACCAACTTCAGCATGTTTTCAGTAGTACGCACAACCACTGGGATTGCAATCAGCGAAAGTGCCACAGTTCCAGCCCAACCCGAGAAATGCTTCACGTTATAAACAATGATTGCGTAGACAAAGAGGCCAATCACAATCGAAGGGGCTGACAGCATAATGTCGGTCACAAAACGAGTTACTTCAGAGAACTTGTTATTCTCGCCGTATTCTGACAAGTAAATACCGGCTAGGATTCCAATCGGCGTACTAAAGAATGCACAGAAAAAAACCATCATCAAGCTACCAACGATGGCATTTGCTAAACCACCTCCATCGGTTCCAGGTGCGGGTGTGCTTGCAAAAAATAAGGAAGGGCTAATTGCAGCAAATCCATTCCAAAGGAGGATTGCAAGAATCCAGAGTAGGAATGCCATACCAATCAGCATGGCAGTTATAGAAAAAGTTAGGCCAATGGCGTTTGCACGCTTGCGCTTTGCAAATAAAGACGGATCGCGAGTGCTCATTAGGTCTTCGCTCCTTGATTCGCTTCCATGCGCATTAACATAATTTTTGCCAGGGTTAGAACAACAAATGTAATGACAAACAGAGCTAGGCCGAGGGCAAATAACGAGGAGTAATGCAGACCGACCTCTGCCTCCCCAAACTCATTGGCTAAGGTCGATGCAATTGAGTTTCCAGGGGCAAATAACGAGGGAGAAATCTTGTGCGCATTACCAATCACAAAGGTTACCGCCATGGTCTCACCTAAGGCGCGCCCTAAGCCCAACATAATTCCACCAATTACACCGGTCTT
This sequence comes from Polynucleobacter sp. MWH-UH24A, assembly GCF_018687475.1. Classification (NCBI taxonomy): domain Bacteria; kingdom Pseudomonadati; phylum Pseudomonadota; class Betaproteobacteria; order Burkholderiales; family Burkholderiaceae; genus Polynucleobacter; species Polynucleobacter sp. MWH-UH24A. The sequence continues at coordinate 1,176,973 of NZ_CP061292.1, forward strand.
GGTGTACGGCAACACGACATTCTTAACCACTTCCCAAGTGGTGCAACCAATTCCATAAGCCGACTCCTTAAGAACCGGAGGAACGATCTCAAATACATCGCGCATCACCGAAGCAATAAATGGCAGAACCATCATTGCCAGTATTAAACCGGCGCACAGAATACCAATGCCATTAAAAGCGCCTGAGAACAAAATACCAAGTCCGGGTATCTGACCCAAGGTACCAGCCAAAGCAGGCTGAATGTACTTAGCAAATAAGGGTGCAAAAATGAACAAACCAAACATGCCGTAGATGATGGAAGGTACAGCAGCCAGAATCTCAACGGCGGTCCCCAAAGGACGCTTGAGAACTTGTGGGCACATTTCAGTCAGAAACACTGCAATACCGAAGCTCAGTGGTACTGCGATTAACAAAGCAATCACCGAAGTGATAACGGTACCGTAGATTGCAATTAATCCACCAAACTCACCATTGATGATGTCCCATTCAACGGTAGTGAAGAATCCAAAACCAAATTTACTTAAAGCAGGTGCAGCATTAAAAATCAATGAAGCGATGATGCCAAGTAAGGTCAGGAGAACAGAAAGTGCAAAAAACTGAGTGGCGTATTTAAATAGTCGATCTAGAGTTCGCTGACGCTTCGCAATTCTTAAAACCGAATCATTCACTGCATTGGTATTTAACACTGCTTCCATGGATTAAACCTTTTTAGACAAAATCAGCCCTAGATGACCTAGGGCTGATCTTAAAACAGTCAGTAATAATATTACTTGGTATTAATTTGATTCCAAACGTTCTTACGAATGAAGTCAGTTGTTGCGTCAGGCATTGCAACATAGTCTAGTTCAGCAGCCATCTTCTTACCCTCTTTGAAAGCGAAGTCAAAGAACTTCAACACTTCGGCAGAACTTGCCTTGTTATTTGGGTTTTTGTACATCAAGATGAATGATGCGCCAGTGATTGGCCAAGACTTAGCACCGCCTGCATTGGTAATAAAGGTTCCCATACCAGGAATCTTTGCCCAATCCGTACCTGCTGCAGCGGCGGCAAATGTCTCGTCATCTGGTTGAACGAACTGACCAGAAGCATTGCGCAATTGAATGTGAGTCATGTTGTTCTTCTTAGCATAGGCATACTCAACATAGCCAATCGAGTTCTTCACACGTGATACGTTCGCAGCAACACCTTCGTTACCCTTACCACCAACCGATGAAGCAGCAGGCCACTTCACAGCAGCGCCAGCACCAACGGCGGATTTCCAATCTGCACTCACTTTAGCCAAGTAGTCAGTAAAAATTGCAGTTGTACCAGATCCGTCTGCACGGTGAACCACGGTAATCTCACCTGCAGGAATCTTCACACCAGGATTCAAATCAGCAATCCGCTTGTCATTGAAGTTGGTGATTTTTCCTTGGAAAATATCAGCCAAGGTTTGGCCATCTAAACGAATTTGACCAGGCTTGATACCGTCTAAGTTAATGATCGGTACAACACCACCGATAATTGCGGGGAACTGAACCAATCCATCGGCCTGTAGATCCTCAAACTTCACTGGGTTATCAGTTGCACCAAAGTCTACAGTCTTGGCTTTAATTTGTTTGATACCGCCTGAGGAACCAATTGATTGGTAGTTCAAACCAGTGCCAGTACGAGCTTTATAAGCTTCAGCCCACTTGGCATAAATTGGGAAAGGGAATGTTGCGCCAGCACCAGTAATGTCCGCAGCAAAAGCGGCTGGAGCAAAACTTGCCGTTGTTATGGAAAGAGCCGCTACTGCTAGGGCTTTTTTCAAAGTAATCGTCATTGATCTTCCTTTAAATGATTTCGCACATTGCGATAATCAAACAATAGAGATTAAATATGACGATTTAATGACAATTTAAAGTGTAGGGAATCTAAAAATTCCTTACAAATCAATTATTAAGGAAACGTTCTCTACCGCTTGATCGTAGCGATTACCTGGAAAAAGCCCCAAAAATCTCAGGTTAATTGCTGATGGGATTGCCTGCCGCTGGTGTAGTGACTGGGGCAGCTGGAACGGCCGCAACCTTCTCAACAGGGGCTTTCTTGGCGGGAGCCTTTTTCTTGGCTGCTGGGGATTTTCTTGGAACTAATTTCTTAGTAGGCGCCCTTTTCTTGCTAGCCACCTTGGATTGAATGGTTTTGCTAGCCTTCTTTGCCGCACTTTCGATGTTCTTTTCAGCAAGTTCGACCGCATCGGCAACAGCTTTACGTCCTTCCTTGAATACTTTGGCACCGGCGTCTGACACCTCACGAACGACCTTGGCCAACTTCTCGCCACCCATCGGGATCTTCTTATCGGCCTCTTTAATCCAGTCACTAATCGCATCACGCGCACGATCAAAGTGCTTCTCGGCACCATCGGCTGCCTCATTACCAATGTCCTTGAGGATTGCTTTTACCTTCCTCTGATAAACACTCATTCGCTTAGCTGCATCGTCAGCCGCTTTTTTCTGCATGGCCTGTAACTTCGTCACATCCTTTTGCGCTGCCGTTTTGGCTGCCTCCATGGCCTGTTGCATGTTGTAGCGCAACTCCGCAGCATGATGCTCACTTAACTGCTTCGCAGCATCGAGTAACTTATGAGAAAGGGTAAAGAGTTCTTTCGCTTTGGCTTTCTTTGCAGCTTCAGACGGCTTTTTCATTCCATACCTCGAGACGATTTAAGGAAAATCAGTCTAGCAAAGCAATATGACAATAAATTGCTGCGATGCACAATGATTAGATTGTCATGAATACGACACTAAATAGTCACACACTCAGTGGAAAATGTAAAAAACTCCCTAAAGTTGTCGTTACCGCCCCGTATTGGCGGTCTTTTTTTAAGAGGCGAGGTTTTGATCAACTTGACTGCACAGCACATCCCCATAACTACACAAGATGCAGCAATCATTTTTACTAACGCCATAGGGGCGATGGCAGTGCATACATTGATGGAATTGCTTACTATCACTGGCATCAACCGAAATGATTTCAGTTGCCTGGCAGTGGGGGCATGTTAGTGTTGCTTGCGTAAGTTGATTCATTATTACCCTGCGATTTTCCTGAAGAATTATTTCAATCTGATGAAATCAATAAAAAATAATCTGCGTTACATTCTGACCGCCCTTCTCTTAAGCGTTGGCTGCCTAGCTCTAGCACCAGTCAACGCCAACCCAATTCGATTTGTGACGCTTGGTGATATGCCCTATCGTTCAGCCGATGAAGCTCTATTTGCAAATCTCATTACCGAAATTAATCGAACCAATCCCGCGTTCACGATCTTTGTCGGCGATACCAAAAGTGGTGGTTCGCCATGCACCAATACCTATCTTGAATCCATCTGGAAATCCTTCAATCGGTTTGAGAGCCCATTAATTTATACGCCTGGTGATAACGAATGGACCGATTGCCATCGGCCATCGGCCGGGTCATTTGATCCAGAGGAGCGCTTGCGATTTATTCGCCAGTTGTATTTTCAAAATAGCGACAGCTTGGGTAAAAAACCGCTGCGCCTGATTCGGCAAGCCGATATTGATCCAGAACACAAAATCTTTGTTGAGAATGCTTACTGGATTAGTGGCACCACTCTCTTTGCCACAGTGCACGTGGTTGGCTCGAACAATAATTTTGAGAATGCAAATGAATATGCCATGCGCAATCGCGCCAATCTCGCTTGGCTTGATTATGTTGTTAAAGTTGCACAAGACAGAGCGCTCGATCATCTAGTAATTGCGATGCAAGCGGATTTATTTTATTCACCTGAGCAAGCAAGCTCACCAAAAAGTGGTTTACGTGAAACGATTGCGCGCCTTAATCAACTTTTATCGCAATGGAATAAACCCGCATTGGTAATCCATGGCGATAGCCATCAACTCATCATTGATCAGCCCTTCAAGCACCCGGGTACGAAAAGCGCTATTGAGCGTGCCTATCGAATACAAGTGATGGGTGATCATCAAGTTGAAGCACTTGAAATCACCATCGATTCAGAAAAGCGCAGCCCCTTTAGTTTTCGTCCATTGGTGATTCGTTAGCGACTATGCTCCGACGGGCTTGCCGTCCTCGCGCCAAATCACAATCGTTGCGGAACGTGGTCGTGAGAACAGTTTACGATCCGGCCAATCGCTAACTGCTTTTGGCTTATCGGGATTACTGCGCTCACTTGGACTCTCCCCTGGATGTTGAATATTGACAAACATCGTTTTGTAATCGGGTGTTAGATCAACGCCAGTCACCTCAGAGCCATTTGGACCAATCAGAAAACGCCTAAACTCACGCGTTACCGGGTCTGCAGCAAACATCATATTGTTGGTAATCCGTGCATAGGCACCCTTCCCAAGAGCTCCAGAAGAGATATCGGTCTGAGTCCATAAGATGCCGCGTTGATCAAACCACAAACCATCGGGTGAGCCAAACACATCCCCCCGAATATTGCCTTTTAGGTTAGGGTCGGTGTTATCAGGATCACCTGCTAAGACAAAGATCTCCCAATCGAATCGATCATTTGCTGCGTCCTGTTGGCGTGGCCGCCAGCGAATAATATGCCCCATCTGATTGTTCTCCCGCGGACTAGCAGCATTGATGGGAAACTCTTTACCACGCTGATTGTTGTTGGTCAGTGCTACATAAACATCCTTCGAAGTTGGGTGTACTGCTACCCACTCCGGGCGATCTAAAGGAGTTGCCTTCACCTGATCAGCCGCCAAGCGTGTTTCAACCAAGATGTATGCTTGATCGGCAAAACCGTTCTCTGGAGTTAAACCATTTTGTCCAAATACCAAGGGAATCCATCGACCTTCCCCATTATCAGAAAACTGTGCAACCGATAAGGTGCCCTCATCAAGAAGTGTACGATTGAGTTCGGGTTGATTGGGTTGATACTTATTCTTGCTGACATAGCGATACACATACTCACCGCGCTGATCATCGCCCATATACACCACCACCCGTCCATCCTTCGCCAAGGTCACTTCAGCACCCTCGTGCTTGAAGCGCCCTAATGCGGTGCGCTTAATCGGTGCCTGATCGGGATTGCGCGGATCAATTTCAACAACCCAACCAAAGCGATTGGGTTCATTGGGATTGAGATCCACATTAAAACGATCATCAAATTCTTCCCAGCGGTAACCAAAGCCTTTGGCATTAATACCAATACGCTGCTCTTCCTTGGATACCTTCCCCTTCTTCACAAAGTATCCGTTAATGTTCTCTTCGCAGGTCAGGTAAGTACCCCATGGCGTTACACCATTTGCGCAATTGTTAATCGTGCCTAAAGCCAAACGACCTTTGGGATCGGATGCGGTTTGCAGATACTTGCTGCCAGCGGCAGGGCCTGAAATAGCGCACGGAGTATAGCCAGTAATGCGACGAGTATAGGGTCCTGATACCACTTGCCAGCTTCCCTTCTCATCCTTTTGAATATGCGCAACAGTAACGCCGTGTGCTGCTTGGCTCTTTCTGACCTTCTCCAAGGACCAATTCTTCATGCCATCTGGATGCAAGAGTCCATCATCGGTGTATTCGTGGTTCACAACCCATAAGCCTTTACTGGATGAACCTTGATCGGGAAAGAATGCGCAACCATCATGGTGCATACCAAATTGTTTGGCTTGCTGCTCAGGTGTATTAATTACATCGTAGGAAATCACCGGAAACTTACCGTTAATCGGATCTCCCCAGGCTGCCAATACCGCCCAGCGGTATCCTTTGGGAACCACAATACCATCCGTTGCCATGCTAAGTGGGACGGATTCAAAGGTAAAGGGTTTGGCTGCGCCCCAAACGGATTTTGCAGTTTGTGCAAATCCAAGATTAGAACCAAAGAGCGCAACAACTGCAGCACTTGATTTCAGAAATAAGCGGCGCTGCGATTGCTCCGTAATAGCTTGGGCAGGATCAAATCGCTGATTAACAATCGGGTTATCGAATTCATTCATGGGTTACCTAACAGGCTATTGAAAGAAAATATCTTCTAATAGCTTAATGACAGTTTAATGAATACCATTGCAGTCACTGAAATACCAATGTTCTCATTTAAGATGGAGTAATGGGTACTTGGCTTAATCCAGTTGATATCTACTGCGAGCGCTTGGATGCTAGCTTTTGGTCTGAGCCCATCAATGCAATCACCAATCTAGCGTTCATCATCGCCGGATGGTTGATTTGGCGTATACGATCACCTCGATCTGGCTTGATGGCTATTTTGCTCATTCTAATTGGCCTTGGCAGCTTTAGTTTTCATACCTTTGCTAATCGACTAACGGGTCTCTTAGATGTTCTTGCGATCGCACTTTACTTGGTTAGCTTTGCCTACCTAATTCCAAAACAATGGTCATGGGGCTCGCACTGGACTCAAATCGGATCTGTGATTACGCTCTTTATTCTGATTGTGCTTTGTCAATTGGCAATTAATTACATGAAACCTGCATTACCTTGGATGCCCTCAGGTATGTATGTTGGAGCCTGGTCAGCATTACTTCTCTATGCGGTGCTAACCCAGAACTCCAATCCTATCGCTGCCCGCTACTTATGGTTCGCAGTGCTTGTGTTTCCTTTCTCGCTCCTCAGTCGCCAACTGGATATGCCCTTATGCGAATCAGGCTTTAGTACCCACTGGTTATGGCATGTACTGAATGGAGTAACTCTCTATTTGACGAGTTATGGTCTTTGTCAGAGAACCGACCAAACTAGGAACTAAATCAACCTCTGCAATTAATTTGGAATCTTGCCAGCCGCAAATGAGGCAGGATCATCCTTCTCATAAAGGCACCAGTACTGGATCTCATTAAACAAGAACTCCCGTTCTTTGTAGGTTACTTCACGAAAATCCTCTAGTGAAATTCCCTCACCCGCTCGCAATTGTGTCATTAAAGCAATCATTTGATCCCGCATCACAAGCCCCTCTTGAATTGAAATTAGTAAATATCTGGCACGTACATTTCTTTTGGTACTGGCCCGCGGATGTAGTCCGGGTTATGGACTCGCTCAGGCAAGACGATATGAGGATGGTCAATCTCCTGATGTGGAATTTGAGATAGCAGGTGATGAATGCAATTGAGACGGGCACGTTTTTTATCATTCGCGGCCACCACCCACCAAGGCGCTTCGGGTCGATGAGTAGCCTCTAGCATTGCTTCTTTCGCTTTGGTGTAATCCTCCCAGCGTCGTCTTGACTCTAGATCCATAGGACTCAACTTCCACTGCTTTAAGGGATCGTGGATACGTTGAGTAAAACGGTTGTATTGCTCCTCATCAGAAATCGAGAACCAATACTTGATCAAGATAATTCCGGAGCCGATGATCATTTTTTCAAACTCAGGTACGGTCTCAAGAAACTCCCGATACTCTTTATCGGTACAAAAGCCCATCACCTTTTCAACGCCAGCGCGGTTATACCAACTACGATCAAACAACACAATTTCACCCGCTGCCGGCAAGTGTGCGATGTAGCGCTGAAAGTACCACTGAGTCTTCTCTCGCTCCGATGGTGCCGATAGGGCAACCACTCGGCAAACGCGTGGATTTAGACGTTGAGTAATTCGTTTAATGGCTCCGCCCTTACCTGCTGAATCACGGCCTTCAAACAGGACAACGACTTTGAGCTTTTGATGAACCACCCAGTCTTGTAATCTGATGAGCTCTTTTTGAAGACGAAAGAGTTCCCGAAAATAGAATTGGCGATTAATTGAAATGAGGCCATCGCCATCGTCACCCAGTCTCTGGTCGTCGAGCTCAAGCTCAAGCTCCTCATCCAAATCATCAAGAATTTCATCTTGGGCTTTTTTGTACCACTCGGAGAGTTCTTCCTGGTTTAATTTCACGATTGGGCTCCTTTTGTGCATACCTTACAAAAGCCCCATGACTGAAATGTGACAACTCCATCCCTGACATAAAACTGACATCATGGTGTCATGAATCAGGATCATCATTTTAATCTCCCTTCATGTTGTTTTTGATCCGCCCCTTGTGGGCGGTTTTTTTGGGAGTCTGGATCAAGTTCGACCTAAGATCGATACGGAGACACGCCATGGATAACAAGGACAAAATTACACTCGCTGAACTTGAAAATCAGTTCAGGCATTACGATATTGACCATCAAGTGAAAGATCGCTTGATCTGGCAATACCTCATAAATCGAAAGATGAAACGCGAGAGAGACATCCAACAGAATGAAGTGGATACCGATTGGGAAAACTAAACGCTGACTTCCCTTGCGATTGCCTCGGCACTCGCTTGTGCCAGGCTTTGCTGATTGGCTTCGACCATGATGCGCAGGACCGGCTCGGTTCCTGAGGGTCGGATTAGAACTCTACCCTTACCGATTAAGCTTTCCTCGACCTTGCTGACCATCGCATTGAGCTTGTGATCGGCTTGCCATTCATAGTTTGCATTGGTCTTCACATTGATGAGCACTTGTGGATAAATGGTGATGCCATCTAATAGTTCGTTGAGGGATTGTTGCTTTTGTTGCATCGCTGCGAGTACTTGCAGAGCTGCAATCGTGCCATCGCCGGTGCTGTGTTGATCAAGGCATAAGAGATGCCCTGAGCCCTCTCCGCCAATGACCCACTGCTTGGCTTGCAAGAGTTCAAGTACGTAGCGGTCTCCAACCTTCGCTCGCTCAAATCCAAGACCGAGGTTCTTGATGGCAACTTCAATTGCTAAGTTCGTCATTAGGGTGCCAACCACTCCACCCATCGCCTTGCCTTGCTCTGAGCGATCTTTAGCCAAGATGTAGAGGAGCTCATCGCCATTAAATAGGCGCCCGCTTTGATCAACCATTTGCAATCGATCGGCATCACCATCGAGTGCTATACCAATATCAGCATTGACTTCCTTCACTTTGGCAATCAGCGCAGCGGGTGCGGTTGCACCACAATGATCATTAATGTTTTTGCCATTCGGCTCCACCCCAATCGCAATCACCTCAGCACCGAGCTCATGAAATACTGGTGGTGCGGTGTGATAGGCAGCGCCATTGGCGCAATCGACCACAATCTTCAATCCTTTGAGATTAAGGTCTTGTGGAAAAGTGGATTTGCAAAACTCAATGTAGCGCCCTGCGGCATCATCCAATCGAAATGCCTTACCAATTTTGTCGGAGCTCACGCAGCCCATCGGTTTCTCGAGCTCCGCCTCAATCTCAAGCTCCGTAGCATCGGTGAACTTGTCGCCCTTGCCATTAAAAAACTTGATGCCGTTATCGTGATAGGGGTTATGCGACGCAGAGATCACCACTCCAGCAGATAGGCGCAGTGCTTTGGTGAGATAAGCGACCCCAGGTGTTGGCATCGGTCCACAGAGAGTCACATCAACACCTGCGGCCGAGAACCCAGACTCCAAAGCTGCTTCAAGGAGATAACCTGAGACCCGTGTGTCTTTACCAATTAGGATACGTTGACGCTCATTCGCTTTGCCATGGCGCTTAAGTACCATGCCAGTGGCGTAACCGAGGCGCAACATAAACTCCGGGACAATCGGTGGCACACCAACTTCCCCCCGAATGCCATCGGTCCCAAAATATTTTTTAGTCATGATTCATTATAAAACTTAGGTACTTTGCTCTTTCGTGGCTTGCCAAACCTGCAGTGCACTTACGGTCTCAGGCACATCATGAGTGCGAACAATCATGGCGCCGCGCTCCACGGCTAAGATGGCTGCAGCAATACTCGGGAGCAGACGCTCGCCGACCTCAAGATTGGTGACCTTGCCCAGCATGGACTTGCGTGATAAACCTGCTAAGACCGGGTAGCCATGTTCAACAAACGCGTCCATATGCGCCAATAACTGATAGTTGTGCTCAAGGCTTTTACCAAACCCAAAACCGGGATCGATGGCAATACGTTGTGGATCAACGCCCGCCTCTTCAATGATCGCGGCGCGCTCCAATAAAAATGCTTGCACTTCTTGAACAACGTGTTCGTAATTGGGATCAAATTGCATGGTTTGGGGATCACGTTGCATATGCATCAATACGATGCCACATTGGGTTGACTTCACAACATCCACTGCCCCTGCTTGTCGCAAGGCCCAAATGTCATTGACGCAATCAACGCCCATGGCAAGGGCTGCTTGCATGGTTTGTGGCTTGTAGGTATCAATCGATAACGCAACACCGCAATCTTTAAGGGCTTCGATAACAGGTAGAACTCGATCGAGCTCCTCTTGCAAGCCAACAGGTTGTGCTCCTGGTCGGGTGGACTCTCCACCAATATCAATGATGTCAACGCCAGCAGCGAGCATTTTCTCGGCCTGCGCAAGCCCTGCATCCCGTTGATAAAAACGTCCGCCATCCGAGAATGAATCCGGCGTGGCATTGAGGATGCCCATCACCAATGGACGTTTGTGTTGATCGGAGGGGAACTCAAAAAGAAAACGCCCGCAGCGCCATGCCACGGGCGAGGATGAATACAGCATACTTACGCGGTTGCGGGTGCGCTACCTGCTGCAGGACCCTGCGTACCGCCGCCCGCGGAATTACCAAACGCAGTCGCGGTGACTGGCTTTGGAGGTTTGGGTGGGCGCCCCGCCATGATGTCATTGATCTGCTCAGAATCAATCGTCTCCCACTCTAAGAGTGCGGTGACCATGGCTTCTACCTTGTCACGGTTCTGTTCAAGGATCTTCTTCGCCAGCGCGTATTGACTATCAATTAAGGTCCGGATCTCAGCATCCACCTTTTGTTGGGTGAGCTCGGATACGGTCTTACTGTTCATGCGACCAAACATGCTGTCTTGTTCGGTATCCACATACACCATCGTGCCTAAGCTATCGCTCATGCCATAACGGGTCACCATATCACGGGCCATTTTGGTAGCGCGCTCAAAGTCATTCGATGCACCGGTGCTCATCGAACCCAAGAACACCTCTTCAGCCGCACGGCCACCAAACAAGATGGCCAACTCCTCAAGCATACGATCTTTATACAAGTTCACCCGATCAAACTCCGGCAACTGCCAGGTCACACCGAGGGCCATACCGCGAGGCATGATCGTGACCTTATGCACCGGGTCAGCCTTAGGCAGCATCTTTGCAACCACCGCATGCCCAGACTCGTGATAAGCCGTATTGCGACGCTCTTCTTCGCGCATCACCGCCGACTTGCGCTCAGGACCCATGTAGATCTTGTCCTTAGCATCTTCAAAGTCTTGCATATCGACTGCACGCTTACTGCGACGTGCTGCAAACAGAGCAGCCTCATTAACCAAGTTAGCCAAGTCCGCGCCCGAGAACCCTGGGGTTCCACGCGCTAAGACAGCTGGATCCACATCGGAGTTGATGGGGACCTTGCGCATATGCACGCGCAGAATTTGTTCACGACCCCGAATGTCAGGTAAGCCCACATGCACTTGGCGATCAAAACGGCCGGGGCGCAGTAAAGCACGATCCAGCACATCCGAACGGTTGGTTGCAGCAATGACGATTACACCGCTATTGGTCTCAAAGCCATCCATCTCGACGAGCATTTGGTTTAAGGTTTGCTCGCGCTCATCATTACCACCACCCATGCCGGCACCGCGATGACGACCGACCGCATCAATCTCGTCAATGAAGATGATGCAAGGTGCATGCTTTTTAGCGTTCTCGAACATATCGCGCACGCGTGCAGCACCAACACCCACAAACATCTCGACGAAGTCAGAGCCCGAGATGGAGAAAAATGGTACTTTGGCTTCGCCTGCAATCGCACGGGCCAATAAGGTCTTACCGGTTCCAGGGGGGCCGACTAAGAGTACACCGTGTGGAATGCGGCCACCAAGCTTCTGAAACTTTTGCGGATCTTTGAGGAAGTCAACAATCTCAAACACTTCTTCTTTAGCCTCATCGCAACCCGCAACATCCGCAAAGGTCACTGAATTGCTGTTCTCATCGATGAGACGCGCCTTGGATTTACCAAAGGAGAACGCACCACCCTTACCGCCACCTTGCATCTGGCGCATCATGAAGAACCAAAAACCGATGATTAATAAAGTGGGTCCTAAGTAATACAGTGCAGAGACCAACAGGTTCGGTTCATCTTCGGTCTTACCGGTAACCTGAACTCCGTATTTCATGAGATCGCCTACCATCCAGATATCGCCTGGGGAGATGATCGAGTATTTGTTGCCATCGACTGGGGTAATCTGCAAGGTACGGCCTTGCACATCGACGCGCTTAATCTTGCCAGCCTTGGCGTCATCCATAAATTGGGAATACGTGACCTGATCTTGCGTGCGAGGTTTATCAAACTGCTTAAATACAGTGAATAGAACCAGGCCAACGATGAGCCATACACCCACTTTTTGGAACATATTGTTATTCAAAATATACCTTTGCCGGATCAATCCGGGAGTTATCGGGGCCAAGAACCAAACCTCACCCTATATATTTGATTCTACTCCCGTTGAAATTCAAGGGTTGGAGGTCTAATTTATCCTAAAAAAGCTGGGTTTTCTATGTTTTAGGGTCAATCTGTGCGATTTGACCTACTTTAAATAGCGCCCTAGCAGAAAGGTTTCAGATGATTTATCCCGAGAGGCCTTGGGTTTACGGGGAGAAACGGTCTTAAATACCCCCTTAAAGGCCTCAACTATTTGGCTGTAGCCACTGCCATGAAAGCACTTAATCAACAACGCTCCATCGGGTTTGAGATGCTCTTTGGCAAACTCCAAGGCAAGCTCAGCAAGATTGGTCATCCGTGCCGCATCAGCAACACCCACTCCAGAAAGATTGGGCGCCATATCAGACAGCACCAAATCCACCTTGCCGTTTGCTTCTGGTGGCAATGCCGCTTCAAGTGCTCGCAAGCCCTCCTCCTCCCGAAAATCACCCAAAATGAAGGTGACATCGGCTACAGGTTCCATCGGCAAGAGATCAATGGCGATGATGCAACCATCGGGCTTACCAGCGGTTTCGGGTGTGGGGTGTTTGCGAAGCTGCACTAAACGATTACGAATGTATTGACTCCAGCTACCTGGGGTGCTGCCTAAATCGACCACGGTCATGCCCGCCCGAATCAAATGATCCTGCTCATCGATCTCGGAGAGTTTGTAGGCTGCGCGCGCACGATAGCCCTCTTTCTGCGCGAGCTTAACGTACGGATCATTGACATGATCGTGCAACCAATTTTTATTGAACTTGTTCTTTGCCACAAACAGCATTGTCCTTGTTTTCGATCACAACCCAGAAATCCTCTATGATGCAGGCATGACTGCTCTCTCACTAACTCCAGCGCAACGTAAGGCCCAGCGTGCTAAAGCCCATGCCCTTAATCCCGTTGTCATGATCGGTAACGAAGGTCTCACCGCAGCAGTTCGTAAGGAAATTGATCGCGCCCTATCGAGCCATGGTCTCATTAAGATCCGCGTACTCGGTGATGATCGCGATGCCCGCATTGCGATGTACGAATCCATTTGCGATGACCTGAGCGCTGCTCCGATTCAGCATATCGGCAAACTCCTCGTGATGTGGCGACCGATGGAATCAAAACCTGAGAAATCAGTTCCCTCCAAGAAGGTGGCGCGCGCCTATCAAACTGCACGCACTAATCAACGCAGCAATGGTTCGCGAGTTGGCTTTAAAAAAGCAGCCGTGGCCAGCAACAGCAAACCAAAGCGCCGCAAGACTCGCTTAGCGAGCCCCAAAAAAGCGGCTTTGGGTTAATCGCCAAACCAAATAAATACCCAAGAGACTTTGCACTAAGAAAACACTGCTCGCAATGCCATGCAAAGTGGCAAATAAACTGGCTGAAGCGGAATACATCACCGGCATGCCTTGCAACAAGGCATCCTCGCGCAATTTGTCCATCCAGGGCATCAGTACGAAGCTACCAAGCGCCGCACACACAAGCATCGCAAGCAAAATCCAGCGAATCGCACGATAGGCTTGTAACCCACGACTTACCAAGAGGTTTGCTAAGACCAGCAGCGCCACACAGAGCACCAAACTCACATAGGCTTCCACCTGAAAGATTGCGCCAGCCACCATACCGGCCACTTGACGATCGGTGAGGGTTGCAAACAAAGTAGGCGCAACCAAATAGCCGACGGTAATTAGGCTACCAACCCAAAGGCTACTGACAAAGAGGAACAGGCGTTGCGCAATTTGGTGCGAAGTGGAATCGTGTTGCATCGTGCAAACTAAGTGACTAAGGTTGCCAGTTTAGCTAAGACATCATCAATCACAGCCGCCGACACGGTCTCAACGCGTTTTGCTTTACGCGCCACGAGGTCTAGGGTGCGAGGTTGATCGCAGCGAACAATCCCTGTGGTTTTAGTTCCAACCAGCTCGACTGCAAACCCTGCAACCCGGGCAAACTGACCGCCAGTTGAAATCGGCACAACAATTGGGGTCTTGGTTAGTTGATTAAACGGTGCTGGTGACACGACCAATACAGGTCGATACCCTTTTTGCTCATGGCCAGCTGTTGGATCAAGAGATACCAAATAAATATCGCCTCGCTTCATTACAGAATCTCATTACCGACAGGGGAGCTATCCAGCCACTGCCGATCTTCGCTTGGCATTTTTGCTTTGGGATCGCACTGCGCCAATAAATCAGCGAGTGCATATTGAGGCTTGGTAATGGGTCGCACGACCAATTGCCCTTCCACCAGGGCGACATCAACGGTTGATCCGCAAGCAATCTGAAGTTCTTTGAGGAAAACCGGGGACACTGCCAGCATCACTGAACCTCCAACCTTTCTTAAATTAGTATGCATACGCCCTCCGAATAAGTTATACCAAAGTATAACAAATTCGGGGAGAGATTATATTTTTATATAACTAGATGTAACGAACCGAGAGGATCTCGACTTCTCGGGCGCCCGCAGGGGCTTGAACGGTGACCACATCGCCCTCTTCTTTACCAATTAAGGCGCGGGCAATGGGGGAGCTGATCGAGATCTTATTAGCAGCAATGTCGGCCTCATCATCACCCACAATTTGATAGCTCATTTTTTTGCCGTCATCAAGATCTTCGAGTTCAACCGTGGCTCCAAAAACGACACGACCTTCTGCCTCAAGTAATGCAGGGTCAATAATTTGTGCGGCAGATAATTTGGTCTCGAGCTCTTTAATGCGACCTTCAATAAACGCCTGCTTCTCTTTGGCGGCATCGTACTCTGCGTTCTCCGAAAGATCGCCTTGGGCGCGCGCTTCAGCAATCGCATTGATTACTGCTGGGCGTTCCACATGCTTTAAGCGCGTGAGCTCTTCTTTCAAGAGCTCAGCACCATGCTTGGTAATCGGAATCGTGTTTGTACTCATACTGCTCAACCTTAAAATCGATCAGGCTCGATTTTAGACTAGCTAAGCGAAATATGTAAATTCTGTAAGGAATAAACCTCGAGCAAGTCCTTCGCACGCATCCCTTCCATCACCGCACGCGCTGCACTAATCGTGGTGTAGTAGGTCACACCGTTAGCCTGTGCCGTGGTTCGAATCGAGCGAGAGTCCGCAATCGCATTACGGGTTTCATCAACGGTTGTAAAGACCAAAGTAATCTCACCATTTTTAATCATATCGACAATATGCGGACGGCCCTCTTTGACTTTGTTCACCACCGATACCGGAATATTCGCTGCGGCAATGGCTGCAGCAGTGCCTTTGGTGGCAACCATCGGAAAGCCCATCTCGTGCAGGAGCTTGGCCACCACAACGGCGAGTGGCTTATCACTATCTTTCACTGTTAGCACCACATTACCGCTCTTGGGCAATTTAATCCCCGCTGCTAATTGCGATTTGAATAAGGCTTCCCCGAAGGTTTTACCAACACCCATCACCTCACCGGTGGAGCGCATCTCCGGACCTAAGATTGGATCAATGCCTGGGAACTTATTAAATGGGAACACCGCCTCTTTAACCGAGTAGTACGGAGGAATCACCTCCTCCATAATGCCCTGCTGATCAAGACTTTGACCGACCATGCAGCGCGCGGCAATCTTTGCTAACTGTAAGCCAGTTGCTTTTGATACATAGGGCACGGTGCGTGATGCACGAGGATTGACCTCGAGAACAAAGATGGTGTCTTTACCGTCGCTTTGCTGAATAGCAAATTGCACGTTCATTAGACCAATCACATTAAGACCCTTCGCCATCGCCGCAGTCTGGCGCTTGAGCTCGGCAACGGTCTCTTTGGATAAAGAGTATGGCGGTAATGAGCACGCCGAGTCGCCTGAATGCACACCCGCTTGTTCAATATGTTCCATCACGCCACCAATAAACACGCGCTTTCCATCAGAAATGCAATCCACATCGCACTCAATTGCATCGTTTAAGAAACGATCTAACAGAACGGGTGAGTCATTGGAAACCTTCACGGCCTCGCGCATATAACGCTCGAGGTCACGGCCATCGTGCACGATCTCCATCGCCCGACCACCTAATACATAGGAAGGACGAACCACTAAGGGATAGCCAATTTCTTGCGCAAGCTTAAGAGCCTCATCCTCAGCACGCGCGGTGCGATTGGGCGGTTGACGCAATTGAAGGTCATGCAAGAGCTTTTGGAAGCGCTCCCGATCCTCAGCAGCATCAATCATGTCGGGCGAGGTGCCAATAATCGGTACGCCATTGGCCTCAAGATCCAAAGCAAGCTTCAGTGGGGTCTGACCGCCGTATTGCACAATCACACCCTTGGGTTTCTCCTTAGCCACAATCTCGAGCACATCCTCTAAGGTGAGGGGCTCAAAATACAAGCGATCGGATGTGTCGTAGTCGGTCGATACGGTCTCTGGATTGCAGTTCACCATGATGGTTTCGTAACCATCGTCGCGCATCGCAAGCGCTGCATGCACGCAGCAGTAATCAAACTCGATGCCCTGGCCAATCCGGTTGGGTCCACCACCGAGTACCATGATCTTCTCGCGCTGCGTGGGCTGTGACTCGCACTCACCATGCTCGGCTTCGTAGGTGGAGTACATATAAGCCGTATTGGTCGCAAACTCGGCTGCGCAGGTATCGACTCGCTTATACACGGGGAATACGCCATGACGATGCCGAGTTTGACGCACTGCCGTCGCATCGGTCTTTAATAATTTTGCTAAGCGTCGGTCAGCAAATCCTTTTTGCTTTAAGAATCGGATCTCTGCCGCACTGAGGCTTGTTAAGGTATGCTCTTTCACCGCATTCTCAATTTCCACCAGTTCTTCAATTTGCTCCAAGAACCATGGATCAATTTTGGTCTCTTCGTAAACCTCATCAATTCCCATGCCCATACGGAAGGCATCAGCCACATACCAAATCCGATCTGGACCTGGCTCACCGATCTCGGCAATGATGTCTTCGAGGTCGGTCGATTTCTCATCAAGACCATCGACGCCCACTTCAAGACCGCGCAAAGCTTTTTGGAATGACTCTTGGAAGGTCCGGCCAATCGCCATGACCTCACCAACCGATTTCATTTGAGTGGTTAAGCGTGGATCGGCTTCACGGAACTTCTCAAAGGCAAAGCGTGGGATCTTAGTCACCACATAATCGATACTGGGCTCAAACGATGCCGGCGTGGCACCACCCGTAATATCGTTTTGCAACTCATCTAAGGTGTAGCCCACGGCTAATTTGGCAGCGACCTTGGCAATTGGGAATCCTGTGGCCTTCGATGCAAGCGCGGATGAACGCGACACCCGTGGGTTCATCTCAATCACGATCATGCGCCCATCAACCGGATTAATCGAGAACTGCACGTTCGATCCACCAGTATCCACCCCAATCTCGCGCAAGACTGCGATTGAGGCATTACGCATGATTTGATACTCTTTATCGGTCAGCGTTTGTGCGGGAGCCACCGTGATCGAATCCCCGGTGTGCACACCCATCGGGTCTAAGTTCTCAATCGAGCAAACAATGATGCAGTTATCGGCACGATCACGCACCACTTCCATCTCAAACTCTTTCCAGCCCAAGAGGGACTCTTCAATCAAAAGCTCTCGAGTTGGCGACAGATCCAGACCGCGTTTGCAAATCTCTTCGAACTCTTCACGGTTGTACGCAATGCCACCGCCCGATCCACCCATCGTGAAGGAGGGCCGAATCACCACCGGGAATCCTGAGCTACCGGTCTCCGCTTGAATGCGTTGCTGTACGGCAATCGCTTCTTCCATCGAGTGCGCAATCCCAGACTTGGCCGACCCCAAACCAATTTTGGTCATTGCGTCTTTGAACTTCTGACGATCTTCAGCTTTATCAATCGCTTCGGGAGAGGCGCCGATGAGTTCACAGTTGTATTTTTTAAGAACGCCATGGCGATGTAAATCCAGAGCGCAGTTCAGTGCCGTCTGGCCGCCCATGGTGGGCAATATGGCATCGGGCTTCTCGGTGGCAATAATGCGCTCAACGACTTCCCAGGTAATCGGCTCGATGTAGGTCACATCGGCCATCTCCGGATCGGTCATGATGGTCGCTGGATTACTGTTTACCAGAATGACACGGTAGCCCTCTTCGCGTAAGGCTTTACAGGCTTGTGCACCCGAGTAATCAAACTCGCAAGCTTGCCCAATCACAATCGGACCGGCGCCGATGATCAAAATGCTCTGAATGTCAGTCCGCTTTGGCATCAACGCGCTCCTTGACCAGCAGCATTCATGAGGAGCATGAAGCGATCAAACAAATAGGCAATGTCATGAGGACCTGGCGAGGCTTCTGGATGCCCCTGAAAACAAAACGCTGGTTTATCTTTCCAAGCTAAGCCTTGCAAGGATCCATCAAACAAGGAGATGTGTGTGACCCGTAAATCAGCCGGCAAGGTCTTTGCGTCGACTGCAAAGCCATGGTTTTGTGACGTGATCGCGACACGACCGCTATCTAAGTCTTTCACGGGATGGTTAGCGCCGTGGTGCCCAAACTTCATCTTCAAGGTCTTCGCACCGGCAGCCAAGCCCATGATCTGATGACCTAAACAAATACCAAAGGTTGGGATGTTTTTGCTAATGACGGTTTGTGCAGCACTGATCGCGTAATCACACGGTTCGGGGTCACCAGGGCCATTGGATAAAAATACGCCATCGGGTTTTAAAGCCAAGACTTCAGCCACGGGGGTCTTGGCAGGCACGACCGTGAGTGCACATCCACGCTCAGCCAACATGCGCAGAATATTACGCTTGACACCAAAGTCATAAGCGACAACTCGCTTACTTGGGTTCTTCATCACTCTAAATGCTGGTTTGCCATGCTCACCGTGCAACTGCCACTCCCCTTCTTGCCACTCATAGGGTGTTGGGGTGGTAACCACTTGCGCAAGATCAAGGCCTGCCATTCCTGAGAATGCTTTGGCTAAAGTTAAAGCGCGCTGTGCGAGGGCATCCACATCATCACCGATCTTGCCGGCCACGATTGCGCCCGATTGCGCTCCTCGATCACGCAACAGACGAGTTAGCTTACGGGTATCAATGCCAGCAATACCAGGAACTTTGGCAGCACGTAAATAATGATCAAGACTATCTTCAGCTCGGAAATTTGAGACACGCGCCGATAGGTCTTTAATAATGAGGCCCGCTGCATAGATTTTTGCTGACTCCGCATCTTGGGCATTGACACCTACATTACCGATGTGCGGATAGGTTAAGGTCACTAACTGACGCGCATAACTCGGATCAGTGATGATTTCTTGATAACCAGTTAGCGCAGTATTAAATACCACCTCACCACTCGTTTCGCCAGGGGCGCCAATACTTTGACCAGAAAAAATGGAGCCATCAGCAAGAGCTAAAACAGCGGGGGGAAAGGAAGGAAGCAAGGGCGACAAACAATCTCCAATACCCTGTTGCCGTCCAACACTTTTTGCCCCAAAAGACAAACCCGAGGCGAAATTGCGGGGAGGTAAGTGTCTTTAAGCGCTAGGGCAAATTATTAGTTACTGATAGTCGTAATGATACCAGTTCTCTGCCCCTCACCCTGCCTTCACGCAAAACCGTTTACTTTGCCCGGCTACTTTCCAATCGCCTGTTTGATCTGCGCTAGAACGGATTGATCTTCCATCGTGCTGATATCACCAGGATCACGTCCTTCCGCAACTGCTTGCAATGCGCGTCGCACAATTTTGCCCGAACGTGTCTTTGGTAATGCACTCACCAAATACACACGCGCGGGTCTTGCAACCGCACCCAATTGCGAATCAACGGTCTTCATGACCTCCGCTTCCATATTGGTGGTTTTGCTTGGATCTTTTGCAATCACAAAGCCGATGGCTACTTGCCCCTTGAGTTGATCTTCCACGCCAACGACTGCGACTTCAGCCACATTCGTATGACTTGAAATACTCTCTTCGATCTCACGGGTACCCAATCGGTGTCCAGCAACGTTAATCACATCATCCGTTCGACCCAAGATAAAGAAGTAACCATCCTTGTCTTTAATTGCCCAATCAAAGGTGGAATACACCATCTTGCCAGGCACGGTCTCCCAGTAGGTTTTGATAAAGCGCTGATCATCACCCCATACGGTTTGCATGCATCCGGGTGGCAATGGGCCTTCAATCGCAACCACGCCCTTTTGATCTGGACCCAACTCGGCACCCGTTGCTTCATCAAGGAGCTTCATGTTGTAACCATAGACCGGCACACCGGGTGAGCCAAATTTATGCGGCATGACCTCAACGCCTCGTTGAATCGCCAAAATCGGCCATCCGGTCTCGGTCTGCCAATAGTTATCTACGACGGGTTTCTTCAGTGCATCATGAATCCATGAAGCCGTTGGCTCATCAAGTGGTTCGCCAGCCAAGAACAGGGTACGAAGAGTCGATAGGTTGTATTTGCTCAAAAACGCTGGGTCTTGTTTCTTGAGAACTCGTACCGCCGTCGGGGCTGAGAACATCACTGATACCTTGTACTTTTCAACCAAACTCCACCAGATACCCGCATCAGGTCGCAGCGGCGTGCCCTCGTACATGATGGTCGCCATGCCATTAATGAGTGGTCCGTAAATAATGTAGCTATGCCCGACCACCCAGCCAATATCCGAGGTGGTAAACATGGTCTCACCTGGATTACCACCAAAGATGAGACGCATCGAGCTTGCCAGTGCCACCGCATAACCTCCCGTATCGCGCTGCACACCCTTGGGTTTGCCAGTGGTGCCCGAGGTATACAAAATATACGAGGGATGAGTTGCATCAACCCACTCAACGGGCACTTTGGTATTGAGGTGCTTCTCACGCTCTGTGGCGTAATCCAAATCGCGATTGGCTACTGTGGTGTATTCAGAGAGACCTCGGTTCACAATCAACACTTTTTCAGGTTTGGCAGTTGATAGCGTGATCGCTTCATCGAGTAGCGGCTTATAAGGGACTGCCTTACCACCGCGCATTCCAGCTTCTGCAGTAATGATCATCTTCGGCTTCGCATCATCAATGCGTGAGGCCAAACTATGCGATGCAAATCCACCAAATACTACTGAATGAATGGCGCCGATGCGGGTGCATGCGAGCATCGCAAAACAGGCTTGCGCAATCATCGGCATGTAAATCAGGACACGATCCCCTTTTTTCACGCCGTTGGCTTGCAAGATCGCAGCCATCCGATTGACTTCATCATGCAACTCAAGAAATGTATAGGCGTGCTCTTGATTGGTTTCAGTGGAGACCGCAACCAATGCGATTTGCGATGCACGATCCTTTAAATGCCGATCAACCGCGTTATGGCAAAGATTGGTTTGTCCACCAACAAACCACTTGGCAAAAGGTGGTTTGGAGTAATCGAGGACTTGTGAAAACGGCTGATGCCAATCAACTAATTTAGCCTGCTCGGACCAAAATGCTTTTGGATCCCGAATCGAGTTCTCATGAAATGATTTGTAACCAATACTCATCCTGCATTCCCTTCACAACAAAATAATCAATGGCTTCGAATTAAGGAGCCGTTTTTACACTGGCGTTCACTCCAGAGCCAGAATTACTTCCTGTTTTCGCTGATTTTGTGGTGTTTGTCGATGGGGATTTTTGCTGAGTGCTGGCAGTCTTGGAATTGGTGGCCTTCTTCGGGGTGGTTTTAGCGTTGGCGCTCGCCTGAGATGGCTTACTGGCCTTCGGTTTGGCGGGAGCTGTCCGATCAAGCTTTAACTGACCATGGTCAGCCAGATATTGCGGAATATCCGACTCTTTTCCTGGGGGTTTCGGGATTAAAACGGTTGATCCTGCCCGAATCCGCATACCACGGGGAATGTTATTCACGTCGCGAATGGTCTCAGGATTTAAAGCCAGTCGGGTTGCCAATTGTTCAGGGGTCTCGCTTTTGGTGACCTTCAATGCAGTCCACGATGACAAGGGCTTCGTATAGCTTGCTAAGTTCATCTGAAAAAGTTCAGCACGTGCGAATGGCAAAAGCATTTGCTGATCGGCTGCCGCCAAGATCACAGGTTTATTAAATGCAGGGTTGAGATTACGAAAGTCCTCTAGGGACATCTCGGCCAATTGGGCAGCAACATCCACATCAATATCACGGGTCACATCAATCGCCACAAAATACGGATGGTTCTCAAGCTCGGGCAATACGATGTTGTACGCCCCCGGATTTTGCACAATATTTTTGTATGCCATTAACTTCGGCACATACTCACGGGTCTCGCGCGGCATCGTGAGGCTTTCGTAATCAGTGGGCTTGCGCAGCGCTTGATTGCGTTTAATCGCCCGAGCAACATTCCCCTCGCCCCAGTTGTATGCAGCCAGAGCCAATTGCCAATCCCCAAATTGTTTATAGAGTCGCTGTAGATAATCCAGTGCCGCATTCGTTGATTGCAATACATCGCGGCGCTCATCCCGAAATACATTCTGCGTTAACTTAAAATCTTGACCGGTTCTCGGCATGAACTGCCAAATCCCCATCGCCTTGGCTGTTGACTTAGCCTCTGGATTGAAAGCGCTCTCAACAAACGGCAAGAGTGCGATCTCCGTGGGCATGTTGCGGCGGTTGACCTCTTCAACAATATAAAAGAGGTAGCGCGAAGAACGCGCCATTGAGCGATTCACATAGTCTGGACGATTAACAAGCCATTGGGTTTGTTTCTCAACCAAAGGGCTATCGAGCTCAGGCAACTGAAAGCCCTGACGAATCTGGACCCACAGATCATTTGAGGGCGCCATGAGATTGCTCACCGACTGTTTACTGAGATCTACACGTGGGGCTTTAGCAGCACGTGGATCACGCCGAGTATCAGCACTCGAGGAGGACCACTCAGGTGAGGTACTAGCACAACCACTCAAGACCAGAATGGCTGCACTTCCGATAAGAAGAAGCAAACGACGCATCATCTTAGAACCGATCCTTCCATGCCCGCACGACTGCCAAAACCTCAGCGGGGCTTTTAAGATCTTGCCCAATTTGAGCGCGTGCGGCGGCAATCACCGGGGTTTGATCACATCGCATAAATGGATTGACCCGCTTCTCATGCGCAATCGTGGTGGGGAGCGTGGGTTGATTACGTTTGCGCATGGCATCGGCCGCTTGGGACCACTCAATTAAAGCTGAATTATCTGGCTCGACTGCAAGTGCGAAACGAATATTCGATAAGGTGTACTCGTGGGTGCAGTACACCAAGGTATCGGGAGGCAAGGCCAAGAATTTTGCCAACGAACTCGACATTTGGGTAGGCGTTCCTTCAAAGAGACGTCCGCATCCTGAGGCAAAGAGCGTATCGCCACAAAATAACTTTGGGGTTTGTCCAGCGTTCGCTTCGCTTCGCGCTACATAGGCAATATGGCCTAAGGTATGGCCTGGAACCTCTAGAACCTGAAGCTGGATCTTCGGCGCATCAAATGCCACGGTATCCCCCTCAAAGAGCGCGTGACTGCGTAAGGCAATATCCTCGCCAGCAGGGCCATACACCGGTACCGAGAATCCATGTTGAGTTGCCCACGCGAGGATCTCTGGTAATCCGCCGATATGGTCAGCGTGGTAATGAGTGATTAGAATTCCGGTAAGGCGCAGATTCTGTTGAGTAAGGTAGTCAATCGCCGGCTTTGCTTCACCAGGGTCAACCAAAATAGCCGACTGTTGATCGTGAATGCACCAAATGTAGTTGTCGGTAAACGCAGGTATGGGCCACACTTGCAATAAGGAATTTGAAACCATGGCAACACCTAAGGACACAAGATAATCCGTCTATGATATCAACGATCCCACCGAACGTGCAGACCGATACTCCGCCTGAGAGTTCGTGGGAGACGTGGCTGCAATCGCCTCCGGGACAATACATTCTCCAATCGGAGCAAGAGCTCTTCAATCAAGCGGTTGTCGATGTATTTGGCTATTACGCCTTGCAAATTGGTTTACCGCAAATCAACACCCTCGCAGAAAATCGGATTTCTTTGAAACTGATGTTGCTTCCGCATGGGATTGCGAAAGCCGATGGCGATCTGCCCTATCAACCGATTGAAGGGATTCCGGAAGAATTACCATTTGCCGATCAATCCATTGATTTAGTGGTTCTGCCCCATGTCTTGGAATTTGCCCAAGACCCGCACCAGATTCTGCGCGAGGTTGATCGCGTCTTAATGCCTGAAGGCCGCGTTGTGATCTCGGGCTTTAATCCAGCGAGCCTTTGGGGCTTGCGGCAATATGCCGGTCGCTTGATTGGTAAAAATTATTTGCCGCGTGAGGGTCAGTTCCTAAGTTTGTTACGTGTAAAGGATTGGTTGAAGTTACTAGACTACTCCCTCGACCGTGGTCACTTTGCGTGCTATCGCCTACCATTGCGAAAAGAGAAAAATATGACCCGCATGGCATTCCTCGAAAAAATGGGGAATCGCTGGTGGCCAATCTTTGGCTCCGTATTTTTAATCTCTGCCATTAAGCGCCATCCGGGTACGCGTTTAGTGGGGCGAGTTCCTAAACAAGCTCTGGCGCTTCCGCAACTCAACCCAGCCGCTCAGCAAACTTCCCACAAAGTTACCGAAGAGGTATAAAGAGCGTATGAGTAAACCCCACATCACGATCTATACCGATGGTGCCTGCAAAGGCAATCCTGGTCCAGGTGGCTGGGGGGTGGTATTGCGATCTGGTGAACATGAAAAACACTTGCATGGCGGCGCACCCGATACCACCAACAATCGGATGGAAATCAGTGCGGTGATCCATGCCCTCAAGGCGCTCAAGCAGCCGAGCGTCGTCGATCTCTATACCGACTCCCAATACGTCCAAAAAGGGGTCAGCGAGTGGCTCTCTGGCTGGAAAGCACGCGGCTGGAAAACCGCTGATAAATCCCCAGTCAAGAATGTCGATCTTTGGCAAGAGCTCGATGCCCTATTACCCCAGCATGAGATTGCGTGGCATTGGGTCCGCGGGCACAACGGCCACCCCGGAAATGAATTAGCAGATCAGCTAGCCAATCAAGGTGTGGAGGCCTTTTTATCCAATAACTGATGGGCGCCCCGCTTGGGCATATGAGAGAATGCTTTAACTCGATCAATCGCAAAGCAATTTAGACTAGTGCCGTGACCAAACCTCCATCCTTTATTGCCCGCATCAAGCAGACCATTACGGCGTGGGGTCGCCAATTGATCAACCGGCTCCAGAAAATCGATCTCAAGCAATTTGTGGCGTTTCTAATGAAGCGCAAATGGTGGCTCCTTGCAATTGTGGTCTTGGTTTATGCAGGCAATAAAGCCTACGATCATTTTTTCCCAGCGGAGAGCAAGCGTGGTGGAATCCAAACAGTTACCACTGCCCTTCTCGAGAAACAAGATATTCCCATCATCATTGAATCGACCGGTACCGTTGTGGCAGCCAATATCGTGGATGTCCGTCCACAAGTCAGTAATGTGGTGAAAGAAATTCATATTAAAGAAGGCCAAGAGGTAAAGAAAGGGCAACTGCTCTTCACCTTAGATGATCGCAATGACCGCGCCAATTACGATAAAGCCAAAGCCGTAGCCGACGATGCACAACGGCAGTTGCAACGTGCCAAAGAGCTGGTGGCTCAAAACTTTATTTCTAAAGCGGGCTTAGATACGGCCGAGGCGAATGCCAAATCGGCGGTGGCTACAGCACGGGCTGCCGAGGTGCAACTCTCCTTTGATTACATTCGCGCACCGATTGATGGTCGCGCAGGCATTATTAATGTATTCCCTGGCTCCTTGGTAGCCCCTGGTAATGTGGTAACTACAACCTCAAGCTCGACTGCAACGACCGCATTGGGTGCGATGGTCACCATTACGCAATTAGATCCGATCAATGTGCAATTTATTGTGGGTGAAGACAGCATTCCACTATTGATGCAAAGCGATCCCAACAGTCTAAAAGTAGCCGTCAGTGTTGGCGATCAGCAAACCCAAATCTTCGAAGGCAAGGTCTTGGTGATTGATAATCAGGTGGATCCAGCGATTGGGGCAGTTCGTGTCAAGGCACAGATTGCCAATGACAAGCGCCTCTTATTACCAGGGCAGTTTGCCCGGGTTAAGCTCGAAGCCAACACCTTAAAAGATGCCATTCTGGTTCCGTCTCAAGCGGTGGTGATTAATCCCCGCGGTCGATTTATTTATGTGGTGGGTGCAGAGGACAAGGTGAGCCTCAAACCCATCAAGGTCAGCTATGAGTATCAAGGCAAGGCTGCGATCACCGGCGTTGAGGTTGGTGAACGCGTGGTGATTGAGGGTAAACAAAATCTACGCCCTGGCACCAAAATACGAGAGAGTAAGTCCGCTGCTGCTCAGAAGCCTGCTGAAGCCCCCAAGCCTGAATCCAAACCTGCTGACAAAAAATGACGCTCTCTGAGCTTTGTATCCGACGGCCTGTCATGACCGTTTTGCTCTCGGTAGTGACGGTCTTTGCCGGTGCTATCGCATACACCCGCATTCCCGTTGCAGCATTACCCAGCTTTAATACTCCGGTAATTTCCGTATCGGCATCCTTACCAGGAGCCTCTCCCGAAAATATGGCGTCCTCGGTTGCCCTACCGCTTGAGAAAGAGTTCTCCACCATTGATGGCATTACGGTGATTAGCTCCACCAATTTTTTAGGTACAACCAATATCACCCTCGAATTTAATAACGATCGCGATATTGATAAAGCCGCGGTCGATGTTCAGGCCGCACTATTGCGCGCTCAGCGTCGTCTGCCAATCGAGATGACCGTACCGCCCTCCTATCGCAAGGTCAACCCTGCCGATGCACCGGTTCTTATCATCGGTATGACCTCGCCATCGATGGATTTATCCGAGCTCAATGATTACGCTGAGAACTTAATCTCTCCAACGCTCTCCACAATTGATGGAGTGGCTCAAATTATTGTGTATGGCATTAAACGTTATGCCATCCGCGTGCAAGCCAGACCCGACTCTTTGGCTACGCACAACCTCACGATGGAAGATCTCTCGATCGCCATCAATAAAGCGAACTCCAATACCCCCGTGGGTGTTTTAGAGGGCCCACGGCAACTACTTACCATCTATGCCAATAAACAATTAGTGAGTGCAGCGGATTTTGCCAACCTCGTGGTTGCTCAAAAGAATGGTTTACCCATCTATCTGCGCGATGTGGCCGAGGTGGTTGAGAGTTATGAGAACGTTCGCACTCTATCTACGACCAACGGTGAGCGTTCGATTGCACTTGCGATTCAGCGCCAGCCCAATGCCAATACGGTTAAAGTAGTGGATGCCGTCAAGGTGATGATTCCGGAATTTGAGAAGCAATTACCCGCCTCGATTAAGCTCACACTGATCAATGATCGCTCCTTATCGATTCGTGAGGCGATTCATGATGTCAATTTGACGTTAGGACTCACCGTTGCCTTAGTGGTCTTAGTGATCTTTCTATTTCTGAAGCATATTTCTGCAACGGTAATCCCCTCGCTGAGTTTGCCAATTTCTCTGATTGGCGCCTTCTTCTTGCTCTATTTCATGGGCTACAGCTTAGATAACGTGTCGCTCTTGGGGATTACCTTGGCAGTGGGCTTAGTGGTTGATGATTCTATTGTGGTCTTAGAGAACATCGTACGCTATGTCGATCAGGGCATGAGTCCGTTAAAAGCCGCTCTCAAAGGTAGTCGCGAGGTTGGGTTCACCATTCTCTCCATTTCACTTTCCTTAGTGGCTGTTTTTATTCCCATCTTCTTCATGGAAGGTCCAATCGGTCTTTTATTCCGTGAGTTTGCGGTGGTCGTCTCCTTGGCGATCGTAGTGTCGGCGGTGGTCTCACTCACCTTGGTACCTATGCTCTGCAGTCGCTACCTTCCCAAACCTGGACAGCATGCTCGCGAGTTTGCAATCAATCGTCACTTTGATCGTTGGTTTGAGTGGACGCAAAAGACCTATGTGCATTATTTGGATATTGCCTTACAAAAGCGCAAACAAGTCTTGTGGCTAGCGGTGGCTACCTTCGTGATCACAATTGCCATGTTTATCTATACGCCAAAGGGATTCTTTCCCGAGGAAGATATTGGCCAGATCACTGCAACGACCGAGGCGGATCAAGATATTTCTTTCAAGGCCATGCTGGAGTTACAAGACCGTGCTGCACAGATCGTGGCAAACGATCCAAATGTCGCAAATTTTGTTTCCATATTGGGTGGTGGCCTCAGTGCAGGCAGTAATACAGGTCGCTTTTTTATTGTTCTCAAGCCACGCGATGAACGCGAATCCATGACCAAAGTTCTTGAGGGTCTGCGTGCGAAGTTCAGGGATGTTCCAGGTTTGCAAGTGTTTATGCGCCCCATCCAAAATTTACAACTCGGTGGACGATCCAGTAAAAGCCGCTATCAATTTACTCTGCAAAGCGTTGGTTTTGAGGGAGTGAATGAGTGGTCAGAGAAATTGCTCGAGAAATTACGAGTTGATCCAATCTTTAGGGACGTCACCTCTGACTCGCAAATGAAAGGTCTAAACGTACAAATTGATATTAATCGTGATAAAGCCGCACAGGCAGGGGTTACGATCGCGGATATTCGTCAAGCTTTGTATAACGCCTTTGGACAGCGCCAGGTCTCCACCATTTATACAAGCGTCAATACCTATTACGTCATTTTAGAAACAGCAGAGGATCAACGCCAGTTTGAGACCGATCTCAACAAAGTGTTCTTGCGGGGCCGCGCGACCAATCAGTTAATTCCGTTATCGAGTCTCGCAAGTTTCAAGCGCACGATTGGCCCGACTGCGGTTAACCATCAGGGCCAAATCCCAGCCGTGACTCTGTCATTTAACTTGGCGCCTGATGTGGCCTTGGGTGAAGCGACTGACAAGATTGAAAAGTATGTAAAAGAAATTAACTTACCGCCCTCCATCATTACTAGCTACGGAGGCGACGCCAAAGTCTTTAAAGGCAATCAAACTGGGCAATTTGTCCTGATTATTGCTGCGCTAGCAGTAATTTATATTCTGCTTGGGGTGCTCTATGAGAGCTACATTCACCCCATTACCATTTTGGCTGGCTTACCGTCCGCGGCCATTGGTGCCCTGCTCTCTTTATGGATGTTTGGAATGGAGCTCACCATCATTGCCACGATTGGTATTTTGATGCTGATTGGCATCGTCAAGAAAAATGCCATCTTGATGATTGACTTCGCCCTTGATGCGCAACGTAAACAAAAAATGAGCCCTACGGAGGCTATTCGGACCGCATGCATCTTGCGCTTTCGCCCCATCATGATGACCACCCTCGCTGCAATTATGGGCGCCTTGCCGATTGCGCTCGGCCTTGGTGCTGGCGCTGAACTACGCCAACCCCTTGGTATTAGCGTCGTCGGCGGTTTGATCTTGTCACAATTTGTGACCTTGTTCATCACCCCTGTCATATATCTGTATTTAGATCGATATGCTGGGCGCGGACCCCTTGAGATACCCCCAGAAGATCTCCAAGATACCTAAGCGTTTTACAATTAGGTATGCGTCAAATCATCTTAGATACCGAAACCACTGGACTGAACCCAGCCACCGGTGATCGCATCATCGAGATCGGTTGTATTGAGCTCATCAATCGTCGCCAAACCGGTAAGACCCTCCATCACTACATTAATCCTGAGCGCGATATTGCCGAGGGTGCATTTGCAGTGCATGGTCTATCGCGAGAGTTTTTATCCGATAAACCCGTCTTCGGAGTGATTGTTGATGAACTCACTGAGTTCATTGCTGGGGCTGAGGTAATTATTCATAATGCGCCCTTTGATTTATCGTTTCTCAACAATGAGTACGCCTTACTCAAGCGCCCTAATTTCTCAGAGCTTGCTGCCAAGATTACCGATACGCTGGTAGACGCACGCCGCATGTTTCCAGGTAAACGCAATTCGCTTGATGCCTTATGTGAACGTTTTGCAGTCAGCAACGAACACCGCACCCTCCACGGCGCCTTACTTGATGCACAGCTCTTAGCCGAGGTTTATCTAGCCATGACCCGAGGTCAGGATGATCTCACCATTGATTTAATTGATTACAGCGCGACTGGCAAAGATGGTCTAGCAAAAGCGCCGCTGCCAACTGACTTGATCTACTTCAAAGCAAGTGAGCTCGATTGCGCCGAGCATGAAAAGGTTTTACAGGCGATTGAGAAAGCCAGTAAAAAGACCCCAATTTGGGGTCTCTAATCTTATCTAGATCGCAGCTGCGATTGCCTTACCTAAATCCTGAGTACTCGCTTTGCCGCCAATGTCTGGTGTGAGGGGGGCATGCGCAGGACCAGCGGATAGCACAGACTCAATGGCTTCAAATACGCGTGCACCGGCTTCTGGATAACCTAAGTGATCGAGCATGAGTGCACCACTCCAGATTTGACCGATTGGATTAGCAATCTTCTTGCCATAAATATCTGGGGCTGAACCATGCACAGGCTCAAACAGTGACGGGAACTTCCCTTCTGGATTAATACTGGCTGACGGTGCGACGGCAATCGTGCCGGTGCATGCGGGGCCCAAATCGGACAGAATGTCGCCAAACAAATTGGATGCCACCACCACGTCGAAGCGATCAGGGTTCATCACAAACTGAGCGGTCAAGATATCGATATGGTATTTGTCTGTCCTGACGTCGGCATAGTTCTTCGCCATTGCCTCGACCCGCTCATCCCAATACGGCATCGTGATCGCAATGCCATTGGATTTGGTTGCGGAGGTTAGATGCTTCTTCGGGCGACTCTGCGCCAGCTCATAGGCAAACTTCAGAATGCGATCGACGCCATGGCGTGAGAAGACTGATTCCTGAACCACAATCTCACGATCAGTATCCGCAAACATCTTGCCACCAACGGCTGAGTACTCCCCTTCCGTATTCTCACGCACCACAAAGAAATCGATAT
This sequence comes from Polynucleobacter sp. MWH-UH24A, assembly GCF_018687475.1. NCBI lineage: Bacteria > Pseudomonadati > Pseudomonadota > Betaproteobacteria > Burkholderiales > Burkholderiaceae > Polynucleobacter > Polynucleobacter sp. MWH-UH24A. Next base: position 1,208,159 of record NZ_CP061292.1, read on the forward strand.
CACCGGGTTTACGGTTCGCTAGTGGGCACGGTACCCCTGGCAATAAACGGACTGGGCGCAGATTGACGTACTGATCAAAGCCACGACGGAACTGAATCAAGCTACCCCACAACGATAAATGATCAGGCAAGATGTTGGGCATTCCCACAGCCCCAAAGAAGATGGCGTCGTACTTCATGAGGGTATCAAACCAGTTATCCGGCATCATCTTGCCATGCTGTTGGTAGTAATCGCAGCTAGCGAAATCAAAATGATCAAACTGAAATTGAATACCAAACTTTTTGGCAGCCGCTTCTAAAGCACGCACGCCCTCCGGCATCACCTCTTTACCGATTCCGTCACCTGGAATCACAGCAATTTTAGGATTGGTTATTTTCTTTCTTGTGTTCATGAATCATGTCTCATTGATTAAAAAATCGATTTTACTAGCTGATGGCTCGGCGGATTTCGCGCTCTACCTGGCGCTCCTTTTCTTTGGCTTCCTCGTCAGTATCGGCCGCCGGAATTGATAATGCGAGCTCTTCCATACGAAGGTTATCTTTGGGGCAAATGGGTGCACCATAACTTGCCCAGCGCTTTAAGAGCGTCACCTCATAGCCGCATTGTGGGCACTTAGCCTTATTGCGACTGAGATTACTGGCTCGCGGTGGAGGAAACACAATCGCTTGATGAGGGTAAGGGCCTAACTTTTGACCAATGGTCATGAGGCGCACTTGCAAGGCCTCCGATGCATGCGCCATGCGTGCAGGCCCTTCAAGACCAACCGCTTGGCAAATTCCCTTGAAATCCTCACCATGACCGCTATGGCAATCATCCACTGCATGGCACAGCTCATGCACAAGCGTATCGAGGAGCGTAACGGGATCATCCAACTTCGGAGAGATAAAGATCTCATTAACACCACCACCCGAGCGCTCCCGCGGCCAGCATTGGCCTAAGGTCGTTCGCGGGCTACTCGATGCCGGAAAACCACACGAGACCCTGACCGGCGGAATAACATAACCCGCCTTTGCAAAAATAGGCTCCAAATGGCGAACACCATCTTGTAGCCAAGCTTCGCGAGTGGTGTGAGAGGAATTACTTTGACTCATGCAATAAGTGGGGGATGAAAAGGTAAATGGGGTATTCTAAAAGGATCAGGCAACAAAACCACGAGCATAAACGCATTTGAGTCTAAGCGATGACCTCCTTAAAAAACCTAGCTAATCTGAGCGCAACACAAGCCGCAAAAGCACTCGCCCAACGCGAAATCAAGGCTGAGGATTTACTCAATGATTGCTTAAATCAAATTGGGATACGTGAGCCTGAGGTGCATGCCTGGGTAAGCTTTGCCAAGATACATGCGCAAACCCAAGCCCGTGAACTCGATCGTGGACCGATTCAGGGGATATTGCATGGCTTACCCATTGGGGTAAAGGATCTTTTTGATACGCACGACCTGCCCACCAATTACGGCTCCCCCATCTATGGCAATAATCATCCGATCTGCGATGCGGTCTCGGTGTCGCTGATGCGCGAGGCAGGAGCGATTGTGCTGGGTAAAACAGTGACGACTGAGTTTGCAAGTTTTAAGCCTGGGCCAACACGTAACCCACGCAATCTGGATCACACGCCCGGTGGCTCCTCGAGCGGCTCTGCTGCGGCGGTTGCTGATTACATGGTTCCTCTTGCTACAGGAAGCCAAACGGCTGCTTCGATTATTCGACCGGCGAGTTATTGCGGTGTGGTTGGTTATAAACCCAGTTACGGAAAGATCAGTATTGGTGGAGTTAAAAGCCTCTCGGTGACGCTAGATACCCTGGGTGTTTTTGGTCGCACCGTATCGGATGTGGCTTTAGGCGTTGCCGCAATGTCGGCTGATCATGATCTGATGAACATTGCTCCTTTAGAGTCAAAGATCCGTATTGGGATTTGCAAGACCGATGATTTTGCTCATGCTCAGGCTGAAACTGCTGCTGCCCTCTCACTCGCCGGCTTTGCGGCAAAAGCATTTGCAAACGGTGGTGTTGGTGAAATTGCCCTGCCGATGGATTGCGCTAAGCTGAGTGAAACCCAAACCACCATCATGCTTTTTGAGATGGCCAAAAGTTTTACCTTTGAAAAGCTTAATCACTTTGATCAAATTAGCCCAACCCTCAAAGCGATTATTGAGCGTGGTGATGCGATTACGTATGACCACTATCATGCTGCGCTCCTCAAGGCCAAACTAGCCCGCGCTGCCATCAAGCAACTCTTTGCCGATCAGGTCGATATTTTGATAGCGCCAAGCGCAACCGGAGAGGCTCCAAAGACCTTAGAGCAAACCGGCGACCCCATTTTTAGTCGCGGCTGGACCTTGCTTGGTTTACCCTGCATCAATCTGACTGTTACTACCGGGCCCAATGGTCTGCCAGTTGGGGTCACGCTGGTTGCGGGACCCGGACAAGATCGCTTGTTACTGAGTGCCGCAAGCGCTCTCGCCCAACAACTCTCGGATCCGGTTTCAATCAATCTTAATGTTTGCTGCTTTAATCGCTTTTTGAGTTAACGCAATTTCTCTTTTTAGCAAGGCATCGGTTGCCTGCGGATTTAGATAACGTAGCTCAATTCCTGCGGCATCTGCCCGTTGTTTAGCTTCTGGTTGTTCTAAGGCTTTTTTTACATCCTGCGTTAATTTGTTCACAATCGACGCTGGAGTTCCTCCGGGAGCATATAGCGCAACCCATGACTCCAGCTCAAATCCTGGCAAACCCGCCTCAGCAACCGTTGGCACATTGGGCATCATTGGATGTCGAGCTTTACCAGTCACTGCTAGCGCCTTCAATCTACCGCCTTGAATGTGGCCCATGACCGAGGGCGGGGTTGTAATAAAGACCTGCACTTGTCCAGCCAATACATCCTGAATTGCTTGCCCAGACCCCTTATAGGGAACGTGAGTTAATTTGATGTCGGTCGCTTGCTCAAAAATCTCGGTTCCAATGTGTGAGACCGAGCCATTTCCTTGAGAGGCGTAGTTCAACTTCCCAGGGTTTGCTTTGGCATACGCAATAAATTCTTTTAGGTTGCTCACAGGAACCGAGGGATGAATCGCAATGACGTTCATGGCGACCGTTAATAAAGCAATTGGCGTAAAGTCTTTGAAGGGATCCCAATTTAACTTATCCATGAGAAGAGGATTGGCTGCGTGGTACCCGGAGTAAGAGGCTAGCAAGGTGTAGCCGTCCGGTTTGCTGCGGGCAACGTATTGATAGGCAATATTGCCACTCGCTCCCTGGCGATTATCAATCACAATCGATTGGCCAATCACACGTGCTAATGGCTCGCTCAATAAACGTGCTGATGCATCAACTAAACCACCCGGAGGGACTGGGACAACGATCGTGATTGGTCGATCCGGAAAATTTTGAGCAATCACTTTAGGACCAATAAAACCCAGAACAATACCGAATGTGGTAACGACGAGCGTCTTAAGAACTCTTTTTGTGGTCATCGTAGTCTCCTCTTGTAGTTATGATGATTTCATTCTAACGCTGACCCATCTTCGCTTCCACGAAAACGCTTTGTGCTTCCCTCGGTAAGCAGCGCCAGTATTGCGGACTGGCACTCACTTGCCCTCCTAAGGCTGCTGCTGCCTCCCACGCCCAACGGGGCTTGTATAAGAATGCACGAGCCAGTGCAATCAAATCAGCCTCTTGGTTTTCGAGGATGGTCTCTGCTTGCTTTGGATCAGTGATGAGACCAACGGTCATGGTTGGCATCCCAGTTGCTGCTTTAATCGCTTTCGCAAATGGTACTTGGTAATTTGGTCCTAACTTGATTTGCTGCTTTGGAGAGATTCCCCCCGAAGAGACATGGATGTAATCGCATCCCAATGCTTGGAGTTGTTTGGTCAGTTCAATCGATTGATCAAGCGACCAGCCGTCGTCAATCCAATCACTGGCTGAGAGACGCACTCCCAGCACGCCCTGCCACTCAGCACGGACTGCTGCAAATAACTCCAAGACAAAACGCATCCGGTTCTCAAGCGATCCACCGTATTGGTCTTGGCGCTGATTGGCAATCGGCGATAGAAATTGATGAAGTAGATATCCGTGAGCAGCATGAAGTTCGATCCCATCGATACCAATTTCTTTTGAACGCTTGGCTGCAATGACAAAGTCATCGATGATCTTGTTCATCTCCTCCACCTTCAAGGCATGCGGTGGTCGCTCACCCTCCAATTGCGGAATATCGGAAGGCCCTTGTGTTTCCCAGCCACCTTGAGTCATTGGTAATAACTGACCGCCTTGCCATGGGGCTGCACTCGATGCTTTACGACCAGCATGCGCCAGTTGGATGAACACCGGGGTCTTAGGTGCCAATTGTTTGGCTCGCTCTAAGGTGGTATGCAATGCATTTTGGGTCGCTTGATCCCAGAGCCCCAAGCAATAGGGAGTGATTCTGCCCTCGGGGCTCACTGCGGTGGCCTCGATGATAAAAAGTCCAGCGCCACTATTGAGTAAATTACCCCAATGCATCAAATGCCAGTCGGACGCCTGACCATGATTTGCAGAGTATTGGCACATCGGCGCCACCACCACCCGATTAGCTAATGTGAGAGATCCTTGGGGGGCTGAAAGTGGGTAGGAAGAAAAGAGGAGGCTCATGGGCAGTGTGTTGGATTAGGGTGAGGGAGTGACCCGCTTACGGGTTTATCTGAAACGATTAAAATGATACCAATAGCTTTGATAACCAATGCGTTGGTAAGCCACTTAATTGCCAACCGCCTATTTTCACGAGACACCCAGACCATGAACGCTCCTCAAGCCTTTGAAATTAAAGAAGATATTGCTCATTACATCGGCGGCCAAATTGTCCTGCCCCAAGGTAGCCGCTTTGCCGATGTCTACAACCCTGCCAAAGGGAGCATCTCGCGCCGCGTAGCGCTAGCTAGCAAGGCTGATGTCAATCAAGCGGTGGCAACTGCACACGCTGCGTTCCCAGCGTGGGCCAATACCTCCCCACTGCGTCGTGCGCGCATTCTATTCAAATACTTAGAGCTCTTAAATCGTCACCGCGATGAACTGGCCGCTATCATTACCGCTGAGCACGGCAAAGTATTTACCGACGCACAAGGCGAGGTCACTCGTGGAATTGAAATTCTGGAATTTGCCACTGCCATTCCTGAACTCCTCAAAGGCGATTACACCGAACAGGTCTCCACCGACATTGATAACTGGGTGATGCGCCAACCTCTCGGTGTGGTTGCTGGCATTACGCCCTTTAATTTTCCGGTCATGGTACCGATGTGGATGTTCCCCGTCGCAATTGCTTGCGGTAACACCTTCATCCTCAAGCCCAGCCCAACCGATCCATCAGCTTCTTTACTATTAGCACGCCTCCTAAAAGAAGCGGGTCTTCCCGATGGCGTATTTAATGTGGTGCAAGGGGATAAAGAGGCGGTTGATGCGCTCCTAGAAAATCCCGAGGTCCGCGCAGTGAGTTTTGTGGGCTCGACACCAATCGCCAATTACATTTACGAACGTGGTGCCCATTATGGCAAACGCGTTCAAGCCTTAGGTGGTGCCAAAAATCATATGGTGGTGATGCCCGATGCCGATATTGATAAGGCGGTTGATGCCTTGGTTGGCGCCGCATACGGATCCGCAGGCGAGCGTTGTATGGCCATCTCGGTTGCCGTGCTCGTTGGCGATGCTGCTGAGAAAGTGATGCCTAAACTCATTGAACGCACCAAGACTCTTAAAGTCAAAAATGGGCTTGAGCTTGATGCTGAAATGGGTCCGATTGTGACCAAGGCGGCGCTTGAGCGCATTACTGGCTATATCAATCAAGGTGTAAGTGGTGGTGCCAAGTTATTGGTCGATGGCCGTGGGCTCAAGGTTCCAGGTTTGGAGAATGGATTCTGGCTCGGGGGCACCCTCTTTGATCAGGTGACCCCGGAGATGACCATCTATAAAGAAGAAATCTTTGGCCCTGTTCTGTCCTGCGTGCGCGTTGCGAACTTCAGTGAAGCACTCGATCTAGTTAATGCGCATGAGTATGGCAATGGCGTAGCCTGCTTTACCAGCGATGGCAATATCGCCCGAGAATTTGCACGGCGTGTTCAGGTTGGCATGGTGGGTATTAATGTGCCCATTCCAGTGCCAATGGCTTGGCATGGTTTTGGCGGTTGGAAGCGTTCTCTATTCGGCGATACCCATGCGTATGGCAAAGAAGGTGTGCGTTTTTATACCAAGCAAAAGAGTGTCATGCAACGCTGGCCGGAGAGTATCTCCAAAGGGGCTGAGTTTGTCATGCCCACTTCCAAATAAAGCGAGTCCTTTACTTTTTACGTGAGATGAACATCACTGGAACCTTGAGGTTCCAGTAAATCGCGGCTGACCGAAAGGCAAAGATCAGCACGATGCATGCAATCGATCCGACGATCGCATGCTCTGGAAAGTAGTTGAGAAGCAAGACATAGAGCATGCAACCGAGTGATACCGGAATTGCATAGAGCTCATAGGACATCAATAAGGTTTTGCGTCCTGCCAACACATCCCGAATCAATCCCCCACCAATCGCGGTGACCACACCCAAGATGATGGCTGCGGCCGAGCCACCAAAGTCATAATGCCAGGCTTTATCGGCGCCCTGGATCCCAAATAGAGCTGCACCTAAGCCATCGATGTAAAGAATGGCCTTGTATAGCTGAGGCTGGGATAAGGTGGACTCCGCATAGAACGTAATGATGCTAGCGATTGCTGCCACCAGAATATAAATGGGCGCATCGGCCCAAAACACAGGCACCCCCAAAATCACATCCCGAATCGTACCGCCACCGATCGCCGTGATGATACCGAGAACTAGAACACCAAAGAGATCAACGCCTCGATCGGAGATTGCAAGAACCCCAGTAATCGCAAACGCTGCAGAAGCAATAATGCCAACCCAAAAACTCAGCTCTTCCATGGAGCCCTTTACAAAACAATCGTCAAGAAGCTGACATTATTGCAAAGTATTTTTAAGAACCGGCATTTCTGGAAGTGCAAGGACATCAATGCCCTCTTCGCGTAATGCCATCACCTCATCAGCACTGGTCTGCCCCCGAATACTGCGCTCGGGCGACTCTTTGTAATGAATCTTCCTTGCCTCCTCGGCAAATGAAGCACCAACATCCTCTGATTTACCTACCAAGTCCCGCATGGCTTTCATGAACGTTGCTTGGATTTGGCGCTCGAGCTGACCATGATCCGCATTGGATAAGGCAATACTTTGACTTGGTTCAGCGGACACTGGCTCATCACTGCTTACTTTGCCACCAATATGAGGGGCGGATGGTAGGCGGCTGACATGGGCGCTATCGCAGACCGGGCAGCATAAAGTACCACCAGCTTGTTGCGACAAAAAGTCATTCTCAGAGGCAAACCACCCCTCAAAATGATGTTCGAGATCGCACGCTAGGTTATAGACTTTCATGGAAAGCAGATGGGGATGAAGGTTGAATATTCAATAGCAACATGACATATTTGTCGATATTGCCATTTTAAGCCCTTAACGCAGTCGCCGTTGCCGATCGAGCCAGTACAGCGAAATAATGGTCTTGACATCCGTAATCGTGCCGTTTTCAACCCACTCGATGAGTTCCTCAAGGGGTGCAGCAAAGACATCCAAAAACTCCTCCGCATCGAGTCGTGCCGGGCCAGCAGTTAAGCCTTCTGCCAGATAAATATCGATAAACTCGGTGGAGTAGGAAATCACCGGATGAATCCGCCGAATCTTGCTCCATCGTTTTGCGATGTAGCCAGTTTCTTCTTGCAACTCCCGTTGTGCACAGAGTAAGGGGTCCTCCCCCACGTTAAGCTTCCCAGCCGGAATCTCAATCACAGCTTGCTCGATGGGATAGCGGTATTGACGCTCCACTAAAACGCGCCCGTCCTCCAGGATTGGCAAAATGGCAACAGCGCCCGGATGCTCAAGATACTCACGCAGTGCGTGTTGCCCATCGGGCAACAATACGGTGTCACGCTTCATCTTTAAAAAGATGCCGGAGTAGACATCCTCACCCGATACACGCTTCTCGACTAGATGATCATCGGTATGCGCGAGGTCCTGAAACGATTTCTCGCTCATACCCAAACCTTTATGAACCGATGAGGGTATTGCGCATGATATTGAGGCACAGGGCCATGAGGCCCGCTGGGAATATACCCAAAAGTAGAACCATTAAACCGTTCAAACCCAACACCCCTTTTGTAATTCCTGAGCCAGTTACTGAATGCTCGTGGCTTGGCTCATCAAAGTACATCACCTTCACTACGCGCAAGTAGTAGAAAGCGCCAATCAGCGATGCGATCACCGCAATGACCGCCAAGGCAATGTAATCGGCATCAACCAATGCTTCCAAAACAGAGAGTTTGGCGGCAAAGCCTAAGGTCGGAGGTACCCCAGCCAAGGAGAACATCATGATGAGACCAATGAAGGCATACCATGGGTGCTTACGATTTAAACCTTTTAAACCTTCTAGGGTATCGCAATCGTAGCCCTTACGTGACAAGACCATCAACAAACCGAAGGTACCCAAGGTAGTGATCACATAGGCAATTACATAGAACATCGAGGCACTAAAGGCGTGATCATCAAAAATCGAGAGCATGCCAAGCAGCACAAAGCCCATCTGTGCAATGGCTGAGTACGCCAACATCCGCTTAATATTCGTTTGGGCGATCGCAGTGATATTGCCAATCACTAAGGACAGAACCGCAAGAATCATCAACATCGGTTGCCAATCGGAAATTAAAGGCAATAAAGTATTAATCAGTAGGCGGAATAACAGAGCAAAGGCAGCGAGCTTTGGAGCTGCTGCAATCAACAAAGTGACCGCGGTCGGAGCGCCTTGATACACATCAGGCACCCACATATGAAATGGCACTACGCCAAACTTAAAGGCAACGCCAGCCACAATAAAGACGAGACCAAAGGCCATAATGAGGTGATTAATCCGAGGATCGAGGAGTGAACGCAAGATCTCCAAGAGATCCAATGATCCGGTCACGCCGTAGATCATTGACATGCCATAGAGCAAGAATCCAGATGCCAAGGCACCCAATACAAAGTACTTAATCGCGGCTTCCGAGGATAAACCACTAGAGTGACGCATCGCCACTAAACCATAAGTTGAAAGAGCCATCAACTCAAGACCCAGATACAAGGTAATGAGGTTCGATGCGGAGATCAAAACCAATTGGCCTAATAAAGCAAATAAAGTGAGGACCAAGAAATCAGGTCTGAAGAGACCTCGATCAATTAAATACTGCTTGGAGTAAATCAGGCTAATTAGTAGCGCAAAGCAGCACCCTGACTTCAAAAGATTAGCAATCGGATCGGACTGAAACAGGCCAGCCATCGCAAAATAAGGTAAATCAACGGTTCTGCTCAAAAATGCAATACCCAAACCAATTAAAAGCAGGCAGGAACAGAAATACACAAAGGATGCAGCCCGTGGCGCATGAAATACATCATTTGCTTCATGACTGCTCTTTTCTTTAATGAAGGCGCTGGTCAACAGCAAATCACTGGCAACAAAAGCCAGGATCAGTTCAGGTGCAATGGCAATCAGGTCAAAAGTATCCATGCAATAACCTTACTCAGAGTTTGCTAATCGCGACATGTTCGAGCAACTGCATCACAGCAGGATGAATAATGTCGGTAAAGGGTTTGGGATACACGCCCATGCCAATCACGCAGAGCGACAGAACAATAAACATAAAAAACTCACGGCCGTTGAGATCTTCAAGCTTAGCAACCTCTGGATTGGTGATTGCGCCAAAGATGACGCGCTTGACCATCCATAAGGAATACGCAGCGCCGAGGATTAAGGCGGTTGCCGATAACAGACCAATCATGAAGTCGTAATCAACAGCCGCCAAGATCACCATAAACTCACCGACAAAGCCTGAGGTCGCTGGTAAACCGCAATTGGCCATTGCCATTAACACCATGAATGCCGAGAACTTTGGCATACGATGCACCACACCGCCGTAATCGGCGATCTTACGGGTATGCATGCGATCGTATAAAACGCCGATGGCCAAGAACATCGCACCCGATACAAATCCGTGCGAGATCATTTGAATAATGCCGCCCTCAATGCCTAGAGGACTAAAAATAAAGAAGCCAAGGGTAACAAAACCCATATGCGCAATCGACGAGTACGCCACCAACTTCTTCATGTCTTGCTGAACCAGTGCCACCAAGCCAACGTAGATCACCGCTACTAGCGATAAGAAAATGATGATTGGTCCTAAAAGGATGCTGGCATCCGGAGCTATCGGCAAGGAGAAGCGCAAGAATCCATAAGCACCAAGCTTTAGCATAATGGCCGCTAGCACCACCGAGCCACCGGTTGGCGCCTCAACGTGAACATCGGGCAACCAAGTATGCAGAGGCCACATCGGCACCTTCACGGCAAAGGCCATGAAGAAGGCAATAAAGATCAGCACCTGTTCCACAATATCCAACTTCGCCCGATGCCAGGTGAGTAAGTCAAAGGTATTGGTCAGGTTATAGAGATACAAAATGGCAACTAGCGCCAGGAGCGATCCCAACAAGGTGTAGAGGAAGAACTTAAATGCGGCATAGATGCGATTTTGTCCACCCCATACCCCGATGATGATGTACATTGGGATTAGGGTCGCCTCAAAGAAGATGTAAAAGAGCAAACCATCAAGCGCTGAGAACACGCCAATCATAAGACCCGACAAAATCATGAAGGCTGCGTAGTATTGCGAGGCTTTTTCAGTAATGACCTCCCAAGCAGCAATGACCACAAAGATATTGATAAACGCGGTCAACACCACAAACCATACCGAGATACCATCAACACCAAGGTAATAGTTAATGTCGTAGCGTGGAATCCAACTGTGCTTCTCCACAAACTGCATCCCGGCGTTGGCTACATCAAAATTAGCGATCAAGGGCAAGGTGGCAATAAAGCCCAAAATGGCGCCAACTAATGCCAAATACTTCACGCCAGTGGACGGACGCTCAGAGCCATAGATCAAAATCAGCAGGCCAAAAACAATCGGAATCCAAATCGCGTAAGAAAGAATCATGACCAGGTGTACTTAGTAAGCAATATAAATGTGGGTATACAAAATCCAGGCCATTAAGCCAATTAGGCCGACGATCATGGCAAAGGCATAGTGATAGAGGTAGCCTGACTGCAAATGACGAATCACCCCAGAGAACTTACCAACCAAGTGGGCACTACCATTGACCATCAAGCCATCAATGACCCGTTGATCGCCTTGCTTCCATAAACCACCGCCAAGGAGCAACGCGCCTTTAGCAAAAATCCATTGGTTTAGATCATCAAGGTAGTACTTGTTATCTAAGAGCGTCTTAATTGGCGCAAAGATCTTGGCAATTCTCTCGGGCAAGGATGTAGCCCATAGATAACAAATAGCAGCAACGAGTACGCCAAGGGCTAGCAAAATAAACACAGGGGTCGTAAAGCCATGCAAAGCCATGGCCACTGGCCCATGGAAGTGGGATGCCAAAGTCGCCATTGCAGGATGCTTGGTATCGTCCACAAAAATAGCATCCCCAAAGAAACTGCCAAAGAGCATCGGGTCAATGGTGTAGTAACCAATAATCACTGAGGGGATTGCCAAGGCAATTAAAGGCAAGGTGATCACCCAGGGTGACTCGTGTGGCTTCTCGCCTGGTGCAAGACCATGATGATGCTCATCGTGCGCATCATGCGAATGCTGATGGCTATGATCATGACCAAAGCGCTCTTTGCCATGGAAGACATAAAAATAAAGGCGGAATGAATACAACGCGGTCACAAAGACACTCGCCATCACCGCAAAGTATGCAAATCCCGATCCAGGAATCGTGCTTGCAGCTACCGCTTCAATAATCGAGTCCTTGGAATAGAAGCCCGAGAAAAATGGTGTGCCGATCAATGCTAAGGAACCAATTAATATCATCAGACATGTAATGGGCATGTATTTCCAGAGGCCGCCCATCTTGCGCATGTCTTGCTCGTGATGCATTCCAATAATTACACTGCCCGCACCCAAGAACAACAAAGCCTTAAAGAAAGCGTGGGTCATTAAATGAAAGATTGCGATCGGATAGGCAGAGACCCCAAGTGCAACGGTCATATAACCCAATTGCGAGAGGGTTGAATACGCCACCACGCGCTTGATATCGGTTTGTACGATTCCCAAAAATCCCATGAACAGCGCGGTGATTGAGCCCATGACCAAAATAAAGCTCAAGGCCACATCCGAGAGCTCAAACAATGGAGACATACGGGTCACCATGAAAATACCTGCGGTCACCATGGTGGCCGCATGGATCAACGCAGATATTGGGGTTGGGCCTTCCATCGAATCCGGCAACCAAACATGCAATGGGAACTGCGCTGACTTACCCATTGCCCCAATAAATAGACAGATACATGCAGCGGTGATCAGATTCCAGTTTGTTCCTGGGACAGTCTGAGCGGCTAAGACAGTATTTTGAGCAAAGATATCGGCGTAGTTCATCGAGCCAGTGGCAGCAAGCAATAAGCCAATGCCCAAGATAAAACCGAAGTCACCCACCCGATTGACTAAGAAGGCCTTCATATTGGCAAAAATCGCGGTGGGACGATCGTAATAAAAGCCAATCAATAAATACGACACGACACCAACTGCTTCCCAACCAAAGAAGAGTTGCAGCATGTTGTTGCTCATCACCAGCATCAACATCGCAAAGGTAAAGAGAGAAATATATGCAAAGAAGCGGTTATAGCCTTCTTCACCTGCCATATATCCAATGGTGTAGATATGGACCATCAACGAGACAAAGGTCACCACCACCATCATCACTGCGGTCAATGGATCAATCAGAAAGCCAATGTCTAGACTCAACTCCCCAATCTTCATCCAGGTATAGACACTGCCATCAAAGTAATAGCCGTTCATCACCTCATACAAAACCCAAGAAGACAGCATGAGGGAGATTGCAACCCCTAGAATCGTGATCGATTGCGATGCCACTTGGCCAATTCGATTACCAAAGAACTTGGTACCCAATAGACCTGCGAAGGCCGCACCCACCAAGGGGGCTAGTGGAATCGCACAGAGATGGGCAGTTGTTAAAGCAGTGGTCATGTCAACTAGCCTTTGAGATGATCGAGATCTTCGGTATTAATCGTGTCAACCTTGCGAAATAGAACCACCAAGATTGCCAAACCAATTGCAGCCTCCGCTGCGGCCACCGTCAGAATGAAAAATACAAATACCTGACCGGCCATATCACCTAAGTAATGAGAAAACGCGACAAAGTTCATATTGACAGCGAGCAACATTAGTTCGATCGCCATCAAGAGAATGATCACGTTACGCCGATTTAGGAAAATACCGACGACGCTAATTGCAAACAAAATAGCGCCGAGTACTAAATAATGAGCAAGTGTGATGGTCATGCTTGATCACCTGGGTTAGATCGGGACTTGAGATCTTGCTTAGCCTCACGCTCAGCATCCATCGAGACAATTCGCATCCGATCTTTAGCGGAAACTGCAACCTGCTCTGCAATATTTTGACCCTTAACATCCTTGCGTTTGCGCAAGGTAAGGGCTACAGCTGCGATGATGGCAACCAATAAGACAATGCCGGCAACCTCAAAGGCATAGATGTACTCAGTAAACATTAAGTAGCCCAGCGCTTGCGTATTATTTGCGGCCACCACATCTGGCAAGGTATTGACTGGTGCAGTAGTACCAATGAAGCCACGGATCAAGACAATGGAAAGTTGCAAAATAATCACGACCCCTATCAACATGGCGAGGGGCAGATATTTTTTGAAGTCACGTCGCAAATGTGCCAAATCAAGATCCAACATCATCACCACAAACAGGAACAGCACCATCACAGCACCGACATAGACCAAGATCAGAATCAAACTTAAGAACTCAGCCTTAAGGAGCATCCAAATTCCCGAGGCACTAAAGAAAGCCAAAACCAAGAACAGGGCTGCGTGCACAGGATTAGGAACTGTTATGACCCGCAACGCAGAAATCACTAAGAGCGCTGCGAAGGCAAAGAAAAAGAGGGAGAAAATGAAATCAGGATCGAGGGTCATAAATCAATTAACGGTATGGGGCATCTGCCTCTCGGTTGGCTGCAATTTGTTTTTCGTATTCATCACCGACTGCCAATAACATCTCTTTCGTAAAGTAGAGATCGCCGCGCTTATCGCCGAAGTACTCAAAAATATTGGTTTCAACAATCGCATCCACTGGGCAGGCTTCCTCGCAATAGCCACAGAAAATGCATTTGGTGAGGTCAATGTCATAGCGTGTTGTTCGACGAGTGCCATCTTCGCGTTGATCAGACTCAATCGAGATCGCAAGTGCTGGGCAAACCGCTTCACATAATTTGCACGCAATGCAACGCTCTTCCCCATTTGGATAACGACGCAAGGCATGCAAGCCCCGAAAACGTGGTGATAACGGGGTCTTCTCTTCCGGATACTGAATCGTAATCTTGCGTTTAAATAAATAGCGCCCCGTAATCGACATTCCTTTCAGAACGTCTTTGAGCATTAAGCTATTCAGAAACTGGGAGGCGCGCTTGAACATGGTGATTAGCTCCAAATGTTCCAGGGGGACAAAATCCAAGCCCCAATCAACAATACCCAAACTACGGTCAGCGGAATAAAGACCTTCCAGCCCAAACGCATAATTTGGTCATAGCGGTAGCGAGGTAATGAAGCCCGCAACCAAATAAAGCATGAGAGGACAAAGAAGATCTTGGCAAATAGCCAGAAAAATCCTGGGATATCGCGCAAGATGGGTAAATCGAGAATTGGTAACCAACCACCCAAGAACATAATCGAGGTTAAGGCGGCAATCAGAATCATATTGGCGTATTCGGCCAAGAAAAATAAGGCAAAGGCCATCCCGGAGTACTCGACCATATGGCCCGCAACAATCTCAGACTCCCCTTCGACGACGTCAAATGGGTGACGATTGGTCTCTGCAACCCCAGAGATGAAATAGATCACAAACATTGGCAACAAAGGCAGCCAATTCCACGACAAGAAATTCAAGCCCATGTCGGCGAAGATGCCAACTTCCTGGGAGCGCACGATGTTACTTAGATTTAATGAGCCGGCGACCATTAATACGGTGACCAAAGCTAAACCCATGGCAATTTCGTAAGAAATCATTTGAGCAGAAGCACGCATGGCGCCTAAGAATGGGTACTTCGAGTTTGAAGCCCATCCTGCCAAGATCACGCCATACACACCCACCGAGGTAATAGCCATGACGTATAAAAGACCAGCATTTACATCCGCCAGTACCAAATCTGCTTGAAATGGCACAACTGCCCATGCAGCTAACGCAGGAGTTAGCACCATCAATGGAGCAATAATGTAAAGCGTATGGCTAGCTCGTGTTGGAGAGATGATCTCCTTCATGAGCAGCTTTAATGCATCAGCAATGGGTTGAAATAATCCAAGGGGGCCAACTCGATTGGGGCCTAAGCGAATATGCATCCAGCCAATCAGCTTGCGCTCCCACAGCGTGAGGTAAGCAACTGCGCCAAAGATGGGTAATACGATGATCAGGATCTTCGCTAAGCTCCAAACCAAGGGCCAGAAGGAGCCAAATAGGTCTTCACCGTGACTGGTAATGAGATCGATCCAATTACCCATACAAACCTTAAGCACTCACCGTTGATTTAGAAAGGCTCACTTCACCAAACATCGATGCCAACTGCCCACTTAACTCTGTGGCAGTTGCGATGCGAACCACACCGTCTGCTAAGTCCGGTTGCAATAAAACGCTTGCCTCCACCGTATGGCCATTTTGGGCCAGTACCACGCGATCGCCGGCTTGCAAACTAAGTTGAGCCCAAAGGGTCTGCCCCACCCCAACCATGGTCGCATCTTTTGCATCACGGGTGCGTTGCAACGCAGGCGCCCGACGCACAATCGCGTCACTTGAGTAAATGGGTTGATCAGCAAGACGCTCGAGCACTGCGGCAAGCGGAACACGCTGCTGGACTTCAGGGGTGGCTGTAAAACCATTGTTTAGTAGGTCCTGCACAGGCTTAGCGAAGGCATCGGCATAAACCTCCTCGGGCAGGTTATATAAAAAGCCTTCGAGGTTTAGAAGACTTCCAAGTGCTCGGAGTACCTTCCATGCTGGTCTTGCATCGGCCAGTGGACGGACAGAAGGCTGGATCGTTTGCACCTGCCCTGCCATGTTCACATAACTTCCAATGGTCTCGGTATAAGGTGTGATCGGCAAAATCACATCGGCCAACTCAAGTAAATCGGGGCTCGTATAGGCGCTCATCGCAATCACGGTGTCAGCAGCTTGCAAAGCAGAGCGTGTGTGCTGTGGGTTGGGAAGATCATTAAGCGGCTCGACATGCAACATTACGTAGGCGCGCGCCTTACTTTGTAATACGGTATCAATACTGCCTTGATTGCCTTGAGTAGCACCGACAAGTTGCGCACCCACTGAATTGCCACCTTCGCACAAGAATCCAAAGGTGCATCCCGTATGCTTAGCAATAAACTCGGCGAGAACATGTAAATCGGAGGCATTGGGATGAGCAATCGCTAATGATCCCAATAAGATGGCCTGCGGTTCCGGGCTCTCGAGTTTGGTATTGCTGAGCAACTGATCTGCAATTGTTTGCGCTTCACGAGATACGCTCTTCACAGCAAGGCCGGATGGCGATGAAATGGATTTTGCTTGCGCAATCGCTTGGGCAATTTGACCCAATTGATCTATCCACTGACTGGGCTTCGATTTCAGATGGGCAGCAATCGGCATGAGCCAATCGTTTCCACCTGCATCGAGTCGATAAACCTTGAGGCCCTGCTTGGTTGACGTTCGTACCCGAGCGGCGATCAACGGTAGATCTTTACGCAAATGGCTACCGATCACTAGAACACGTTTGAGTTCACCGAGCTTGGCAATTGGCATGCCTAACCAAGGAAGTGCTGCAGATCCACGGGTATCGGTTTGGCGAAGGCGACTTTCAATCTGTTGACTTCCCAATCCGCGCATCACCTTTTGTAAGAGGTAAAGCTCTTCGGCACTTGCGATGGGATGAGCCAGTGCGGCTAATGCTTGGCTGCCGTGCTGCTTCTGAATATCACCTAAGGAGTGAACTACATAATCCAGAGCGGATTGCCAATCGGTCTCCAACCACTGCCCATTTTGTTTCACCATGGGCGTGGTTAAACGATCAGGGCTATTTAAACCTTCGTATGCAAAGCGGTCGCGGTCACTGATCCAGCACTCATTAATGGCCTCGTTCTCAAGTGCCACTACCCGCATCACGTGATTAGCCTTGGTTTGAACCGTGGTATTGGCACCGACGGCATCGTGCGGGCTAATTGAGCGCTTGCGGACTAACTCCCAAGTGCGTGCGGCATACCGAAATGGCTTACTAGTCAAGGCGCCAACAGGACAGATATCAATCATGTTGCCCGAGAGCTCAGAGTCAACCGTTTGCCCTACAAAGGTCGTGATCTCTGAATGCTCACCGCGGTTAATCATACCAAGCTCCATCACACCGGCAACCTCTTGCCCAAAGCGAACGCAGCGGGTGCAGTGAATGCAACGCGACATCTCTTCCATGGAAATAAGTGGTCCGACATTTTTATGAAAGACCACGCGTTTCTCTTCTTTGTAACGAGAACTGGATTTGCCATAGCCAACGGCTAAATCTTGCAATTGGCATTCGCCACCTTGGTCGCAGATCGGGCAATCCAAGGGATGATTAATTAACAAAAACTCCATCACGGATTTTTGAGCCTCAACTGCCTTGGCCGAATGGGTAAACACCTTCATGCCGGCCATCACTGGGGTAGCGCATGCCGGCAATGGCTTGGGGGCCTTCTCCACTTCAACCAAACACATCCGGCAGTTCGCTGCGATGCTCAGTTTCTTGTGATAGCAAAAATGAGGAACATAGGTCCCCAACTTATTGGTGGCATGCATCACCATCGAGCCTTGCGGCACCTCAACGGGCTTACCGTCGACATGGATCTCAATCATGTTCACCGTACTCATGATTAGGCGGCCTTGGCAAATGAAGAGACCATGCAATGCTTATGCTCGATGTGGTAAGCAAACTCATCCATATAGTGTTTGAGCATTCCTTGGACCGGCATCGCAGCAGCATCACCTAAAGCGCAGATCGTCCGTCCCTGAATATTTCCGGCAACGTCTTTGAGGAGATCCAAATCCTCTGGACGACCTTGGCCATGTTCAATGCGGTTAACGATGCGCCAGAGCCAACCCGTGCCTTCGCGGCAAGGCGTACATTGACCACACGACTCTTCGTGATAGAAATACGAGAGGCGCAACAGAGAGCGCACCATGCAACGGGTCTCATCCATGACGATCACCGCTCCAGAGCCAAGCATGGAGCCAGCCTTGGAGATCGCGTCGTAATCCATGGTGATATCCATCATGATCTTGCCAGGCAAAACTGGAGCAGATGATCCTCCGGGAATCACGGCTTTGAGCTGCTTGCCATTGCGCATTCCACCGGCAAGCTTTAGCATCTCTGCAAAGGGCGTGCCCAGTGGAACTTCATAATTGCCTGGGTAAGTGACGTCTCCCGATACGGAGAATATTTTGGTACCGCCGTTATTGGGTTTACCCAATTTAAGATAGGCCTCAGCGCCAATCGCAAGAATAAATGGTACGGCCGCAAAGGTCTCGGTGTTGTTAATGGTGGTTGGTTTGCCATATAAACCAAAGTTGGCTGGGAATGGTGGCTTAAATCGGGGCTGCCCTTTTTTGCCCTCAAGCGACTCCAAGAGCGCAGTTTCTTCACCACAAATATAGGCACCAAAACCAGGGGCAGCATGCAACTGGAAGTTAAACTCGGTTCCTAAAATCTTCTCGCCAAGATAGCCCGCAGCACGCGCTTCCTCAAGCGCTTCTTCAAAGCGATCGTAAACCTCCCAGATCTCACCGTGAATGTAGTTGTATCCAGTTGAGATTCCCATCGCATAGGCACCAATGATCATGCCTTCAATCAGTGCATGGGGGTTGTAGCGCATGATGTCGCGGTCTTTGAATGTTCCAGGCTCTCCTTCGTCGCTATTGCATACCAAGTATTTATTGCCGTTGTAGTTCTTGGGCATGAAGCTCCACTTCAAGCCAGTTGGAAATCCAGCGCCACCGCGACCACGCAGTGATGATGCCTTGACTTCAGCAATCACAGCATCCGGGGTGATCTTCTCAGTCAGAATCCGTCGTAACTGCTGATAACCACCGCGCGCCTCGTAATCCTTTAGGTGCCAGTTCTTACCATCGAGGCCAGCCAAAATTAAGGGTTTAATGTGACGACTATGCAAACTGGTCATACGCTCCCTCGCTTTGCTTGCGCACTCAATTCATCCAATAAGGCATCAATCTTTTCTTGGCTCATAAAACTACACATGCGGTGGTTGTTCACCAACATCACAGGTGAGTCGCCACAAGCGCCCATGCACTCACCCTCTTTTAACGTGAAGGTTCCACATGGCGTAGTCTCATTGAAATTAATTCCAAGTTTTTTCTTAAGATAGTCGGCAGCCTCTTCGCCGTGTGTAAGTTGACAAGGTAAATTGGTGCAGATCACAAGTTTGAACTTACCAATCGGCTTGGTCTCATACATGTTGTAGAAGGTCGCAACCTCCTCAACCGCAATCGTGGGCATCTCAAGAATCTGAGCAACTTCCGCAATAATCTCCGGCGATACCCAGCCATGCTCCGATTGCGCTGCAATCAAGCATGCCATCACCGCCGATTGTTTTTGCTCTGGCGGATACTTCGCAATATTGCGATCCATCTCAGCGCGGGTCTTAGCAGAAAAAAGTGATTGGGCTGTCATCATGATTTATCGATCGATCTCACCAAACACAATATCTTGCGTACCAATGATGGTGACCGCATCGGCAATCATATGCCCTCGTGACATCTCATCCATCGCGGCTAGATGCGCAAAGCCAGGTGCTCGGATCTTTAAACGATAGGGTTTGTTGGCACCATCTGAAATGGCGTAGATACCAAACTCGCCCTTGGGATGCTCAACCGCTGCATAGGCTTCACCCGCAGGTACATGAATGCCCTCTGTAAAGAGCTTGAAATGATGGATCAACTCTTCCATATTGGTTTTCATATCAACGCGCTTTGGTGGGGCTACTTTGTGGTTATCACTCATCACTGGGCCTGGATTAGCACGTAACCACTTCACACACTGTTGAATAATGCGATTGGATTGGCGCATCTCTTCCATGCGCACTAGATAGCGGTCGTAGCTATCGCCATTGACTCCCACTGGAATATCAAAATCCAATTGGTCATAGACTTCATACGGTTGTTTCTTACGTAAGTCCCAAGCAAAACCAGAGCCGCGCAACATTGGTCCAGTAAAGCCCATCTGCAGTGCTCGCTCGGGTGAGACCACACCAATACCAACCAAACGTTGCTTCCAGATTCGGTTATCGGTCAATAAATTGTTGTACTCATCCACATTCGCAGGGAAGCGATTACTAAAGTCTTCAATGAAATCCAATAACGACCCGCTGCGCGTCTCATTTAGGCGCTTTACAGCCTGATCACTCCGAATCGCTGATTTAGCGTATTGCGGCATCTTCTCAGGCAAATCGCGATAGACGCCGCCGGGACGATAGTAGGCTGCATGCATACGCGCACCGGATACTGCCTCATACATATCAAAAATATCTTCGCGATCACGGAAGGCATATAAGAAGATTGCCATGGCACCAACGTCAAGACCATGGCAGCCAACCCAGAGTAAGTGATTGAGTAGACGGGTGAGCTCATCAAACATCACGCGGATGTACTGAGCGCGCACTGGTACATCAACATCAAGAAGTTTCTCAATGGCCATGACATAGGCATGCTCGTTGACCATCATCGATACGTAATCCAGACGATCCATATACGGTACGCTCTGAATCCAAGTGCGGGTCTCGGCGAGTTTCTCGGTCGCACGATGCAATAAGCCAATATGCGGATCAGCGCGTTGGATCACCTCGCCATCAAGCTCCAGCACTAAACGTAATACACCGTGAGCCGCAGGATGCTGCGGACCAAAGTTCAGGGTGTAGTTCTTAATCTCAGCCATTTGCTAAGCCGCCGTATTGTTCTTCACGAATCACGCGTGGGGTTACTTCACGCGGATCAATCGTGACTGGCTGATACACCACCCGCTTTAACTCTGGGTCATAGCGCATCTCAACATGACCCGAGATTGGGAAATCTTTACGGAATGGATGACCAATAAAGCCATAATCGGTCAGGATGCGGCGCAGGTCCTCATGACCATCAAACAAGATACCAAAGAGATCAAAAGCCTCGCGTTCAAACCAATTGGCCGAGTTCCAAATCGGAACCATCGATGCCACCAATGGGTAATCGTCGTCTGGAGCAAATACCCGAATCCGTAGACGCAAATTATGTTTAATCGACAGCAAGTGACTAACGACTGCAAAACGTGGTCCACTCCAAGTGCCATCGGCATAGTCTTTGTAATCAACCCCGCATAGGTCAATGAGTTGCTCAAAGGCTAAACTCGGATCATCTCGCAAAAGTTTTGCTGACTCGGCATAGCTTGCGTGATGCAAAACAATCGTTAACTCACGATGATCGATTGTGGCACTCTGGATACGGTTTCCTAAAACACGATCGAGTTGCTGACGGAGTTGCAAAAGACGCTCGCTCATCTCAACCCTTCCTTGCAATCGTACTCGTGCGGCCAATCTTAGCCTGCAGCTGAATAATGCCGTAGATCAGAGCTTCTGCGGTTGGCGGACAGCCAGGCACATAGACATCCACTGGGACGATGCGATCGCAACCACGCACCACCGAGTAAGAGTAGTGATAGTAACCACCGCCATTAGCGCATGAACCCATCGATATCACCCAGCGCGGTTCTGGCATCTGGTCATAGACTTTGCGTAGGGCTGGAGCCATCTTGTTGCATAAAGTACCCGCCACAATCATCAGATCGGATTGACGTGGCGATGGACGAAACACGACCCCGAATCGATCAAGGTCGTAGCGCGATGCGCCAGCATGCATCATCTCGACCGCGCAACAGGCTAAGCCAAAGGTCATCGGCCAAAGCGAACCGGTCCTGGTCCAATTAATTAACTGGTCAGCCGAGGTAGTAACAAAACCTTGTTTTAGAACACCTTCAAGTGCCATCGACGTTCACTCCCAATCCAGGGCGCCCTTTTTCCAGATATATGCAAAACCAACAATAAATTCGAGCAGGAAGATTGCCATGGCAATGTATCCCTCCCAACCAATATCCCTCAAGGCAATGCCCCAAGGAAATAAAAATGCAGTTTCTAAATCAAATAGGATAAAGAGGATGGCGATCAAGTAGTAACGCACATCGAATTTCATACGAGCGTCTTCAAAGGCTTCAAAGCCGCACTCGTAAGGAGAATCTTTTTCTGAATAGGATTTGGAGGGGGCTAAAACTTTACCCAACACAATAGGGGCAAGACCGACGCCGAGACCAACGAGAATAAACAACAGTACTGGGAAGTAATTTGAAAGGTTCAACTTCTTCTATCCTGTGTCAGATTTCCAAACGTTCGAATTATCAACGACTTTCATTTTGGGACTCTTGATTTACAACAATAAGACAAGAATTCCCGACCAAACTAATCCACTTTGGTGCCGACGGCGAGACTCGAACTCGCACAGCCTAAGCCACTACCCCCTCAAGATAGCGTGTCTACCAATTTCACCACGTCGGCATCTTGGAAAAGCCCTACAACAACCCTCAATTCTACCGCATTGCACCTTCCAAAAAGGTGCAAATTAGCGAGGTACAACCGGTTTACTCGGTTCTGAACTTGCCCCATTTGCTGGCGTAGCACCACCTTGCTGGGAAGGGGCAACCGTCGGTAAGGTTGAATTAGACATAACCCCTGACTCAACAGGCTTTTTAGTGCCCAACCACGTAATCCCTAGGGTGCTCACGAAAAAGATCACCGCAAAAATAGCGGTAGTCCGCGATAGGAAGTTTGAAGATCCAGTTGCTCCAAAGAGGCTTCCTGAGGAACCAGAGCCAAATGCGGCACCCATATCGGCGCCCTTACCTTGTTGAATCAAGACCAAGCCAATAATGGCTAATGCAGAAATTACTTGCAGGACCACGAATAAAGTTTTAAGCCATTCCATATCTGTTCTCCATATCTCCGTTCATCATGCAATCCGTCAAGCCCGACAAATTGCTAAAAACTCCTTGGCATCTAACGATGCGCCGCCTACCAACGCCCCATCGATATCGGGCATCGCAAAAAGCTCCGTAGCGTTATCGGCCCGGACACTGCCTCCGTAAACAATCCCAATATGAGACGCTACGTCATCATCAAACTCGGCTAACTGCAAACGAATCGCTCGGTGCATGTCTTGGGCCATTTGCGCACTCGCAACCTTACCGGTACCAATCGCCCAAATTGGTTCGTATGCAATCAAGCAATCCACCAAGCGGTCCTGCAAGGTGCTGACTTGACTAGCAACCTGTCGCCTAACCACCTCCACTGCGCGCCCTGAATTTCGTTCATCGGCGGTCTCACCAACGCAAATAATCGGGGTCAACTCATGGTCTAAAGCCTGCTCTGCTTTGAGGGCAATGCTCTCATTAGCCTCGCCGTATTGCATGCGACGCTCCGAGTGACCGACGATCACAAAGCGAACGCCCATCTCCTGCAACATACTTGCACTCACCTCGCCCGTGTATGGCCCCGATGCATAAGCTGACACGTCCTGCGCCCCTAGCTGAAGCTGAGAACTTCCTAAATAATGACTGCATTCTTGCAAATACGGAAAAGGCACGCACACACCAAAACGCCGTCCAGCCGGCATACCCTGTTGCATTTCCTCAATAACCGTTTGCATCCAATCCCGATTACTGCGAACACTGCCATTCATCTTCCAATTACCGATGACCGTCAATGCGCGCATACTAAACCTCTTACACCGTTAAAACAATTTTTCCAACATGCTCGCTCGATTCCATCAGTCGATGTGCATCGGCAGCTTGCTCTAAGGAAAATGTTTTATAAATCACTGGTTTTAATTGGCCAGAATTTAGTAGAGGCCAAACCGATTGATACAACTCTTTCGCAATTTGATGCTTAAAGGCAACGGGTCTCGGACGCAAGGTGGATCCCGTAATTGATAAGCGGCGACGTAATATCTGTGCAGTATTCACTTCGGCCTTTGAACCACCCATAATAGCGATTACCACAATGCGACCATCATCGGCCAAGCAATCAATCTCGCGCTGCAAATACGTGCCAGTAACCATGTCCAAAATCACATCGACACCCTTACCATTCGTGGCTTTCTTAACCTCCTCCACAAAATCTTGGGTTTTGTAGTTGATCGCTAGATCGGCACCTAATTGTGTACACGCTGCGCACTTTTCATCGCTTCCAGCAGTAACAAACACCCGGTGACCGAATGCTTTGCCAATGAGAATCGCGGTCACTCCAATGCCACTTGAGCCTCCTTGCACCAACAAGGTCTCACCTTTACTCAAATGGCCCCGTTGAAAGACGTTGCTCCACACAGTAAAGAAGGTTTCGGGTAAGGAAGCTGCCTCGATATCAGTAAAGCCTTTTGGATAGGGCAAGCATTGCGCAATTGGGGCGGTGCATAAATCGGCATACCCACCACCTTGCACCAGGGCACAAACTTTATCGCCCAGCTTTAAACCGAAGGTGTTATCGGGGTGAGCTAGGTCACCCCCAATAATCTCTCCAGCCACTTCAAGGCCAGGGATATCGGATGCGCCTGGAGGAACGGGGTAATGGCCTTTTCGCTGCAAGACATCTGGACGATTAATACCAGCCGCCTTCACCCGAATTAAGACCTCACCGGAGCCCGAACCAGGCACAGATGGATCTGGACGCTCAGCTTTGACCAACATTTCTGGAGCGCCATACTCCCGAATCTCCATCACACGCATCGCAATACTCCCGCTTAAACAGTCTCGTTTGGACTATCGCTTGCCTGAGCATCTGCTGCACCAGACTCTTGGGACAACAGGGCTTTCATGGACAAACGTAAGCGGCCGCGCTCATCGGCTGCGAGTAATTTCACACGCACAACCTGACCCTCTTGCAAGAAGTCTTTGACATCTTTCACGCGCTCAGTCGAGATCTCGGAGATATGTAAGAGTCCATCTTTGCCGGGCAGGATGTTCACAAGGGCTCCGAACTCAAGTAACTTCACTACAGGGCCCTCATAGACCTTCCCAACTTCGGCTTCAGCGGTAATGCCTTCAATCTTGGCTTTTGCTTGCGCCATACCTTCCGCGCTTGTCGAAGCAATGGTAACCGTACCATCATCTTTGATATCGATGCTGCAACCGGTCTCTTTAGTGAGCGCCTGAATCGTTGCACCGCCCTTACCAATGACTTCACGAATCTTGTCTGGATGAATCTTGAAAGTCACCATGCGTGGTGCGTGCTCAGAAAGTTCGGTGCGTACAGAGCTCATGGCTTCTTGCATCTTGCTCAGAATATGCAAGCGACCCTCTTGGGCCTGAGCCAAAGCAACCTGCATAATTTCTTTGGTAATTCCCTGAACTTTAATGTCCATCTGCAAAGCCGTAATCCCGTTGGCGGTACCGGCTACTTTGAAGTCCATATCACCCAGGTGATCTTCATCACCCAAGATATCGGTTAATACCGCAAAGCGATTGCCATCCAAAATCAGGCCCATAGCCACTCCGGCCACATGCGCCTTCACCGGAACACCGGCATCCATCAGAGCCAAGCAACCACCGCATACCGAGGCCATTGATGACGAACCATTGGATTCCGTAATCTCAGAAACCAAACGAATGCTGTAAGCAAACTCTTCCATACTTGGCAACACGGGTACTAAAGCACGCTTTGCTAAACGGCCGTGACCAATCTCGCGACGCTTAGGGGTACCAACACGACCTGTCTCACCAGTTGCAAATGGAGGCATGTTGTAGTGGAACATAAAGCGATCGCGGTACTCACCTTCGAGCGCATCAATGATTTGTTCATCGCGCGCAGTTCCAAGGGTTGCAACGACTAAGGCTTGCGTCTCTCCGCGGGTAAATAGAGCAGAACCGTGGGTACGAGGCAATACGCCATTACGAATTTCAATGGGGCGTACGGTTCGGGTATCGCGACCATCAATACGTGGCTCGCCATTAAGAATTTGGCTACGCACGATCTTTGCTTCAATCTCAAACAAGAGATTACCAACTTCGACTTCATTCACTTCGCCCTCAGCGGCTAACTGAGTCATGACATTGGCAACCACTTCTTTAATCTTGGTGGAGCGGGCTTGCTTTTGACGAATTTGATACGCATCGCGCAATGGGCCTTCGGCCAAGCTTTGTAACTTCGCAATCAAGGCATCATTCTTTGCGGCAGGCTTCCAATCCCACTCGGGCTTGCCCGCATCGCGCACGAGTTCCTGGATTGCATTAATCGCAATTTGCGACTGTTCGTGACCATAAACTACAGCACCCAACATCACGGACTCAGATAACTGCTGCGCTTCAGACTCCACCATTAATACTGCTGCCTGAGTACCCGCCACGATCAAATCGAGTTCACTCGTTGTTTGCTCGCTGCGATTCGGATTAAGCAAATACTGACCATCACGATAACCAACGCGCGCTGCGCCCATCGGACCATTAAATGGAATACCCGAAATCGCCAAGGCTGCAGACGATGCGATCAAAGCAGGAATATCGGCAGGCACATCAGGATTAATTGACATCACATGCACGACTACCTGAACTTCGTTATAGAACCCTTCAGGAAATAATGGGCGAATCGGACGATCAATTAAACGTGAGATTAAAGTCTCGCCTTCAGACGGACGTCCCTCACGACGAAAGAATCCACCAGGGATCTTGCCAGCTGAATAGGTCTTCTCAATATAGTCAACCGTTAAGGGGAAAAAGTCCTGACCCTCTTTGGCGGTTTTAGCACCGACTACCGTAGCAAGCACCACGGTGTCGTCCATATTAAGAAGTACCGCACCACTCGATTGGCGAGCAATCTCGCCGGTTTCCATCGTGACCGTGTGTTGGCCCCATTGAAACGTTTTTACAACTTTATGAAACATTGACATCTTTTTTTCTCCAAACATACACACCGCGGATCCACAGCGCCGCGGTATCACTGGAGTGATTGATTGATGAACCCAATTGGGATGCCATTCCAGTGCACCTCTTTAAAAAGAAGTGCATTGGAATGACACGATCCCTAGAAGCCGGTCATCTTGAACCACTCAAAGTAGAGCCTTGCCCGTTTGGCAACACCCTACTTCATTGCAATGCTGACAAAAACAAGAAATTACTTACGTAAACCTAGTTTGTCGATCAGCGCGCGATAACGGTCCAGATCCTTGCTCTTGAGGTAATCCAAGAGACGGCGACGGCGCGAGACCATTTTCAGCAAGCCACGACGGCTGTGATGATCTTTTGCATTTGCCTTGAAATGGGGGGTAAGTTCATTGATACGAGCAGTTAATAATGCCACCTGAACTTCGGGGCTACCCGTATCGTTTGCGCCACGCGCGTTTTGTTTGACGATTTCCGCCTTATTAATGTCTGCAACTGCCATTTTCATACTCCATACGTGCGGTCACTCAAGCTTGCACCTGATATGCCGTGTTAATAAAAAGCTTTATAAATCAAAGCTTCAGCATTCTAACAGACCGCCGTCTGCCAATGCATACCAAGCGGCCTACTAGTAAATAAGTTTATATAAATCAATAACTTATGATTTTAAGGTGCCATTTGGGCATTCAGTTTCATGGCGCTTGGATCGTGTAATTTATTCAATGCCGCCAAATAAGCCTTGGCAGAGGCAGCAATAATGTCTGGATCCATCCCCACGCCGTTCACAATCCGCCCTCCCTTAGAGAGACGAACCGTGACCTCCCCCTGCGACTCAGTGCCCGACGTGATGGCATTGACCGAGTAGAGCAATAACTCAGCACCACTTTGTACCTTACTCTCAATGGCGTGCAAAGTAGCATCAACCGGACCATTGCCTTGGGCTTCAGAGTGCACGTCGTGACCGCCCATCTTAAATACCACCTTCGCCATTGGCTTTTCACCGGTCTCGGAGTGCTGGTTCAATGAAATAAAGCTAAAGTGCTCACTTTGATCAGCCACCGAAGAATCCGACATCAAGGAAATAATGTCTTCATCAAAAATCTCGGCTTTTTGATCGGCTAAAGCTTTAAAGCGAGCAAATGCATCATTGAGTTCACTCTCCGACTCCAATACCACACCTAACTCAGAAATACGTTGTTTGAAGGCATTCCGACCGGATAACTTACCAAGCACGATGCGATTGGTCGCCCAGCCCACATCTTCAGCCCGCATAATCTCGTAAGTATCACGAGCCTTCAATACACCATCTTGATGGATACCCGATGCATGAGCAAAGGCATTTGCACCAACCACGGCTTTATTGGGCTGCACCACAAAGCCTGTGATTTGCGAAACCAATTTAGAAGCCGGTACGATTTGTTTGGTATCGATCCCCACTTCCAACCTAAAGAAATCCTTGCGAGTACGAACTGCCATCACAATTTCTTCTAAGGAAGTATTACCTGCCCGCTCGCCCAGACCATTAATCGTGCACTCTACTTGGCGAGCACCGCCAATGTGAACGCCGGCTAATGAGTTGGCCACACCCATCCCTAAATCGTTATGGCAATGCACGGACCAAATCGCTTTATCCGAGTTCGGAATCCGAGTACGTAAAGTTTTAATGAACTCGCCATAGAGTTCGGGGACAGCATATCCAACCGTATCAGGAACGTTTATCGTGGTTGCGCCTTCAGCAATAACAGCCTCTAAGACTCGGCACAAGAAGTCCATATCCGAACGGTAGCCATCCTCTGGAGAGAACTCAATATCCCCCGCCAAATTTCTGGCAAAGCGGATGGACTTTTTTGCTTGCTCATACACCTGCTCCGGGGTCATGCGCAATTTCTTTTCCATATGCAAAGCGCTAGTGGCCAAGAACACATGAATGCGTTTTGCGTTAGCTGCCTTTAGGGCATCAGAGGCCCGAGTAATATCGGTCTCATTGGCACGTGCGAGGGAGCATACGACTGAATCCTTCACCGCGGCAGCAACCGCAGAGATTGCTGCAAAGTCACCCTCTGAGCTAGCCGCAAAGCCGGCCTCGATCACATCAACTCGTAAGCGTTCAAGTTGACGTGCAATCCGCACCTTCTCATCTCGAGTCATGGATGCACCAGGCGACTGCTCACCGTCACGCAAGGTGGTATCAAAAATAATTAATCGATCACTCATCATTGATTCCTTCTTTAATAATCCAATGCTCCGTTTTCTAAAACAAAAACCCCAGCAATTTAGCTGGGGCTGGTTTGCGAACTTAGTGCCTTACTTCATGTGTCTAAGCGCGACCCGCCCCGAGCCTAAGGCCCAGTGCTAGAAGAAGTAGAAGTGCGCTTAATTGGTTCATCATGGAAATAATATACCGCATTTACTCGGACTTAGCTGAGACTGTGGTTTCTCCACCAATCCGACGACCCATCGCCCGCTCCCACATCCACAATACATAGCCAGACAGGGAATACACCACAAAGAGGCCAAACAGAGTTAGTGGTGGATTTGAAGAAATCAAGACAAAACCCAAGATCAAAAGAACCATAACCCAGAAAGGCACACGGTAACGAATATCCAAGGCCTTACCGCTGTAGAAACGGGCATTCGAAACCATGGTTAGTCCTGCATAAATCGTAATGAAAAAGGTGACTAATGGAATTGCCGAATCCTTCACGGGTATCTTGTTATCGTCTGCCAACCAAATGAAACCAGCCAAGAGCGCTGCGGCCGCAGGGCTTGGCAAACCCTGGAAAAACTTTTTATCAACCACGCCAATATTGGCATTAAAGCGGGCTAGACGAAGTGCGGCGCCAGCACAGTAGGTAAATGCTGCTAACCAGCCCCACTTGCCCAGATCTTTTAAAACCCACTCATAGGCCACCAACGCTGGGGCCACCCCAAATGAGACCATGTCTGCCAAAGAATCGTATTGCTCACCAAACGCACTTTGCGTATTGGTCATTCGCGCAATTCGGCCATCCATGCCATCAAGAACCAGTGAAGCAAAGACCGCAATCGCTGCGATCTCAAAACGATGGTTCATGGCGTTCACAATGGCAAAGAACCCACAAAATAATGCCGCCGTGGTGAATAAATTCGGTAATAAGTAAATCCCTTTGTTCCGAGGCCTTGGTGGATCTTCGATCAGATCATCCTCGTGCGACTCATCGGCCGAGCTCCAGTCCTCACGCCGTGTATTTTTACTCCGCAGAAAGCGGGGGCGGCCCATTCGGAACTTACGACGCGAAGTCATGTTGCTAATCTAATCCTGGTAAGCGAGCTAACGCAGTATTGGTAGCAAAAACTTTTTCACCGACGCTAACCAAGGGCTCAGCATCTAAAGGCAAATACACATCGACCCGGGAACCAAAGCGAATAAAGCCATAACGCTCCCCGCGCTTCACACGATCATTAATGTGGATGTAGCACAAAATACGACGAGCAATTAAACCGGCGATTTGCACAAGGGTGATGGTCTTGCCATTGGCATCGATCACGACCGCATTGCGCTCATTTTCGGTAGAGGCTTTATCAATACTGGCGTTAAAGAACTTGCCTGGAAAATAGGTAACTTGCTTAATCAGTCCATTCACCGCAGACCGATTGGAGTGCACATTAAAGACATTCATGAACACGCTAATCTTTAAGGCTTCCCGATTGGCATAGGGATCATGGGCTTTCTCAACCACCACAATGCGCCCATCCGCTGGCGATAAAACAAGATCCTTACCAAGGGGCGCGATTCGTTGTGGATCACGAAAGAATTGCAGCGTGAAGGTGAAGAATAGCCAGAGCGGCCAAGACCAGAAAAAACCGGCATAGCGATGGACCACAAAAGCCAGAACCCCAATCACAACTAAATAGAGCCAGCCCTCTTTGGCAATGATGGGGTGTGGATACATCATCGGATGATTACCTTCTGAGCTTAGTTCTTCGATTGGTCAACGAGTTTGTTTTTCGCAATCCAA
The DNA here is from genome assembly GCF_018687475.1 of Polynucleobacter sp. MWH-UH24A. Taxonomy (NCBI): domain Bacteria; kingdom Pseudomonadati; phylum Pseudomonadota; class Betaproteobacteria; order Burkholderiales; family Burkholderiaceae; genus Polynucleobacter; species Polynucleobacter sp. MWH-UH24A. The sequence goes on from NZ_CP061292.1 coordinate 1,239,306, forward strand.
GGCATCATGGCGCGCAATTTCGCACCCACAACTTCAATCTCATGATCAGCGGTCAAACGGCGACGTGAAATCAGGGTGGGTGCACCAGCGCGATTTTCAAGGATGAAGCTCTTGGCATACTCACCCGTCTGAATATCGTGCAAGGCTTTACGCATCGCATTCTTGGTGTCCTCGGTCACAATCCTTGGACCAGTGACGTACTCACCATACTCGGCATTGTTTGAAATCGAGTAGTTCATGTTGGCGATACCGCCTTCATAAATGAGGTCCACAATTAACTTCAACTCATGCAGGCACTCAAAATAGGCCATCTCCGGGGCATAACCGGCTTCAACCAAGGTCTCATATCCGGCTTTAATTAACTCCACAGTACCGCCGCATAAGACAGCTTGCTCACCAAACAAATCGGTTTCGGTCTCTTCTCGGAAATTGGTCTCAATCACGCCAGCACGGCCACCGCCATTCGCAGTTGCATAAGAGAGGGCTAAATCACGTGCTGAGCCCGACTTGTCTTGATAGACCGCGATCAAATGGGGTACGCCACCGCCTTGGGTGTATGTGCTACGAACGGTATGGCCAGGTGCCTTCGGAGCAATCATGATGACATCCAAATCGGCGCGAGGAATCACTTGACCATAATGCACATTAAAACCGTGGGCAAACGCTAAGGCGGCGCCTTGTTTGATGTTGGCATGTACTTCGTTCTTGTAGACTTCGGCAATTTGCTCATCGGGCAACAGCATCATCACAACGTCTGCGTCTTTCACTGCCTCAGCAACTTCTTTGACTTGTAAACCGGCATTGGCTGCTTTTTTCCACGATGCGCCATCTTTACGCAAACCCACGGTGACCTTCACGCCAGAGTCATTCAAGTTTTGCGCGTGGGCATGACCCTGTGAGCCATAACCAATAATGGTGACTTTTTTACCTTTGATCAGGGACAGATCGGCGTCCTTGTCATAAAAAACTTTCATACGATTTCCTTAAATTAAATAAAGAGTGATTAAAACTAAACTTTCAGAATACGTTCACCGCGCCCAATTCCCGAACCGCCAGAACGGACTGTTTCAAGAATGGATGCGCGATCAATTGCGCTAATGAATGCATCTAACTTACTACTCACACCAGTGAGCTCAATCGTGTAACTTTTATCAGTCACATCGATAATGCGTCCGCGGAATATATCCGTGGTGCGCTTTAATTCCTCGCGCTCCTTACCAACCGCCCGCACTTTGATCATCATCAGTTCGCGCTCGATGTGTGGGCCTTCCGTTAAATCAAATACTTTCACCACCTCAACCAAGCGATTGAGGTGCTTGGTAATTTGTTCAATCACATCATCTGAGCCAATCGTGACCAAGGTCATGCGGGATAGGGATGGGTCTTCAGTCGGTGCGACGCTAAGAGTCTCAATGTTGTAACCGCGAGCCGAGAATAAGCCAACGACTCGCGAGAGCGCTCCCGGCTCGTTCTCGAGCAAAACAGAAATAATGTGACGCATTAGAGATCCTCACTTCCAAGCAGCATCTCACTAATGCCCTTACCTGCTTGTACCATGGGCCAGACGTTTTCCTGCGGATCAATCTGGAAATCCATAAACACAGTGCGATCCTTTAATTTGAGAGCCTCTTTGAGTGCGGGCTCAACATCTGCTTTGGTCTCAATGCGCATCCCCACATGACCATAGGCTTCAGCCAACTTCACAAAATCGGGCAATGAATCCATGTAGGAACTGGAATAGCGCTTACTGTAGGTTAATTCTTGCCATTGACGCACCATGCCTAAATATCGATTGTTTAAGGAAACAATCTTGATCGGCGTGTTGTACTGAGTCAGCGTTGAAAGTTCTTGAATACACATTTGGATCGAACCCTCTCCGGTGATGGTAACGACCTCCTGATCTGGGAATGCTTTTTTAATGCCCATGGCATAAGGCAAACCAACGCCCATGGTGCCTAAGCCACCCGAGTTAATCCAGCGCCGTGGTTCATTGAACTTGTAGAACTGGGCTGCCCACATCTGATGTTGGCCAACGTCTGAGCACACAAAGGCATCGCCCTTGGTCAGCTCCCACAGTTTTTCAACGACGTATTGAGGCTTGACGATTTGGGAATCACGATCGTACTTCAAGCAATCGCGCTTCTTCCATTCATTAATCTGATCCCACCAGGCTTTCACCTTCGCTTGATTCTTACGCGCCGGTGCCGCTCTTAATTGAGCACTCATATCAACCAAAATCTCTTTGAGATCACCCACAATCGGAACGTCTACCTTGACGCGCTTTGAAATCACCGATGGGTCAATATCAATATGAACAATTTTGCGAGGATGACTTGCGAAGTGTGCAGGGTTACCGATCACGCGGTCATCAAAACGGGCACCAATTGCAATCAATACATCGCAGTGCTGCATCGCCATATTGGCTTCATAGGTGCCGTGCATTCCAAGCATGCCCACAAACTGCTGATGCGTCCCCGGGAATCCACCCAAGCCCATCAGAGTATTGGTCACTGGATAACCTAAAAGCTCAGCAAACTCTTTGAGTTCCTTGGCGGCTTCGGCCATGATGATGCCGCCACCGGTATAAATATAGGGGCGCTCAGCCTCTTGTAATAGGGATACTGCTTTACGAATCTGTCCACTATGCCCCTTGATCACCGGGTTGTATGAACGCATGCTCAGACTATCGGGATAGACAAAGGGCCCTTTAGTTGCCGAAACATCCTTTGGAATATCGACCAATACAGGTCCAGGACGGCCGGTGCGAGCAATATGAAAGGCTTTTTTAAGGGTCACCGCAAGATCGTTCACATCCTTGACCAAGAAATTATGTTTTACGATCGGACGGGTGATACCTACCGTATCAGCCTCTTGGAAGGCATCCTCACCAATGGCATAGGTTGGCACGTTACCGGTAATGATGACCATCGGAATGGAATCGGTGTAAGCGGTTGCAATACCAGTGACGGCATTTGTGACCCCAGGACCGGAAGTAACGAGAGCAACACCGACTTTGCCAGTGGCGCGCGCGTAACCATCGGCCGCATGAACCGCAGCTTGTTCATGGCGAACTAAAATGTGTTCAAACTTATCTTGCTTGAAGATCTCGTCATAAATAAAGAGAACCGCACCACCGGGATAGCCCCAGACATACTCGACTCCCTCAGCATGCAAGGCATGCACCAACATCTCAGCACCAATCATTTCGGGGGCAGGTTGTTTTGCAGGGCTTGTGGAATCAGATTGAGGACCGGTTGCGTCCTGACCACCTTTGGTGGCTAAAAACTCAGCATTACTCGTATTCATTGTCATTTTCCTTTGCAATTTTCGGCAAAAAATTGTTTAGGCTGTTCTGTCCCTTACTTATGGTCCGGGTTCGAACGGCACAGCCGCAAAGAAAAAAGACTGCCACTTCTTGGATGGTTTCTTTGCGGTAAGCCTTCCATTGTAAAGCAATAGCCTAGAATGAGTGGGTTTAGACTGTATTTTGGGTCCATTCATCGCAAGCAAACCACAAAAACAACGATCATTTATTCGTAGTAATTCACATGGCATCCGCCCAAGAACTCGATCAATTTCTAGCTGGCGTTGAGAAAAAAGCCTTCAAACAGGCCGTCTATGCGGTTCGGGATGAGGCGGCCGCTCTCGATGTTGTTCAGGATGCGATGATTAGCTTGGCCCAAAAATATGGTGATCGGCCCGCCGGAGAGTTCCCGTTGATTTTCACCCGAATTCTGCAAAATCGGATTCATGACTGGTTTCGACGTCAAAAGGTCCGTTCGACCTATGAGACCCCCTTCTCCGCTCTGGGGGCTGGCATGGATGGGGAGGAGGATTTTGACCCCCTTGAACTGATTGAGATTCGGGAAGAAGGCCAAATGCCCTCGGATGCCTCTACAGCGCTGGCTAAGCGTCAGCTTTTGGCCACTCTGGAACAAGAAATATCAAAATTGCCACATCGTCAACGGGAAGCCTTCCTCATGCGTTATTGGGATGAGCTTAGTACGTCCGAAACGGCCCTCGCCATGGGATGCAGCGAGGGAAGTGTGAAAACCCATTGCTCCCGAGCCGCCCACACTTTGGCAGCTGCTTTAAAGGCCAAGGGGATTGTGTTGTGATGAAAGATACGAATCAGAAACAATTTGCGAGTTCAGTGGAGGAGCGTTTTGCAAAACGCGTCACCAGCCTACTCAATACCAGTAGCCACGAACTTAGTGGCGATACCCAAGATCGCCTTCGCGAAGCACGCTTGCTTGCCGTCAATCGGGCAAAGCCTGAGCTGGTCTTTGTACATTCCGTACAAACTGCACATCCTGGTAATAAAAACTTTTCTTGGGAGAAGCCACTTTGGTCGCTGAGCAGTTGGCTAATTCCAATTGCCATCGTGGTATTTGGTCTGATTGCGATTGCAGAATGGCAAGAAGATCAGCGCATTAAAGACATCGCCAATGTGGATATTGCCCTGTTGACGGATGACGTGCCTCCCGATGCATTTGTCGATAACGGTTTCATGGCGTATCTAAAACTTAAAACCAGTGCCAAGCCTCAAGAAGCCACTCCGTCAGAGGATGAAAAAATCTAGTGAGAACCGCTCGCATCACGTTTCGTGTTGCCTCCCTGCTTATTGGCTTGGTGCTAATTTATCCGGCATATGCTCAGAATTCCACCACGGTTAATCCTGCGGAAGCTAAAACCGAAATCAAGAAAGCAACAAATCTTGACTGGCAATACCTGAGCCCTCTTCAGCAAGCAGTGCTTGCTTCTCTCGAGTCCGACTGGAGCAGTTTTACAAACGCAAGTAAGACCAAATGGCTGAAGGTGGCCAATCGCTACCCAACCATGTCGAGTGCTGAACAAGAACGCTTGCAGTCACGAATGGCTGCATGGGCCAAACTTCCGCAAAAAGATCGGCGCCTAGCCCGTGATAACTATCTTTCGAGTTTGCAATTCCCTCCGGAGCAAAAAGCAGCTGCTTGGCAAGCCTATCAACAGCTTTCGGAGGAAGAAAAACAGAAACTAGCTCAACAAGAGCAAAGTCGTAAAAAGACGGGTGCCGTAACATCACCTGCCATACAAACACGGCAACCCCTCAATTCATCGAACGCCTCATCGTCTAGCGCCACAATCAAATAAACTGTGGGGATGAACCCCGCCGAGATAAATGCTTTGCCAACCCCTCGATTTTGGCGACGCGTATTTTGTAACCTCTACGAACAACTGCTCCTCGTTGGAGTTCTAGCGCTTGCCTTTATGGTTCCCAATTTATTAATTGGGGTTCTATTTGGTATTGCCATTCCCAGTTGGCTCAGTTTTTTCTACTTGTATGGTGTGTTGGGGTTTTACTTTGTCTGGTACTGGCGACGCAATGGACAAACTTTGGCCATGCAAACCTGGCGTATGCAAATTGTGGCTGAGGATGGTGGGCTGCTTGCCAAAAATCAGGCACTTTGGCGTTACGTCTACGGCTCGCTATGGATTGTGCCCTGCCTCATTGTTCACGCAATCCATCCACTACGAGGATGGCAAATCATTGGTTTATTGTTTTCAGTTTCTCTTTTCCTTTGGCCGCTTACCACCTATTTGGATCGCAAGCATCGCCAGGGCATACCAGATCGGATGGCACAAACTAAATTGGTTCAGTTACCACCAAAATCGAAGGTCACAGCAACTTCGGTTTCTAAGACTGACTAGACTTCGCGCAAGCACTCCATCGTGCTTGCCGTCTGAATCTTTTGCTGCAAGCGAAATCCGGCAAGCAAACTCACGCATACCCCTAGAACAATACCAAGTCCAATCGCGGTACCAAAGGAGTAGAACTCAATTTCCAATACGTATCGACCCAAAGCCCACGTGGTCGCACTGGCAGCCAAGCCGCCCAATAGGCCTGACAAAAATCCAATGGTGGTGAGCTCAATGACAACGAGTTGCGCCAGGGTTCGCTTCGAAGCACCCACCGCCTTGAGCAGAGCCGCATCCCGGAAACGATCGTCTTGCGTGGAGCCAATGGCGGCAAAGAGTACCAAAATCGCGGCACACAAAGTAAAGACCAATAACAGACCCAAAGCACTCGCCAGACGATTTAACACCTCCTGAATTTGACGAATCGAGTTCTCAATATCAACAATTGTTAAATTCGGATAGGTTTGAGCCAACTTGAGATCCAAATTTTCGCGTTCTTTGGGCTGGTGGTACGAAGTAATCCAAGATTTTGGGAAATCATCCAAGGCCTTCGGAGGAAAGATCACAAAGAAATTAACCTGCATGGAGCCCCAATCAAGTTTGCGCATCGAGGTAATGGGTGCAGTAATTTTCTGACCCGCAATATCAAAGCTCATTTGATCGCCCATGCGAAGATTGAGGGTCTTCGCAATACCACTCTCAATCGAGATTTGTGGAGTGACCGAATTACCAAACCATTGACCGGCAACTAACTGATTGTCGCTTGGTAATTGATTGGTGTACGAGAGATTGAATTCACGATCGACTAGGCGGCGGGCATTATCGGTTTGGTAATTGTCAGGCATCACCTCTTGCTCATTAATATGCGTGAGTCGCCCCCGAACCATTGGATAAAGCTGAGCCTCAGTAATGCCTCCGGCAATTAACATACGCTGCACTTCTGCTTTCTGATCATTTTGGATATTGATCAAAAACCGATTCGGGGCGTTATCAGGCACATTGGCTTGCCAACTTTGCAATAAGTCTTGGCGCAACAAAAAGATCAGTAGGAGCGCCATGATGGCTAACGCCAAAGAGCTCACCTGAATCATGGCAAAAGCAGCGCGGCGCGATTGTGTGCTGATCGCAAAGCGGGTCACAAAGCCGATCCTCGCAAGGTAACTTGATTGACTAAAGCGCTCAAGACCCCACAAGCCAAGCCAAGCGAGCCCCGCAAAGAGTAATGCGCCAAGCCCAAATGAACCAGTCGCCCAAACCAGCAACTTCAGATCACGGGTTGCCCAAAATACCAATACCAAACAACTAATGAATCCAAATAATGCAATCGATTTAGCAGCCAGTGGTACCTTGCCAAACTCTCGGCGCACTAAACGCAATGGGGAGATCTGACTTAAGGTTAAGATCGGTGGTCCTGCAAAACCAAAGAGCAGTAAAAGCGCAAACACCACGCTCCAAACCACGGGCCATACCGAGGGCAATGGCAGACGAGTCTGAATAAGCCCACCCAAGAGTTGCATCAACAGCTCTTGAGCAAACCAGCCAATGAATCCCCCAAGAATAGTTGCTACCACACCAATCATCGTGAGGATATACAGTTGTTTGCGAAGAATTTGCGCCTGACTCGCACCAAAGCATTTCCACACTGCGCAGCTATCGGCTTGCTTAAGAACATAGCGCCTGGCAGCAAGGGCAATTGCTAAGGCGCAGATTAAGGCAGTCATTAAAGCCACAAGCGATAAGAAGCGTTCTGCACGCTCTAAGGTTTTTCGCATGACCGGCTGAGCATTCTCTAGGGACTCAATGCGAATACCGCGTAATTTTTGTTGCTCAATATGATTGAGAGCCCAATCTTGGTAGCCCCGAATTTGAGGATCGGTTCCAGATAGCAGTAGGCGATAGGTCACTCGACTACCAAAGCCAATCAACCCTGTACTTGCTAAATCATCAATACCAATCATGGCTCGGGGTGCAAAGTTCATAAAGGCTGCACCACGATCGAGTTCCCGCACAATGACTGCATCAATCCGAAATTGACGATCGCCAATGCTCAGTGAATCGCCTAACTTTGCACGCAAGGAAATTAATACGGCGGGGTCGACCCAAACCGTATTTTTGGGAGGCATTCCGGTGACCTCTTCAATCGATCGTTCATCGACCCTACCGTCATGCACTTGACGACTAATTTGCAATTGCCCCCTGAGGGGATAGAGGGCACTTACGGCCTTTAATGAACTTAATTTACTTTCCCCACCATGGCTTACCATGCTGGGGAACACCACTGTCTGGGCAATATTTAATTTCTGAGACTTTGCCGCCTCAATCAATGCAGGTGCAATGGGCTGATCTGCAGCGATCAATAAATCGGCAGCCAGCAGCATACGGCCATCGATTTCAAAGCTGCGTTGAAGACGATCGGCTAAAAAGCTGACGCTGGAGAGCGCAGCTACGGAAAGCACAAGGGCAATAAAGAGCCAAAAGAGCTCCTTAGCGCGAAGCTCTTTTAGGAGCATCTGCATATTAATTAAATACTGGGAACCTGACCACCATCCACCCGAATTACAGAGCCAGTGATGTAAGAAGCATTTTGACTTGCTAGGAATGCCGCGGTATCGCCATACTCCTTTGGATCACCATAACGACCTGCAGGAATGGTTTTCAAACTTGCGCTTACAACGGCGTCGTAGGTGATGTTCTCCCGCTTCGCACGCGCCTCATCGAGTTGGCGTAAGCGATCAGTTGCCACTCGACCCGGCATGATGACATTTACGGTTACCCCATCGGCTGCCACCTCCGCAGCCAAGGTTTTGGACCAACCGAGTAATGCAGCTCTTAAGGTGTTTGAAATCGCTAGATTACGAATCGGTACGATTGCTCCGGAAGTGGTACTGGTAATAATGCGGCCCCAACGACGCTCACGCATCCCTGGCAAGACCCGATCGGTAATTTTCATGAGGGAGAGCACCATCTCCTGGAAGCTTTTTTGCCACAACTGCGGATCTTGACCACTCGCTGATGTTGGTGGCGGTCCACCAGTGTTATTAATCAAGATATCGACTGGTCCCAACTGGTTTTCAATCGTCTGTACATGACCATCAATTGCATTGAGATCCGCGAGATCCCAATTTAAGGCGAGCGCCTTGCCGCCAACCGACTCAATCATTTTGACGGTCTGTGCGAGACCTTCGGCATTTCGACCGGTCACCGCAACCTGGACGCCCTCCCGCGCCAAAGAATGTGCCATCGCCTGACCTAAGCCTCGGCTTGATGCCAGCACTAATGCAGTCTTTCCCTTAATTCCTAAATCCATCGTGCACTCCCTTATTCGTTGTTTTACTTATTAGTTGACTTCGGCTGAGTCAATGGCTTTGGCAGTTTCTTTGTGCCAGCATCTAAATCCACTTCATAACGCTGCAAGATGGTGGCGAACGCTTGCTGTAAGCCATTGGCTAACGTACCTGGACGATTATCCTTTAAAGGCACGCGCTGTGTGTAACGGTTACTCATTAAGATCGGATTTTGAGTACCGGTTGATAAAACGGTTAGATAAAAATGGATGCTAACCACGGCTTCAGGCTGGCCTCGATAATCCCCATACAGTTCAGTAACATTCACTTGAAGTGCGTAATACGGAAAGAAGGTGTTACTTTGGTTCACTGCCGCCTTAAAGATATTGGCTTCGCTAATCCATTGGCGCGTCGCATTACTCACCATCTCAGCAGGAGTGGAAATATACCCGTTATAGAAATCCTTCTCATAGCGCTGATCGCCCAAGCGATAAACCATGGATTTACTATCGAATGGTCCGTCAACGGATACGGGACCAACCTTCAACCAAAAATCTGTGTTTGGCTTACGAGGCTCTCCAGTTCGTTTTGGATCAATCAACCAAGTGCTTATGTCCAGATTGGGTCGGGTAGGCGCACAGCCAACTAATGTAGCAATGGCTGCAAACAGGACCAATACCCGGGTAACGTGACGCAGTGAAAAGCTCATGGTTGGGCTCCAGTTTGTGGCAAGGTAATGCGTGGTGGGGGCTCTCCCCAAACCATGCTACTCGGATATCGACTAGCCACTTTTGCAAAATCATTTAACTGATCGGTAATTTGTTTGAGATTATCGATCGAGCTAATCGTATCGCCTTGCATGCTCGATAAGGTTTGACGAAGAATCACTGTGGTCGCAATCACTTCACGCATCAAGAGCTCAAGCTCTGTCTTATTAGCTACCTCATCGATCCTGCCAAGCAATACATTGAGTCGTTCAACCGATTTAGCAATACCAGTATTGTCGTTACCATCACCACCAATAATAGTGTTGAGATTGGTTAGGAGCACATCAAATTTCTTCTGGGTTTCTGCTAAATTCATTTCACCCAAGTTATCCAATACTTTACGGACTCCCGAAAAAAAGATGTCGGTTTGGCTGGGCAAGGCATCAATCACCAAATACTGTGGCTTCCAGTTATATGGAAGAGTTTTGTAATTACCCATATCGCGAACATAATCGAGTTCAACATAATTCACGCCCGTAATGCCTTGGCTTTTAACGCGAGCACGCAAGTCCTTGGGTAATTTTTTAGTTGGGCCTAATAATTTTTCCTCATCGCCATCAATCAACATCCGTACCACCACATACTCTTTGCGCTCGGGGAAGGGTTCATTTGACTCATACAAACTTCCCGATAAACCAATAAAAGTAACTTGCCCTACTTTCACTCCCCGAAAGCGTACCGGGGCACCCACATCCAATCCTGTAATTGATTGCTCAATATAGGTTTCTACCATGATTGTTTTCTTAAAGAGTTGACCCGTTCCAAATATCAAAATCAACGCAAGAATGGCAGCAAAGCCGGCAAATACGAATAATCCCAAGCGAAAGTAATTTGGATTCGATTGACTCATGCTACTTCCTTCGACATAACGCGATTAAAAAATTGATGAACTTTGGGATCCGTACTCGTATCTCGCAAGACCCTCGGGTCTCCTTGCGCAATAATACGTTTAGTATCTTTATCCAACATAATTACCCGATCCGCGATCGCATAAATACTAGCCAACTCGTGTGACACGATTACAAACGTAATGCCTAAGTTCTTTGCTAAATCAAGGATGGTCTGATCTAAATCGGCTGATGTAATTGGATCAAGTCCGGCAGAAGGCTCATCCAGAAACAGAATCTTCGGGTCTAAGGCCATGGCGCGCGCAATGGCTGCACGCTTTTGCATCCCCCCGCTAATCTCATTGGGCATGTAGTTGGCATAAGGCAATAAGCCCACCAGATCCAATTTGCAACGCGCTAATAGATCCATCTCATCATCATCTAGCTCGGTGTACTCCTCCATAAAGAGTCGCACATTTTCAAGGAGTGTCATTGAACCAAATAATGCGCCCTGCTGATACATCACACCAAAATGCGTCATGATGTCTTGGCGTTGTTGGCCGATCGACTGGGTAATATTCATGCCCTCAATCCACACATCACCTGCTAGAGGTTGGTAAAGCCCAAATAGATTTTTAAGTAAACTTGATTTACCGCAACCCGAGCCACCGAGAATAATAAATACCTCACCATCAGCGACCGAGAAATTGAGATTTTGCAACAGCACTTTGTTGCCATAACCCACAGTCAGATTTTTGACCTCAATTGGATTCATTAGAAACCCGTCCGATACGAGACGTAAGCAAAAATTCCATCGACTACCGTAATCATCACAATACTACTCACTACTGCTCGCGTTGTAGAGATCCCGACCGCTGCGGCACCAGTACCCGTTTGCATCCCTCGCAAACAACCCACACTAGCAACCACCACGCCAAATAAAGTAGCCTTAGTTAATCCCGAAAAAATGTCTTCTAGCACCACAGTATTGAGAACACCTTCATAAAAATTAACCAAGGGTACACCGTAGATCAGCATCGTGAGCGAAGATGAAAAAACGCTCACTAGATCGGCATAAATGGTTAAGATCGGCGCCACCACCAAACCTGCTAAGACTCGGGGCAGAACCAAAAAGCGAATGGGGTTTAATCCAGCCGTCACCAAAGCATCGACTTCGCTATTAACAGTCATCGTACCGATCTCAGCGGCAAATGCAGCGGAGGATCGACCCGCTAAAAGGATGGCAGTAATCAAAGGTCCTAGCTCTCGAAAGATCCCCAAGGAAACGAGTGGCCCAACAAAGGTGATCGCTCCAAACTTTTCCATGCCAATGGCTGATTGAAACGACAAGATCACACCAATTAGAAAAGCAACTAATCCGACGATTGGCATCGCAGCAAGACCGGCTTGCACAGCAACGCTTGCAAAATCTTGCCAACGGACCTTCAGGGGGTTACGTGCGGCCCAAATCAGTTCGCTTGCGACCTGGCCAGTGAAAAAGATAATGCCCCGAATATCATTCCAAAGTAAGCTCGCTGCCTTGCCAGCCTTAACGAATATTCCGTCGTCTAAACCCTTTTCCTCTTTTGGGAATAATTTTTCAAAGGGCGTAAACCGCTTTAATTGATTTTGATGGGTGGCACTAAATCCTCGTAGCTCAATCGTTCCCCCATGCAGTGTTTGGGCATGCTGCAGATCGATTAAAAATGCCAGTCCGGCACCATCAATGTACTGAATTCCTGCCCCATCAATTTGCAAGGTTTTACTCGCGGAACCTTGTGTCAACCAGGCAATTTGATGATCGCGAACTTCTTGCCATGTATGTCCCAAGGTGTCGGCACTAATTTGTCCCGATAGAGTCACGCAAGCAGTCGCTCCCGATGCGCGCCAGTTTGCAACTGGGGCCGTTGAGGATGTGCGTTTGGGAGAAGCCATATTCTGACTATTAAAGCAAAGAATCGTGACTTATAAAAACTTGCCACTGGGGCAAATCAAGGAATATGGCGCGGCTGGCAGGATTCGAACCCACGACCCCTTGGTTCGTAGCCAAGTACTCTATCCAACTGAGCTACAGCCGCATCAGGCAGAATTATGCCATGGATACGAAGAACTACATCACACCGGCTGGGCATGAGGCACTAAAAACTGAGCTTTTGCATCTTTTGGACCACGAGCGTCCTGAAATTGTGCAAGTGGTCCATTGGGCCGCATCCAATGGAGATCGCTCAGAAAACGGCGATTACATTTACGGTAAGAAGCGTTTGCGCGAGATCGATCGACGGATTCGATTCCTCAACCAACGTTTGGAGAATGCAGTGGTGGTCAATAACCAAGAACGCATTGCAAATGGTGGTGATCCTGAGCAAATTTTTTTTGGGGCAACCGTTATCTATAGCGATGCCGAGGGAGCGGATACCCAAATCCGGATTGTTGGGGTCGATGAGGTCGATCTCGAAAAAGGCTATGTGAGTTGGATATCACCAATTGCGAAAGCCCTAATCAAAGCCAAAGTGGGCGACACCGTTCGCATCCAAACGCCTGCGGGTGTTAAGGAAATTGATATTTTGGATGTGCGCTACGAGGACTGCTAAGAACTAGACGCTTTTATTACGGATTACCCGGAACACGTCGGTATTGGCGCGCAAACCGCGTAACACTCGAGAGAGATGCAAACGATTTAATACTTGAATGGTAAAGCGCATCGTCACAGAGTCCTCTTTGTATTTATCATCCATTGAAACATTTAAGATGTTCGAATCAGCCGATGTAATCGAACTCGCAACGCGGGCGAGCACGCCCTTTCCTTGCTTAGTATCTACTGTAATAGCCACATCAAACTCTCGCTTAGTGTCTTTACTCCATTGCACACCAACCCATTTATCACTGTCTTTTGACAGCATGCGATGCGCCACCTTGCAATCTTGGGTGTGGATTTGCAATCCCTCTCCTTTACCCAGATAAGCCATGATGTCATCGCCAGGAATCGGATGACAACAGGTTTGAAAACTGACCGACATACCCTCACGACCATCCACGACCAGAGATTGCGTTTGCGTCTCATGATCCGAACCGCCCCAATCGTTCGAGCCAAGACGCATTTGCTCAGACCCGCCCTCTTCGCCAACTAGGATTTTTAAACGAGTCGCTAACTCAGCAGCAGTCCGTCGTCCCAAGACAATATTGACGCAAACCTCCTCGCGGGATTTATCGCCGGTCCAATGTAATAACTTTTCCCAAATCTCCGGGGTTAAGAGTCCTGCATCGACACCCTGATGTCGCAGCGCGCTCGCTAATAAACGTTCTCCCAATTGCAATGCTTCGGCATAGTGCTTGGTTTTCAATGAATGACGAATGGCGGCGCGAGCTTTGCCAGTGCGTACAAACTCCAACCACCCTGGGTTTGGCTGTGAAGATGTGGAGTTAATCACTTCCACAATGTCCCCATTCTTGAGTTCGGTACGCAGTGGCAATTGCAAATTATTAATCTTGACCGCAACGCAGGTGTTGCCAAGATCGCTATGGATGGAGTAGGCAAAGTCGAGGGCCGTTGCGCCCCGTGGCAAGGCACGGATTTGGCCTTTAGGAGTAAATACATAGACCGCATCGGGGAACAAATCGATCTTGACGTGCTCTAAAAATTCTTGTGAGTCACCGCTGTTATCTTGAATATCAACGAGCGACTGCAACCATTGGTGCGCGCGGTTTTGCACTTCACTGAGTTCCGGTGAGCCATCCTTATAAGCCCAGTGGGCCGCTACCCCAGACTCAGCCACGGCGTGCATGTCCGCGGTGCGCACCTGAAACTCGACCGGTACACCAGATGGACCCACTAAGGTGGTGTGTAAGGATTGATAGCCATTCAACTTAGGAATCGAGATGTAATCCTTAAACTTCCCGGGCATAGGTTTATAGATGGAATGCAAAATTCCAAGGGCTCGGTAGCACTCATCGATCGTACGGACGGTAACTCGGAAAGCGTAAACATCCAAGACTTGCGAGAAGCTCAAATGCTTACTGCGCATTTTGTGATAAATGCTAAAGAGGGTTTTCTCACGACCCTGCAAATCGACCTCAATCCCAGCCTTGGCAAATTGCATCCGCACCGCATCCAGAATCTTGTCAACCATCTCACGACGATTACCGCGCGCCTTCTTAACCGCTTTCTCAATCGCCCGAAAACGCATCGGCATGGAATGCTTAAAGCTAATATCTTGTAAATCACGGTAGATTAAGTTGAGCCCCAGACGGTGTGCAATCGGGGCGTAGATTTCCATCGTCTCTAATGCAACCCTGCGTCGTTTTTCAATGGGGACCGCATCAAGAGTGTGCATATTATGGGTTCGATCAGCCAACTTGACCAAGATGACGCGCACATCACGGGCCATTGCCATAAACATTTTCCGAAAACTCTCAGCTTGAGCCTCGGCATGACTCTGAAACTCTAATTTATCGAGTTTGGTTAAGCCCTCAACCAGCTCAGCCACTTTCGTACCAAATTGATTGATGAGATCGGTCTGAGTGCAGCCAGAATCCTCAATCACGTCGTGGAGCAAAGCGGCCATGATGCTCTGGGCATCTAAACGCCAAGTTGCGCACAGCTCGGCAACCGAGACCGGATGACTAATATAGGGTTCGCCGCTATGGCGGTACTGACCCAAGTGCGCGGCGTCTGCGAACTGAAACGCTTTCTTGATCTGGTTTATTTCCTCAGGCTTTAAATAATGAAGCTTGTCAGTTAAACCGGTAATTGATACAACTTGCTGCTTGGGGGGTAATGTGGGTTGTGAGGTGGGGCCAAAAAGATGGCGGCTCGACTGCTCCAACAAAGAAGCAATTACACTTTGGGCGGGGTTGGCGCTTGGTAAAGAAGCGCTTGTGCGCATCTGACTAGACGAGACTTCGTCTAGCGAACCCGTTGTGGTGACAGTTGACGCCACAGCGGGACCTCCGGCTTAGAGAGGTACTTTGGTCAACATATCCCGATCGGTTACCCCAACAGCAATCTCACGCAAAGCAACAACCGTTGCTTTATCTTTTGCGTCGACTCGGGCTGCATGTCCCTGAACTAATTGCCGGGCGCGGTAGGTGCCAGCTAGGACCAACTCAAAACGATTGGGAATGGTTTTTAGACAATCTTCTACAGTAATACGGGCCATTCTGAACTCACTTATTTAGATTAACCCCTATAGGATACCCGATGACTGGCTATCATGCCCCAAGTCGCTTGACCAAGGCTGGGTAACGCGCCATCATGGGCCCTGTCCGCAGGCGGCTAGCAGCCACAATCGCCTGCAAGTCGCGTAGGGCGTCTGCAAAGACCTCGTTAATGACAATGAAATCAGCTTCGTGGGCGTGTTGTAACTCGATGTGGGCAGCTGCAACACGCTTTGCAATCGTGACCTCGTCATCCTGGCCACGCTTATGCAAACGTTCCTCAAGAGCCTCAATTGAGGGAGGGAAGATAAACACCCAAATCGCCTGAGGAATTAATTTGCGAATTTGCTGAGCGCCTTGCCAATCAATTTCTAAGATGACGTCATGGCCTTGTTGCATTTGGCCCTCAATCCACGAGCGCGAAGTGCCATAGAGATTGCCATGCACTTGCGCAGACTCTAAAAAATCTCCGGCAGCTTGCTTAGCCAAAAAGTCCTCTTTAGTAATAAAGGAGTAATCGCGCCCATCCAGCTCACCGGCACGCGGTGCACGCGTGGTACACGATAGCGAGAGCTGCAATCGATGGTCAGACTCCAGGAGTGCATTCACCAAAGACGATTTACCTGCCCCTGAAGGGGCCACAATCATCAACATGCTACCTTGGTACGATTTTGGAGTGCTCATGGTCATCACTCCAAATTTTGCACTTGCTCGCGCATTTGCTCAATCAATAATTTGAGTTCCAATGCAGTATTTGTGCAGTCCTCATGAACTGATTTAGATCCAAGGGTATTGGCTTCACGATTTAGCTCTTGAATCAAGAAATCTAAGCGCTTACCCACGGCCCCACCCTCTGCAATCGCGGTCCTTGCGACCTGAATATGCGTTTTAAGACGAGCCAACTCTTCGGCAACATCAATACGAACCGCATACAAAACCACCTCCTGCCGAATACGCTCTAGTAACTCGGTATTAAACGGGATATTGGCTTGCGTCGCATGAACACCCAAGGCTTCCTCGATCCGAGCCACTAATTTGTTTTGATAAAGGGTCACAATCTCAGGAATACGAGGTTCAAGTTTGGTCACCATGCCTTGCATCGCATCGAGAGCATTCGTTAAAACCTTAGCGAGCGCCTGACCCTCGACCTGCCGTGATTGAAGCAACTGCTGCAAGGCCTCCTCGCCGGCCTTCAGAATTGCGCCATGCCACTGGTCCTCAGCGGTATCCGAATCCGCAACCACACCCGGATAGCGCAGAATATCGGCAATGCGAAGCTCCTCTGCGGAAGGAAACTGTTCCCGAATCGCTTTTTGTGCATCTTTCAAGGCCCTCAGCTTGGCGAGGTCTATTGCAATCGCACTTTGGGAGTGCCCATGCTCGCTTGAGCTTTGACGCCAAGCAGCCCGAACCTCAACCTTGCCGCGCTTTAGATGTTTATTGAGGAGCTCACGCAAAGCACCCTCAGCGCTTTTGCACTCATCGGGTATCCGAAAGCTCAGATCCAAAAAGCGGCTATTAACTGCCCGAATCTCCACCTGAAGATTGGCAAAGCTCCCCTGACCAATCGTAATGGGGTGGGAAGCACTGCCATAACCAGTCATGCTCGATATCATGTAGGCATTGTAAATTGCAAAAAAGGAAGTCTTCCATGAATCGTCCCAGCCAACGCCAAGCACGTGATCTGCGGCCCATCACCATCACCCGCTCCTTTACAAAACACGCCGAGGGCTCGGTCTTAATCGAATTTGGGGACACCAAGGTTCTTTGCACCGCAAGCGTTCTCGAGAAGGTACCCCCCCATCAAAAAGGCTCGGGTGAAGGCTGGGTAACCGCCGAATACGGCATGCTGCCCCGCTCCACCCACACCCGATCGGATCGTGAAGCTGCCCGAGGCAAGCAAAGCGGACGTACTCAAGAGATTCAGCGACTGATTGGTCGAGCCTTGCGCAGCGTCTTTGATCTCAAACGACTTGGCGAGCGCACTATTCATCTTGATTGTGATGTGCTTCAAGCCGACGGGGGAACGCGCACCGCAGCGATTACCGGTGCCTATGTTGCTGCCCGCGATGCGGTCAATCATTTACTTCACCAGAAGCTGATTACCTCCGATCCGATCATCGATAGTGTTGCCGCGATCTCGGTGGGTATTTATCAGGGCGTCCCCGTTCTCGATCTTGATTACGCAGAAGACTCCGACTGCGATACGGATATGAATGTGGTGATGACCGGTCGTGGAGGCATGATTGAGGTTCAAGGAACGGCCGAAGGGGCTCCGTTCTCACGCTCTGAACTCGACGCACTATTAAACCTTGCTCAAGTTGGCATTGAGGAGCTAACGCGTATCCAGAAAAATGCTCTAGCCGCATGAACCAACGCTTGGTATTGGCTTCGAATAATGCAGGCAAGCTGAGAGAGTTTTCACAACTGTTTAAACCCTTTGCAATTGAACTCATTCCTCAGGGACAACTTGGGATTAGCGCAGCAGAGGAACCCTTTGACCGCTTTATCGATAATGCCCTAGCGAAGGCTCGGCATGCCAGCAAGCTTAGCGGTTTACCTGCCATTGCCGATGACTCCGGCATTTGTGTGGATGCCTTAGGTGGTGCGCCCGGTGTTCGCTCAGCCCGCTTTGCCGGTGAGCATTGCTCAGATACCGATAACAACCAAAAGCTTTTGTCCTTACTGGTGGGTCATGCAAACCGTCGAGCCCACTATGTATGTGCCTTGGTAGTGGTTCGAGACGCTGATGATCCCAATCCGATCATCGTTGAAACGCGTTGGGACGGTGAGATTATCGATGAGCCACGCGGTCAAGAGGGCTTTGGCTATGACCCCTACTTTTATTTACCGCAATTGCAAATGACCGCCGCAGAGTTAAGTCCAGAGCGCAAGAATGCGATTAGCCATCGAGGCCAAGCGCTGGTTCAGTTAATGAGGCAATTGCAGAGCGATTCGTTTTTTTATCGACCCCATGCTTAAGGCTGCATTCGCGCTCACCGCGCTCCCTCCTCTCTCGCTGTATATCCATTTCCCCTGGTGTGAGCGCAAGTG
This sequence comes from Polynucleobacter sp. MWH-UH24A, assembly GCF_018687475.1. Classification (NCBI taxonomy): domain Bacteria; kingdom Pseudomonadati; phylum Pseudomonadota; class Betaproteobacteria; order Burkholderiales; family Burkholderiaceae; genus Polynucleobacter; species Polynucleobacter sp. MWH-UH24A. The sequence continues at coordinate 1,258,071 of NZ_CP061292.1, forward strand.
TCCCTACTGTGACTTTAATTCGCATCAGGTCAAAGATGGCGGATTTAATGAGGGCCGTTACATCGAAGCGCTGGTGGCTGATCTCCAAACCGAGCTTCCCAATGTATGGGGTCGTCGAGTCCATACCATTTTTATTGGGGGCGGCACTCCTAGCCTCTTATCCCCCAAAGGCCTCGATGATCTTTTATCCCATGTACGGGCTCTCATCCCCATCGAGCCCCATGCTGAAATCACTCTTGAAGCCAATCCAGGATCGGTCGAATCGGGTAAGTTTGCTGAATTTGCCAGTATTGGCATTAACCGTGTGTCCTTAGGGATACAGAGCTTTAACTCAGATCATCTCAAGGCATTGGGACGGATTCATAATCAGCACGATGCGCGCCGTGCCATTGAAATCGCACACGATCATTTTGAACGCATCAATATTGATCTGATGTACGCCCTTCCCAAGCAGACCCTTTTCGAGGCCCGGGCTGATCTTCAAGAAGCCCTATCATTTGATGTATCCCATCTATCGCTCTACCACTTAACACTCGAACCAAATACCTATTTTGCGAGTCATCCGCCACCACTTCCGCACGAAGATGAGAGCCATGCCATGTTTGAATCGGCATTAGAGACACTGGCGGCGCATAGCTTTAGTCGGTATGAAGTCTCGGCATACAGCAAGCCAAAGCAACAGTGCAAACATAATCTGAATTATTGGGAGTTTGGTGACTACATTGGCATTGGTGCTGGTGCGCATGGCAAGATCTCGTTTCCGGATCGAATAACACGTCAGATCCGTGAACGCCACCCTGAGACCTATATGAGTAAGATGACCGAACAGGGTCACGCCGTCATTGAAAACCGAGTGCTCACGCAAGACGATTTACCCTTTGAGTTCATGCTAGGAGCATTAAGACTAATTGATGGGGTGCCAACAGCAATGTTCTCGGAGCGAACGGGTCTTGGGCTCACCGCGATTAGCAAACCGATTGCAGAGGCTCTTCGTAAAGGATTATTGGACGAAGATCCTACGCGACTCAAAGCCAGTCCACTGGGCATGCGCTATCTCAATGACCTGCAGGAATTGTTCTTGAAATAAGTGGTGGCGGAAGCGGTGAGATTCGAACTCACGGAGGACTTTCATCCTCGCCAGTTTTCAAGACTGGTGCATTCAACCACTCTGCCACGCTTCCTAAGAAGGAGCAATTATAGGGGAGTTGAAGCTTGGATGAAGAATTGAGGCCTAGGGATTAAGCAAACCCTTTAGATACTTCGCGATTGCCAAACTGGAGGTTAGTGCGGGTGACTCAAAGCCAAAGAAGTTATAGAGACCTTCAATTCCATGTTCATTGGGGCTATCGATCCGAAAGTCTCCAGCGGGTTGATCTTTCGATACGATCTTCGCACGTACCCCTGAATAATCGGCCTGCAAACTACCATCCTTAAGGTCTGGCCAGTATTGACGGATGGCTGCATAGAATCGCTCGCCCCGCATCGGATCGACTGAATAGTTAATCTGATCCTCAGACTCAATCTCGAGCCACTCCACATCGGGACCAAACTTAGCCTGCCCCGCCATATCGAGTGTCAAATGCACTCCCAAGCCACCCGGTTCTGGTACGGGATAAATTAAATGCTGAAATGGTGACTTGCCTGCTAAGGAAAAGTAATTGCCTTTCGCAAAATAGGCTGTTGGAATGTGTTCCGTTGGTATTCCCTCTATGCGTTGTGCAACTGCTGGGGCGCTCATACCTGCACAATTAATGAGATACTTCGTTTGCAGTTGCATCGCATCAGCACCGCCCACCTCCAGCTCAAATCCTCCAGGGATCGCGCGCGCATGATTTAAAGGTGAGAGATAAGCAACCATCCCGCCCGCATCCTCAAAACCGCCAAGCAGTGACAGCATATAAGCATGGCTATCCACAATGCCGGTGGTTTTTGACCAAATTGCTGCGGCAACACGAAGATCCGGCTCTAGAGTATTGGCTTCTTTGGCTGTGATGAGGCTGATTTCACGTGCACCATTTTGCTGAGCGCGATAGAAAATCCCATGCAGATCGTCAACCTGCTGTGGATCGCTTGCCACAATTAATTTACCGTAGCGCTGGGTCCCAACTTGATGGTCGCGGCAATACTCATAGAGTATGCGATTACCCTCAACGCATAATTTTGCTTTTAATGAATCCTTTGGGTAATAAATGCCCGCATGAATAACTTCACTATTTCGGGCGCTGCTAATGGTTCCAAACGATGCTTCCCGCTCGAGTAATACAGTTTCATGACCTTGCAATGCCATTTCTCGGGCGACTGCCAAACCAACAACTCCAGCTCCCACCACCACACAATCCAGTTTTTCCATATTAATTTGTTATTTTTTGATGCCAAATCGTACCATTTCATTGAAATTTAATCTTGATGCTTTTGATGCCCTTATTGATAAAATCACTGCATGACCGCACTCTCTAACGCAGAATCATCGAGCAACCCCTCAAGCGCGGTTTTTGGCTCCCTTCAAGCGGCTGGTATCGTTTTGGATCTCGCCTACCAGGGTATTGACGCTAAGGATTGGAAACGATTATTTGCGAACGCTCAGGAAGCAAAGGTCAGTGACCACTTAAATGCTGTTTTTAATGGTGAGCGTGTAAATACTAGTGAGCATCGCCCTGCACTGCATACGGCACTGCGTAATCTCGATAAGAGCCCAATTTTGGTTGATGGTAAGGATGTCATGCCAGAGATCGCTGAAGTCTGGCAACGAATCGAGGGCTTATGCAATAAATGGGTGGGTGTGACCGATTTAATTCATATTGGTATTGGGGGCTCAGACTTTGGCCCACGACTTGCTGTGCAAGCCCTCGCTCACTCAGCGAATAAATCCAATCGCGGGCTGCGAGTTCATTTTGTAGCCAATGTCGACAGTGCTGAACTAAGTCATGCTTTAGAGCGTGCTCAAGCCAACAGTACCAAGGTATTGATTGTGACCAAGTCCTTTGGTACAGCCGAGACTTTGATGAATGCGCGAGCTGTTCTTAATTGGTTTAAAACCAAGAACCTCACCAGCTCACAAATCCAAAACTCCTTGTTTGCCATTACCAGCAATGTCCAAGCAGCCAAAGAGTTCGGCATTCAGGCAGAGCATATCTTTCCCTTTTGGGATTGGGTTGGCGGACGATTTTCGGTATGGTCTGCGGTCGGTCTACCCATCGCACTGCAATACGGCTTTGATACCTTCAAACAATTTTTGCAAGGTGCTAATCACATGGATCGCCATGCGATTAGCGCTCGCGCCGATCAAAATCTTCCAATTCTGATGGCCTTGGCTTTGTACCATCAACAAACTAAACACCATTCCAAGGCATACGCCGTGATTCCATATGCACATGCCCTTGAACTATTTCCATACTGGTTGCAGCAATTAGATATGGAGAGTCATGGCAAGCAAGTGGATCGCTTTGGTAAGCCCGTATCACTTAGTTCTCCCGTTGTCTTTGGCAGTGCTGGCACTAATGCACAGCACTCGTATTTTCAGTTACTGCATCAAGGTCCAGAGTGCATTCCGGTTGATCTAATTGCCGTCAAAGAAGCAATGAGCGCTCTACCAGAAGCCAAGGATCATCACTTCGCTCTCTTAGCCAATTGTTTGGCACAAGCCCAAGCCTTAGCCTTAGGTCGCGATGCGAGCGACCCTAATCTTAGCTACCCTGGAAAGCGTCCCAGTAATTTAATTGTGCTGCCCAAACTCGATGCCTATCATTTGGGCGCCTTACTTGCTCTTTATGAGCACCGTGCTGTTTGCTTGGGATCGCTGTGGGGTCTTAATAGCTTTGATCAGCCCGGAGTTGAACTTGGCAAAGTACTAGCAAAACCCATTGAACGCGCCCTCCAAGAAAAAGAGGGTTCGGGTGATACCTTGGACTCCATCACTGCTGCCAGAATTTCTTATTTCCGAAAATAATTCCATGAATGTTCCTGCCTCGATTTTTAAAGCCTACGATATCCGCGGCATTATTGATGAAACTCTTAATCCACAGATTGCTCGAGCAATTGGCCAAGCTTTTGGCAGTCAAATGCGCGATTTGGGAGAAATGGACGTTGTTATTGGTCGAGATGGTCGACTCTCGGGCCCAGTTCTGATTGAGGCCCTAACCGAGGGTTTGCTATCGACCGGCATTAATGTGATTGACCTCGGAATGGTCGCCACACCGATGGTGTACTTTGCTACCCATCAGACCATTGGAAATAGCCAACCCAAATCTGGGATCATGATTACCGGCAGCCATAATCCGCCCAATTACAACGGCTTTAAGATGGTACTCGGTGGATCAGCGATTTATGGCGATCAGATTCAGGGGCTGCGCCAGCAAATTGAAGCGGATGATTTTCGCCAAGGGAGTGGCAAACGTTCCAGCTTCAATATCTTCCCTCAGTACTTACAAACCATTGTTGGCGATGTTCGCCTAGCCAGACCCATAAAAATCGCCATCGATTGTGGCAATGGCGTGGGTGGCGCGTTTGCTGGAGAATTATTTCGGGCCCTGGGTTGTGAGGTGCAAGAACTCTTTTGTGAGGTTGATGGGCATTTTCCCAATCACCATCCGGACCCTGCCCACCTTGAGAATCTTCAAGACCTAGTTCGCAACCTTGCAAGCACTAGCAATGAGCTGGGTCTTGCCTTTGATGGCGACGCCGATCGACTTGGTGTAGTAACCAAAGATGGCGAGGTGATTTTTCCGGATCGGCAAATGATGCTGTTTGCCAAGGATGTACTCAGTCGCAATCCAAAGGGCCAAATCATTTATGACGTCAAATGTACGCGTAACCTTGCCCCATGGATCCGTGAACATGGGGGTGAGCCTCTCATGTGGAAGACTGGCCACTCCTTAGTCAAGGCCAAGCTGAAAGAGACTGGTGCCCCTCTAGCTGGGGAGATGAGCGGTCACATCTTTTTTAAGGATCGCTGGTTTGGATTTGATGATGGTCTCTATACCGGCGCCCGCCTACTAGAAATCCTTAGTCATTTTGATAATCCAAGTACAGTGTTAAATGCCCTACCGAATGCCATTTGCACCCCTGAATTGCAACTTCCATGTGCCGAGGGTGAATCTTTTGTCTTGCTTGAGAAAATCAAGGCTAACCCCAAGTTCCCAAGTTCTCAATCGATTAATACGATTGATGGTGTACGGGTGGAATATGACGATGGCTTTGGTTTGGCTCGCCCCTCGAATACAACACCGATTGTGGTACTTCGATTTGAGGCTGATTCGGAAGAAGCGATTCAACGAATCCAGCAAGAATTCAAAGCGGCTCTTTTAGCTGTGAAGCCGGATGCAAGATTACCGTTTTAGTAGAAACCCACTTAAATCTTTTTAATTTCTTTAATCCGATTTTGCTCGTCTACTAGAACAATTTTGGGATTATGGGTTTTAGACTCGGCGTTATCAATGGGTCCGTAGGTGCAAATAATGAGATGGTCACCCACGTGGGCCTTACGAGCAGCGGCACCATTTAAAGCGATCGCACCTGAACCTCTGGGTGCCTTGATAATATATGTGGAGAATCGCTCGCCATTATTAATGTTGTAGAGCTCTATCTTTTCATATTCACGCATATCAGCTGCATCCATGAGATTCTCATCAATCCCACAGGAACCTTCGTAATGCAAATCGGCCTCGGTGACGACCACCCGATGTAACTTAGCCAATAACATGATCCGCTTCATAGAAATCCCCTTTAAGCATGGGATTCTATCGCGAAAGTGATTGCGAGTTAAGATTGATGGATGAGCACAATGAATCAATCACTCTCGACCGGTAATTTTTATGATTACCCCCAGCAAGATGCATCGGGGGCTACTTGTATTGCACAGGCGTGGGCCAAAACGCCTGCACCGCTTGGTTTAGAAGAGAAACGGGATGTGATTGAGCGCATTAAGGCCTTATTGAAGGCAAGGGATGCGGTCATTGTGGCGCACTATTACGTCGATGGCGATATTCAAGATCTTGCAATGCAAACTGGGGGTTTTGTCTCTGACTCCTTAGAGATGGCTCGGTTTGGTAAAAATCACGCTGCCCAAAATTTAATCGTTGCTGGTGTGCGATTCATGGGTGAGACTGCGAAGATTTTGAGTCCCCAAAAGCACGTGTTCATGCCAGACCTTGAGGCAACCTGCTCGCTTGATTTAGGGTGTCCCGCGGAAGACTTTCGTAAATTCAAGTCCGCCCATCCAGATCGAGTCAGCGTGGTGTACGCCAACACGAGTGCCGCTGTGAAAGCCCAGGCGGATTGGATGGTGACCAGCTCTTGCGCACTAGCCATCGTGCACCATTTGGATCAGCAAGGTAAGAAAATATTGTGGGCACCCGATCGACATCTGGGACGTTACATACAAGAGCAAACTGGCGCCGATATGATTCTGTGGAATGGCGCATGCATTGTGCATGATGAATTCAAAGCAACCGAACTGGCAGCAATGCGCCAGAAGCATCCCAATGCCATGGTTCTTGTTCATCCAGAGTCACCACAACACGTTGTCGATCAAGCAGATGTGGTTGGCTCAACCTCAGCGATGATTAAAGCGGTACTTGAGGGTAGTGCTCCTGAATACATTGTGGCCACTGATCAGGGCATCTTGCACCGCATGCGTCAACTCGCGCCTCAGAAAAAGTTGATTGCAGCACCAACCGCTGGTGAGAGTGCTACCTGCAAAAGCTGTGCCAATTGCCCTTGGATGGCCATGAATGGCTTATACGGCATCTTGCAATGCTTAGAGCATGGCATTGGTGAAATCGAGGTGAAAGAGCCTATTCGTTCCGAAGCACTTGCATGCATTCTTCGCATGCTGGACTTTACCTCCACCCACCCAGAATTATTAGCCAAAGCCCAGCACGGCTTCATTAGAAATATTGGCGCTGCATAAGCTGCTTTGAATATGTTTTCTGATAATGAATCCTTAGATCAAGCCATTGCCCGCAATGTGCGCGATGCCCTCTATGAGGATATTGGTCGTGGAGATTGGACTGCCAATCTTGTGCCTGCCAATCAAACTGCGCATGCTAGGTTAATTGTGCGCGAGCCAGCGGTGCTGTGTGGAACCGCATGGTTTGATGCGGTGGTTCAGGCACTTGACCCACAGGCAACTGTTCATTGGCTCTCTTCTGAGGGTGACTGGCTGGCACCCGATCGCTTGGTCTGCGAAATGACTGCGAATGCACGAGCACTTCTGAGCGCTGAGCGCCCTGCTATGAACTTTCTTCAGACCCTTTCTGCAACGGCGACCACCACTCGCCGCTACGTTGAAGCAATTGCAGATGCTAGCCCCAATCCCAAAGGATGCGCTATTTTGGACACCCGCAAAACCATTCCAGGACTACGCCAAGCCCAGAAATATGCGGTTCGAGTGGGTCATGGTCAGAATCAACGGATGGCCCTATGGGATGGCATCTTGATTAAAGAAAATCACATTGCGGCGGCAGGGAGTATTACTGCGGTGTTGGCTGCTGCCAATCAACTCAATGCAGGGGTGGATGTACAAATTGAAGTGGAAAGCCTTGCAGAACTCCAAGAGGCGATCGGCCAAGGCGCCAAGAGTATTTTGCTCGATAACTTTAACCTCGATCAAATGCGCGAAGCTGTGCGTCTTACGAATGGTCGAGCTTTATTGGAAGCTTCTGGCGGTATTACCCAAGATCAACTCCGTGCCATTGCAGCAACGGGTGTCGACCGAATCTCGATTGGTAAATTAACTAAGGATATTCAGGCAATCGATTATTCGATGCGTATTGATCGCATCAGCTAGATTGTTGGGTTTGAATCGGGGTCAGAATGGTTGGGTATGAGACAGGCCATGTTTTTGGGTAATCGCGACTAAAGTGCAATCCTCGACTCTCTTTGCGTAACAAAGCAGAACGCACAATCAATTCAGCGCATTCGAGTAGGTTGCGTAACTCAATCAAATCTCGGCTTACTCGAAAGTTAGCATAGTAATCTTGAACCTCAGTGCGCAAGAGCTCAATACGATGTAAGGCGCGTTCAAGTCTTCGCGTGGTTCGCACAATACCAACGTAGTTCCACATCAAGGAGCGTAGCTCATCCCAGTTATGTGCAATCACCACTTGCTCATCAGCATCTTCAACTTTACTTTCATCCCACAGTCGTACTGGGGCTTGCTCAACATCATCCTGTTCTGTAATATCAGCTGCAGCAGCTTTACCAATGACCACGCATTCCAGTAATGAATTCGAGGCCAAGCGATTGGCGCCATGTAATCCAGTATAGGTTGCTTCACCAACGGCATACAAGCCGGTCAAATCGGTACGTCCCTTAAGATCGGTGACAACACCCCCGCAGGTGTAATGTGCAGCAGGTACCACCGGAATTGGTTCTTTAGTAATGTCGATACCCAGAGCAAGGCAGCGGGAGTAGATCATCGGGAAGTGTTCGCGAATGAAGGATTCTCCTAGATGCGTTGCATCGAGATGCACATAATCCAAGCCATGTTTTTTCATCTCAAAGTCGATCGCACGCGCCACAATATCGCGTGGAGCCAGTTCCTTGCGTTCATCATGCTCTGGCATGAAGCGATGACCATTTGGTAGCTTCAAGATTCCACCCTCGCCACGCATCGCCTCAGTAATCAGAAATGTACGATCGCTTGGGTGATACAAACAGGTTGGATGAAATTGCACAAACTCCATATTGCCAATCCGGCAGCCTGCACGCCATGCCATGGCAATTCCGTCACCCGTTGCGGTGTCTGGGTTGCTGGTGTAGCGATAGACCTTACCCAAACCACCCGTCGCCAGGACAACCGCTTTAGCTAAGATCGTTTCAACTCGGCCTTTTTCAATATCAAGTGCATATGCCCCGAAGCAACGATTCGATTTGTACTTCGCAGGGACTTGTAAATGTTTGTTAGTGATCAAATCAAGAGCAATCCAATTCTCTAGAATCCGAATATTGGGATGCGCTTTGGCTTTATCCAGCAATACCTCATGAATTGCCTTACCAGTTGCATCTGCGGCATGAGCAATTCGTCGATGACTATGCCCGCCCTCACGAGTTAAGTGCAATCCCTCTGGTCCGGCCTGATCGGGAGTAAATGGTACGCCTTGCTCAACCAGCCAATGAATCGCTTGTGCACTTTGTTCAGCAACGTAACGCGCCACAGATTCAACGACCAGACCTGCTCCAGCATTGACCGTATCGACTACATGCGATTCAATGCTGTCCTCTTGATCGAGAACCCCAACAATTCCGCCTTGCGCCCATGCGGTCGCCGCTTCACTCAGACGGCGTTTAGCCATCAAAATAACCGGCTGATGGTCGGCGAGGTGAAGCGCAGTTGTAAGGCCGGCTAAGCCGGCCCCAATGATTAGTACAGGATGATGGTCATGCGCTACGCTCATTGAATGAGCATAGCATCGTTTACTGTTAGGTCATAACCGATGTGCTGCGCTGGCTTACCGCCTTTTTGAACGGCAACAGCACAATACTTAAACTCCGGGATCTTGCCAAAGGGATCCAATGCGGGGTTAGTCATTAGATTGGCAGCCGCCTCGTAGTAAGCAAACGGCATAAACACAGCTCCACTTGGCGTGCCATCATCCCGGCGCACATGAATCCCAACCTCGCCCCTGCGCGACTTCACGGTAATTACATCACCGGGGTTCAGGCCTAACTTCGCCATATCTTCACCGCACATCGACGCGGTTGCCATTGGCTCAATGGCATCCAAAACACCTGCGCGTCGGGTCATACTTCCAGTATGCCAATGCTCGAGCTGACGGCCCGTGATTAATACAAAAGGATATTCGGTATCGGGTCGCTCGTTAGCTGGAATAAGATCAGCAGGAACCAGTTTTACTTTGCCATCGGGAGTTGGGAAACTCTCATCAAATACGATGGGTTGGCCAGGATCATCTTCGCTTAAGCATGGATAGGTCACGCATGACTCACGCTGCAAGCGATCCCAGGTAATTCCGTTGATCACAGCATGCATAGCACGGCGCATCTCGTCATAGACCTCGGCAACGCCACACTCCTCGCCTTGATAGCCCCACTGCAAACCAATCCGCTTAGCAAGCTCCTGAATAATCCATAAATCAGGCTTCGCGTCACCAGGTGGGTTTAAGGCACGCTTACCCAACTGCACCATACGGTCGGTGTTGGTCACCGTACCGGTTTTCTCGGGCCAAGCACTTGCTGGCAGAATGACGTCCGCTAACCACGCAGTCTCGGTCATAAAAATATCTTGCACCACAAGATGATCAAGGGAAGCCAAGGCATGCCGCGCATGATTAAGATCCGGGTCGCTCATGGCGGGGTTCTCACCCATGATGTACATCCCCCGAATCTTATCGGGATCAGAATCCGGCGCTGTGATCTTATGCATGATCTCAACCACGGTATACCCGGGCTTTTTATCAAGCGGTGTATTCCAAAACTTCTCAAACCACTCATGCGCCTGGGCATTATCAACGCGCTGATAGTTCGGGAACATCATCGGTATTAGTCCCGCATCACTGGCGCCTTGAACATTGTTCTGTCCACGCAATGGATGCAGACCAGAACCAGGCTTACCAATTTGACCGGTAATGCTGACTAAAGCAATCAAGCAACGGGCATTATCGGTGCCATGCACATGTTGGCTAACACCCATCCCCCACAAGATCATTGAGGCTTTGGATTTGGCAAACTCGCGCGCTACCTCACGAAGTGTCGCAGCAGGTACGCCACAAATCGGGGCCATCGCTTCAGGGCTGTAACCTTTTACATTCTCTTTGAGGGCCTCGAAATTGGAAGCGCGTTCTTTAATAAAGTGCTGATCGCACAGTCCCTCTTCGATCACGGTGTAGATCATGGCATTGAGCATGGCGACATCGGTATCGGGCTTAAATTGCAAGGTCCGCCATGCATGCTTACCAATATCGGTCACGCGTGGATCGGCCAACACAATCTTGGTGCCATTCTTAGCAGCATTTTTCATCCAAGTTGCAGCCACCGGATGATTGGCGGTTGGATTAGAACCAATTACAAGGATTAAACCAGAGTGTTCGATATCGTTCACCTGATTACTCACAGCTCCAGAGCCAACGCCCTCAAGCAATGCAGCCACACTCGATGCATGACATAAACGCGTGCAATGGTCGACGTTATTGCTACCAAAACCAGTACGTACCAACTTCTGAAACAAGTAAGCCTCTTCGTTACTGCCCTTGGCTGAACCAAATCCTGCCAAGGATTTCTTGCCATGTTGATCGCGTATCGCTTTTAACTTACTGGCTGCCAGATCAAGGGCCTCTTCCCAACTGGCTTCACGAAAGACTTCGCTCCAATCTTCAGGCTTTTTACCGGCAGACTCAATCGAGTGCTCATCCTTTGGTACACCAGGCTTACGGATCAATGGCTTGGTTAAACGTTGAGGGTTATGTACATAATCGAATCCAAATCGGCCTTTAACGCATAGGCGACTGTGATTTGCAGGGCCATCGCGACCATCTACGCTCACAATTTTTTCGTCCTTTACGTTGTACGTAATTTGGCAGCCTACTCCACAGAATGGACATACCGAATCGACCTGGCGATCAACTGCTTGGGAACCAATGTGGGTCTTTGGCATTAATGCACCCGTTGGGCAAGCTTGTACGCATTCACCACACGCAACGCAAGTGCTGGTACCCATCGGATCGCTCAAATCAAATACGATTTCGCTATGCGCACCCCGCATGGCGTAACCAATCACATCATTGACTTGCTCTTCACGGCAAGCGCGCACACATCGATTGCACTGAATGCAGGCATCCAAATTAACTGCCATCGCAGGGTGTGACAAATCAGCAGAGGGTTGATGACGACGCAAGGCCTTGAGTTCAGGACGAACTGCTACATCGAGGCGATTGGCCCACTCACTTAACTCTCCATGCTGTTGGCGCTCACGCTCGGCATCACTATCACCAACCCATTTATAACCTTCATCGGGCATATCGGAGAGCAACATCTCAAGCACTAATTTTTGACTCTTTAACGCACGCTCACTATTGGCTTTTACCTCCATCCCAGCCGTTGCAGCGCGACAGCAACTAGGGGCCAGGGTACGCTCGCCATTGATTTCAACAACGCATGCACGACAATTCCCATCGGGCCGATAGCCGTCCTTAAAACAGAGATGGGGAATATCAATGCCATGGCGTTTTGCTGCTTTTAAGATGGTTTCACCCTCATAGGCAACAATCGTCTTACCATCGAGCTTGAACTCAACGGTTTGCAGTGCTAGTTCTTGCGGATTGACTGGTGCGTTCACGCCTTAAGCTCCCTATCTAAGCGGTTATGCAATTTCATGGGGGAAATATTGATGGATGCAACGAATGGGGTTTGGTGCGGCTTGCCCCAGACCACAAATCGAGGCATCAACCATGACGGTAGACAGATCCTCCAGGGTTGCTTGATCCCATGTGCTTGCTTGCATTAATTGTGCGGCTTTACTTGTACCAACCCGACATGGGGTGCACTGACCACAACTCTCATGCTCAAAGAAACGCATGACATTGAGCGCTGCATCGCGCGCCTTGTCTTGATGACTAAAGACCATCACGGCTGCAGAGCCGATAAAGCATCCATAAGGCTGCAAGGTATCAAAATCCAATGGAATGGTATTCATGGTGGCTGGCAAGATGCCGCCTGAGGCACCGCCAGGCAGGTACCCATAAAAGGTATGGCCCTCTTGCATGCCGCCGCAATACTCGTCAATCAATTCCTGAATGGTGATGCCAGCTGGTGCCAGTTTGACACCGGGATATTTCACCCGACCGCTCACGCTAAAGCTACGCAAGCCTTTGCGATCATGACGACCATAGGTGCTAAACCACTGCGGTCCACGCGTAATGATGTCGCGCACCCAATACAAGGTTTCAAAGTTATGCTCAAGCGTGGGTCGACCAAATAAGCCGACTTGCGCAATGTAAGGAGGACGCATTCTGGGCTCGCCCCGCTTACCCTCAATACTCTCAATCATGGCGGACTCTTCACCGCAGATATAGGCACCTGCACCACGACGCAACTCAATGAGCGGTAACTTAAAGGATGCATTTGCCTGAAGTTTTTTAATTTCAGCAGCGAGTAACTCGCGGCAACCATGGTACTCATCGCGCAGGTAAATGTAACAAGCATCAATCCCAACCACTCGCGCAGCAATCAACATTCCCTCAAGGAAACGATGGGGATCACGCTCTAGATAGGTGCGATCTTTGAATGTTCCTGGCTCACCCTCGTCAATATTGATTGCCATGAGTTTAGGTGCTGGTTGATCCTTCACAATCCGCCATTTACGCCCAGCTGGAAATCCTGCTCCACCAAGACCGCGTAAGCCAGAATCTTCCATTGCCTTAATGATGGCTTCAATCTCGCGTTTACCGCTATCAAACTCTTTCACCAAAGCGTAACCACCCTTTGCGCAGTACGCTTCATAACCCACATATGCGGGCGACACCTCATTGGCTTTTTGTTCTGGGCTTACGGCGTGCTCTGCAAAATCTGCGGGCTCGAATTGGGCATCATCCTTTGCCTTAGGGTGCATGAGCTGACGATTTTTAACCGCTTTCGATACCTTTTCCGCATCAGCAAACAATACAGGGTATTGATGCACCACAGCGACCGGGGCTTGCTCGCACCGACCCACGCAAGGAGCAGCAATGATCTTGGTCTTGGGATTGCCTAATATCGTTGGTAGGCGCTCCAATAACTGTTTGGCCCCAGCTAACTCGCATGACAATCCATCGCATACGCGCACTGTAATATCGGCAACCGGATCGTTACCGCGCACCACTTCAAAGTGATGATAGAAGGTCGCTACTTCATACACCTCAGCCATTGGCAAGTTCATCAGCTTTGCAAGTGCAACCAAATGACGATCATGCAAAGCACGGTATGCATCATTGAGTAGATGCAAGTTCTCAATCAGTAGGTCGCGACGATACGGACCATCACCGATGAGTTTCTTTACTTCGGCCAATGATGCATCGTCCGCCTGTCGCCCTTTTAATTTACTTTTTTGCCGAATTCGCTCACGAAGGTCATCCGCGCTTGCGATGGCAACCGCCTTGATTTCGTTGGAAGGCTTAGGGTGATTCATGCTGTTTTAGTCTCTCAGTCAGAATATAAATAGTTATTTAAAAGGTCGTACTGCATGGCCATTTAGTGGTTGAAATCAATGTAATTGATCTACCCCTGTAAGTAATTGATATGGCTCAAGATCTCTCGAATCAGGGTTAACCCTGAAGTTGGACACACAGACCAGTTTCTACCAAGCTAGATTAATTGGAACTGGGCAAAAAGGTATTGCTGTAATCCATTTCCCTCTCGCGGACACGGGCTTTAAAACAGGCCTCATAGTCGGGGGTTCCAACCCGCAACCCCACTGCCGTGCAATCCGCTTGTGCAGCGGACTGCACCGTGCCACAAGCTGATAAGCCAAAAGCACTGGCAAAGACCAATCCAGCAATCATCATTTTTGTTGTCATCGTTTGAGTCTATCACCTAAACCAGTTGCTTAATTAACAGGACCGATCCTGCAAATAGCAAAATACTGCCATACGCCAATTGCATATGATGAATACTCAAGAGTCGATGAGTTTTTGATCCGATCCATAGACCAATTACCATGCAGGGTACCAAAAACAATGCAAGACCCAAGACCTCCCAGTTCAATATCAGGCCCGTTACCAACATGAAGACTAAACGCAAGAACACGAAGATCAGAATGGCAAATGCCATGGTTGCGCGCAATGTATTGGGCTCGTTAAAGCGCATTGCTAAGTAGGATGCATAAATCGGTCCACCTGTAGCAAACAATGCCGTAAAAATCCCCCCTGCTACACCAAAAGGAATGGACCAATACTGTGAAATGGTTTGGATGGGGGCAGATTTTTTCTTAATCAAAACGCGAATTCCATTAAACGCTGCAAAGGCACCCAAGGTAATTAGTAAAGGCTCGGGCGGTGCCTTCAAGAGCAAGGTGATACCAATGACCATGCCAATGAAACTAAATGGCAGCAACCAAGAGAGCTCCCTCTTATCCGCCGCATCAAAAGACTTTGTACCCAAATAGAATGCCGCACACAGATCCAATATCACCATAATCGGTACTACAACCTGCAGGGGGAAAAATAACACCAGCACCGGTACTGAAATAATCGATGATCCAAATCCGGTCACCCCAAAAATGAAATACGCCACCAACACAATCGTGCAGGCGGCAATAAATGAGACGGGGCTAATTAACTCAAAAATAAATATTCTTTGTTCGTGTTATTTTTTACTACCCAAGGAAACACCCAACGGTATGCCGTCTTGATCGGCACCGCCCGCCTTGGATGTTCCTATGGTAATTCGTTCTGCTAAGTTAGGCTGCTGAGCAACCATCAACTCTTTTGCGCGATTAGCTCTTGCGCTTGCCAACTGCATTAGCTCCGCTTCGCTAATGGTATAACTTTGAATGAGCTCATTGCGAAGTTGCTGATAGCGGGCCTCGTTGTCTGGCAGGGAAATCAAACGCTGTGCCAACTGAATTCGGCCGACTTGTTGCCCATAGGCTGACCTTACTCCGGCTTGCACCCGAGGGTCGGAAAGACTCGGTATAGGAAGGGGTTCCTGAGGGCTTAATTTAAATCCAGCAGCATTCAAAATAGCGCGATCAGCACGCGCCCTTGCTAAGGCTGCCTTATCGGCACTCGGGTCATAAACGCCAACAAACTCAATCGTGGCATTGGGGCGTTTTACTAAAACACCCGCTAATTTATCGAGCTTCTCTTGATCAACCGGCAGATAAGAGCTCTCCCCCAATACTGCATGAATTGGTGCATCACTTTGAAGCCCCAATAAGGATGCCAATGCGCGAAACGGTGCGGTAACAATATTCGTTAGAACCGTTCGAATCGCTTGCCAAACGAGGCCGGTCGCCGAGAACTCGGGAGAATCTACGTTTCCCTTAATCCCCAAGGAAATATCAATTACGTTATCGGAGTCTTCTAATAAGGCAATGGCTAAGCGCAATGGTAAGCGCCGACCCTGAAAATTAGGCACCTCTTCCCCAAGTTCGATATCTTTGATCACAAATCGATTCTGACCAACCAGTTCAGCGTCTTTTGCCTTGTAGTTCAACATGAGATCTAAACGCCCATCTTGAATCGGATACCCAGCGTATTTCATGAAATAGGCATTAGCAGTTTTCAAAGGAACATTTTTAAACTCAAACAACACGTCATGGTTACGTCGGGGGTCATCAAACGCTGCCTGACCTTTTGCCCGAAAGCTGCCGCGATCGGCAATCAAGCCATCAAGAGCAATCGCAGCGTAACGGCCTGGAACGTTACTCACGCCAAGTAAAGAACCATTTAGCTTACGAATATCCGTTTGTAACTGCGGCACCACCCCCAAATCAGCAAAATGCACGATGCCGTTTCGTAATTTAAGTGCCTTAATATCAAGTTCAAAATTGGCTGATTTCTCCTCAACCGGACCCGTAGATGGTGTTGTGGTTGAAACTGGCTTAGCAAACATTCGACGAATGTTAGAGAACCCTTGCTCATCAAGGTCATACTTAAAGTCCGGCTGATCAAACTGAATCTCATCAATCGTGAGTGATGTTTTACCACTCGCCAACCGACGAAGATCAATTTGCTTGAAATCGGCTTGGTGCCACTTCATAAAGGCTTGCCTGGGCTTACCTTCCGTAATTTCAAAATTCTTGAGACTTAAATCACCGCTGGTTGACCATAAGCCTTGGCGAGTTTGATATTGCAATTTTCCAGCCATCACGCCCGAGTTCGTTTGCAATGGATTATTGGCTGGTAACAAAGTAATCATCGGGGCAACAGACAGGTTATCGATGGCCACATCGATCTTGATTAAATTTTGTTTAGGCTCCAGATGAAAAAGGAAATCCAATAAACCCGCATCAAGTTTGAGATTTAACTTTGCCTCAAGCTGATCGGATTCTGGACTGCTAACTCCTCCTGATGCTTGAACCTTTTCAAAAACCACCATCTTATTGAGCGACGGAATCAGTAAATCGACTTTACCGAGATCGAGCTCATACAACCCTTCAACCCCAGGCTCATCGGATGCCTGTCGATAATTACTGAGTTGCCGAAGATTGAGGGAAAATGGCCCCAAGTCATCCGCAAACTTAGTTTGCCCATCGCGAAATTGAAGACGTGCCCCTTGAATTGCTAGACGATCGACCGATACTTTGATTGCCTTCGGTTTGGCCTCAGTCGATGGTGGCTTTTGTGTATTGATTGTCTCAATCAGTTGCATCCAGTTCCACTTCGATCCAGCGCCTGCTGCACGCTCAAGCAAAATCGATGGATTCGTTAGCTGGAGATCCTGGACCCCCAACTCTCCAGTAATTAATTTGCTCCAGCGCAAGCGAATTAAGCCAGTATCTAAGCCAAATAGTTGCTTGCCTTGAATCTGGTCAAGGCGTAAGCCTTGTACCTGAACCGCTAATTGAAAGGGTTTGACATCAATCGATTGAATCTGAATTGAATAGCCCAGTTGCTGGCTGTATCCCTCAATTTGCTTTTTGATCCACGTGGGCGCCCAAGTGACACCAATCAACCAAAATAGACTGGCCAAGATTGCCAGTACCACGCCCGATATGAGTGCGATGCGAAGGGGTCGATTACTGGGCAATCGCATCAATTTGTAATTAGCCCCAAAAAATCTTTTTCATCTCCGGCGACCCAATGACCGATTGCAAGCTCATAAATGTGAGGTAAGGCAATACGATTAACCAATAAATCAAACTGAGTGCCAGTATATGAATCGGGTCACCATTTCCAAAATTAGCTAATGAGCTAATAAATCCTCGGTGGTGGATCCAACCATCCAAACCGGATTCGAGAGCACTCAACAAAATAACGATACCTAGGTAGACAATCGAGCGAAGTAGGATCTGTCCAATCAGTGGCTTATCGCGCCTACTCTCGATCGGATAAAGTGCCTGACCCATAAGCATAAACTTGGCACACAAAAAAGCTTTGATCAAGGCGAAACTAAGCGGTGCATAAGGAATTCCATCGTGCCGCAAGATGGAGTAACTTAAAAACGAGAGTGCAGAAAACCAGATTGCAAAGTAAATAAAAAGAATGAAAATTTTCTTAAGTTCAGCGCTAAATTTGGAATGCATGTCAAGGTTATTCATAGAACAATAATGACCGAAACCATTGAATGTAATGTGTCAAAAAAAATGACTACAACTTAATCTTGAGACGATACGCAATTTCTCCAATAATTCCTCGTCTGAATGCAAGAACGCAGACCACAAAAATTGCTCCGGTAGTGATTGTGCTCCACCCGCCTAAGTTGGCTAAGTAATTTTGCAGATTGATGATGACAGCAGCGCCTGCAACAGGTCCCCACAATGTTCCAATGCCGCCCAAAATAGTCATCAACACTGCCTCACCAGACGTGTGCCAAAAGACATCAGATAAGGATGCTAATTGCAGTACTAAGCTTTTTAATCCACCGCCTAATCCTGCTAAACCGGCCGATAAGGTAAATGCAATTAATTTATACCGATTTACATCGTATCCAAGGGAAATGGCTCGCGGTTCATTCTCGCGAATGGATTTCAAGACCTGGCCAAACGGGGAACTAACAATGCGCTTAATCAGAAAGAATGCGATAACAAATACGACCAAGGCAAAGTAATACATCGGGGTGGAGGTTGAAAGATCAATCAAACCCAAGAACTTTCCTCTGGGTACCCCTTGGATGCCATCTTCACCAT